>NZ_MVHE01000026.1 GCF_002086155.1 Mycobacterium angelicum | reverse complement strand
AATCCACCCCACCCGGCAACCGACACGCCATCCCCACCACCGCGATGGGTTCGTCCACCCGGGCCGGAGCCGGCAGCGCAGCCGTCGGGCTGGCACGACCAGAAAGCTCAGCCTCCAAGTAGGTAGCCAGCTCTGACACCGAGCCGTAGTCCCAACCGACCGTGTCAGCCAGTTGCAGGCCAGTCACAGCTGCCAGCCGATTGCGAAGCTCGACTGTCATCTGTGAACTGAAACCCAGTTCTGAGAAGGCGAGTTCGGTATCTACCGACCGAGCATCGGGTTGGCCCAGCATCGTTGCGACCTCGAGGCCAACGGTGTCCGCCAAGAGTTGGTAGCGCTGTCGCTGCCACGCTTTGAATTGCTCGTGCAGCTTCATTCCTCGGCGGCCTATATCCGCAGTCTCGATGTTCCCAGCCGATGTTGTGCCCAGCTCCGCTATGTCTGGCGAAGGCGTCACAGAGGAGACCTGCCAAATCGGTTTTGCCGGAATTTCGGCGCGAAGATCGCTTCGAATCAATTTCCCGGTCGCGGTCCGAGGGAGCTGCTGTGTAACGGCGAATCTGTGCGGGACTTTGAACGAAGACAGTTGGCTGCGCAATCGACGGTATATCTCGGCAATAGCCGCATCGTCGAGGGATGCTCCGTCATTGGGAACCAGAAACGCCTGTAGCGCCGACGCGCCCGTGGATTCCCTTACTCCGACAACCGCGGCCTCAGCCACCTGCTCATCCTCAAGAATGAGCCGCTCGACCTCGTTTGGATTAATGTTGAAGCCGCCCACAATTTCTATGTCGTCGGCGCGACAACTGTACCTAACCCATCCGTCAGGATCGATAAATACCTGATCGCCGGTGTCGAGCCAACTTCCATTCAAGGCGAGGGGATCATTCGGCCGATTCCAATAGCCCGCCGCGATCGATGGCCCCTGAACCCATAGGTTCCCTTCGACCCCGGGTCCGGCAGTGCTGCCGTCCGGCGTCACCACGCGAATCTCATAGGGGGGAAGAACCTTTCCCAAGGTTCCCAGACGCCAGTCATCGACGGTATTCGACACAAATGTTTGTCCGACCTCGGTCGAGCCTATTCCGTCAAGGATCGGAATGCCGCCGAAGAAATCCAGAAGGCGTTCAGCCAGGCTGAGCTCAAGCGCCTCGCCGGCTGATACCAGGCGGCGGACCGACTGGAATGAATCGGGCAAGCAGGTGTCGACAATTCTTGCAAAAAAAGTGGGCACACCATAAAGCACCGTCGGTCTAAATCTCGCACTGAGCTCGGCCGCTGCCTCCGGGCTGATCGGCGACGAGTTGATGACCGCTGCACTGCCCGTCGCAAGAGGAAACCACACCGAATTACCCAAGCCGTACGCGAAATACATGCGGGCGCTACTCAGCGCGACGTCCCCGGGAGAGAGCCGCAATGCGGTGCGACACATCGCTTCGACATACGTCAAGACATCGGCATGCCGATGAATCGCGGCCTTGGGTGAACCCGTCGTACCAGAGGTATACGTCGCGTATGCAACGGCGTCGCCGCTTAGGTTCTCGTAGTCTGCCGGCTCGACTCGGGTCGCGTCCGACCACAGCTCTGCTGCCTCCACAACGGTCGACCGCTGGAATCGGCCGCGCAGGGCGGACGAGGTGACGACAAGCGCTGGCTCGGTATCGCGCTCGACAAATGTGTGGTCTTCGGAACGGAGTTCGGGGTTGGTGATAAACACCAAAATCCCGCGAGCCAAACTGGCCAACAACAGTTGCACCAGGTCCACCGAGTCGGGGAGGCACAATAGAATGCGATCTCCGCGGGAAAGCCCGCGGACACCGAGCGCTGCCGCGAGACGCAGCGCACCGTCATGGATTTGTCTATGAGTTACGGGGTTCGGAGCATAGTAGGCAGGCGAGTCGTGCCATCCAGCTTCCAATGACCGTTCGGCCAGTACTCTTGCTACGTTTCCGATTTGCATTAGTCAGCTACCGCTCGTGACATAAAAGCGGATGAATCATACTAATTAGCGGCCCGCCATTTGCTGTCGTACCGCCTCTTTGCAAGAGCAATCGCAGATATCCATGTCAACTTCAGCGCCGTTACCTTCGCCGCTGACGGTCGCCGTCTCGTCGGTGTCAATGAATGCGCTTTGGGGGAAGTATTCGGTAATAACGATGGCCGGCTGGCTGCGGATGGTCATGCGATATTGACGCGTGATCACTTCCTGACTCATGTCCTCACATCCTTCGAGGTTTGACCAGTCGGGCAGCTTATCCATCCAGAACTTTGGTGTCTCTTTGAATATCTCGATACCGTTGGCCAATATGGATTCTCCAATCGGCCCATCCATCTCGATCAAATTGTCGACCAATTTTGATGGCACGATATCAATGGCAATAACTGACTCCGCGACCACAAACACTTTTCCCGAGGACCGGCCTCTGAGTAACACTTTGCGGCGAATCGTTCGGCCATTGAAATGCTGCTCGGTGCTGCTCATTTCCGGAGCGGAAGCATGAATATCCTGGTCGACAATCTCCGTATAGATCTCGTCATTCACGACAATGCCGAGAGTCCGGGTGAGGGTGCCATTGGTTGCGAGGAGTATCCGAAGGTCACGGCTGAACTTTCGGATTTCTTCGTCAGTGAGGAAGCGTGAAGACAGTTCTAATTCCTTCCTGGGCGTTACTCCAGTGTGTATGTCATTGTGTCGTCAGCGACACGCCCACAATGGGGGAGATTCTTCGGTGGCAGCCCGGCGGCGAATGCCAGTTGGCGCCATCGAGAGTATTGGTTTTGCGGATCGGCATGTCCATGCGGTGCGGTCCTAAGTGGGGTGTAGGAACTGACGCAAGAACCGGTCGGCCGCCCGACCGTGGCGTTAATAGTAGCAGCACTTGCCCGTCGCGAATACGTACTTTCGGGTGGGTGACCTGTCGGATCGGTCACTCGAATAGAGACGGGTTGAGCGGCGGCGCCGATCCGCGCGGCTGGCGAGACACGGGCTGGTCGGCAAGCGGCGGCGAAATGCGAACAACCCGATCAGATTTCGACCATAAGAGTGCGGAAAAGACGCCCTTTCGGGCAATGCGGGTTAAAAGTGCCCCAGACGGTCGCGAAGGTTGGTGTGAAAGTGTCCGATAGCGCTCTCGTGCCGGCCGAACTCGACGAATTTGTTCGCACCCGCACGAAATCCACGCTGTACGCCCGCCGACACCGCGTTATCCTCCGCGACAACGCGGCTGATGTAGTCGGCTAACTCCGCAGGGTCGGGCGGCTCCACGTCGAGCGGAATTCTGCTGGCCACATCCGCTCTGGTCATCGTGTAGTAAATAACTTCGCTGTGACCTACATCTACCGGGTCGATAACGACCACCTGCGCTAGTGGTGGAAACGCCCCGACTATGACGTTGGGGAACAGGTGATACACGAATGTCGCGGGCAGACGTCCCACCCAGGTCGCTTCCGGACGGTCCCGGAGCTGCTCAATTTCGCAGTACGGGAACGTAACACGGGAATTCGGGCCGAACGTCTCGATCACCGTGAGGTTGTCGTACAGGTGGGGAAGGGTTTCCTTATGAGTCCACCGGATGTGGTAGCCCTCCAAGAACTGCTCGACAAGAACCTTCCAATTGATGGCTAGTTGATAGGACTCGACGGACAGGACCCCATCGATTGGTAGCAGCTTGTCTCGCCATGCTGTCCCATTAGTCAGCCAGGCCATCGCGTCGTCAGCATCGGGTCTCGGCACGCGGTTGCCGTCGGGAGAGGTCGCACCTATGACGATGAGCCCGTCGACCTCATAGCTCGGGACTTCCACGAGACCCCGCGCCGCCATATCCAGATCGGGGAAAGCGTCAGCGTGCGGGACGTGCGCCAGTGAGCCATCCAGGCGATATGTCCAGCCGTGGTAGCGACACACCAGGGCGTGGGAACACCCCGCGTCCTCGACCAGCGCGAAACCACGATGCCGGCATGCGTTGCGGAATACCCGAGCGCGTTGATCGTGCCCACGCACAGCGAACAGCGGCACCCCGAAGGTCACTCGTTCGACGTGGTCGCCCTGATTGGGAATAGCGGCGGACGGAACGAACACGCTTGGCATCGCCCGCAGTAGGTCGATCTCCTGAGCGAATCGGTGTGGGTCCAAGTAGTTTTCCACGGGCTCGCGCCACGGAGCGCCTTCATCGGTGGTCCCGCCGTCGACATGGGCGAGAACTCGACGAACGATCTCCACGTCATCGGCAAGCCGCGGGTCCGTGGTCGAGGTCATTGGTGCAGCATAGCGACTTTTCCTGGCTATTCGCCGTGTGGGAAAAGCCGCGAAACTCACGAAAGCGCCGTCGAATACGGGCGCGCCGTGCGGCCCGGGCGGCGGCCCGGGCATCCCGCTCACCGCGGTCGAATCTTTGGGACGCCGTCACTGACCGGCGCTAAACTGAGACTTCCAACCTCCGACAGGCCAGAAAGCAGGCATTAGAACCCACGTGACGCCCCGCGAGACCCGCGCTGCTGACACCGCTGTAGTCCGGCAAGCCGACGCTCAGGTTCGCAGCAGCATCGATGTTCCGCCCGACCTCGTCGTGGGCTTGCTCGGCTCGGCCGACGAAAATCTGCGGGCCCTGGAACGTAGCCTCAACGCCGCTCTGCACGTGCGCGGCAACACCGTCACCCTGTCGGGTGAGCCGGCCGACGTCGCGCTCGCCGAACGCGCTATCTCAGAACTCGTCGCGATCGTGGCCAACGGCCAGCCGCTCACACCTGAGGTGGTGCGCCACAGCGTCGCCATGCTGGTCGGCACCGGCAACGAATCGCCGGCCGAAGTGCTCACCCTGGACATCCTGTCGCGCCGCGGCAAGACGATCCGGCCCAAGACGCTCAACCAGAAGCGCTACGTCGACGCGATCGACGCCAACACAATCGTTTTCGGGATCGGTCCAGCCGGCACCGGGAAGACCTACCTGGCAATGGCCAAGGCGGTCAACGCCTTGCAGACCAAGCAGGTCACTCGCATCATCTTGACCCGGCCCGCGGTGGAAGCCGGTGAGCGCCTTGGCTTTCTGCCCGGCACGCTGAGCGAGAAGATCGACCCGTACCTGCGGCCGCTGTATGACGCGTTGTACGAGATGATGGACCCCGAGCTGATCCCAAAGTTGATGTCGGCCGGGGTAATTGAGGTGGCCCCGTTGGCCTACATGCGCGGCCGGACGCTCAATGACGCATTTATCGTCCTCGACGAGGCGCAGAACACCACGGCCGAACAGATGAAGATGTTCCTCACCCGGCTTGGCTTCGGATCCAAAGTCGTCGTCACCGGCGACGTCACCCAAGTCGACCTGCCAGGCGGCGCCCGGTCGGGCCTGCGGGCGGCCGTCGACATCCTCGAGGACATCGACGACATCCACATCGCCGAGCTGACCAGCGCGGACGTGGTCCGTCACCGCCTGGTCTCGGAGATCGTCGACGCCTATGCACGGTACGAGGAGCCGGGGTCGGGGATGAACCGGGCGGCGCGGCGGGCGTCGAACGCCCGGAGTCGCCGATGAGCATCGAAGTATCCAACGAGTCGGGCGTCGACGTCTCGGAAGCCGAACTCGTCAGCGTGGCTCGGTTCGTCATCAACAAGATGGACGTCAACCCCGGCGCCGAACTCTCGATGGTGCTGCTGGACACCGCCGCCATGGCCGATCTGCACATGCGCTGGATGGATCTGCCCGGACCGACCGACGTGATGAGCTTTCCCATGGACGAGCTCGAGCCGGGCGGTCGCCCCGACGCACCCGAACCCGGACCGGCCATGCTGGGCGATATCGTGCTGTGCCCGGAATTCGCGGCCGAACAGGCGGCCGCGGCGGGGCACAGTCTCGGCCATGAGCTGGCGCTGTTGACCATCCACGGCGTGCTGCATCTGCTCGGCTACGACCACGGTGAGCAGGACGAGGAGAAGGAGATGTTCGCCCTGCAGGACCGGTTGCTGGAGGAGTGGGTAGCCGAGCAGGTCGAGGCCTACCAGCACGACCGGCAGAACGAGCGGGACCGTCGACTGCTGGATAAGTCAAGGTATTTCGACCAGCCGTGACGGGCCTGCCTCAGCTGCTCGGCACGATCATGTTGATCGGTCTGGGCGGAATATTCGCAGCGGTCGACGCCGCCTTCAGTACGGTCTCGCTGGCCCGCGTGCAAGAACTGGTGCGCGACGGGCGTCCCGGCGCCAAGCCGCTGCTCAAAGTGATGACCGATCGACCCCGCTACATCAACCTGGTGGTGCTGCTGCGCATCGTTTGCGAGATCACCGCCACCGCGCTGCTGGTCGTCTTTTTCCGGCACAACCTTGGGTTGAATTGGGGCTTGTTCGTTGCCGCGGCCGTCATGGTGGTGACCAGCTTCGTGGTCATCGGTGTCGGGCCACGGACTCTCGGCCGCCAGAACGCTTACTCGATCGCACTAGCGACAGCCCTTCCGCTGCAAGTGATCTCGTGGCTGCTGATGCCGATCAGCCGGTTGCTGGTGCTGCTGGGTAACGCACTCACCCCGGGCCGCGGCTTCCGCAACGGGCCATTTGCATCCGAGATCGAATTGCGCGAGGTTGTCGACCTGGCCCAGCAGCGCGGCGTCGTCGCCGCCGACGAGCGCCGGATGATCGAGTCGGTCTTCGAACTCGGCGACACCCCCGCCCGCGAGGTGATGGTGCCGCGCACCGAGATGGTCTGGATCGAAAGTGACAAATCAACCAGCCAGGCGATGAACCTTGCGGTGCGCAGCGGACATTCCCGCGTCCCGGTGATCGGCGAGAACGTGGACGACATCCTGGGCGTGGTCTATCTGAAAGACCTTGTGCAACAAACGGTTTGCTCCAACGACCGCGGCCGGGAAACCACGGTCGCGCAGGTGATGCGCCCGGCGGTGTTCGTGCCGGACTCCAAGCCGCTGGACGCGCTGCTGCGTGAGATGCAGCGCGACCGCAACCACATGGCCATGCTGGTCGACGAATACGGCGCGATAGCCGGCCTGGTGAGTATCGAAGACGTGCTCGAAGAAATAGTCGGCGAGATCGCCGACGAATACGACCAAGCCGAGACCGCGCCGATAGAAGACTTGGGCGACAACCGTTTCCGGGTATCCGCGCGACTGCCGATCGAGGATGTGGGCGAACTGTACGGCATGGAATTCGATGATGATCTCGACGTCGACACGGTAGGTGGACTGCTGGCTCTGGAACTGGGCCGCGTGCCACTGCCGGGCGCCGAGGTGGTCACCCATGGGCTGCGGATGCACGCCGAGGGCGGCCCCGATCACCGCGGCCGGGTGCGGATCGGCACGGTGCTGCTGAGTCCGGTCGGTGACTCTCCGAATGGCAGCGAGGCGGCTCATCGTGACTGACCGGTTGGCCGACGAGGACGCGAAGCTGGTGATCCTGGCGCGCGCGGCGATGGCGCGGGCCGAAGCCGCCAGTGCCGCCGCGGTGCGCGACGTCGACGGACGCACGTATGCGGCTGCCCCGGTGAGTCTTTCGGCCCTCGAACTCACCGGCCTGCAAGCCGCGGTGGCCGCGGCTGCGTCCAGCGGGGCGACCGGCCTGGAAGCGGCGGTACTCGTGGCCGGCTCCCAGGACGACCCGGGCGTTGCCGCGGTGAAGGAGCTGGCACCCTCGGCCGCCATCATCGTCACCGACCGTGCAGGCAACCCGCTATGACGCCGAGCGTGTACTCAGAGTCAAAAATCGCGCGCAAAGTCGCGCTGAGCGCACGTTCGGCGAGGTGCCCGGCGTGACCGAATTCCGTTCCGGTTTCGTGTGTTTGGTCGGCCGGCCCAACACCGGCAAGTCGACTCTGACCAACGCGCTGGTAGGCGCGAAAGTCGCCATCACCTCGATGCGGCCGCAGACCACCCGGCACACCATCCGCGGCATCGTGCACCGCGACGATTTTCAGATCATTCTCGTCGACACTCCCGGCCTGCACCGGCCGCGCACGCTACTGGGCAAGCGGCTCAACGACCTTGTCCGCGATACCTACGCCGAGGTCGACATCATCGGCCTGTGCATCCCGGCGGACGAGGCGATCGGTCCCGGCGACCGCTGGATCGTCGAGCAGATCCGGGCCATAGCGCCCAAGACCAAGCTCGTTGCGATCGTCACCAAGGTCGACAAGGTGCCGAAAGACAAGCTGGTGGCTCAGCTGCACGCGGTCAGCGAGCTGGTCAGCGACGCGGCCGATATCGTCCCGGTGTCCGCCGTGTCCGGTGAGCAGATAGACGTCTTGATCGACGTGCTAGTCCAGGCCTTGCCGCCAGGCCCGGCTTACTACCCCGATGGTGAGCTCACCGATGAACCCGAGGAAGTGCTGATGGCCGAGCTCATCCGTGAGGCCGCGCTGGAGGGCGTGCACGACGAACTGCCCCATTCGCTGGCCGTCGTCATCGACGAGGTCAATTCCCGGGAGGGCCGCGACGACCTGATCGACGTGCACGCCGTGCTGTATGTCGAGCGGGACAGCCAGAAGGGCATCGTGATCGGCAAAGGTGGCGCCCGGTTGCGGGAGGTGGGTACTGCCGCGCGTTCTCAAATCGAAAAACTGCTCGGCACCAAGGTCTACCTCGACCTGCGCGTCAAGGTCGCCAAGAACTGGCAACGCGACCCCAAACAGCTTGGCCGGCTTGGCTTTTAACGTCGCGGTGGAGAGGGCACCGTGTGGATCGGGGGCGTGTTGTTGCCGGTGTTCCACCACACCTTCGGCTGTTTGGTCGCCCAGCCGCTGAGGGCTTCCAGTTCGGCGGCCAGCGATATCAGCATTCCCTCACTGTTGGCCGGTCCCATCAGCTGCACGCCGATGGGCAGACCGTCGGAGGTGAAGCCGGCCGGCACGCTGATGGCCGGCCAGCCCAGCACGTTCCACGGCCATGCGCCCGGGCACGCCGCGATCATGGCGCGGTCGGTTTGGATGCCGCTCAACTTGTCGAATGCGCGTGCCTGCGGCGGCGGTTGCGCGGTCGTCGGCGCCAGCACCACGTCGACGATGTCGAAGATCGAGCCCACCCGACGCTGGTCGGCGGCTTCATGCCGGCGAGCGCTGCGCAGGATCGCCTGGCCCAGCACGTGGCCGGTCCGGAAATTGGTCAGCGTGCGGGGGTCCCAGGCGACCTCGTCGCCCAGCCGTTCTTCCCACTCCCGCAGACCGGCGGTGGACCGGGCGAGAAAGTCCCACGACAGACGCACGCCGTAATCCGGATTGCCCTTCACCACGGTATGGCCGAGCAGCTCCAACTGTTCGCCCACGGTCTGGGTCGCGGCCAGAATCTCTGGGTGCAGCTTCGCCCGGAAAAACGTGTACGGGAACCGCGTGGACAGTGCGATCTTCAGTGGGCCCGGTGCGATGCCGACGTAGTCCGACGCCGTCAGCGGCGGCGGCTTGTGCAGGTCTCCCTCGACATTGCCCGACGCGGCGTCCAGTACCAGCGCCGCATCCTCGACCGTGCGCGCCAGCACGCCGTTGACGGTGATGCCGTTGAAGGCCTCCGGCAACGGCCAGGTGGAGATGCGGCCGCGTTGCGGTTTGATGCCCACCAGGTGCGTCCAGGCCGCCGGGACTCGCACGCTGCCGGCGCCGTCGGAACCGATCGCGGCGGTAACCAGGCCGGCGGCCACCGCGGCCGCGCTGCCACCCGACGACCCGCCCGGAGTGTGCCGGCGTGACCAGGGGTTTCGGGTGTGCCCGAAGGCCGGTCCGCTGGTGAACGGCCACTGGCCAAGTTCGCAGGTGTTGGTCTTGCCGACGATCACCGCGCCGGCGGCCTTGAGGCGCCGAACAACCTCGGCGTCACGGTCGGCGGGCCGGATGTACCCCTCGGTCCCGTAGGCCGTCGGCACTCCGGCAACGTCGACGTCATCTTTGATCGCGATCGGGATGCCCAGCAGCGGCGCGGTGTCACCTGCTGCTCGGCGTCGATCGGCGGCGGCCGCATCGGCCAACGCAGACTCGGTGAGTACCACGCGGAACGCGTTCAAGGTGGACTGGCTCACGTCGATCGCGTGCAGGGACCGTCGGACCAGCTCAGCGGAGGTGACCTTGCCGGTTGCCAGCTGATATAGCAGTTCGGTCAGGGTGGGCAGGCGCTGGCTGCCGGATCCGGAAATGGACCCGAAATCGGACCCAGAAGCGCCAACCACGGGGTACGAGACTATCGGCGCGGATACCCGCGATGTCGCGGCGGGGTGCAAAACTGTTGTGATGCGGCTGTATCGAGACCGAGCTGTTGTGCTGCGCCAGCACAAGCTCGGCGAAGCCGACCGGATCGTGACCCTGTTGACTCGCGACCACGGACTGGTCCGTGCGGTGGCCAAGGGAGTCCGCCGCACCCGCAGCAAATTCGGCGCCCGATTGGAGCCGTTCGCGCACATCGACGCGCAACTGCATCCCGGACGCAATCTCGACGTCGTCACCCAGGTCGTCTCCATCGACGCGTTCGCCACCGACATCGTCAGCGACTACGGCCGGTACACCTGCGGGTGCGCGATGCTGGAGACCGCCGAACGTTTGGCCGGTGAGGAGCGAGCGCCGGCCCCGGCGCTACACCGGCTTACCGTGGGCGCGTTGCGCGCGGTGGCTGACGGGCGTCGGCCCCGCGATCTGTTGCTGGATGCCTATCTGCTGCGTGCCATGGGCATTGCCGGGTGGGCGCCGGCGCTGACCGAGTGCGCCCGCTGCGCCACCCCCGGTCCGCATCGCGCGTTTCATATTGCCGCCGGCGGCAGCGTCTGCGCGCACTGTCGCCCGGCCGGTTCGACCACACCGCCGCAGGGCGTGCTGGATCTGATGTCCGCACTGCACGACGGCGATTGGGAGGCTGCCGAGCAGTCACCGCAATCCCACCGCGGCTACGTCAGCGGATTGGTGGCTGCCCATCTGCAATGGCATCTGGAACGGCAGCTCAAGACGTTGCCGCTGGTGGAGCGTGTCTACCAGGCCGATCGCACGATTGGCCAGCGTCGCGCCGCGCTGATCGGGCAGGATACCGAGTGTGGCTAGAAGCGCCCGCAAGCTGAACTCCGCTGAATTTCCCCAGTTGCCTCCGGCGCCAGACGATTATCCGACCTTTCCCGATACGTCGACGTGGCCGGTCGTTTTCCCCGAGCTTCCGCCGTCGCCCGACGGTGGACCGCGCCGGCCGCCGCAGCACATCTCGAAAGCCAGCGCACCACGAATTCCCGCCGACCGATTGCCCAACCACGTCGCCATCGTGATGGACGGCAACGGGCGCTGGGCCACCCAACGTGGTCTGCCCCGCACCGAGGGCCACAAGATGGGCGAAGCGGTGGTCATCGATATCGCTTGTGGTGCAGTCGAACTCGGGATCAAATGGCTCAGTCTTTACGCCTTCTCCACTGAGAACTGGAAGCGTTCGGCCGAGGAGGTGCGCTTCCTGATGGGCTTCAATCGCGACGTGGTGCGCCGGCGTCGCGAGATCCTGAACTTGATGGGTGTGCGAATCAGATGGGTGGGGTCGCGACCGCGCCTGTGGCGCAGCGTCATCAATGAATTGGCGGTCGCTGAGCAGGTCACCAGGAACAACGACGTCATCACCATCAACTACTGCGTCAACTACGGTGGGCGCACCGAAATCACCGACGCGACAAGGCAAATCGCTCGCGAGGTGGCCGCGGGCAGGCTGAACCCGGAACGGATCAGCGAGGCCACGGTCGCCCGCCACATGCAGCGCCCCGACATCCCGGATGTGGACCTGTTCCTGCGGACCTCAGGTGAACACCGGTCCAGCAATTTCATGTTGTGGCAGGGGGCCTATGCCGAATACGTCTTCCAGGACAAGTTGTGGCCCGACTATGACCGCCGCGACTTGTGGGCGGCATGCGAGGAATACGCCGCCCGCAACCGACGATTTGGGAGCGCCTAGTGGGGACCGCAAGCGCGGCGGAGCCGGGCGCGGCGGGTCCGCACCCAGCTGGTCGAGTGCCATCTCTGCCGGAGCGGCTGGCTTCGATCCTCGGCGACGTGCTGCCCGTCGACGAGGAACCCGACGGCGGGCTGACGGTCCGCCACGGCGATACGTTCGCCTCGTTACGGGTAGTGAATATCGCTGCGGATCTCGACCTGGTGTCGCTGACGCAGATCCTGGCGTGGGACCTGCCGCTGACCAAGAAGGTGAACGATCAAGTGGCCAGGCAAGCTCACGATCTCAACTTCGGCTCAGTGACCGTCACGGAGAAGGCCGGCGACAAGACCAAAGGCACGCCGAAGACCGCGGACGTGATGCTGCGCTACAACTTTCCCGGCGCCGGCCTGACCGACGACGCGCTACGCACGCTGATTCTGCTGGTGCTCGACACCGGCGCGGGGATCCGCCGGGCGCTGACGGCTTAGATCCGCCGCGCCGACTACGCCGAGCGTGAAGCCAGCTTCACGCTCGGCAGCGAACGTGAGGCCAGCTTCACGCTCGGCAGAGAACGCACCGCTTAGGACCGGCAGTCCGAGCAGGTGCCGAAGATCTCTATGGTGTGGCTGACGTCGGAAAAGCCATGCTTGGTGGCGATTTCCGCGGCCCACACTTCAACCTCGTGGTCGCCCACCTCAACGGTGGAGCCGCAGCTGCGGCACACCAGATGATGGTGGTGGTGTTCCGAGCACCTGCGGTAGACCGATTCACCCGTGTCGGTGCGCAAGGTATCGACCATGCCGGCCGCGGCCATCGACTGCAGTGTGCGGTAGACGGTGGTCAGGCCGATGTTCTCGCCGCGGCGGCGCAGTTCGTCGTGCAGCTCCTGGGCCGAGCGGAACTCGTCAAGCGTTTCCAGCAGAGTCGAGATCGCCGCGCGCTGACGGGTGGAACGGACGCTGGTGCCGGTCATTTGCGCCGCTCTCCCCCGCAAGCGGGAGGTGCCCCCACCTCATCGCTTCGTCCCCCGCAAGCGGGCGGTACCCCCACTGCATCGTCGCTGGCGGTCATAAGCCCTCGCCGGCGTGCGCAACCGCATCCACGACGATGTGCGCCAAGTGATGGTCGGCCAGCCGGTAGAGCACTTCGCGTCCCGACCGCTCTCCAGTAACGACGCCCGCCGCCTTCAGAATCTTCAGATGCTGGCTGACCAGCGGCTGCGGCACGCCCAGCGCGTCGACCAACTCGTGCACGCAGCGCTGCGACTCCTGCAATTGCAACACCAGCGCGATGCGTACCGGTGCGGCCAGCGCGCGCAGCAATTCACCGGCCGCGTCGAGAATTTCGCGCGGCGGCGGCATCGGGAAGTCCGGGCAGCGATTTGCGCCATGCTCGTGGCCGGCGACCCCGTCGCCGGCCATCTCCTCGGCGGCACTGGGTGTCGAGGGGGACGTCACCATATCGGAGTCACCACCTCGAGAAGTGCCGGTATTGGGCAGGCTTGCGGCCGACCTCCACTGTCACATGCGTGATGATGCATGTCAAAGACGGATACGGCCTTACCGGGCCGATCGCTACCATGACTGATGTTTTGCACGCGCCTGCGCGTGCTTGCCCAAGTCCCCGAAGGGAGCGCACCACCCCGTGGCGTCCGTCATCGACACCGTAGTCAACCTGGCCAAACGGCGCGGCTTCGTTTTCCCCTCGGGCGAGATATACGGGGGCACGAAGTCGGCGTGGGACTACGGTCCGCTGGGTGTTGAGCTCAAAGAGAACATCAAACGGCAGTGGTGGCGAGCCGTGGTCACCGGCCGCGACGACGTCGTCGGCCTCGATTCCTCGATCATCCTGCCGCGCGAGGTGTGGGTGGCGTCCGGCCACGTCGAGGTCTTCCATGACCCGCTGGTCGAGTCGCTGATCACGCATAAGCGCTACCGCGCCGACCACCTCATCGAGGCCTACGAAGCCAAACACGGTCAGCCGCCGCCCAACGGGCTGGCCGACATTCGCGACCCGGAAACCGGCGAGCCCGGTCAATGGACGGAACCGCGCGAATTCAACATGATGCTCAAGACCTACCTCGGCCCCATCGAGACCGAGGAGGGGCTGCACTACCTGCGGCCGGAAACCGCGCAGGGCATCTTCGTCAACTTCGCCAACGTCGTGACTACCTCGCGCAAAAAGCCGCCATTCGGCATCGGGCAGATCGGAAAGAGCTTCCGCAACGAGATCACCCCGGGCAACTTCATCTTCCGCACCCGCGAGTTCGAACAGATGGAGATGGAGTTCTTCGTCGAGCCGTCGACAGCCAAGGAATGGCACCAGTATTGGATCGACACCCGCCTGGCGTGGTACACCGAGCTCGGTATCGACCCGGAGAACCTGCGGCTCTACGAACACCCCAAAGAAAAGCTCTCGCACTACTCCGACCGCACCGTCGACATCGAGTACAAATTCGGATTCCAAGGCAATCCGTGGGGCGAACTGGAAGGTGTCGCCAACCGGACCGATTACGACTTGTCAACGCACACAAAGCATTCCGGCACCGACCTGACTTTCTACGACCAGGTGAGCGACACCCGGTACACGCCGTACGTCATCGAACCGGCGGCCGGCCTCACCCGCTCTTTCATGGCCTTCCTCATCGACGCGTACACCGAGGACGAAGCCCCTAACGCCAAGGGCGGCATGGACAAGCGTTCGGTCCTGCGGCTGGATCCCCGGCTGGCGCCGGTCAAGGCGGCGGTGCTGCCGCTGTCGCGGCATGCCGACCTCAGCCCGAAGGCGCGCGACCTGGCGGCCGAATTGCGCAAATGCTGGAACATCGACTTCGACGACGCCGGCGCCATCGGCCGGCGCTACCGGCGCCAGGACGAGATCGGCACTCCGTTCTGTGTGACGGTCGACTTCGACTCGCTCGAGGACGGCGCCGTCACCGTGCGTGAGCGCGACGCCATGACACAGGAACGGGTCGCGATCGACAAAGTCGCCGACTATCTGGCGGTCCGCCTCAAGGGAAGTTAGCAACCGCATCTCGCCGGGTCGCGTGTCGTTTCGGGTAACGCGCGGGGCGGCGGTTGAGAATATCCCGTTAGAGGAGGGGCGGTTAATGAACTTTTCGGTGTTGCCGCCGGAGATCAATTCGTTGCGGATGTTCTCTGGTGCGGGTGCGGGGCCGATGTTGGCGGCGGCGGCGGCCTGGCAGGGGTTGTCGCAGGAGTTGGGGTCGGCGGCGGATTTCTTTTCGTCGGTGACGGCGGGTTTGGCGGGTGGGTCGGGTACGGCGTGGCAGGGTGCGGCGGCGGAGGCGATGGCGGCTGCGGCGGCTCCGTATGCGGGGTGGTTGAGTGCGGCGTCGGCGCGGGCTGCGCAGGCGTCGGCGGGGGCGAATGCGGTGGTGAGTGCGTTTGAGGCGGCGCAGGCGGCGGTGGTGCATCCGGTGGCGGTGGCGGCGAATCGGAATGTGTTTGTGCAGTTGGTGTTGTCGAACATTTTTGGTCAGAATGCGCCGGCGATTGCTGCTGCTGAGGGTGTGTATGAGGAGATGTGGGCTGCTGATGTGGCGGCGATGGTGGGGTATCACGGTGGGGCGTCGGCGGCTGCGGCTCAGCTGACGTCGTGGGGACAGAATTTCGTGTCGAGCTTGCCCGGCGTGTCCGGTTTGTCGGGCTTGGTGAGCGGTGCGACCAACGTCCCGGCGGCTGCCTCGCAAGCCGTCACGCAAATCGCCTTCAATCTCGGTTTGGGCAACGTCGGAAACTTCAACATCGGCAGTGGCAATTTCGGCAACTTCAACCTGGGCTTCGGCAATACCTTCGACAACAACCTGGGCAGCGGAAACTACGGCGACGACAACTGGGGCAGCGGGAACATCGGCACTGCCAATACCGGCAGCGGAAACATCGGTGATTTCAACTTCGGCAGCGGAAACTTCGGCAGTGGAAACATCGGCAGCGGCAACATCGGCAGCCTCAACTTGGCCAGCGGCAGCTTCGGCACGCTCAACCTCCTGGGCGGCGGAAACCGCGCCGACTTGTCCATCGGCAGCGGAAATATCGGCGACTTCAGCTTCGGCAGCGGGAACAACGGTGGTACCAACCTCGGGTTCGGAAACCTCGGTACCGGCAATATCGGATTCGGCAACAAGGGCAACGGCAATATCGGCTTCGGGCTCACCGGCAATGGCCAATTCGGCATCGGCAGCCTGAATACCGGCAGCGGAAATATCGGCTTCGGGAATTCCGGCAACAACAACATCGGCTTCTTCAACTCCGGCAACAACAACATCGGTTTCTTCAACTCCGGCAACGGAAACACCGGTTTCGGAAACGGCGGCAACTTCAACACCGGCTTCTGGAACGCGGGCAATTCCAACACCGGCTTCGGCAGTGCGGGCAACGGAAACCTCGGCATCTTCGACGGCGGGAATTCAAACTCCGGCAGCTTCAACGTCGGTTTTCAGAACACTGGATTCGGCAATGCCGGTGCCGGAAACACGGGCTTCCTGAATTCGGGTGATTCCAACACCGGGTTCTTCAATTCCGGCAACGTCAACACCGGTTTCTTCAATGCCGGCAGCATCAACACCGGGGGCTTCGACGGCGCGGACCTCAACACCGGGTTCTTCAGCAGCTTCCAACAGAGCGGCCCCAACTCGGGCTTCGGAAACGCGGGAACGGGCAACTCGGGCTGGGGCAACGCCGATCCCTCGGGCCACGGAAACTCCGGTTTCTTCAACACCGGCACCGGCAACTCGGGCTTCTCCAACGCGGGCACGACTTCGTTCACCGGCTTCAACTCCGGATTCGGGAACATCGGCACGTTCAATGCCGGGTTTACCAATGCGGGCAATAACCTCGCCGGCATCTCGAACTCGGGCGACGACAGCTCTGGCACGGTCAACTCCGGCAATGACAACTCCGGTGGGTTCAACTCGGGCTCACAACTCTCGGGCTTCTTCAGATAAGCGCGGTTCGGTCCCTGAACGTGCCGAGGACCGTGGTAGAACACGGGGTCGCTGGCGGCTGGTCGGCGGCGAGATGCAAAGTGTCGCGTGTCGTTTCGGGTAACGCGCGGGGCGGCGGTTGAGAATATCCCGTTAGAGGAGGGGCGGTTAATGAACTTTTCGGTGTTGCCGCCGGAGATCAATTCGTTGCGGATGTTCTCTGGTGCGGGTGCGGGGCCGATGTTGGCGGCGGCGGCGGCCTGGCAGGGGTTGTCGCAGGAGTTGGGGTCGGCGGCGGATTTCTTTTCGTCGGTGACGGCGGGTTTGGCGGGTGGGTCGGGTACGGCGTGGCAGGGTGCGGCGGCGGAGGCGATGGCGGCTGCGGCGGCTCCGTATGCGGGGTGGTTGAGTGCGGCGTCGGCGCGGGCTGCGCAGGCGTCGGCGGGGGCGAATGCGGTGGTGAGTGCGTTTGAGGCGGCGCAGGCGGCGGTGGTGCATCCGGTGGCGGTGGCGGCGAATCGGAATGTGTTTGTGCAGTTGGTGTTGTCGAACATTTTTGGTCAGAATGCGCCGGCGATTGCTGCTGCTGAGGGTGTGTATGAGGAGATGTGGGCTGCTGATGTGGCGGCGATGGTGGGGTATCACGGTGGGGCGTCGGCGGCTGCGGCTCAGTTGACGTCGTGGGGACAGAATTTCTTGTCGGGCCTGCCCGGTGTGTCGGGGTTGGCGGGTATGCCGGCGGCGGCCGCGCAGGCGGTCGGGGCCGCCGTGCCGGCGCCGCTTCAGGGCCTCAATTTCGGCTTCGGCAACATCGGCTCGCTCAACTTCGGTAGCGGCAATATCGGTGACACCAACGTCGGTAGCGGCAATATCGGCAGCACGAACCTGGGCAGCGGCAACAACGGCAACCTGAACCTGGGCAGCGGTAACTTCGGCAGCCAGAACCTGGGCAGCGGCAATATCGGCAGCAGCAATCTGGGCGGCGGCAACATCGGCAACACCAACGTCGGCAGTGGCAACATCGGCAATACCAACTTCGGCAACGGGAACAACGGCGCCTTCAACTTCGGCAGCGGCAACTTCGGTAGCAACAACGTCGGGTTCGGCAACACCGGCAGCGGCAATTTCGGCTTCGGGAACACCGGCAACGGCAATATCGGATTCGGGCTCACCGGTAACGGCCAGTTCGGCATCGGCGCGCTCAACTCCGGCACCGGAAATATCGGCTTCGGCAACTCCGGCACGGGCAATATCGGCTTCTTCAACTCCGGCACCGGCAACGTGGGCTTCGGTAATTCCGGCGTCGGGAACACCGGCTTTGGCAACGCCGGCAACACCAACACCGGGTTCTGGAATGGCGGCAGCGTCAACTCCGGCGCGCTGAATGCCGGCGCCAGCAACTTCGGTTTCTTCGATTCGGGCAACTTCAACGCCGGCAGCTTCAACTCCGGGAACTCGAACACCAGCTTCGGCAACGCCGGCAACCTCAACACCGGTTTCTTCAATGCCGGCGACGTCAATTCCGGCTTCGCCAATGGCGGCGACACCAACACCGGATTCGCCAACAACGGCAACATCAACACCGGCGGATTCAACAGCGGAAACCTCAACACCGGGTTCTTCAGCTCGGTGAACCAGGTCGGCCCGAACTCAGGCTTCTTCAATGTCGGCACCGGCAACTCAGGCTTCGGCCACAACGACCCGGCCGGTAGCGGCAACTCGGGCATCCAAAACTCAGGTTTCGGCAACTCTGGTTATGTCAATACCAGCACCACGACGACCTTCGGTGGCAACTCCGGCATCCTGGACACCGGTTATGGAAACGCCGGTTTTTACAACGCGGCGGTGCAGAATGCGGGCATCTTCTTAGCCGGCGTGACGACGTCTGGCATTTTAAATTCAGGAACCGGTAGCTCCGGTGTGTTCAATGCCGGGAATGGGATTTCGGGCTTTTTCCAGAACCTTTTCTAGCCCGCACTGCACGGCTGCGTTACTGACGGGGCCGCTGTGACCCCTGAGGTGCGGCAACGCCCGTGGTCAGCGACGTGGTGGGGCGAAGATCGGGGTCAGCCTCATTCTAAAGAGACAATAAATTTCGGTACGCTTTAACCGTTATTTCCTGCGAAAGCGATGCAGTTTGTCCAACCTGTCGACATTTGTCTGGACGCCGGTCCGGTCGGGTCCAGACCCGCGGCCGACCCGACATCGTGAATTCCTCGAAAAAGATTCGGCGAAAGTGCAGACTTTTGGTGTGGGTTTGTCATACGATCCGGCCGTGGACAGTCGCGGGTACACGTTCGCGGTTGGCATGTCGGAGCCGCTGCTGCGGCTGGCTGGTTTGGGGTTGCGATGATTCTCGATTTTGCGTGGTTGCCGCCGGAGATCAACTCGCTGCGGATCTTCTCGGGTGCCGGTTCGTCCCCGTTGTTCACGGCGGCCGCTGCCTGGGAGGGGCTGGGTGCGGATCTGCAAGCGTCGGTGACGTCGATTGAAAAAGTGCTTGCCGACCTGACCGGTGGCCCGTGGACCGGTCCGGCGTCGATGTCGATGGCGGCCGCGGCGGCGCCGTACGTGTCGTGGTTGTCCGCGGCGGCGGCGCAGGCCGCCTTATCGGCGGGGCAGGCGCGGGCGGCGGCGACGGCGTTTGAGACGGCGCTGGCGGGCACCGTGCATCCGGCGGCGGTGGACGCCAACCGGGTGTCGCTGCTGTCGTTGATCGCGACGAACTTCCTGGGGCAGAACACTCCGGCGATTGCGGCTACCGACTTCGACTACGCGGAGATGTGGGCCCAGGACGTCGCGGCGATGGTGTCTTACTTCACCGGGGCGGCGTCGGTGGCGTCGACTCTGACGCCGTTCAGCATGCCGCCGGTGAGCCTGGCTGGGCTGGCCTCCCAGGTCGGCGCGCAGGTGACGTCGGCGGCTACCACTGCCACGGCGGCGCTATCTCCGGCACTGCAGAGCGCGTCGACGGGGCTGGCGGGTGCGGTGACGGCGGTGCAGTCAGCGGCATCGGCGGTGCCGATAGGCGAGTTGCAGTCGTTCGCGCAGATCGCGATGTACCCGGCCAGCATGATGATCAGCCCGATGATGCAGCTCGCCCAGATGGGCAACACGGGAGCGAACGCGGCCGGGCTGGCCTCGGCGGGTATGGCCGCCGGTGACGTGCCCAAGTTCGTCGGTGACGTCGCTCCGGCGATGAAGGGCCTGGGTGGCGGACTGGGCGGTGCCGGAATGGCGGCCGACCTGGGCAAGGCGCACTTGGTGGGAGCGATGTCCGTTCCGCCGAATTGGCAGGGATCCATGCCCAAGGCGATGGCCAGTTCGGCGATGGCGGGGATGGGCCTGCCGACGGCCGCCGAGATGGCGGCGCAAGCGGGCGCAACCGGGGGCGGTATGCCGATGATGCCGATGCCGATGGGTATGGGCGGCGCGGGCGCCGGTATGCCCGGCGGAATGATGGGCCGGGGAGGCGCTAATCCGCACGTCGTTCAGCAGCGGCCCAGTGTGGTGCCGCGGACTGGCGTCGGATAGGGCGGGGGTGATCGGTCGGGGTTGTCAGCTGCAATTCGGCACGTGATCGCAATTGATTGTTTCGTTATGAAAGGACGGGTGTGATGGCTACTCGGTTTATGACCGATCCGCACGCGATGCGGGACATGGCGGGTCGTTTTGAAATGCATGCCCAGACGGTTGAGGACGAGGCGCGCCGGATGTGGGCGTCGTCGCAAAACATTTCGGGTGCGGGCTGGAGTGGTCTGGCCGAGGCGACCTCGTTGGACACCATGGGGCAGATGAACACGGCGTTCCGCAACATCGTGAACATGCTGCACGGTGTGCGCGATGGACTGGTCCGCGACGCCAACAACTACGAGCAGCAAGAGCAGGCCGCACAGCAGACCCTCAGTAGCTAGCTCTCTCAAGCATTAGGAAGGATTGGCTATGACGATTAATTACCAATTCGGCGATGTGGACGCCCACGGTGCGCTGATTCGCGCGCAGGCGGCATCGTTGGAGGCTGAGCACCAGGCGATCGTGCGCGATGTGCTGGCGGCCGGGGATTTCTGGGGCGGCGCCGGTTCGGTGGCGTGCCAGGAATTCATCACGCAGCTGGGCCGCAATTTCCAGGTCATCTACGAGCAGGCCAACGCCCACGGTCAGAAGGTTCAGTCGGCGGGCAGCAACATGGCCCAGACGGACTCCGCAGTGGGCTCTAGCTGGGCCTAGGGATCCACATCTAGCGGTCAAGGGCGCGGGCGACACCAGGGGGAACGGTGTCACCCGCGCTCTTGCCATGTCTGCCATCAATACCGATCGTCGGAAAATTGACGAAAGCCGAGACCCTTGGTGTGGATTATCCTACGATTGCGTGGGTTATCGGCGTGGATAACTTTCCGGGGTGTGACCTTCAAGTGCTGCTGACGCGGCTGGCCGGTTTGGGGTTGTAAATGATTTTGGACTTTTCGTGGTTGCCGCCGGAGATCAATTCGCTGCGGATCTTTTCCGGTGCCGGTTCGTCGCCGCTGTTCACGGCCGCAGCGGCCTGGGAGGCGCTGGGTGCGGATCTGCAAGCGTCGGTGAATTCGATCCAATCGCTGCTTGCCGACCTGACCGGCGGGCCGTGGACCGGCCCGGCCTCGGCGTCGATGGCGGCCGCGGCGACCCCATACGTGTCGTGGCTGTCCGCGGCGGCGGCGCAGGCCGACTTGTCGGCGGGACAGGCGCGCGCGGCGGCGACGGCGTTTGAGACGGCGCTGGCTGCCACGGTGCACCCCGCGGCGGTGGACGCGAACCGGGTGTCGCTGTTGTCGTTGATCGCGACGAACTTCTTGGGGCAGAACACCCCGGCGATCGCGGCCACCGAGTTCGACTACGTGGAGATGTGGGCCCAGGACGTCGCCGCGATGGTGACGTACTACACCGGTGCGACGTCGGTGGCCTCGACCCTGACGCCGTTCAGCGTGCCGCCGGTGAGTTTGGCCGGCTTGGCTCAGATCGGCGCTCAGGTGACGTCGGCGGCCACGAGTGCCACCGCGACGCTGTCGCCGACGTTGCAGAGCCTGTCGACGGGCGCTGCCGGGGCGGTGACGGCGGTACAGTCGGCGGCGTCGGCGGTGCCGATCGGCGAGTTGCAGTCGTTCGCGCAGATCGCGATGTACCCGGCCAGCATGATGATCAGCCCGATGATGCAGCTGGCCCAGATGGGCAACACGGGCGCGAACGCGGCCGGCCTGGCTTCGGCGGGTATGACCGCCGCTGACATGCCGAAGATGGTCGGTGACATCACTCCCGCGGCGAAAGGCCTGGGCGGTGTGGGCGGCTTAGGTGCAGGCATGGACGCCGGCTTGGGTAAGGCCCGATTGGTGGGGGCGATGTCGGTGCCACCCACCTGGGAAGGTTCGATGCCCAAAGGCATGGCCAGCTCGGCGATGTCGGGCTTGGGAGCCAACGCTGCGGCATTGGAGGCGGCGGCTCAGGGGGCGGGTGCCGGTGGTGGTATGCCGATGATGCCGATGCCCATGGGTGCTGGTGGTGCCGGCGCCGGTATGCCCGGCGGGATGATGGGCCGCGGCGGCGCCAACCCGCACGTGGTTCAGCAACGGCCCAGCGTGATTCCGCGCAGCGGAGTCGGATAAACGATAAACATACTGCGATCTGCGCTTCGGCGCATCGGCGAAACCGCGGGTCAGCCCTCGGAAGCCGGTGCGCCGCTTGCGTTTTCAGGTCCTGTTTAGACCCGGCCCATTCCGCGGGTCATCAGGAAGACCCCGAGGACGGCGATCACCACGGCGAACGCCTGCTGTCGATGGGTTTTCACCACGCCGTGGACGGCCGACATCGCCTGGCCGGTCCATGTCGGTGCGGCGAGCTGGCTGACCAGCGGAAGCTCGATAAAGGCCAGTGCCACCAGGGTGTACACGCTGACCGCACTGATTTGAGTGTGCACAGCGGCTCCCGAGGCCAGGATGGCGGCAAGTGCCGCCAGGTACCTGAAGTCCGCCAACATCCCGAATCCGAGGATGAAGGCCACCCGCAGCGGCTTGGCGCGCAACGCGTCCTGAGCGCGCGTCGACAACCGCGTGATTATGGGCGGTGCCCCCAAGTGCGCGGTAGTGGCGGCGGGTATGCCGACTCGTGCCCGCTGGCCCACTGCCGCCGCGGCGATCAGCAATGCCAGCACGCCCATCGCGATTTGAATGCGCCCGGCCGTCGAGCTGGCGGTGACGACTTCGATTCGGTGCATGACCGCAAGTGCGAAGTCGCGCAGACCGAAAAGTACGCCCGCCGCCAGGGCAACGCTCATCGCCACGCCGCCCAGCCAGAACGCCACCAGCAGACCCGCGGCACGAGGCCGCGACGACAACAGAACACTCGTCCCGATCCGAACCGGGTCTGCCGTCGCCACAAGAGCTAACACCAGCACCGTGCCCCACATGGCAGAGGACGGTACATCGGTGTCGCAGGGTAGCGAAACCCCTTTCAGGACACCGGTTTACCGATCACGGCCGCATAACCTGAACACCGGCCAATTTCTGGCGCGAGAGTAAGAACGCAGCTGGCAGAAGGCATCTCGACGAGAACCGGTATTCGGTCGCTGACCTCGAACAATGTTCGCGGATGGCGATGGGTGAAACTCGTCGCGAAATGGCTCTATGAGGGATCAATTAGGAATGTGGGATTAGATAAATTTTTCGGTGATGCGCCTTTACGCCCAAGGGTTTTAGGCCTGGGCGGTGTGGCACTTGGCCCGTCGTGACCGGGACCGCGACAGCGTTTGCTTTCGCGCGAAAATCGGCTTGCGACACGCCGGTTGGCGTGCCGCGATGGACCAGCGCCGTAACTATACCGTGATCTGGGATGTTTGCAGGGAGGCAGATTCGGTGATCGAAAACCCGCTCCGGGGAATGTCGCGCCGGGAGTTTTTCGCGAAACTCACCGGCGCCGGCGCCGCAGCGCTGCTCACGGACATCGCCGCCCCCGTGATCGAAAAGGCCTACGGCGCTGGCCCTTGCCCTGGTCACTTGAACGACATCGAGCACATCGTGTTGCTGATGCAGGAGAACCGGTCGTTCGACCATTACTTCGGCACACTTTCCAGTACCCACGGATTCAACGACCCGTCGACAAAGTTTCAGCAACCGGGGTGGAACCCGCAAACGCAGGCGCTCGACCCCGCTGGCATAACCATTCCGTTCCGCCTGGACACCACCCGCGGTCCCATCCTGGATGGGGAGTGCGTCAACGACCCCGACCACGCCTGGATCGCGATGCACAATTCGTGGAACAACGGGGGCAACGACAACTGGCTTCCGGCGCAGTCGGCCACCCGCACCGGGCCGTATGTCCCGATGGTGATGGGTTATTACACCCGCCAAGATCTCCCGATTCACCATCTGCTAGCCGACACCTTCACTCTTTGCGACGGCTACCACTGTTCGTTGCTGGGCGGCACGCTGCCCAATCGGCTGTATTGGATGAGCGCCCAAATCGATCCGGCCGGAACCAACGGCGGACCGCAGCTGGTGGAGCCCGGATTCCTGCCGGAACAGCAGTACAGCTGGCGCATCATGCCGGAGAACCTGGAAGACGCCGGCATCAGCTGGAAGGTCTACCAGAGCAAGGATGCGGGCCGCTTCATCAATACCCCGATCAGCAACAACGGGCTGGTGCAGGCGTTCAAACAATCGGCAAACCCGCGGTCGAATCTGGCCCGGTTCGGCATCTCACCGAACTACCCGGGCGATTTCGCCGCCGACGTCAGAAACAACACGCTGCCGTCGGTTTCCTGGTTGGTGCCGCCTTTCCTGCAATCCGAACACCCCGCGCTGCCGGTGGCCCTGGGCGCCGTGGCGATGGTGAACGCGCTGCGGATTTTGCTGACCAACCCCGCGGTGTGGGAGAAGACGGCGTTGATCATCAGCTACGACGAAAACGGGGGCTTCTTCGACCACGTGGTGCCGCCGACAGCGCCGCCGGGCACGCCCGGTGAATACGTCACCGTGCCAGACATCAACGCGGTGACGGGCTCCGGTGGCATCCGGGGTCCGATCGGCCTGGGCTTCCGAGTTCCGTGCTTGGTCATCTCGCCCTACAGTCGCGGGCCGCTGATGGTCCACGACACTTTCGACCACACGTCGCAGCTGAAATTGATTCGGGCTCGTTTCGGTGTCCCGGTTCCCAACCTGACCGCATGGCGCGACAATTTGGTCGGCGATATGACATCCACGTTCAACTTCGGAACGCCGCCCAACAGTTCGAAACCCAACCTCAGCCATCCTTTGCTGGCCGCGGTGCCCAGGCTGCCGCAGTGCATCCCCAACGTCGTACTGGGGACCACGGATGGCGTACTGCCGGCCATTCCCTATCGGGTGCCCTTCCCGCAGGTGATGCCCGGCCAGGAGACCGCACCGGTGCGCGGCATTCCCAGCGGGCTCTGCAGCTGACTTACCGCATTGCGCGAGTAAACGGCGATAACAGCACCAGAATGCCGGCTGGCAAAGAACCGGGATTCGACCACGACACGCCGGTCATGGTGTCCCGGCTGATTGGCTCCACAACTATACCGTGATCTGGAAGCGGCGCAAGGAAGCCTTCAAGGAGAGCGTGTGGGAAGCGAACACCCGGTCGACGGAATGTCCCGTCGCCAATTTTTGGCTAAAGCCGCCGCAGCCACCACCGCCGGGGCATTCATGTCGTTGGCCGGCCCGATTATCGAAAAGGCCTACGGGGCGGGACCCTGCGGCGGCCAATTGAGCGACATCGAACACATCGTGTTGTTGATGCAAGAAAACCGTTCTTTCGATCACTACTTCGGCACGATGTCTGCCGTTCGCGGTTTTGACGACACCACCCCGCCATTGGTATTCGCGCAACCGGGTTGGAACCCGCAAACGCAGACCAACGACCCCGCCGCCACCACGATCCCGTTCCGCTTCGACACGACCCGGGGGCCCCTGGTGGCCGGCGAATGCGTCAACGACCCGGACCACAGCTGGATCGCCATGCACAATTCGTGGAACAACGGCGCCAATAACGGCTGGCTGCCGGCGCAGGCCGCGAGCAGTACATTGCAGGGCAATACGCCGGTGACGATGGGCTATTACACCCGTCAAGACATCCCGATCCACTACATGCTGGCCGACACATTCACCGTGTGCGACAACTATTTCTGTTCGCTGCTGGGCGGGACCACGCCGAACCGTTGCTACTGGATGAGCGCGTGGAACGACCCCGACGGCACCCACGGCGGGCCGGTGATTCTGGAGCCCAACATCCAGCCGATGCAGAAATACAGCTGGCGCATCATGCCGGAGAATCTCGAAGACGCCGGCGTCAGCTGGAAGGTCTATCAGAACAAGCTGCTCGGGCCGCTCAACAACACTGTGGTCGGCTACAACGGACTGGTCAACGACTTCAAACAGGCCGCGGACCCGCGATCGAACCTGGCCCGGTTCGGCATCGCGCCGACCTACCCGGTGGACTTCGCGACCGACGTGCGAACCAACCGGTTGCCGAAGGTGTCCTGGGTGCTGCCGGGGTTCCTGCTCTCGGAGCACCCGGCATTCCCGGTGTCCATCGGCGCGGTCGGAATCGTGGACGTGCTGCGCATCCTGCTGTCGAACCCGCCGCTGTGGGAAAAGACCGCGGTCATCATCAACTACGACGAAAACGGCGGCTTTTTCGACCACGTCGTACCACCCACGCCGCCGCCAGGAACTCCCGGCGAATATCTCACCGTGCCCGACATCAACGCGGTGCCGGGATCGGGCGGCATCCGCGGTCCGATCGGTCTGGGTTTCCGGGTGCCCTGCATCGTCGTTTCGCCCTACAGCCGCGGCCCCCTGTTGGTCAGCGACACCTTCGACCACACCTCGACGCTGAAATTGATCGGCAAGCGGTTCGGCGTCCCGGTGCCCAACATCAGCGCCTGGCGCGACGCGACGGTTGGCGACATGACCTCGACGTTCAATTTCGCCTCCCCGCCGAATCCGGCCAAACCCAATTTGGACCACCCGAGGCTGAAGGCCCTTCCGAAGCTTCCGCAATGCGTGCCCAACGCGATTTTGGGCACCACCACCAAGACATCAATTCCGTACCGGGTTCCCTACCCGCAGATCATGCCCAACCAGGAAACCGCACCCGCCCGCGGAAAGCCCAGCGGTATCTGCTGAATTCAAAATTATCTCTCGCCGTCAATTTGCCGGTGAAAACCCCATGCGCGACACGCCGATTGGCGGTTGGCCGTAAATCGCGTTTGTGAATATACGGTGAGCCGAAATATGCGAGGAGGCACGGTGGTGAAAAGCCCATGGCCATTCGCCGGAATGTCGCGCCGAGAATTCCTGGCAAAGGCCACTGGTGCCGGCGCCGCCGCGTTTCTGACGGACTGGGCCGGCCCGGTAATCGAAAAAGCCTATGGCGCCGGCTCCTGCTCCGGGCACCTCTCCGACATCGAGCACGTCGTGCTGTGCCTGCAGGAGAACAGATCGTTCGACCACTACTTCGGCACGCTGTCGCAGGTCAACGGCTTCGACACCCCGACGCCGCTGTTCCAGCAGAAGGGCTGGAATCCGCAGACGCAGGCGCTCGACCCGGCCGGGATCACCCTGCCTTACCGCATCGATACGACCCGGGGACCCAACGGAGTCGGCGAGTGCATCAACGACCCGGACCACCAGTGGATTGCCGCGCACCTGTCGTGGAATAACGGCGGCAACGACGGCTGGCTCGCCGCGCAGGCCAAGACCCGGTCGGTGGCCAACACCCCCGCGGTAATGGGCTATTACGCGCGCCCGGACATACCGATTCACTATTTGCTGGCCGACACCTTCACGATTTGCGATAACTACCACGCGTCGCTGCTCGGCGGCACGATGCCCAACCGGCTCTACTGGATCAGCGCCACGGTCAATCCAGAAGGGGATAAGGGTGGGCCGCAGATCGTGGAACCGACCATCCAGCCGAAGTTGACGTTCACCTGGCGCCTGATGCCGGAGAATCTCAGCGACGCAGGCGTCAGCTGGAAGGTCTACAACAGCAAATTGCTCGGCGGCCTCAACGACACGTCGCTGAGCCGCAACGGGTATGTGGGCAGCTTCAAGCAAGCCGGCGACCCGAGGTCAGAGCTGGCTCGGTACGGGATTGCACCCACCTATCCAGCCGACTTCGTCCGCGACGTCATCAACAACAGGCTGCCCCAGGTCTCGTGGGTGGTCCCGTTGACGGTCGAGTCCGAACATCCCTCGTTCCCGATAGCCGTCGGGGCGTGGACGATCGTGAACCTGATCAAGGCGCTGTTGCGCAATCCTGCGGTGTGGGAGAAAACGGCGCTGATCATCGCCTATGACGAACACGGCGGCTTCTTCGACCACGTCACGCCACCCACGGCGCCGATCGGAACACCCGGGGAATGGATTCCCGACACCGTCGACATCAACAAGGTCGACGGCTCCGGTGGCATCCGCGGGCCCATCGGGCTGGGCTACCGCGTGCCCTGCTTCATCATTTCCCCCTACAGTCGCGGCGGGCTGATGGCGCATGACCAGTTCGACCACACCTCGCAGCTGCAATTCATCGGTAAGCGGTTCGGTGTTCCGGTTCCCAACCTGACCCCTTGGCGGGCCAGCGTGACCGGGGATTTGACGTCAGCGTTTAATTTCGCCGTTCCACCCGATCCGTCGCGGCCCAATCTGGACCACCCCGTGCGCCAACTGCCGAAGGTGGCCAAGTGTGTGCCCAATGTGGTGTTGGGCTTTTTGAATGAAGGCTTGCCTTATCGGGTGCCCTATCCCCAGATAATGCCCGCCCAGGAGACGGCCCCGGCCCGTGGGATTCCCAGCGGCATCTGCTGACCACCCCGGAGCCCGCTTTGAATACATTGCGGCCCAACCGGTTCCGGACGGATCGTCGGTGCGGATCGCCGGCGGCCGCCTCGGCACGAGCATTACCGAGCAAACGTTTGGTTGAGATCGCGCATCAGTGGTGCATCAGGGGTGCATCAGGGGTGCATCAGGGGTGCATCAGTGGGGCCTGCGCGACGGCGCCGGATCGGTTAAGGATCTAGTCATCTTTTTTGATCGCGTGTGTACTAAGGGCAGAGAAATTCGGGAATTAGAGATATTGTCCAAAGTGTTGCCTTACGATGCGGAGTGCTCGGTGGTGCGTAGTTGACCATTGAGTGTTGGTTATCGAGATCGGCACTGGAAGGGGACAGCGTGCTTTTGCCTCTGGGTCCGCCCTTGCCGCCTGACGCTGTGGCGGCTAAACGGGGTGAGTCGGGCATGCTCGGCGGGTTGTCGGTACCGCTCAGTTGGGGCGTTGCCGTGCCACCCGACGACTATGACCACTGGGCGAAGGAGTCCGAAGAGGGTACCAATGTCGAGCTTGTACCGGGTGCGGTTGATCCCGAACCGGTCGAACAAGACATGGGCGAGTGGGATGAGTGGGCTGCGTGGCGTGAGTGGGAAGCCGAGAACGCAGAACCTCAGTTCGAAATGCCACGTACTAACAGCGGCGTGGTTCCGCATTCTCCGGCGGCCGGTTAAGAGAGAAGGGGGGAGACGTCGTTGTTTTGCAGGTGGTCAACGACTCTGGATGTCTCTCGGCCGCTGACCGCAACAGTCAATCTGCACGGTGTAATTGAGTCCAAGAAATAAGGAGAACAGTCAACATGGCAACACGTTTTATGACCGACCCGCACGCGATGCGGGACATGGCGGGTCGCTTTGAGATGCACGCTCAGACCGTTGAAGACGAGGCCCGCCGTATGTGGGCGTCCTCGCAGAACATCTCCGGCGCCGGCTGGAGTGGTCTGGCAGAGGCCACCTCGTTGGACACCATGGGCCAGATGAACACGGCTTTCCGCAACATCGTGAACATGCTGCACGGTGTGCGCGACGGCCTGGTTCGTGACGCGAACAACTACGAGCAGCAAGAGCAGGCTGCGCAGCAGACCCTCAGCAGCTAACGCCACTAAACTTTTACAAGCTAAGGAGAACAGGTTCGATGACAATCAACTACCAGTTCGGCGATGTCGACGCTCACGGTGCTCTCATCCGCGCACAGGCCGCGTCACTCGAGGCCGAGCACCAGGCCATCGTTCGCGATGTGCTTGCTGCCGGCGACTTCTGGGGCGGCGCCGGTTCGGTGGCTTGCCAGGAGTTCATCACCCAGTTGGGTCGCAACTTCCAGGTGATCTACGAGCAGGCCAACGCTCACGGCCAGAAGGTTCAGTCCGCCGGCAGCAACATGGCGCAAACTGACAGCGCCGTCGGCTCCAGCTGGGCCTGACAAGTTCGGTTAGCGGCGGCGCACCGCTCTGCTAGCGGTGGTGCGCCCGTCCGCACCGGTTGACTGCGCACGACCTGCGCATGGGCAGCAATAGCTCCCGTGTGCAGGCGTGCGCAGTCCCCATTTCTGGACCAAATTTCTAGACCAAGTTTCCGAAGCCGCTTAGAAGCGGCCGCCGCCACCCATGAATCCGCCCCCCGAACCACCGGGCGAGCCGCCCGAGGAGCCGCCGAACGAGGTGGGGCTCCAGCCGCCGAATCCGCCGCGCAGGCCACCGCTGAGCAGGTCGCCGATGATGATCCCGCCGAGCATCGCGCCAAGGTCGTTTCCACCTCCGCGGCTGGTGTAGGTCTGTTGAGCCGCTTGCACGTCGGCATTGGCCAATGACTGCGCATCGGCGGCCAGCGTGGAGGCCGCGTTGGCATAGCCGATCGCTTCGGTCAGATTGGTCGACTTCTTTGCCGCCGCCGCTTCCAGCTGCCGCTTAGCCTCGGCGAGCCGGGTGCGGGCTTCGGGTCCGATGCTGCCGCGGCGGGTGTCGATGTAGTCGGACACCGCGCGCACCCGCGACTGCGCGGTGAACAACGCCTGCTCGAATGAACGGGTCAGCCGATCGGCATCGGCCTTCTCTTGCGCCAGCACGCCAAGCAGCCGGTTGAGGTCCGCGTCGGCCTTGGTCAGCTCGGCAAACGCGCTCAGGGGATCGGCGGAGCCGCCGGGAGCGCGCGAGTTGTCCAGGGCCCTGGCCGCCGCATCGCGCGCCGCGACCAGTTCACCGGTGTGCCCAGCGGCGTTGCTCTGATGCAATTGCGCGTTGGCGTTCTGGATGCCGGTTGAAATGTCGGCGACCAGCGACGGCAGCGCGGCAACGGCGTGGCGGATGTCGCCGGCCGCGCTATCCACCGCATCAAGCAGCGCCCGGGCCTGCCCGAGCGCGGATTCGGCGGCTCGCACCGCATCGACCAGCTGGGCCTGTTGGCCGCTCACCGCTTGACCGGCCAGCTCCCGCGCCGCGCCGATGTTGCGGTCGGCGAATGCCAGCCGCTCGCTGGCCGTCGTGACATTGCCGGCAACCGAAGCCAGTGCCGCGGAGCCGAATTCGGTATGTAGCCCGGCCAGGTGCTGTTCGGTCGGGGCAACGCGGGTGGTGAGTTCGACGTACTGCTGAGTCAGCAGGTCGAGCCGGGAGGGGGCGTTGATCACCAGATCGCGCAGCATCTCGAAGGCTTCGGTCTGGGACTCGAGTTGGCGGTCGGCCTGCGCCGCGGACACGATGACCCGGGTGAGTAGGCCGCGGCGCTGCTCCGGCGTTTCGGGCACGCTGTCGTCGAGTTGCTGGCGAACCGTAAACGCTTGGGAGAGCGCGGCTTTGGCGTTGTTCACCGCCTGGGTGAACGGCGCGGTCCGTTCGTCGCCGAACTCGTCGATCGCCAGTGCGAGCTCGTTGGAGCTGGTGCGCACCGCGTTGTCGACCTCCACCACCATCGAGCGGGACAGATCGTCGAGGGTGTCCAGCGGCAGCGCGGCCAGGGCCCGCGCGTCGGTGGGATCGACTCGTCGCGCCGCGGTCAATGCGTCGGCGCGCCGCCGCCGTCGGCGCCGGCGCATCACAATCAGCAAGACCACAACGGCCACAACGATGACGCCGAGCAGGCTCAGCAACACCAGCGGAGCCGACGAACTGGATGACTTGTTCAGACCGTTGGCCGCCGCAATGGCCGCACCGCTCCAGTCTCCGTTGCGCAGCGCCGGCTCGATCTGGTTGTGCCGCAGGTTGTCGATCTGGCTCTCGTTAAGGCCTTGTACCCCATTGGATATCAGGAAGGCATAGGCGCGATCGGTGGTGGCCACCGCAAGCAGCGCGTCGTAGTTGCCCAGATCGCTGGTCCGCATAGTCCGTTGCGCCCAGTTCACCGCGCTCTGGTCGGAGAAGTTGTCGACGTAGACCACCCAGAGCCGGACCCGGCGGTCGGTGTAGAGCTTGTCGACGGCCGACGTGATCGCCGCGCGGCCGGAATCGTTGAGCACGCCCGCGTTGTCGGTGATGTAGCCGGGCAGCCGGAACGGTGGTTGCGCCCCGGCGGGCGGCGCGAGCAGCAGCCCGGTAGCGAGGATGGTCAGGATCACGCCGAGCAGGCGGGCAATGCGCATAAGAGCCAATTTAGTGTGCGCGTGACCTCCGATCCGTGATCTCCCTGGCAGACTGTGGATCGGTGACCACGAATCAGCAGGACCCCTACGACGACTTCGACCGTGAGCGACGGGTACCCGAAGCGCCGAAGACCGCGGGCCTGCCGGGCACCGAAGGCCAGCACCGTACCGACTTCGCCCGGGACCGGGCCCGGGTGCTGCACAGCGCAGCGCTGCGCCGGCTGGCGGACAAGACGCAGGTGGTCGGGCCGCGGGAGGGCGACACTCCGCGCACCCGGCTGACTCATTCGCTGGAAGTGGCCCAGATCGGGCGGGGCATGGCGATCGGACTGGGCTGCGACTTGGAGCTCGTCGAGCTTGGGGGCTTGGCCCACGACATCGGACATCCGCCCTACGGACACAACGGCGAGCGGGCCCTCGATGAAGTGGCGGCCGGCTTCGGAGGTTTCGAGGGCAATGCCCAGAACTTCCGCATCCTGACCAGCCTTGAGCCCAAAGTCCTTGACCCGCAAGGGCGTAGCGCGGGACTCAACCTGACCCGGGCGGCCCTGGATGCGGTCACCAAGTACCCGTGGACACGTGGCAACGGGCCTGGGACCGGGCCCAAGTTCGGCTTCTACGAGGAGGACCGCGCCGCGGCCGACTGGGCCCGTTCGCACGCGCCCGCCGATCGCGCGTGCCTGGAAGCCCAAGTGATGGACTGGGCCGACGATGTCGCGTATTCGGTCCACGACATCGAGGACGGCGTCGTATCCGAACGCATCGACCTGCGGGTGCTGGCCGACGAGGACGAGGTCGCCTCGCTGGCCAAGCTGGGGGAGAGCGAGTACTCGCGGGTGCGTGCCGACGACTTCATGGAGGCCGCCCGACGGTTGTCCGGGCTGCCGGTGGTGGCCGCCGTCGGCAAATACGACGCGACACTGACGGCCGCGGTCGCGCTCAAGCGATTGACCAGCGAACTGGTCGGCCGCTTCGCGTCGGCAGCGATCGCGACCACCCGTGCCGTCGCCGGTCCCGGGCCGCTGGTGCGCTACCAGGCCGACCTGCAGGTGCCTCACCTGGTTCGGGCCGAGGTCGCGGTGCTGAAAATTCTGGCGCTGCAATTCATCATGTCCGACCCCAGGCATCTGGAAACTCAGGCCCGCCAGCGCGAATGCATCCACCGGGTGGCGCAGTGGCTGCTCGCCGGGGCGCCGCAGACGCTGGACCCGGTCTTTGCCGCGGCGTTCAACACCGCCGCGGACGACCGTGCCCGGTTGCGGGTGGTCGTCGATCAGATCGCCTCGTATACCGAGGGGCGGCTGGAACGCATCGACGCCGGAACCACCAAAGTCAACGGCTCAGACTGAGACCTAGACTAGGCGGATGTCGAGTCCCGGGGGCCGGTCGAGGATCTCCGACCGTGACATCGCCGCCATCCGAGAAGGGGCCCGCATCGAGGATGTCGTCGGTGATTACGTCCAATTGCGGCGCGCCGGTGCCGACTCGCTCAAGGGTCTGTGCCCGTTCCACAACGAGAAGTCGCCGTCGTTTCACGTGCGACCCAACCACGGCCACTTCCACTGCTTCGGTTGTGGCGAAGGCGGCGACGTGTATGCGTTCATCCAGAAGATCGAACACGTCAGCTTCGTCGAGGCGGTCGAATTGCTGGCCGACCGGATCGGCCACACCATCAGCTACACCGGTTCGGCCACCAGCGTGCAGCGTGACCGCGGCAGCCGCAGCCGGCTCATCGCCGCCAACGCGGCCGCGGCGGAGTTCTACGCCGAAGCGCTCGAGTCTGACGAAGCGGCACCGGCCCGCCGCTATCTGACCGAGCGCAGTTTCGACGCCGAGGCCGCCCGTCGGTTCGGCTGCGGCTTCGCTCCGTCCGGTTGGGAGAAGCTGACAAAACACCTGCAGCGCAAGGGTTTTGAGTTCAAAGAGCTGGAAGCCGCCGGACTGTCGCGGCAGGGGCGCCGTGGCCCGATGGACAGGTTTCACCGCCGGCTGCTCTGGCCGATCCGCACCTCGGCCGGCGAGGTGATCGGGTTCGGGGCGCGGCGGCTGTTCGACGACGATCCGATGGAGGCCAAGTACGTCAACACACCGGAGACGCTGCTGTACAAGAAGTCGTCGGTGATGTTCGGCATCGACTTGGCCAAGCGTGACATCGCCAAGGGGCATCAAGCGGTGGTGGTCGAAGGCTACACCGACGTGATGGCGATGCATCTGGCCGGAGTCACCACCGCCGTCGCGTCGTGCGGCACCGCGTTCGGCGACGAGCACCTGGCGATGCTGCGCCGGCTCATGATGGACGACAGTTTCTTTCGTGGCGAGCTGATCTACGTTTTCGACGGCGACGAGGCCGGCCGCGCGGCCGCGCTGAAGGCCTTCGATGGCGAGCAGAACCTGGCCGGCCAGTCCTTTGTCGCGGTGGCCCCGGACGGCATGGATCCCTGCGACCTACGGCTGAGGTCCGGCGACGGCGCGCTGCGCGACCTGGTGGCACGACGAACCCCCTTGTTCGAGTTCGCCATTCGGTCTGCGCTCGCCGAAATGGACCTCGACAGCGCTGAGGGTCGGGTGGCCGCGCTGCGCCGCTGTGTACCGATGGTCGGCCAGATCAAGGACCCGACACTGCGCGACGAGTACGCCCGCCAGCTGGCCGGTTGGGTGGGTTGGGAGGACGTCGCCCAAGTCATCGACCGGGTGCGCGGGGAAGCCAAGAAGCCCCGCAGCGGGCCGGTGTCGAAGGCGCCGCGGCGCGCGGCTCAGGACCCCGCTCAGGGCGCCGGGGCCGAACGCGGGGCCGAACCCGGGCCCGCCCGGCCCGATCCGAGAGACCCCACGCTGTGGCCGCAGCGAGAGGCGCTTAAATCAGCGCTGCAGTATCCGGCACTGGCGGGTCCGGTGTTCGACACCCTGACCGTCGAAAGCTTCACCCACCCGGGATATGCGGCGGTCCGCGCGGCCATCGACGCGGCGGGCGGTACCTCGACCGGCAGCACCGGCGCAGAGTGGATCGAGGCGGTGCGCCGGCACACCACTTCGACGTTGACCGCCAGCCTGATCAACGAATTGGGGGTAGAGGCTATCCAGGTCGAGGACGAAAAGCTGCCGCGCTACATCGCCGGGGTGCTGGCCCGGCTCCAGGAGGTTTGGATGGGCCGGCAGATCGCCGAGGTGAAATCCAAGCTGCAGCGCATGTCACCGATCGAACAGGGCGACGAATACCACGCGTTGTTCGGTGACCTGGTGGCCATGGAGGCCTATCGGCGCAGCCTTTTGGAGCAGGCCAGTGGCGACGATCTGACCGCCTGAGGCCCTCAGTTCGCGGTGTTGGCCTGCGGCTCGGCCGCGCGCACGACAGGGCGTTCGACTGGCCGTTCGATTACCGACGTCTGGTCGTCGATCTCGGTCAGCGTCACAAATCCCGCATCAGGTGAAATTCGATTCGCAATCTTGCGACGTCCGCCTTCGATAACCGATCTGGCCACGGGACTGCTGGTGAGGGCGCGATACGTGCCGGAGATCTGCTCGTAGCGGCGGCGCCCGGCCTTGGTCCCCAGCACGTAACCCAGCCCAAGCACGGCGACATACCCGATCAAAACGGTCCCCTCCGACTAACAGTGCGGTTGGCTCCATCCTGCCTCATGCGGCGCCGTCGGGCAGGATCAGGCAGCCCTCGAGTTGCATCCGGTCGGGCCTAGTTGGGTCCGGCCGTGCCAGTACGCTAGAGTCGTCCCGCGATCTGCGTCAGCGTTCGCATGGACTAGCAGTCCCCTGTAGCTCAACTGGCAGAGCATTCGGCTGTTAACCGAAGGGTTGAAGGTTCGAGTCCTTCCGGGGGAGCCGGTATTCGTGCATCGGCATCACCCAGGTTCCCTGTCGCATCCGGTCTGGGCGAGCAGTAACGCCTGTTGCTCGGCGGCCCGCACGATCGAGCCGGCCGTCAGAAAAGCGGGTCTGTCGCGGTCAGCGGCGTCGACGGGAAGGTGGGCGGCGCACCGCAGCACCATCAGGGCGAGTGCGCTGTAGGTCCCGTAAGGGACGACGAGCAGGTTTGCCCGAGCCTGTCGGCCGGTGATTGTCATGATGTGCTGACGCTTGTGTTCCCATCCGCGTGCGTTGAAGTCAGGTGGCCGTTGCAGCGGCGGCCAATTGACGTTGATCGAGTCGATCTCTCCGAGCAGGGGAGTCAGCACCCCGACAAGTTCGGGTAGTTCATTGGTGATGCGGTCTGCGCGTGGCCACCAGGCGCCGTCGATTTCACGGCCGAGTTCGCTTGCCACCGAAAGCCGGATGGGATCGGTTCGGCGCCGGATTCCGATGGATCGGGTCATGGGAGGTAGTGCTTTCGGTATCGGCGGCATTCGATGTCTGACGGGCGCGCGATGGACACGGCTGGGCGGGCCACGGGGCGGTTCCTTCCCGGTTGGCAACTACTGCCCCGCGGGCGCGGGGCAACGGAGGAATCACATTGCCCGTGGATGTCAGCCGCTTCGATCGCGGTGGACCACCGCTGACAACGAAACGGCTCACCCTCACGCTACGCCACCAAGGGTGTTTCGGCGGTCCGAATAGCAGGCTTGCGCCCAGACGATACCCGCGCTAGTCGCGCACTGCACGCGAAAAATGCAGCAGCACAGTATGTTTGGGCGTCAGCGTCACGACTTTGGGCGTAGCAGCCCCGTTTGCGGCGGACCCGGGTAAGGTGGCATCAATCGGCGGTATCTCGCACGTGACTGTTCAAAGCCATGTCGTCGCTGATCACCATTGGCCTGTTGGCGGTCAAGACGGGAAGGCCCAACGCGTTCCGCAGCGGGTACATCGACGGGGCACACCACATGTTCCGATCTCACCCAACCCGCTGAAAAATGGCAGCGGTGTTCGCAGTAGTGACGAAATCGATTGAAGGACAGGACAAATGGCCGTACAAAGCTGGTGGGATGCGCCGCAGATTCACCCGTCGGAAATCCGGGTCGGTGACATCATCGGCACACTGCGGCCGACCGACCTGCGCTACACCGTCAAGCTGATCAGTGGCCCGCAGACAGATCCCAAGCAGTGGACGTTCTTCGGCCGCGACGACGTTGGCCTACAACACACCAGCACGTTCGGGGACGGCGAGCTGGTTCGCAGGTATGCCAAAGCGTCGTGACCGGTTGGACACTAGAGCAGGTAGTTGACGCCCCACTTCGCCTCACCAGCGCTTTAAACCTTTGCCGCAGGCCTACTTTCGGCTATTCGACTGCTTGTGTCGCGGGCGTTCCGCGGAGGCGTGCGACCAGCGGGTACAGCTGGCAGCCCAGGCAGATGCCGAATGCGGCGTTGAGGAATGCCGCGAACAACGCGAAGGCCGTCGCGACCACACCAAGTAGCGGAAGACCAGCGGCAAAGCCGATGACGCCGAACACCGCGAAGACCAACCCGACCAACTGGGCGAACTTCAACGGCGGCACCGGTTCACGTTCGCCCGTCGGCGCCAGGCGTGGGGCCACCAGCTTGGCGAACAGCAGACCGTAGGGACTGTTGCGCGGTCCGCGCACCGCGCTGATCCCAAAGACGATCGCTTGCGCACCCAGGATCACCGCAGCCGCGGGTGTGCTGAACACCGAGACGATCAAGGTCGCCACCAGAACCGTGGTGGTGATCCAGGCGGCGAATCGGGGACCGCGTACGTCGACCTGATCGGTCTTGGTTTCGGCGGACATGGCATGGCTCCTTTATTTCGTCACTGGCTGCTGGGACTGAGCGAGAGCAGCGCCGTTCGCAGGTCAGCGGCCTTGGGCACCCCGGCCGTGCGGTATCGCTGGTGCCCGTCGGCGTCGAAGATGAACGTGGTGGGCAACGACAGCACCTGCAGTCGCTTGGCGGCGGCCGGGTTGGCGTCGATGTCCAACTCCACGTGCGCCACGCCCGGCAGGTCGGCGCACACCTGGTCGACCACCCGGCGCACCGTGGCACACGGACCGCACCATTGCGCACTGAAGTGCAGCACGGTCGGCCCGGTGTCGGATAACCCAAGCCCGGAGGTATCCGGTTGCGCTGCCGAGCCGGATTTCCGCAATACGCCCGAGCGCCGGTTAACGGCAACGCCGATCCCGGTGGCTCCGGCCAATGCTGCGATGGTCGCGATGAGCGCGACCACGAGAGTGCTCACAGGTGCTCCAACATGGGACTAGATGGAAAAGTCCTCGCCGTGCCAGACCCCGGCCTCCGGCGGGCGTATGACGCGCTCAGCGCGTGGGCCGCCATTGTGTGACTCCAGCCTGGTAACCCTGGCGAGCAGGGACTGCAAGCTGGCCCCCACGAGGTCGGGCAATGTCGAGTCGTCGTCGCGGGTGGGCACCGGTCGGCTCACGACCTGCCCGGGCACTCCGACGACCACCGCGCTGGACGGGACCTCCTTGACCACGACGGCGTTGGCGCCGATTCGGCTGTCGTCGCCGATCTTGATCGGGCCCAGGACTTTGGCTCCCGCGCCGATAACGACCCGGTCCCCGATGGTGGGGTGGCGCTTGCCGCGTTCGCGCCCGGTGCCACCGAGGGTGACGCCGTGAAAGAGCGTTACGTCGTCACCCACCTCGGCGGTTTCGCCGATCACCACGCCGGTCGCGTGGTCGATGAACAGCCCGGAGCCGAGCTCGGCACCGGGATGGATCTCCACTCCCGTCAATATCCGGGTGACCTCGGTCAGTAGCCGCGCGGCCAGCCTGGCGCCACGCAGCCAGAGCCAGTGGCTGATCCGGTGGCCCCACACCGCATGCACGCCGGGATAGCAGAAGATCACTTCCAGCGCGGTGGGCCGGGCCGGATCTCGTTCCCGTGCCACCCGTATGTCGCGCCGTATCTCGGTCAGCATGGCTAATCGCTCAAGTCAGAGAACAACAGTGTGCTCAGGTACCGCTCGCCGAAGTCGGGGAGCACGACGACGATCAGCTTTCCGGCGTTCTCCGGCCGGCGCGCCAGCTGCAGCGCCGCCGATACGGCCGCACCCGAGGAGATGCCCACCAGCAAGCCCTCTTCGCGGGCCAGCCGCCGGGCCAGCTCAAGCGCGTCTTCGTTCTCGACGGTGATGATCTCGTCGACCAATCCCAGGTCCAGTACCGGCGGGATGAAGCCGGCGCCGAGGCCCTGGATCGGGTGCGGTCCTTTCTGGCCGCCGGACAGTACCGGCGACGCGGCGGGCTCAACGGCGACGAACTGTGCCGACGGCTTGCGCTCCTTGAGCACTTGGGCGACGCCGGTGATGGTGCCGCCCGTGCCGATGCCGGACACGAAGATGTCGATCTTGCCGTCGGTGTCCTTCCACACCTCTTCGGCCGTTGTCACGGCGTGCACGGCCGGATTGGCCAGGTTTTCGAATTGCTGGGGGATGAAATACCGGTCGTCGGTCTTGGCGAGTTCCTCGGCCTTGGCGATGGCGCCCGCCATACCGTCGGGACCGGGAGTCAGGATGACCTCAGCGCCGTAGGCGCGCAACAACATTCGCCGCTCGATGCTCATCGTTTCCGGCATGGTCAGCACGCATTTGTAGCCGCGCGAGGCGGCCACCATCGCCAGCGCGATGCCGGTGTTCCCGCTCGTCGGCTCGAGGATAATGGTGTCCGGTTTGATCAGGCCGGCTTTCTCGCCGGCGTCGATCATCGCCACGCCGATGCGGTCTTTCACACTGCCCGCGGGATTGAAGGATTCCAGCTTGGCGACCACGTCGGCCACCGCGCCGTCGGTGACCCGGCGCAGCCGGACCAGCGGCGTGTTCCCGATCAGTTGGGTGATGTTCTCCGCGATACTCATCTGCCTTCTCTCGCTTGTCTCGCCGACGTCCAGCTGATCTCGAATTCGATGGTCACGTCTGTTGGCACCGCCAGCGCCACGGGTGTGAACCGCTGCGGCGCCCCGTCCAACGCCACCCCGGTCAAAACTCTTCCGCCAATGGTGTGTGGAGTGGTTGCGGTCAATGTTATTGCCGTGGTACCCGCGGTGCGACGGAGGTAAAACTCGGTTCCCGGGTGCACGGTGTCGTTGATGACGAAGCCGTCGGCGTCGACGAGCGCATGATCTTCGCCCACGGTGAGATTCAATGGCACCCGCACCTGGAAGGGGCCGACGAGTTCGGAATCGGCGGTCGCGTCGGTAGCGATGAGCTGGGGTTCCTCGGCGTCACGGACAGCTCGGTGCGCGCCGGCCAGCAAATAGTCGTAGAGGTGCACGACGCGGTCGGCGTTGCGGTAGTGGCGGGTTCCGGTGAGCCAGAAGTCGACGTGGTCGATCGCGGGGACCGCCTCCGGGGTGGTGCCGATCAGCCGGTAGTAGCGATAGCCGCGTCCGCCCTGGCCATGGCTGCTGGTCGACAGGGTGCTGCCGACACCGAGCGTGCGCTGATAGCGGCCTTTGCCGGCGTCGGTGGTCAGTTGTGAGCCCGAGACGTCGGACCAGACCTGGCCGTCGGCCGACTTCTGCAGCTTGATGGTGGCCGCGGTGTCGGTGGCCGCCCACAGCGAGTAGCCGCCCAGTTGCGGCTGGCTGTCGAACTCGAAGGTCAGTGCCGGTCCGGGGCCGCGGTGTACGGCGCTGGGGGCGTTGAGCGGCCGGGTGTCCAGGGCCATGCCGTTGGTCAGGTACCAGATCGCGGCCTGGGTCCCGGCGATGGCCTCGTGCTCGCTGATGTTCGCCGGACCCAAAGGGTAGCCGGCCTCGCGGAGCTGGCGGCTTAGCTCGGACAGGGAACGCATCGGGAACGAGTGGCGCAGGATCCACGCCACTTCGGCTTCGCTGCCGCGGGTGAGCAAATGCGGCAGCGCCGACCAACTGCCCAGGTTGTAGCGCGACGGCTGGTATGGCGCGATCCCGGTGAAATCCAGCGAGTAGGCCTGCAGGTTGGGGTTCAGCCGGATCAGGTCGGTGCGCGCGGAGGTGCCGTCGGTGAACACGATTTTGTCGACGGTGTGGGAATACGTGCCGCCCCGGTAGCGGGTCATGCGAGCCAATTCGGTGACGGGCCGGGCGTGGACGCGGTGGCGCGCAGCTACCGGCGCCAGGGCATGGCTGGGTACAGCAAGGACAGTCATGGGTGGTTGATCTTCCTGAGAATTTGAGTTCGCGCGGCACGGTGTCGCGAGGCGACAGGCGCGCGGGGACTTCTAGGTCAGACGGGCCAGGAAATCAACAACAGCAACAACAACAGAAGGCGGCGAGGCAGCGCGAGGGGACGAAGCGCGGCTGAACGGCCTGTTGCATGGACCCAACTATAGGGCATTACCGCAATCTGCCGGTTTGCTCACAGCTGATTTAAACCATTTGCCCAGGTGTATGGGGTCGCATACGCTCGGCGCGCGTCGGCAGGCCCCGTGTCGCCAGTCTTGTTGCACAATGGCTCTGCCCGACACCCCGCTCACCATTCGGTACTGACTTGATTACGCATGGAAGGACGACGATGACTGCGTCTCAAAATGGGCCTCAAAACGAGTCACAGGCACTCGGCGATCTCGCGGCCCGGCAGCTTGCCAATGCGACGAAGACCGTTCCGCAGTTGTCGACGATCACTCCGCGGTTCCTGCTGCATTTGCTCAGCTGGGTGCCGGTCGAGGCGGGTATCTACCGGGTGAACCGCGTGGTCAATCCGGAACAGGTCGCGGTCAAGGCCGAAGCGGGTGCCCTCACCGACGAGCCGCTGCCCGAGACCTACGTCGACTACGAGACCAGCCCGCGCGAGTACACGCTGCGCTCCATCTCAACGCTGCTCGACGTGCACACCCGGGTTTCCGACCTCTACTCCAGCCCGCACGACCAGATCACCCAGCAGCTGCGGCTGACCATCGAGACGATCAAGGAGCGCCAGGAGTCCGAACTGGTCAACAGCCCCGAATACGGGCTGCTGGCGCAGGCGACCCCGGAGCAAACCATTCAGACGCTGGGCGGCGCGCCCACGCCCGACGACCTCGACGCGCTGATCACCAAGGTCTGGAAGACCCCCAGCTTCTTCCTGACCCACCCGCTGGGCATCGCGGCGTTCGGCCGTGAGGCCACCTACCGCGGTGTGCCGCCGCCAGTGGTCAACCTTTTCGGCGCTCAGTTCATCACCTGGCGCGGCATTCCGTTGATCCCGTCGGACAAGGTTCCGGTCGAGGACGGCAAGACGAAGTTCATCCTGGTGCGCACCGGCGAGGAGCGCCAGGGCGTGGTGGGCCTGTTCCAGCCTGGTCTGGTCGGCGAACAGGCGCCGGGGTTGTCGGTGCGGTTCACCGGGATCAACAAGTCGGCGATCGCGACCTACCTCGTCACCCTCTATACGTCCTTGGCTGTCCTCACTGACGACGCGCTTGCCGTGCTCGACGACGTCGCTGTGGACCAGTTCCATGAGTACAAGTGAGTACAAGTCGGTAGACGCCGAAAGCGACCTGCCCGTCAGCGCGGCCGAGCTGGCCGCGCTGGCCGGTCAGCTGTATGCGGCCAGCATCCGGCCGGGGTTCGATAGCCCGCCGCAGACCGCACCGGTCGCACCGCGGGGCAACGTGCCGGACACGACGGCGGCGACCTCGGCTGGACGGACCGCGGCCGGCACCTCCGACCCACTGACAGCCGGCGTCCCAGCGATCGCGTTCTCCGACGTCTACGTGCCGGCGCCGACCTCGCCGGGTCCGGAGCCGGTGCCGCCGCAGACGGTGCCGGTGGCGCCGCGGGGCAATGTGCCGGACACGACGGCGGGTCCGTCGGGAGGCGCGGCTGCCGCCGCGGTGGCCGATCCCTTCGTGCCGCCGGGTGTCGGTGATCTGACCGCTTTCGCGGTTCCGACGTCGGGCATCGTGCCGACGGTGCCGGGAGTATTGGCCGGGACCGGGCCAGGTGGGCCAACGGTCCCCGTGGCGCCGCGCGGATCGGCCCCGGGCTGGCTTCCCGGGGCGCCGTCAGTCGGTGATCTCGGCTGGTCCGATGTCCCTGCGGTGACGACGGCCGGTGATGAAGCCGGCTATCACTTCCTGAATAGGCCCGAGCCGGTTCCTGCCGTGCCGCAGTTGCCGGACGAGCACGAAGTGTTCGACGTGAACGCGGTCCGGGCAGACTTTCCGATCCTGCGGGAGACGGTCAACGGCAAACCACTGATCTGGTTCGACAACGCCGCCACCACGCAGAAGCCGCAAGTGGTGATCGACCGGCTGGCGTACTTCTATGCCCACGAGAACTCCAATATCCACCGCGCGGCACACGAATTGGCGGCGCGGGCGACCGACGCCTACGAAGAGGCCCGCGAAACCGTGCGGCGGTTCATCGGTGCGTCGAAGGCCGAGCAGAACATCTTCGTGCGCGGCACCACCGAGGCGATCAACCTGGTGGCCTACGCCTGGGGCGGCAAGCATTTACGCCCCGGCGACGAGATCGTCATCACCCATCTCGAACACCACGCCAATATCGTTCCCTGGCAACTGATTTCGCGCCAGACCGGTGCGGTGCTCAAGGTGGCGCCGGTGGACGAGGCGGGCAACCTGCTGCTCTCCGAATTCGAGGACCTACTCGGGCCGAAGACGAAACTGGTTGCCGCAACCCAGGTTTCGAACGCGCTGGGCACCGTGACGCCGGTGGAGAAGATCGTCGAACTGGGGCACCGCTACGGCGCGCGAGTGCTGATCGACGGAGCCCAGTCGATTCCGCATCTGCCGATCGACGTCGCGGAGCTTGGCGTTGATTTCTTCGTGTTCTCCGGACACAAGATCTACGGCCCCACCGGAATCGGCGTGCTCTACGGGTCTGAGGAGGCCCTGGCCGAGACGCCGCCCTGGCAGGGCGGCGGCAACATGATCGCCGACGTCACCCTTGAGCGGTCGCTGTATCAAGGGCTGCCCAACAAGTTCGAGGCGGGCACCGGCAACATCGCCGACGCCGTCGGACTCGGCGAGGCGCTGCGCTATGTCGAGCGGGTGGGCATCGAACGCATCGCCGCCTACGAGCACGCGCTGTTGGATTACGCGACACCGCGTCTGGCCGACATACCCGGAGTGCGTCTGGTGGGCACGGCCGACGAGAAGGCCAGCGTGCTGTCATTCGTGCTGGCCGGACACGAGCCGCTCGAGGTGGGCAAGGCGCTCAACGCCGAAGGTATCGCGGTGCGGGCCGGACACCACTGTGCCCAGCCGATTCTGCGTCGGTACGGCTTGGAGGCCACGGTCCGTCCATCGTTTGCCTTCTACAACACCTTTGCCGAGATCGACGTATTCCTGCGGGCGGTGCGCCGCATTGCCGAGGGCGGCACCAACGTCGGGTAATCGACCGTGCGCGTAGGGCTTTGAGTGTGTACCCACGGCGGGGTCTGGGCGATTTCTCCGCCGCGGTTACCCACTGGAAGCCCTGAACGCACGGGCTAGTCGTATACCGGTAGCCACATGGTGTCCACGATGGCCTGCTCGACGTCATCGTGTGTTCTGGTGGCCACACCATCGGTGACGGCGGCCCGGTAAACGGCTTCGGCAACCGCCTTCGAGACAGCACGCAGATCCTGTACATCCGGCAGCAGGGAATCGCCGGTCTGCGTCGGATTGGCAAGCAGCGCAATGGCTTTGGCCGCAGCCTGCAATATGCCCTGAGTGAGCAGCCGCGCGCCGGCGACGATGACGCCCAGCCCGATGCCGGGAAACACCAGCACGTTGTTGGCCTGGCCGATGGTGTAGGTGGTGTCGTTGTAGTCGACGGGTGCTGCGGGGCTGCCCGTGGTAATCAGCGCCCGGCCTTTCGACCATGCCAGCACGTCGGACGGCATCGCCTCCATGCGTGAGGTCGGGTTGGACAACGGGAAGATCATCGGGCGTTCGCATGAGGCCGTCATTGCCTCGACGACCTCCTGGCTGAACGCGCCGGACACCGCCGAGGACCCGAGCAGGACGGTAGGCGACGCGAGCTTGATGGCGTCGGCCAGCCCGACCCGCTCCTCGGCGGCCACCCCGAGCTGACTGCGGCTCTTCGCGTAGGGCACCTGAAAGTCGCGCAGGTCCTCCATGTCGTCGAACAACAGACCCGGCCGGTCTATCGCCCAGATCTGGGCGGTGGCCTGCTCGAGGGTCGCGCCGTCGGCAACCATCGCGTCCCGAATCTGATCGGCGACACCGATGCCCGCGGTCCCGGCTCCGAAGACGATCACGCGCTGATCGCGCAACGGAACCCCGGTGACCTCCGACCCGCCGTCGACCGCGGCGACCACCACCGCGCCGGTGCCCTGCACGTCATCGTTGAACACGCAGTACTGCTGGCCGTACTTCTGCAGGACCATCCGCGCATTAGCCGGCCCGAAGTCCTCGAAATGCAGCAGCGCCCGCGGAAACATCTGGTGAGCGGTCTCGATGTAGCGCCTGATGAAGTCGTCGTATTCGGCGCCGCTGCGCCGCCCGTGCCGGTTGCCCAGATAGAACGGGTCCTGCAGCAACTGCTCGTTGTCGGTGCCGACGTCCAGGGACACCGCCAGCGTGCGACGGGGATCGATGCCCCCGCCGGCGGTGTACAGCGCCAATTTGCCGACCGCGATCTGAATGCCGCCCACGCCCCAGTCCCCGATACCCAGGATCGCCTCGGCGTCGGTGCAGACGATCAGGTCGATGTCGTCGGGTCCCTGACCGAGGGTTTCGAACGCCGCGGCGATGTCGTCGGGTTCGTCGATGCTCAGAAACAGCCCGCGCTGGCCGCGGTATTCGTCGGAGAAGCGCTGGATCGCCTCCCCGACGGTCGGTGTGTACACCACCGGCATCAGTTCCGGCAGGTGGTCGGTCAGCACCTTGAAATACAGCAGTTCGTGCCGGTAGTGCAGCTGCTCGAGCAGCAGGTTACGGCCCAAATCCGTAGCGAGGCTCTGCAATTGGTGCCACACCCGGTCGGCTTGCTGATCCAGGGTGAGCACCGCCGACGGCAGCCGGCCGATGAGCCCCAGCCGTCGCCGCTCCTCGTGGGTGAACCCGACCCCGCGGTTGAGACTCGGCGTGGACAGCGCGGCCGGGAACCTGGGCACGCAGGCGTCGCTCATCGAACCTCCGTCCGTGACTTGATGTGTCAAGTCACGGTAGCGCCGATTCAGGTGAACGCGCGGCCGCAACGTCGCAAACACATGACTGCGGCAGGTCTTTTGACAAACGTCGTAGCTGGGCCCCGCGCCTGCGCTTCAGGTGCTGTGCGTAGACCTTGTCGCGCTGCTCGGGCGAGAACGCCAGATCAAGGTTGACCGGCAATCCCGCCCAATCCACCAGGCCGGTGGCCGGCGCGTCGTCCCGATCCCGGCAATGTATGGGGCATACAGCGGTCACGGCGTACATCCGTCCCTCGAGTGCGCAATCTCCTGGGTGAATGGTGCGCCGCGGATGTTTCAGCCGCCGACCTGTGGTGTTTCCCGTTTATTACGGGTCCCTCTAGGAGAGGTCAGTAGACGTCACGGTGGTAGCGCTTGTCCGCGCTGAGCGACTGGACGTAGGCCGCGGCCTCGTCGGCGCCGAGGTGACCATGTTCGGCCACGATCTCGCAGAGCGCGCGATCGACGTCCTTGGCCATCGGATCGGCGTTGCCGCAGACGTAGAGCTGGGCTCCTTCTTGCAGCCATTGCCACAGCCGGGCCCCGCGTTGGCGCATCAGATGCTGCACGTACACCTTGTGGTGCTGATCCCGGGAGAAGGCGAGATCCAGTTCGGTGAGCAAGCCGTCGGCGTGCATCGCCTCGATCTCTTCGCGGTAGTAGAAGTCGGTGGCCGCGTGCTGCTCGCCGAAGAACAACCAGTTGGGCGCGGTGTGGCCGAGCGCGCGCCGTTCCTGCAGGAAGCCGCGGAATGGGGCGATCCCGGTTCCCGGCCCGATCATGATCATCGGGGTGTGCGGGTCGTTGGGGACGCGGAAGTTCTTGGATGTCCTTACATACACGGCGATTTCGTCGCTGGGGGAGCGGTCCGCCAAGTATGTCGAACACACCCCGCGCCGCGGCACACCCTGAAAGTTGTACCGCACCGGCGATACGGTGAGGTGCACTTCGCCAGGGTTCTCCTTGGGGCTGGACGAAATCGAATACAACCGCGGCTGAAGCGGTTTGAGCACTTCCAGCCATTCGTCGACGGACGCGTCGACCGGCGCCATGCCGAGCAGGTCGACCGATTGGCGGCCCCACGACCAATCGGCCAGGGCCGCTTTGTTTTCCGGCTTCATCAGCTCGGCAAGCTCCGCGGCGGCGCCGGCATGGTGGGTGCGTTGCCGCACGAACCGCAGCAGATCGGGGCTGATGTGGGCGATTTCGACGCGGTCACTGAGCGCGGCGTGCAATGGCATGGAACCGAACCCGGCGATCTCCACCTCGGCGCGGCCATCCAGTCCGGTCGCCGCCAGCCATTCCTCGACGAACCCGTCGTTGTTGCGCGGCCACACCCCCAGCGCGTCACCGGCCTCGTAGCTCACCGTGCCCTCAGGAACGTGAAACACCAGCTGCCGCACGTCTTTTGCCGACTGGGGACGGCTCAGGGTGGTGTTGCGGACCAGGTTTGTCACCAGGGGCCGCTTCCTGGTGTAGTTGGCGATCGCGGGCCGGCTCGGGGCGACGAGCGCGGTCGGCTGCGGCGCGACCGGGTGGGTCAGCGCGCACAGTACATCGCCAAGCCATTGCGCAGCGGTTTCCTCGTAATCCGGTTCGCAATCGGCGCGGGCGACGATGCGGGTGGCGCCCAGTTCGGCCAGGCGCTGGTCAAGCTTGCGTCCATGCCCGCAGAAGTCGTTGTAGTTCGAATCGCCAAGTGCCAGAACGCCGTAACGGATGCCGGGCAACTGCGGGGCGCCATCGGCGCACAGCGCCCGCCAGAAGCCGGCGCCGTTGTCCGGTGCGTCGCCGTCGCCGGTGGTGCTGGTGACCAGCAGCAACTCGCTCACGTTGGGCAGGTTCGCCACCGGGAAGTCGTCCATGTCGTGCAACGCGACCGGCAACTGCGCCTCGGCGAGCTTGCCGGCGATGTCGGCGGCCAACTCTTCGGCGTTCCCGGTCTGGGACGCCCACAACACCACGATCGGTGTCGGTTGCGCTGCCGCTTCGGTTGTCTGGGTGGCGCACGGCGCCGCCAGTGATGGCGCCGGCTGCGTGCGGGAGAACATCCCGGCGAGCAGACCGTCCACCCACAGCCGGGTGTTGGAATCGAACGGGGCACTCATCGGCAGGGTGGGCACGCCCGAGTTGTGCCGGCCGGCTTCCGAACGCAGCCCGGCGATCACTCCGGCAAGGTAGGCGCGGCCCATCGGCCCGAACTGCGGCATGGGTTCGTTGCCTAGCCCGAGGATTTCGGCCAGCGCGTCGACCTGCGACACGCTCAATTCTTCGGTCTCGGGGGCTGCGTGGGGCACTGCCGGGGCGGGATCGTCGGCGCTGACCACCTTGGTCATGGTGACCGCGCAGGCCTTGTATTCCGGTTGGCGCGACACCGGGTCGACGGCGTCGTTGGTGACGGCGTTGATCGAGAGGTATTCACCGAACGCGTCGTTCCAGTGGAAGGGGGCGAAGCAGTTGCCCGGCCGCACCCGGTCGGTGATGACGGCGGGCAGCACCGCGCGGCCGCGACGGGAGGCGATCTCGATGCGATCGCCCGCGCAGATCTGCAGTTGAGCAGCGTCGTCGGGATGAATTTCGACGAACGGCCCCGGGTTGAGCTTGTTGAGCTTGGCGACCTTGCCGGTCTTGGTCAGGGTGTGCCATTGGTGCGGCAGGCGACCGGTGTTGAGCAGGAACGGGTAGTCGGCGTCGGGCATCTCCTCCGGCAACAGGTGCGGGCGGGCGAAGAACGCCGCACGTCCCGTCACGGTGGGGAAGGCCAATCGCGGCACGCTGCCGTCGGCACGGACCAACAGAGTCTGGCTGACACCGTCATTGAGATAGCGGATCGGGTTGCGGTCGCTGGTGCTCTCCGGCGGGCACGGCCATTGCAGCGGAGTCTGCCGCAGCCGGTCGTAGCTGACGCCGCGCAAGTCGTAACCGGTCTGGGGGTTCCAGAACCGCTTGATCTCTTCGAACACCTCCTCGGCGGACTCGTACTGGAACGCTGCGGAAAAGCCCATCTCGCCGGCGATCCGGGTGATGATCTGCCAGTCCGGCAGTGCTTGTCCCACCGGATCGACGGCCTGCTGGAACAGGGTCAGGTTGCGCTCGGAATTGACCATCACCCCGTCGGATTCAGTCCACAGGGCGGCCGGCAACACCACGTCGGCGTACTCGTTGGTCTCGGTCTGCAGGAACGCGTCCTGGGTGATCACCAGCTCGGCCTTCTCCAGACCGGCCAGCACCGTTTTCCGATTGGCAACGGTCGCAACGGGATTGGTGCACATGATCCAGCAAGCCTTGATCTCACCGTCGGCCATGCGGGAGAACATGTCGATTACGCCGTCGCTGACGTCGGTGCGCAGCGATCCGTGCGGAATGCCCCACTGGTTCTCGACGAATTCGCGGTCCTGGGCCGAGGTCACGGCCCGCTGACCCGGCAAACCCGGTCCCATATAACCCATTTCGCGTCCACCCATTGCATTGGGCTGACCGGTCAGCGAGAACGGGCCGCTGCCGGGCTTACAGATCGCTCCGGTGGCCAAGTGCAGGTTGCAGATCGCGTTGGTGTTCCAGGTCCCGTGGGTGCTCTGGTTGACACCCATCGTCCAGATGCTCATCCAGTTCGCGGATTCGCCGATCCAGCGCGCCGCCGTGCGGATGTCTTGCTCTGGGATAGCGGTGATTTCGCTGACCCGCTCGGGGATGAATTGCGCCAGGAAGCTCGGCATCACCTCCCAGCCTTCGGTGAACTCGGAGATGAATTCGGCGTCGGTGTGGCCATTTTCGACGATCTGCTGCAACAGACCGTTCAGCAGTGCCAGATCGGTCCCGGGTGCGATCTGCAGGAACAGGTCGGCCTTCTCGGCAGTCGCGGTACGGCGGGGGTCGACGACGATCAGTTTGGCGCCGGCCTTGACGCGGTCCATCATTCGCAGGAACAGAATCGGGTGGCAGTCAGCCATATTGGCGCCGATGACGAAGAAGACGTCGGCGTGATCTATGTCCTGGTATGAGCCGGGCGGCCCGTCTGCGCCCAGCGACAGTTTGTAGCCGGAACTGGCGCCCGCCATGCACAGTCGGGAGTTCGATTCGATCTGGTTGGTGCCGATGAATCCCTTGGCCAACTTGTTGGCCAGGTATTGGGCTTCGATCGACATCTGCCCGGACACATACAGCGCCACAGCATCTGGGCCGTGTTCGTCGATGACGGCACGTAACCGCTTGGCGCATTGGGTGATGGCGTCGTCGGTTGGAGCCGGCTCGAGAGACCGGCCGCGATCGGTCCGCAGATACGCCGTCTCGGCGCGGCCGGGTGCGGCCAGGAGATCCGCGGTGGTCTTGCCCTTGGTGCACAAGCGCCCGAAGTTGGCCGGATGGCTTTTCTGCCCAACCGAATTGGTGATGTGACGACGGCCGCTTTCGGGATCGGTTGTGATCTGCAACACCATTCCACAGCCCACGCCGCAGTAGGCGCACATCGAGTGCACGGTGGCCGAATCGGGCTTCGCAGTCACACCTACTCCTTTCTCAGCGCGCAACCGTCTCTGCGGTGAATCGTGCGACAAGGATGTTTCGAGACGAGAGAGCCGAGGTTTCAGGCGTTTTACGGACTTCTCGCGGCGGCCCCGGCGTGGCGGTGCGCCACTGGAAACCGGAGGAAACAAGTCATCCAGGTCGTCATCGACCAACTGAACTGTGGCCAGATTACCTACGATTCGGCCGTCGCCAGGGGCTACACCTGGGGCTTTGACCAAACCTGGGGGACATTCACAGTCTTCGCCAAGTCCGCTGCGGGCCTTGGATAAGCTCGCGGCGTGGCCCGTCGGCTGAGCGCGATCGCCTTGATTGTGATGCTGGCTGTTGCCGGTTGCGGATCCAAGACGCCGGCACCGCCACCGGCGCAGCCTGATAAGTGCAAGGAATCCGATGGTCCGACGGCTGAGACGGTGCGCCAGGCCATCGCTGCCGTGCCGATCGCGGTGGCCGATTCCCGGTGGGTCGAGATAGCCCGCGGGCATACCAAGAAATGCCGCCTGTACTGGGTACAGATCATTCCGACCATTGCCTCGGAGTCGACTCCCCAGCAGCTGTTGTTCTTTGACCACAACACCCCGCTGGGCTCACCGACCCCTAATCCGAAGCCCTATACAACAGTGCTCGCGCCCGCCGATGACACGGTGACGGTCCAGTACCAATGGCGCGTCGGCAACGACCAGGAGTGCTGCCCCACCGGCAGGGGCACCGTGAAATTTCAGATCGGGCCGGACGGCAAGCTCAAAGCGCTCGGCGCCATACCGCATCAATAGCCGTCCGCACGTTTCGAATACGCAACCGAACGTTTCAAATACGCAACAAATTGACGCCCGCCTTCAGGGTTTCTACAGGACTTCTACAGCAGGTTCCTGCTGCTCCGGGCATGCTTGGCGAGCTGAAGCCTGGCACTCTGGAAAGTCCATGTCGGACAAGGACGGCCACGCATGAGGCCGCGAGCAAGGAGGGTGATGGACCAGCAGATGCTGCTGCAACGCGACGAATCGCCGCGCAGTCCAGGGCACGACTTGAGTTCCACCCACCCCGTTAATCACACTGTCGCTCACGGCTACTCGAACGCCTCGACGAAGCGTCGCAGTGGCCCACGTCACATCTCACATTGGGACCCTGAGGATTTGGTGGCGTGGGAGGCCGGCAACAAGACCATCGCCCGGCGCAACCTTTTCTGGTCGGTGGTGACGGTCCACCTCGGTTATTCGGTGTGGACGCTCTGGCCGGTGATGACGTTGTTCATGCCGCAGAACGTCTATGGGTTCTCGGCGGGTGACAAGTTCCTGCTCGACATCGTCGCGACCCTGGTGGGCGCTTGCATGCGCACGCCCTACTCGCTGGCCACCGCGATCTTCGGCGGCCGCAACTGGGCGATGTTCTCGGCAATGGTGTTGATATTCCCGGTGATTGGCGCAATGGTCTTGTTGGCCAACCCCGGTCTGCCGCTGTGGCCGTACTTAGTGTGCGCGGCGCTCACCGGATTGGGTGGTGGGAATTTCGCGGCATCGATGACCAACGCAAACGCGTTCTACCCGCACCGCCTCAAAGGCTCGGCACTCGGAATCGCCGGCGGCATAGGCAATCTCGGTGTGCCGGTGATCCAGCTGGTGAGCCTGGCGGTCATCGCGACAGCCGGCGACGGCAAGCCCTACCTGGTCTGCGGCCTGTACGCGGTGCTGTTGTCGATCGCCGCGATCGGAATGACGCGGGGCATGAACAACCTCGAGCAGTACCGGGTCAAGGTGACCCGGCTGCGGCCGATCGTCGGCGCGGTCCTTTCCGCCCCGGACACCTGGTTCCTGTCGCTGCTCTACCTCGGCAGCTTCGGCTCGTTCATCGGGTTCTCGTTCGCCTTCGGCCAGGTGCTGCAGACCAACTTCATTGCTTGCGGCCAAACCATGGCGCAGGCCACGCTGCACGCCGCCGAGCTTGCCTTCGTCGGACCGCTGCTGGCCGCACTGGCCCGGGTTTTCGGCGGCCGGCTGGCCGACCGGATCGGCGGCAGCCGGCTGACCCTGATGGTGTTCATCGCCATGACGCTCACCGCCGGCCTGCTGATCAGTGCGAGCAATCTGGAAGACCGCCACCACCACGCGCTGCAGAGCGGCCCGCACGCCAGTGTGGCCGTCGTCGGCTACTTCGTCTGCTTCATCGCGTTGTTCGTCTTGTCCGGCGTGGGCAATGGATCCGTCTACAAGATGATCCCGTCGATTTTCGAAGCATGCAGCCGCTCGCTGGACCTCGGCGAGACGGAACGGCGTGAGTGGTCACGCGTCATCTCCGGGGTGGCCATCGGGTTCGTCGCCGCGTTCGGCGCCCTCGGCGGTGTGGGGATCAACCTGGCGCTGCGTGAGTCCTACGTCAGCACCGGCACCGGGACCTCGGCGTTCTTCACCTTCATGATCTGCTACGCCGCTGCGGCACTGCTGACCTGGAAGAAGTACGTACGCCGGCCGGCACTGAGCCTTGCCGGCGAGACCCCGGCCCGGCAGCCGGCTGAACTCATGAGCTCCTGAGTTCAGGCGGGCAGGTTCTCCGGGTGCAGCATCTCGGCGTAACGCAGCGGCTCGGGTACACCGAATCCGTCGACCAGCGTCTTGGCGTGCGGTCGCAGTAGCCGGCAGCGGTCATTGATGCCGCGGGTGACGGCCTTGGCCCGCTCGGTGGACAGGTAGCGGTGCTCGATGTACCAGGCCTTGTCCTCCTCGATCACCGACAGGGCGTACAGGTCGCACAACAGGCCGAGCAGCTCGCGGGCCCCTTCGTCGGGGCATGACTCGATCCCGGCGACGAACGCTTCGAGCACCACGCGGTCGATGTGGGCCGCGGCCGCGTGCAGCACGTGATCCTGCACGGCATTGAACGCGTCGAAGGCCGACAGCTCCTTGGATTTGCTTTGCAGCCGGCGCGCCACCGAGGACAGCAGATAATCCTCACGCTCCTCGAACATATTGACCTGGGTGCCGCGGTTGAACAGGCTGCCCTCTTCTTCGCTGTCCTGCCTGGCGTCCACGATCCGTTGCATAATCGCCTCTGCCGCAGTGCGTTTGCGTACCCGGTCACTGACGGTGTTGGCCGCGAAACGCACCCACTCCACCGGGCTCATGCTCTTGATGTCGTCGGCGTAGGCGGTCAACAGCTCTTTGGCCACCAGCTGAGTCAGCACGTGGTTGTCACCTTCGAAGGTGGTGAACACGTCGGTATCGGCCCGCAGTGCGATCAGCCGGTTCTCGGCCATGTAGCCCGCGCCGCCGCAGGCTTCCCGAGCCTCCTGTATGGCCCGCGAAGCATGCCAGGTATTGGCCGCCTTCAGCCCAGCGGCACGAGCTTCCAGCTCCCGCTGCTCCTCGGCGTCCACCACGTCGGAGGTCTGTAGGTCATGACACTTGGACACCAGCTCGTTCTGGGCGAACTGCAGCGCGTATGTCTTCGCTATCAACGGAAACAGCCGGCGCTGGTGCGCCAGGTAGTCCATGATCAGCACTTCGCTGTCGTCGTCGGGGGCGCTGAATTGCTTGCGCTGCAACGCATATCGAGTAGCGATGTCAAGTGCCACCTGGGTCGCCGCACCCGCGCTGCCGCCCACCGTGACGCGCCCGCGGATCAGTGTGCCGATCATCGTGAAGAACCGGCGGTTCGCGTTGTCGATCGGCGAACTGTAAGTGCCGTCCGGTGCCACGTCGCCGTACTTGTTCAGTAGGTTCACCCGCGGAACACGGACATGGTCGAACATGATGCGCCCGTTGTCGACACCGGGCAGCCCGCCCTTGTAGTGGCAGTCCGACGTGGTGACGCCCGGCAGGTCGTTGCCGTCCTCGTCACGAATCGGCACCAGCACGCAGTGCACGCCGTGGTTGACCGGCTTGCCGTCCTCGTGCGTAATCAGCTGTGCGAAAACCGCTGCGACCATTGCGGTTTCGGCCGCACCACCGATGTAGTCCTTGCGTGCGGTCGGGGTCTCGGAATGGATGACGAACTCTTCGGTCTCGGCGTCGTAGGTGGCCGTCGTCTCCAGTGACTGAACGTCGCTGCCGTGGCCCGTCTCGGTCATCGCGAAACAACCGCGCAGCTCCAGGTCGATGATGTCCTGCACAAGGTCGTGGTGGCGTCCGGTGCCCAGGTTCTCCACGGCGCCGCCGAATAAGCCCCACTGCACGCCGGCCTTGACCATCAGGGACAGATCCGACTGGGCGAGCATCTGGATCATGGTGATCGCCGCGCCGACGTTGCCGGTGCCGCCGTGCTCCTTGCGGAACCCTTCGTCGGAGATACCTGCTGCAGAGATGACCTTCATCTGTTCGAATACCTTGGCGCGGGCGATAACCGTGTTCGGGGTGTAGTGCGGGCGGAATTGTTCATGCTGGAACTTTTCCCGCGTCTGGTTCTTCACGTCACGCCAACGCCCGTCCAGTGCGTTGCGCAGATGATCGGCAGTACTCGTCGTGTTCGGCACCATATATCCGACCGTAACCCGCCGCCCGCGGACGTGGGAGTAGCACCGGACAAACGGGGGCGGGCCCCACTGGGTCCCCAATGGGTAGTGTCGAGAATGTCGAGCCCGAGCCCCAGTGACCGAAGAGGACCGCGCGATGCCGCATTACCTGGCCGCATTGACAGTTGTGCTGCTGCTGGGCACGGTCCTGGTCCGAGTCGCCCTGCTGCGCAGAACCGGCACTCGCGCAATGCATTTCGGAAGCATCGACAAGACCGACTTCTTGATACCGCCGGTGGCGCTGTTCTACTTCTACACAGTGTTCGCCGCGGCGTTCGGTTGGCCGTTGGTCAGCAGCCAAAGGTTTTTCCGGTCCACGCCGCTGGCCTGGCTTGGGGTGGCGCTGTGCCTGGGCGGTATCGCAGTTCTGGTGCTCAGCCTGGTGGCCTTCGGTAACAGCTTCCGGGTCGGCATCGACGTGGAGGGGTCCGGCGAGCTCGTGACGAGCGGCATATTCGCGGTCAGCCGAAATCCGATCTACGTAGGCTTTTTCTTGTTTCTGGTAGGTCAGTTCTTGGTGTTTCCCAACTGGATTCCGCTTTGCTACTTACTCGGCGGTGCCTGGTTGTTCAACCGGCAGGTCCTGCGGGAGGAAGCTTTCATGCGCGAGCGATATGGCCAGGAGTACGCCGAGTACTGCAGCCGTGTGAGGCGGTATCTGTAGCGGCGAGAGGGTGCGTTTAGATAGCGCCATGCCCCAGTCAGATCCCGGGTCAGAAAGCAGCGACCCGTACGACGTCGGCCATAGCCATTCCGATGTCAGCGGAGGCTGGCTGCGGGCCGCCGCCTTCGGCGCGATGGACGGCCTGGTCAGCAACACGGGCCTGATCGCCGGTGTGGCCGCCGGGGAAAGCGCCCACACGACCATGGTGAGCGGCATCGCCGGCCTGCTGGCCGGCGCGTTCTCCATGGCGCTGGGCGAGTACACGTCGGTGACCACAGCCAATGAGCAGATCGACTCCGAGGTACAGGTCGAACGCCGGTTCCTGCGCACCCGCCCGCGCGCCGAACGGGCCGAACTCGTCAATTTGCTCGTCGAGATGGGCATGACCGAGAAAACCGCGCAAGCCGCCACCGACGAAATCCACCGCGACGAAAACCGCGCGGTCAATTTCCACATGGTGCAGGAGATCGGCCTCAATCCCGATGAGAAGCCGTCGGCGTGGGTGGCCGCGATCTCATCCTTTTTGATGTTCGCGGTCGGTGCGGTCATCCCGTTGCTTCCGTATTTGTCCGGGCATGGGTCGTTGCCACTGGGCCTGATTTTCGGTGGGGCGGGCCTGCTGATCGCCGGCGGACTGACCGCCCGTTTCACCCGGAAACCCGTGTGGTGGGCGGCGTCTCGGCAGTTGTTCCTCGGCACCGTCGCCGTCGCGGCCACATACCTGGTCGGGTTGCTTGTCGCCGCAGTGATGTGATGCCCGCGCTGGGAAGACTGCTGACCGTCTGCTGTTTGGCGGCCGGCCTGTGCCTGGCGGGCTGCGACCGGGCGGGGCCGCAGGCCAACACGGCGCATCCCATGCTGACTTACCTCGGCCAGTCGCTGGTCGCCTCTGATGCCACCTTTGGCGGCACGCCCATCGGCGGCTTGTCGGGCATCAGTTATGACAGCGGCCGCCAGATCTATTACGTGATCAGCGACGACTATTCCGCGAACGCACCCGTGCGGTTCTACACCGTGCGGCTTTCGTTGTCGGACAAGGGAATCAGCGACGTCGCGTTTACCGGCGTACGTCCGCTGCTGGATACGTCGGGTCAGCCGTTTGCGCGGCAGAACCTGGACGCGCGGCCTCCGGTAGTTCCTCCCGACCCCGAGGGCGTCGCCTTCGACGCTGCCCGGCAGCGGTTGTACTGGACCTCTGAAGGCGAACGGCCCACCGATCGAGAGCCGATACTGGTCGACCCGTTGGTCCGGATCGCCGCGCTCGACGGCGCCTACCTCGGCCAGTTCGCTCTGCCGCCCAATCTGGCGATGTCTGCCCAGCGCACCGGGCCGCGGCGCAACCGGGCGCTGGAAGGTCTGACGCTCACCCCCGACGGCCGCTCGTTGTTCGCTGCCATGGAGCTGCCGGGTTACAACGACGGGCCGCCGAAAAGCGACGGCCATCAGGTGCTGACCCGGATCACCAAGTTCGACGTCGCCACCGGCGAGCCCACGGCGCAATACGCCTACCCGATCGAGGCGCCCAACCTGGGCGCTCAGTTCGACGGCGTCTCGGATCTGGTCGCGCTGTCCGACAGCACGTTTCTGGTGGTGGAGCGATCCAATTCGCTACCGCCGGTGATCCGCATCTATCGCGCCGAAATCGGTGCCGCGACCGATGTCCTGTCCAGGCCGTCGCTGCTGGGCGGGGCGCTGACCCCGATGCGCAAGTCGCTGGCCTTCGACGTCTCCGCGCTGTCGGTGGCACCGGACCTATGGCCGAAAAACCTGGTGTACAACCTCGAGGGCATCACGCTGGGACCGAAGTTGCCCGATGGCCGTCAATCGGTAGTCCTGGTGAGCGACAACGACTTTTCACCCACGCAGGTCACTCAATTCCTGTTGCTCGCGATGTAGCGACCGGCCGCTGGCGTCGCTGCGCATCGGGTAGGGCGGGCGCAGTCGGTATCGGACGAATCCGGCCCACAGCAGGCCGAAAGCGACAAGCACGAGCATGTCGAAAACCCACCAGCCGACGTAGTGGGCCCACACCTCGTTGCTGTCGGCGAGCTTGTCGACCCGGCGCAGATCGACGGTGGAAGCCGTTGCGGCAAAGCCCCATTGGGCCGGAACGAGCCACGAGATCTGGTCGTAGCCCCAGGTGCCGACCAGCGAGACCAGCCCGCCGGCGAACAGCCCCGAGGCCAGGACGGCCGGCACCGCAAGTGGCAGCACCTCGCGTATCGAGCGGCCCGCCGAGGACAGCGCCAGACCCACGATCGCCGACACGATCGTGGTGGCGGCCACCGCCACGTACAGCTCGACCACCGGATTTTGCAGCAGGACCGCGCCCTGGGTGGGCTTGCCCTTGATGAGTACGACGATGCCGGTGAAGACGGCCGCCTGGACGGCCGCGGCCACGCCGAAGACGATGAGCTTGGCGGCCAGGTAAGCCGAGGTGGACAGGCCGACGGACTGCTCGCGCCGGAAGATGCCGCGCTCGATCGCCAGCGAACGGATGGTCAACGCCGTGCCCATGATCACCGCGCCGATGTTGAGCGCAGCGAGGATTTCGACGGCTTCATGCGGGTTGGCGCCGGACGGATCGGCGCGGCCGAAGCCCGTCTTGCCGGGAATCAGCAGCGTCAGCGCGCCCAGTGCGAACGGCAGCAGCACCAGGAAAGCGAAGTACCCGCGGTGGGCGAGCAATAGCCGGGCCTGACGACGGGCTGCCCACCGCAGCTGCCGGCCGAGGCCGAGTGTGACGGGAAGCCGGTTCGGTGCGGCCACCGACGGCGGTGTCATCGAAACCGAGGCCTGTTGGCGGGCCAGGAATTCGCGATGGGCACCGGCGGGGTCGGCGGTCATCCGCGCCATGATGTCGGCCCAATCGGCGGTGCCCATCGCGGCCTCGATCTGCAGGGGCGGCCCGGCGAAGGCCAAGCTTCCGGCAGCGGTGAGCAGCAGCACCTGATCGCACAGGTTCAAGTGAGCCAGTGACGTGGTCGCTATTACGACCACACAGCCCAGGTCGGCCTGGCGGCGCAGCAGCGCCAGCTGCTCGGGTGTCAGGCCGGCGCCCGGCTCGTCGACGACCAGCAACGACGGCCTGGTAACCAGTTCGATCGCCATCGCTGCGCACCGACGCAATTCGGGCGGCAATTTGGCCACCCGCGTCATGCGGTGCCGGCTGAGGTTTAGTTCGTCGAGAATCTGGTCGACCACCCGGCGACGACTGTCGGCAGACGTGTTGGGCGGCAGCCGTAGTTCAGCGGCGTAACCGACGGCTTGTTCGACGGTGAGGCGCGCATGCACGAGGTCCTCACGTGCCACCACCCCGATTCGCGAGCGCATCGATTCTGGCTCAGCGTGTACGTCGTGGCCATCCACGGTCAGCACGCCGGAGTCCAGCGGGCGGGTGCCGCCGAGCAACTCGATCAGCGCGGAGTTGCGGGCGCGCGAGGGCCCGATGACCGCGATCAGTGAGCCCGGGCGCGCGGTGAACGACACATTGGACAGCAATTCGTGGCCGTTGACGTTGAGCCCCAGTCGATAGGCGGCCACCCCGATCGTGCGCGCGCCGGGTTGCAGTGGCAGTCGACTGGTCGTCGGAGCCACGGTGTCGCTTCCGCTTTGTGTGCTGGTGTCAGTGCCCGTCTCCGGGCGGGGAGCGCGCAGCTTCTTCGTCGCCACCGACATCCAGTCGGCCAGGCCACCGCCCTTGGATTCGTCGTCAACTCGGGGGGTTACCGGGACGGCGGGTGGCGGTATCGGGCCGGTCCCCGTTGTGGGCGGTGACGGCCGCGGCGGTAACGCCATGGGCCTGGTCGATGCTTCGAACGTCGGTTGATGGCGTCGGCGTACCGGCATTTGGGTGGTGGCCGCTTCGCCCGGAGGCGCCGGCGGACCCGCGGCAGCGGCGAGCTGGAAAGTCAGCCGCGGCCCGCGCTGGGGATCACCGATCATGATCGACTGACCGTCGCGGATCTGGGCCGTCGGAACCCGCGCGCCGTCGGTGAAGATGCCGATCTGGCTGCGGTCGATGGCAACCCAGTGCGTACCAGCGAACCGCAACACCAGATCAGGAGGAGGTTCCGGCCCCGCGTTGGGTTCGAACGGGCCCATCCGGTCCAGGCGAATATCGCACTGGCTGCCGCGGCCCACGATCACGTCGCGTCCGGGAGGAAAGACGTACCGGGTGGAGCCGACCCACACGGTCAACGGGGAGGCGTGCGGTGTCGCCTCGCTCCGCATGGCCTGCCACCTTCCCGCACTGGTACCGAATTAAGTGTCTACCCGCGACCGGGCGTATGCATCCAGCATGCCCGAGGGCTGGGGGTAGCCCGATCAGAGCGTGTTGCGGCCCGGGGCGGCTGCGGCGTTTTCGAGCAGACGGCGCAGCACGCCGACCGCATCCGCCAGCACCTGGCGGTCGGCCGGCTCGAGCCGGTCCAGTTGGGGTTCGATCGCGGCGGCCCGGTCCGCCCGGACCGCGTTGAGGGTCTGCAGACCTTGCGGGGTGATGCGGATGCGGACCGCCCGGGCATCTCCGGGGTCGGCGGTTCGGGTGACCAGCCCGGCGTCCTCGAGCCGGCGGACCTGCGTGGTCATCGTGGGCTGCGAGCAGTGATCGACGGCCGCCAGGTCACCGATCCGTGCCTCGCCCTGCGCCTCGATGGTTGCCAGCAATCGCGCCTGCGCTGAGGGCAGCGGCATCTGGATACGCTGCGTGGCCAGCCGGTTGAGCCGCGCGACCACGGCCAGCAGATCCGCGCCCAGGCCTTGATGGGGTTCGACGGCTGCACTGTCCTTAGCTGTGGCGTAAGAACTCATGCGCACATCGTTCCATAGCTTTGCTATGCGAGACCAATCGTGGTGTCGGTCCGGCAAAACCCGGATGGGTTGATCTGCTGCGCAAAGTTGGGCTCCGTGCCTGGCACAATCGATGAAGTGACCGCGCCCGGCCCCCTCTCCGCACACCACCGTGGTGGGCCGCTGCGACCCGGCGAACTCGCACAGGCATCGGTTATGGCGGCGTTGTGCGCAGTGACCGCGATCATCTCCGTCGTCGTACCGTTCGCCGCCGGGCTGGCGCTGCTGGGCACCGTACCCACGGGCTTGCTGGCCTACCGCTACCGGCTGCGGGTGCTGATGGCCGCAACGGTGGCCGCCGGGGTGATCGCCTTCCTGATCGCCGGGCTGGGCGGTTTCATGGCGGTGGTGCACAGCGCTTACATCGGTGGGCTGACCGGAATCGTCAAGCGCAAGGGGCGGGGCACGCCGACGGTCATCGTGACGTCATTGATCGCCGGACTGGCCTTCGGCGGGCTGATGGTCGGGATGCTGATGGTGCTGGCGCGACTGCGGCACCTGATTTTCTCCGTCATGACCGCGAACGTCGACGGTCTCGCCCGGTTTATGGGCAGGGTGCACCTGGAGGGTGCCGGCGCGGACTTGAAGCGCGATTTCGCTGCCGCGCTGCACTACTGGCCGTGGTGGCTGCTGGGCTATTTCACCATCGGCATCATGATCGTGTCGTTGATCGGCTGGTGGGCGCTGTCGCGGCTGTTGGAGCGGATGCGCGGAATCCCCGATGTGCACAAACTGGACGCCCCGGACGCCGCCGGCCAGACCGACGCGATCGGTCCGGTGCCGGTGCGGTTAAACAAGGTGCGGTTCCGTTATCCCGGCGCCGGCCAAGACGCGCTGCGCGAGCTGACGCTGGATGTGCAGGCCGGCGAACACGTCGCGATCACCGGCGCCAACGGATCCGGCAAGACCACCTTGATGCTGATCCTGGCGGGCCGGGAACCGACCGCGGGAACGGTAACCCGGCCGGGCGCGGTGGGTTTGGGCAAATTGGGCGGCACTGCGGTGGTGTTGCAGCATCCCGAATCACAGGTGCTGGGCACCCGGGTCGGTGACGACGTGGTGTGGGGACTGCCGCCGGGTACCAAGATCGACGTGGACCAGCTGCTGAGCGAGGTCGGGCTGGAAGGACTCGCCGAACGCGACACTGGGACGCTGTCCGGCGGGGAACTGCAGCGCCTGGCGCTGGCCGCGGCGATGGCCCGCGAGCCGGCGATGCTGATCGCCGACGAAGTCACCACGATGGTCGACCAGCAGGGCCGCGATGCCCTGCTGGGGGTCCTCTCGGGGCTGCGGAAACGGCATCGCACCGCCCTGGTGCACATCACGCACTACAACAACGAGGCCGAATCCGCCGACCGCACCATCAAACTCAGTGATTCGCCGGACAACACCGGCATGGTCGATACCGAGGATGCGCCGGTGCCGGCCGTCTCGGTGGGTCACCAGGGGCACGCGCCGGTGATCGAACTGCTAAGCGTGGGACACGAATACGGCAGCGGCACACCGTGGGCCAAAACCGCACTGCGCGATGTCAACTTCGTCGTCGAGCAGGGCGACGGGGTGTTGATCCACGGCGGCAACGGTTCGGGTAAGTCGACGCTGGCCTGGATCATGGCCGGGCTGACGGTGCCCACCACCGGCTCCTGCCTGATTGACGGTGAGCCGACGTATGACCATGTCGGCGCGGTGGCGTTGTCGTTTCAGGCGGCCCGGCTTCAGTTGATGCGCAGTCGCGTCGACCTGGAAGTTGCTTCGGCAGCGGGCTTTTCGGCCAAAGATGCCGACCGCGTGGCGGCGGCGCTGAGTGTGGTGGGCCTGGACCCCGCGCTGGGCAAGCGGCGCATCGATCAGCTCAGCGGTGGCCAGATGCGCCGCGTGGTGCTGGCTGGTCTGCTGGCGTGTTCGCCGCGTGCGCTGATTCTCGACGAGCCACTGGCCGGGCTGGACGCCGACAGCCAGCGCGGCTTGCTGCGGCTGTTGGAGGACCTGCGCCGGGAACGGGGTCTTACGGTGGTGGTCATTTCGCATGACTTCGTCGGCATGGAGGAGCTCTGCCCGCGCACGTTGCATCTGCGCAATGGCGCGGTGGAGTCGGTATCCACTGCGGCAGGAGGAATCTCATGACCTCCACGCCGGACGGGACGCGGCGCCAGGCGCGGCCGGTGGTGTTGCTGGTTCCGGTGCCGGGCAAGTCGGCCATCCACGATTTGTGGGCCGGCACCAAACTGCTGGTGGTTTTCGGTGTTTCGGTGTTGCTCACCTTCTACCCGGGACCGATCGCGATCGGGATGGTGGCCGTGCTGGTGCTGATCGCCGCCTGGATCGCACACATTCCCCGCGGCGCGCTGCCGTCGATGCCACGGTGGCTGTGGATCCTGTTGGCGCTCGGGTTCGTCACCGCGGCACTGGGCGGCGGAACTCCCGTGGTCTCCGTGGGCGGCACCGAGCTTGCACTGGGCGGCGCGCTTAACTTTCTGCGGATCACCACGTTGTCGATCGTGTTGCTGGCGCTCGGGGCGATGGTCTCCTGGACGACGAACGTCGCTGAAATCGGGCCTGCACTGGCCACTTTGGGCCGCCCGCTGCGATGGTTGCGGATCCCGGTCGACGAATGGGCGGTCGCGTTGGCGCTTGCGCTGCGCGCATTCCCGATGCTGATCGACGAGTTTCAGGTGCTCTACGCCGCCCGTCGGCTGCGCCCCAAATGGGTTCCGCCGACCCGCAAGGCCCGACGTCAGCGGCACGCTCGCGAACTGATCGACCTGCTCGCTGCCGCCATGACGGTGACGCTGCGCCGCGCTGACGAGATGGGTGATGCGATCACCGCGCGCGGCGGGACCGGGCAGCTGTCGGCGAATCCGGCACGGCCCAAACTCGCTGACTGGGCGACGCTGGCGATCACCGTCTCGGTCAGTGGCGCGGCGATTGCGCTCGAGACCTTCTTTCACCTGAAGGGTTAGCTTTTGTTCCGGCAGCCGCATAATTAGCTGACCTTGGGACGGGAGGCGCAGTTGCCGGCTACTTCGATCAGCCTGAAAGAGCAGATGCTGCGGCGCCGCCCGGTGGGCGGCGCTCCCGTCGCACAGGGGGCCGCAGCAAGCCTCAAACGCAGCTTCGGCACATTCCAGTTGACCATGTTCGGGGTGGGCTCGACGGTCGGCACGGGCATCTTCTTCGTGTTGTCGGAGGCAGTGCCAGAAGCCGGTCCCAGCGTGATCGTTTCGTTCATCATCGCCGGCATCGCGGCCGGGCTGGCGGCCATCTGCTATGCCGAATTGGCCTCTGCGGTACCGGTTTCCGGGTCGTCATACTCTTACGCCTATGCCACGCTGGGGGAGGCGGTGGCCATCTGCGTGGCGGCGTGCCTGCTATTGGAGTACGGAGTCGCCACCGCCGCGGTGGCCGTCGGCTGGAGTGGCTACGTCAACAAGCTGCTAAGCAACTTGTTCGGGTTCCAGATGCCGCAGGCACTGTCGGCGGCGCCGTGGGATTCCCAGCCCGGCTATGTGAACCTGCCGGCTGTGGTCCTGATCGGGCTGTGTGCGCTGCTGTTGATCCGCGGCGCCAGCGAGTCGGCGACGGTCAACGCGATCATGGTGCTGATCAAGCTCGGTGTGCTGGCCATGTTCGTGGTGATCGCATTCAGTGCATTCAACGGTGACCACCTCAGGAACTTCGCTCCCTTCGGCGTTGCCGGGATCGGCTCGGCGGCCGGCACGATCTTCTTCTCCTACATCGGCCTGGACGCGGTCTCGACCGCGGGTGACGAGGTCAAGGATCCGCAGAAGACCATGCCGCGCGCCTTGATCATCGCTTTGGTGATCGTGACCGGTGTGTACGTGCTCGTTGCGCTGGCCGGGCTGGGCACCCAGCCCTGGCAAGACTTCAAAGGCCAGGAAAACGCCGGACTGGCAACCATTCTCGACAATGTCACGCACGGGGCGTGGGCCAGCACGATCCTGGCTGCGGGCGCGGTGATCTCGATCTTCACCGTCACACTGGTCACCATGTATGGCCAGACTCGCATCCTGTTCGCGATGGGTCGCGACGGGCTGCTGCCAACGCGGTTCGCGCGGGTGCATCCGCGCACCATGACTCCGGTCGCCAACACCGTGATCGTCGCGACCGCCGCGGCGCTGCTGGCTGCGCTGGTACCGCTGGACAAGCTGGCCGACATGGTGTCGATCGGCACTTTGACCGCGTTCATCGTCGTTTCTGCCGGGGTGATCATCCTGCGGGTGCGCGAGCCCGACCTGCCGCGTGCGTTCCGCGTGCCGGGATACCCTGTCACGCCGGTCCTTTCGATCCTGGCCTGCGGCTACATTCTGGCCAGCCTGCACTGGTACACCTGGATCGCGTTCAGTGGCTGGGTCGCAGCGGCGCTGGTCTATTACTTGTTGTGGGGCCGCCACCGCAGCGCGCTGAATGGGGATGCGCTTGAGGGGGGCAAGCCGTGACCGTCGTCGTCGGATACTTGGCCGGCCGGGTCGGTCCGTCGGCGTTGCAGCTGGCCGTGCGGATCGCGCGGACGCTGGGCACGGGGCTGACGGTGGCGACGATCGTTCCAACGCCGTGGCCCACACCGTCGCTGGCTCGCGTGGACGCCGAGTATGAACAGTGGGCCGAAGGGCTGGCCGCCGACGCGGCCAAGGAGGCGCAGCGTTATCTGCGCACATTGGCCGACGGCATCGAGGTCACGTATTGCCATCGTGCCCACCGCTCGGTATCGGGCGGCCTTATCGAACTGGTCGAGGAACTCAGCGCCGATGTCGTGGTGCTGGGCTCGTTTCCGAACGGGCGGCGCGCGCGGGTGCTGATCGGCTCGACCGCCGACTGGCTATTGCATTCGTCGCCGGTGCCGGTGGCTGTCAGTCCGCGTCAATACCGTTCGCGCACAGCCCGATTGACGCGCCTCACTTGTGGGTACTCGGCGACTTCAGAATCGGTTGAGGTGGTGCAGCGCTGCGCGGGCTTGGCCAAGCAGTGGCGAGTGCCGTTGCGGGTCATCACATTCGCCGCGCGTGGCCGGACCATGTATCCGCCGGAAGTCGGATTGCACGCCGAGGCATCGGTGCTGGAAGCATGGGCGGGGCAGGCGCGAGAAATGTTGGAACGGCTGCGAATTGACGGGGTCGTTGACGAAGATGTGCCGCTGCAAGTCGTTACCGGAAATGGTTGGCAGCAGGCGCTGGATGCGACGGACTGGGTGGACGGCGAGATCCTGGCGTTGGGCACGTCACCGCGGGGCGAACTGGCAAGGGTTTTCCTGGGCTCCCGCAGCGGCAAGATCATCCGGCACAGTCCGGTGCCGGTGATGGTGCTGCCCGGCTAGCGGCAGTGTTGTCGATTTCACTTCACCGCATGATGTCGAATCCCGAATGGATTGTCGGCTGCCCGCCGGTGTTTAGCCGGACCGTCCGTTTGAGTAAATGGTGACTCGGGTGCTCAGGCGGTATTCAAATAAATCGCATATTAACAATCGGTGACCGCGAATGATGTTCGTCGGGGCATCCGCATCAGCCACTGCGACTCGGCCGTCGGAGCCATTGATAAAGCGGGAGAAATCGTCGGCGAATTCGTACTGATGACACCGCTGGACCACCCGCCGACAGTCACCCGCTCCTTTTCGGCGCTGTCGGCACTCGGCGCCGGCCGTGCCTACGCGCTTCAATATCGCTGCTAGCTGGGCTTGACGGACATAGCCGCGTTGGCCGGATCCGGATCCTGCCGCGCACATCACGAAATTCCGCAATTGACCATTATTCCGTCAAAGTATGGTGTACTGTGCTTCAGCTCCAGTCGCAAAGCCTTCATCGTGGGCTTTTTGGCCAGCCTATTTGCGTCGTATGCATGGAATTGTTGCTTTTTTTCTAATAGACGGTCATGTGTTGACTAGCTAGGGTGATCGCCAAAGCAGAAGCAGTGCCCTGACGAGACCTCTCCACGCGGCCAGCCTTCAGTCACGAATTCGTGGTGGAAGGAGTGAATAATGCCGTCTCCAAACAGCGCACCCAAAAAGGGCGCGGTGTCGGATCAACCCTGTGTGACGCATGGAACTGCAGTCAAGTTCATGGGAACTCGAGGTGACGGGAAGCCGCAGTGTCGTGGCATGTAGTCGCGGCACCTGAGGCATTGACCGCAGCCTCGGCGGGCTTAAGCGGCATCAGAGAGGCGCTCAAGCAGGCGGAGGCGGCAGCCGCGCCTTCCACCGTGGGGATCGCGGTGGCCGCCGGCGACGAGGTTTCGGCGGCTATCGCGAATCTGTTCGGAACCTTTGCCCAGGATTATCGGACGCTCAGTGCACAGGCGGCACTGTTTCATGACGAGTTTGTCCGCGCGTTGACCGCGGCCGGGGGGACATATGCAGCCGCCGAGGCTGCTAACAGGTCGCCGTTGCAGGCACTTGAGCGGGACCTATTCAGGGCGATCAACGCGCCGACCGAGGATTTGTTCGGTCGCCCGCTAATCGGCAATGGCGCTAACGGCGCGGCGGGGACGGGACAGGCCGGTGGTGACGGCGGGATTCTGTTCGGCAACGGTGGCAACGGTGGATCAGGTGCACCCGGCGGCAACGGCGGGCGTGGTGGGTCGGCGGGCTTGTTCGGTCGAGGTGGTAACGGCGGGGCCGGCGGGGCAGCGGCTACTGCCGGT
>NZ_MVHE01000266.1 GCF_002086155.1 Mycobacterium angelicum | reverse complement strand
TTGTGTATGGTCACGTTCAGTTCCGCGGCGAGTGGCTCCATCGTCTGGTGGCAGCGCACCCGGTCGGCGGCATAAACATCGGTGGCGCCGAACGCCAGCAGCTGTGGTACCAACGCTTCTGCCTGCGCACGACCCCTCTTGTCTAGCGGTCGCTTGCTGTCGTCCCCGGAGAAGTGCGCTTTGCTGCCCGCGGTGCCATGCCGCACCACCAGCACCGTCTGAGTGTCCGCCGGGTGTTTAGCGAACCGGCACAGGACTTTTCGATCCTGGGCGTAGTCAAGCTTGTTCATCGCGTCGGGAACCGGTAACCAGATCAGCTCGTCGACCTCACTGCCGGGGGTGAATTCCCCACCGGTGCTGCGCGCTGCCCAGTAGTGCACCTTCTTGACGCCTCGAAAAGGGGAGTCGGTCGGGTAGGTCACCGTCAGGAGCCGCCTACCCAGGTTGGCGCGGTGACCGGTCTCCTCGAGTATCTCCCGCACCGCCCCCACC
>NZ_MVHE01000265.1 GCF_002086155.1 Mycobacterium angelicum | reverse complement strand
TCCACGGTGTTCGGACTGATGATGGTGGGGTCGGCCGCTGTGGGATCGCACGGGCTGGCTGTTGTCGTGGGGCTTGCCGCGGTGATTGCGGTAGGGGTGGCGGCGGTGTTTCGCCTGGCGGCAACGCTTGCCGTGGTGTTGTCGGTGGTGATGATCGTGGTGTCCGGCCCGACGCATGTGCTTGCCGCATTGTCGGGGTTTTGCGCCGCCGTCTACCTGGTGTGCCGATACGGGGCCGGTGTTGTCGCCGGGAGCTGGCCGACGACCGTTGCCGCCGTTGGTTTCACGTTCGCTGGGTTGGCTGCGACGTCGTTCCCGCTGCAAGTGCCATGGCTGCCGTTGGCGGCACCGTTGGCCGTGTTGGCTACCTACGTGCTGGCCACCCGTCCGTTCTCGAGGTGAACCGCCGGCTGGCCGGTCGGGCCGGTGCGCGCTGTTGACAATCGGTTATCAGTCGATAACATGGAGGGTATGTTATCAACTGATAAC
>NZ_MVHE01000264.1 GCF_002086155.1 Mycobacterium angelicum | reverse complement strand
CCCGAGGTGTAAAGGACGTAGGCCAAATCATCACCGGCCGGAAACACCAACTCCCGAACCGAATCACCCTGCCCCCCAACAGCATCGGCCACCACTACCGGCAACCCATAGCCTGACAGCCGCCCCGCCAGATCCGCCGTGACCACCGCAGCCACCGGCGCCGCATCAGCGACCACAAACCCGATCCGGGCATCCGAATGCCCCGGATCAATAGGCACATACGCCGCCCCGGTCTTGAGCACCGCCAACATCGCCACCACAGCAGCAACCGAACGCTCCACCAACAGCGCCACCACACACCCCGGCCCCACCCCACTACCAACCAACTCCTGCGCCAGCCGGTTAGCCGCACCCTCCAACTCCCGATACGTCAGCCGCTCACCACCACACACCACCGCAACCGCCTCAGGACTACGCCCCACCACAGCACCAAACAACTCCGGGATCGACCCCAACCCCGACCCCGCACCGCTGAGCGCCGCCCGATTACCCAGCACATCCAACCGCGCACCCTCAACCTCATCAACCACCTCAACCGAAGACA
>NZ_MVHE01000263.1 GCF_002086155.1 Mycobacterium angelicum | reverse complement strand
TGGTAGTGGTGCCGAGGGTGCCAATGCCACCACCGCGGGCGAGCGTGGCCAGGACGGTGGTAAAGGCGGCAACGGTGGGGTCGGCGGGACCGGCGGCAACGCCGTCGCACCCGGTGCCAACGGCGGCCATGGCGGCAACGGCGGCAATCCTGGCTTCAGCGGCGCTGGCGGGCTCGGGGGGCTCAGCGGTGACGGCGTGACCCGCGCCGCGCAGGGTGCGACCCCCGACTTTGCAGACACCGGGGGCAAAGGCGGCAACGGCGGTAACGGCGCCAACGCCGTTGCACCCGGCGGCACCGGCGCCAGTGGCGGAGCCGGCGGGAACGCTGGGGCTGGCGGCAAGGGCGGGGAAAACATCATCGGCGATGGCGGCGGCGGCGGAAACGGCGGGGCCGGCGGCAAGGGCGGTGACGGCGGCGACGGCGGCAGCGACCCCACCGAAGGGAGGGGCTTCGGTGGATTGGGCGGCGCCGGCGGGGCCGGCGGCAAGGGCGGC
>NZ_MVHE01000262.1 GCF_002086155.1 Mycobacterium angelicum | reverse complement strand
CCCCACACCCCCACCACCGCACTACCCACCTACCCCTTCCAACACCGGCCATACTGGCTCACCCCCGCGGCCACCACCAACGTCACCACCGCCGGCCTCGACCAACCCGACCACCCCCTGCTCGGCGCGATCACCTGCCTGGCCGATCAGGACCAGATTGTCCTCAGTGGGCGGATTTCAGCTACCTCGCACCGGTGGCTGACCGGCCATCGAGTGGGCGAAACCGTGGTTTTCCCGGCCACCGGATTCATCGATCTGCTGCTTTACGCCGGGGAGCACGCCGGCTCCCCCGTCGTCGATGAACTCGTCTTGCAGGCCCCCCTGGTCCTGCCCGACGACGTTGCCACCGATCTGCAGATAACCGTCCACCCCGTCGACGACACCCAGCAACGCCCCGTCACCGTCCACGCCCGCACCCACGACAACCAGGAGCGCACCCCCTGGACGCTGCATGCCACCGCAAAGCTGAGTGTCGGCACGGCGGGTGTGCCTGCGCCGACGGTGCCGTCGGTGGTTGAGGGTGTTGATGTTGGGGGTTTCTATGCGGGGTTGGCG
>NZ_MVHE01000261.1 GCF_002086155.1 Mycobacterium angelicum | reverse complement strand
GAGAGGCTGGAGGGCTCGACGTTTTCGGCTGAGTGTCTGGGCCCGTGAAAGAGATCGTCTGCTCCAGCTTTGTCTCCTGAACTGACCCGGTTTAGGGAATTGGTGGCCAGGTTGCGGAAGTGCGCAGCATCGACGTGTACCTGGGTGAGGCATCGAATCATCGACAAGCACCGGAGCCGCGCGTGAACTCCCGCCGCGTTGTGGTCGGGGATGATGTGGGAGACCGGCCGGCAGTGCTGTGTACGAAGGTTCTCCCACCGCAACGAGTTCACGCACGACGGTCGGCTGGGTGGGCCCTGGAATACGTGAACTCTTCATCAACACAACATGATTGACGATGAAGGGGAGAACCTCCATGCACAACAACGCTAACCCGTGACTGCCGAGAATCCAGGACGGAGCAGGCGGACGCTGGTCGGAATCGACGCGGCGATCACGGCCTGTCACCACATCGCGATCCGCGATGATGTCGGTGCGAGGTCGATTCGATTCAGTGTCGAACC
>NZ_MVHE01000260.1 GCF_002086155.1 Mycobacterium angelicum | reverse complement strand
CGGTGCTGGTGGGCTGCTGGGTCACGGCGGGGTGCAAGGCGTCGGCGGGGCCGGCGGGGCCGGCGGATCCGGTGGTCTGGGAGGCGACGGCGGCAACGGTGGGGCGGGAGCGTGGACTGTTAACAACGGCATCGGGGGCAACGGCGGCGACGGGGGCGATCCCGGGGCCGGTGGCGCCGGCCCCGCCGGCGGTGCCGGCCTGAGCCCGGGCGCTGGTGGTGCGGTGGGGGCGACCCCGACTAGCGGCGGCAATGGCGGAGCCGGCGGGGCTGGTGCCGCCGGTGCGGTCGCGGGTCAGGCCGGTGCGGCCGGCGGGAACGGCGGCAACGGCGGCTTGGTCGGCAACGGCGGCGCCGGCGGTAACGGCGGCAACGGCGCCGTCGGCGCTGATGGTGCTGCCGCCACGACTGCCGGTGGTGTCGGCGGCCTGGGTAGCAGCGGCGGTGGCGGCGGGACCGGCGGATTGGGTGGCGCCGGCGGTTCCCACGCCGGAAACGGGGGTAGCGG
>NZ_MVHE01000259.1 GCF_002086155.1 Mycobacterium angelicum | reverse complement strand
GTGCCCGCACCGACAGCGATGCGAGCGCGGTCAGCCAGCTGACGGAGCCGGTCGGCTTGGCGTGTGCCGATCCACAATGGGTAGGTGATGAATACGTCGTCGGCGCCGTGGTCGACGAATACCTCGACTTCCCCGATGGTGGCCACCGTCAGGCCGCGCGCCCGCGCGGAGTTGCATATGGGCGATCTCAGGCAGCTTGTGCGTCTTCACGTGGGGACGCAGGGCGATCCCTTTCGCGGCGACGGCGGAACTCATTCGCCCGATGTTGCGGTCAAGGATGTCGCGGTCGATCAGCACGTCGGGCGTATCGATCTCGTCCGGAATGCAAGACATGGGGCTCCCTCCCTCGGCGAGCGATGTCAGCCGGCGCTCCGCATTAACCGCTCAACATACTTTGCGACTACGTCGACTTCGAGGTTCACCCGGGTTCCCACCGCAGCGGACCCCAGCGTGGTCAGCTCCCGGGTCGTCGGGATCAGCGAGACCTCAAACCAGTCCCGCTGTTCGGCG
>NZ_MVHE01000258.1 GCF_002086155.1 Mycobacterium angelicum | reverse complement strand
GCCCTGGTTGTGGGTTGGTGTTGCCGTCGCCGTCGTGGTGGCGCTGGCGGGCGGCCTGGGTATCGCGCTTGCCCATCCGTGGCGGTCATCTGGACCCCGCACGTCGGCACCGCCGCCACCGCCGCCCGCAGATGCGGTCGAGCTCCGCGTTCTCAACGACGGTGTCTTTGTGGGTAGCTCGGTGGCGCCGACAACGATCGACATTTTCAACGAACCCATCTGTCCACCCTGCGGCAGTTTCATCAGGTCGTATGCGAGCGATATCGATACCGCGGTGGCCGACAAGCAGCTGGCGGTGCGCTACCACCTGCTCAACTTCCTCGACGACCAGTCGCACAGCAAGAACTATTCGACGCGAGCGGTGGCCGCCTCGTACTGTGTAGCGGGGCAAAACGACCCGAAACTCTACGCCAGCTTCTACTCCGCCCTATTCGGCAGCGACTTTCAGCCGCAAGAGAACGCCGCATCGGATCGCACCGATGCCGAACTGGCACATCTTGCTCAAACAGTCGGCG
>NZ_MVHE01000257.1 GCF_002086155.1 Mycobacterium angelicum | reverse complement strand
GGTGGGTCCCGACAGCGATACCAGCGAGATTTTTGTCGGCCATCCGCTGTACGCCGACCGCGCACGCGCCGTATTGACGGCCGAGCACGCGCATGCATTGCGCGTGTCGCTGGTCGCGCAGCTGGCCAAGCACCCATCCGACCATGTCAGCGATCAGTTACGGCTGTCCTCACTGGCCATCGACGTCCCCGCCAGTGCTACCCCGGCCGCGGTCACGGATGCGGCGACCGCAGCCGGGCAGGCCCTGCGGCTCGGCGACGTCCGGCTTGCCGAACGGTTGGCGCGGGCAGCGCTGGATAGGTCGGACGCCCTGGCGGCACGCCTGCCCTTGGCTTACGCACTCGGTTGGCAGGGTCGCGGTCGCGAAGCTGACGCGGTGCTGGCGGCGGTGAATCCCGCCGAATTGACCGAGACCGAGCTGATGGCCTGGGCGATACCCCGGGCGGCGAATCGGTTCTGGATGCTCAACGAGCCCGAGCGCGCCACGGCGTTTCTGCAGACGACCCGCAGCCGAGTGAC
>NZ_MVHE01000025.1 GCF_002086155.1 Mycobacterium angelicum | reverse complement strand
GGGCCACCGCGGGGATGGGCGCCACGGCTGGGATGGGAGCCACCGCTGGCACTGGCGCGACAGCCGGCACTGGGGCGACGGCCGGCACTGGGGCGACGGCCGGCACCGGGGCGACGGCCGGCACCGGGGCGACGGCCGGCACCGGGGCGACGGCCGGGACGGGGGCAACACCAGGAACGGGGGCAACTTCCGGTACCACCGCAATCAGTGGGGCCCCTGCCGGCACCGCTGCACCGCCCGGCCCGGGCACCACCATGGGAACCCCTGACATGTCGGTGAGTGGAGCCGCGCCTGGAGCACAGCTGCCGGCGGCCGCTGGGCCGCCGCCAGGCGTCGCTCCGCCGCCGGGTGTCGCGCCACCTCCGGCGCCGCCGGTTCCCGCTCCGCCGCCGCCTCCCGCTCCGCCGTAGGCACAGCACATTGCCGGGCCACCCGCAGCCCCGCCGCCGCCGGCTGCCGGTGCACCCGCGCCGGGCGCACCATCGCCCGACATTCCTTGCATGCACGCGTATCCGCCGCCCGTTATCAGCGGAGTGGCCCCCGCAACAGGGCTCAGCGAGATCGCAGCCCCGCACAAGCCGGCGCCGGCAGCAATGACTTTGAAGTTGAATCGATCAAAGATCGTCATCAACGTCAACTCCTTTTATTCGCGCTCACCTATTCCGCGTTCATGTGGTCCGCAGCGCCATGCCTTACCGACGTCGGTTGCTGAGGACCGGCCCAATTGTTAGCCGTCGACGTGATACTCAACACGCGCCGCACCGTGCCGTTTCCAAATGGTGACGTTTGGCCCGGAATGGCCGGCTCACGCAGCGCGGCGCAGCTGTTGTTGCCTGGTCAGGCGGTCGAATCTGCCAATAGCGCGCTGTGACAGCGGCTTACGTGGCTGCGCCGGGGTGTGCTTTGCGCCACACCGCGGCGGTTTAACCGCGGGGGCTTTGGTGAATCACATAGGGTTTCGCTCAGAAGGGCATCACGGATGGTTGTCACATACGTCCGTCGGTGCCCTTCAACCATTTCTGCCCAGCCCGGTCACGGTTTGGTCGGCTCATCTAGGCTGACGGCCAGCAGTTGTTCAACCGAAGACCACGAGGGAGAGACAAGTGACGGTCCGGGTAGGCATTAATGGGTTTGGTCGAATCGGACGCAACTTCTACCGGGCGCTATTGGCCCAGAAGGAGCAGGGCCCCGGTTTTGCGGGGGCTGACATCGAAGTAATCGCCGTCAACGACATCACCGACAACAACACGTTGGCGCACCTGCTCAAATTCGACTCCATCCTGGGCCGGCTGCCTTACGACGTCAGCCTCGAAGGCGAAGACACCATTGTTGTCGGGCCCCACAAGATCAAGGCGCTCGAAGTCAGGGAAGGCCCCGCCGCACTCCCGTGGGGCGACCTCGGCGTCGACGTCGTCGTCGAGTCCACCGGGCTGTTCACCAACGCGGCCAAGGCGAAAGGCCATCTGGACGCCGGCGCCAAAAAGGTGATCATCTCTGCGCCTGCCACCGACGAGGACATCACCATCGTGCTGGGCGTCAACGACGACAAGTACGACGGCAGCCAGAACATCATCTCCAACGCCTCGTGCACCACGAACTGCCTTGCGCCGCTGGCGAAAGTGCTCGACGACGAGTTCGGCATCGTCCGGGGTCTGATGACCACCATTCACGCCTACACCCAGGACCAGAACCTGCAGGACGGCCCGCACAAGGATCTGCGCCGGGCTCGCGCCGCGGCGCTCAACATCGTGCCCACCTCCACCGGCGCGGCCAAGGCCATCGGCCTGGTGATGCCTAACCTCAAGGGCAAACTGGACGGTTACGCGCTGCGGGTTCCGATCCCCACCGGCTCGGTCACCGACCTGACCGCGGAGTTGTCCAAGTCGGCGAGTGCCGAAGAGATCAATGCGGCGATGAAGGCTGCCGCCGACGGCCCGATGAAGGGCATCTTGAAGTACTACGACGCGCCAATCGTGTCCAGCGACATCGTCACCGACCCGCACAGCTCGATCTTCGATTCCGGCCTGACCAAGGTGATCGCCAACCAGGCCAAAGTGGTGTCCTGGTACGACAACGAGTGGGGTTACTCCAACCGGCTCATCGATCTGGTCGCACTGGTCGGCAAGTCGCTCTAACCGTGAGCATCCCAACTCTCAAAGACCTTCTCGCCGAAGGCGTTTCGGGTCGCGCCGTGCTGGTGCGCTCCGATCTCAACGTCCCGCTCGACGAGGACGGCGCCATCACCGACCCGGGCCGCATCACCGCGTCGGTGCCGACGCTGAAAGCGCTGCTCGACGCCGGCGCACGGGTGGTTATCGCCGCTCACCTGGGACGCCCCAAGGACGGGCCGGACCCGAAACTGTCGTTGGCGCCGGTCGCCGCGGCCTTGGGCGAACAACTGGGCCGGCACGTGCAGTTGGCCGGTGATGTGGTGGGCACCGACGCGCTTGCCCGCGCCGAGGGCCTGACCGACGGTGACGTCCTGCTGCTGGAGAACATCCGCTTCGACAAGCGCGAAACCAGCAAAGACGACGGCCAGCGCGTTGCGCTGGCTGAGCAGCTGGCCGAATTGGTCAGCCCGGGAGGCGCTTTCGTATCCGACGGCTTCGGCGTGGTGCACCGTAAGCAAGCCTCGGTCTACGACGTCGCGACCCTGCTGCCGCACTACGCCGGAAAATTGGTCGCCGACGAAATCAAGGTGCTCGAACAGTTGACCAACTCCACCGAGCGGCCTTATGCGGTGGTGCTCGGCGGATCGAAGGTGTCCGACAAGCTCGGCGTTATCGAGTCGCTGGCCACCAAAGCCGACAGCATCGTGATCGGCGGCGGGATGTGCTTCACTTTCCTGGCGGCACAAGGGTTTTCGGTGGGCAAGTCGCTGCTGGAGACCGAGATGATCGACACCTGCCGCAGGCTGCTGGACACCTACCACGATGTGCTGCGGCTGCCCGTCGACATCGTGGTCACCGAGCAGTTCGACGCGGACTCGCCACCGCAGACCGTGGAAGCGGGCGCCATCCCGGGCGACCTGATGGGCCTGGACATCGGGCCCGGCTCGATCAAGCGGTTCGCCAAGTTGTTGTCCAACGCCCAGACCGTCTTCTGGAACGGGCCGATGGGCGTGTTCGAATTCCCCGCTTATGCCGCGGGTACCAGGGGTGTGGCCGAGGCGATCGTCACCGCGACCGGAAAGGGAGCTTTCAGCGTGGTCGGCGGCGGCGACTCGGCCGCCGCGGTGCGTGCCCTGGGCATCTCCGAGGGTTCGTTCTCGCACATCTCCACTGGCGGCGGCGCGTCGCTGGAATACCTTGAGGGCAAAGCGCTTCCAGGTATCGAGGTGCTTGGCCGCGAGCAGCCTGGCGGAAAAATGGGGGAGGAGAATTCGTGAGCCGCAAGCCACTGATCGCCGGCAACTGGAAGATGAACCTCAACCACTTCGAGGCGATCGCGCTGGTGCAAAAGATCGCGTTCTCGTTGCCCGACAAGTACTACGACAAGGTCGATGTGACGGTGATCCCGCCGTTCACCGACCTGCGCAGCGTGCAAACCCTGGTCGACGGCGACAAGCTGCGGCTGACCTATGGCGCCCAGGATCTGTCGCAACACGACTCGGGCGCCTATACCGGTGAAATCAGCGGTGCGTTCCTGGCCAAACTGGGCTGCAGCTTCGTGGTCGTGGGGCACTCCGAGCGGCGCACCTATCACAACGAAAACGACGCGCTGGTGTCCGCCAAGGCCAAGGCTGCGCTCAAGCACGAGCTGACGCCGATCGTCTGCATCGGCGAGCACCTCGAGGTGCGCGAGGCCGGAAACCACGTGTCCCACAACGTCGAACAGCTGCGTGGCTCACTGGCCGGGTTGTCGGCCGAGCAGATCTCTCAGGTCGTCATCGCCTACGAGCCGGTCTGGGCGATCGGCACCGGGCGCGTCGCCAGCGCGGCGGACGCCCAAGAAGTGTGCGCGGCCATCCGGCAGGAGTTGGCGTCGCTGGCCACATCCGGGATCGCTGAATCGGTGCGGGTGCTCTACGGCGGCTCGGTGAACGCCAAGAACGTCGGCGAGCTCGTCGGCCAAAACGACATCGATGGCGGCCTGGTCGGCGGCGCGTCCCTGGATGGAGAGCAATTCGCCACGCTGGCAGCCATCGCCGCCGGCGGGCCGCTGCCCTAGGCGGCCGGCCGCTGCCCTAGGCGGGCCGGCGTGTCACCCGCCCGCGAGTGGGCGCGACATCACTCTGGGCGTAACGCCGTACCGGGGCACGACGCCACCGCGTCCGGTCCCCGTTTGAGCCAGCGCCGGCATCCCCGGCACCCCTGGCGCCGCAACGTCGCCGGCCGGCAGCGTTGTCATCGGCGTGCCCTGTAGTGCCCTTACCGGGTTGGCCGCCGGTGCGGTCCAGGAGGGCGGCACCGACATCTGCCCGACGTAACCGGCGCCGCGCAACGACGCGGATACCTCGCCAAGTCCGCTGCCCAGCCCGCCCCGGGACGCCGCATCGGCGATGGTCTTCACCGAGTTCGTCAGTGGTCCTAGCTCGCTCGGCAGAGCCTCGGCCGCCGGAGCCGCGGCAGTGGACAGGATGCCCAGGTTCTTTTCCGCCCCGATGAGCCCGGTACCCATCGAGTTGATGTTGTTGATCGAGCTGATCGTTGCGTAAAAGGCCATGATGCCGTCGAGGAAGGTGAAGTCGTCGCTGACGATGGAGGGCATCGGCAACGAGTTGATGAATTCGCCTGCCCCGACGAGAAATGGCGTCAGCTCCGGTGCGATCGGTATGAGCAACGTCCCGATCTCTATCAGCAGGTCGCCGATCCAGTTGCCGTCGTCGGCGACGGCGCCCACCGCGGCTTGGGCCACGGCCGTGGCCTGCGCCGGCAGGCCAGCGGGGTTGGTCGTCTGCTGAGGCGAGGTGAATGGCGTCAATGTCATTGCAGCCAAGGAGGTTCCGGCATAGTCGTGCATCGCGATTGCATCCGTGGCCCACATCTGCGCATAAGCGAACTCCGCGGCGGCGATCGCCGTGGCGTGCTGACCGAAGAAGTTCGTTGCGGTCAGCCACAGCAGCTGCGCGCGGTTGGCGGCGATGACTTCCGGCGGCACGGTCATCTCGAAAGCCTGCTCATATCCTCGCGCGGCCGTCGTAGCCTGCGCGGCAGTTTGCAGCGCGTGCGCGGAGGTTGCATCCAGCCACTCGACGTAGGGGATGGCCGCGGCGATCATCGCCACCGACGACGGACCCTGCCACTGGAAACCGGTGAGCTCTGACATCACCGATCTGTAGCCCTCCGCGGTGGCCTGCAATTCTGCGGAGACCCGCGCCCAGCTGTCGGCGGCGGCCCGCAGCGAGACCGACCCCGGACCGGTGTAGATCAACTGGGAGTTGATTTCCGGCGGTAACATCGCAAAATCGGTGAACATTGCGCCCTGCCTCCCTGGGATGGCCGTTACTTTTGCCGGACCATAAATTCCACGGAGTATCGCCAGGGTCAACAATATCTGTGTTGAATGATTTTAATTTCGTCGAGCAATTTGATGAACGAGCGGCGCAATGTACAAAGCTTGGACAGCCGGGTCGCCACGGCACCCGGATTGCGGTGCGGCGATGTCCAAAATGTTTACACGAGCGAATTTGCAACGAGGGCGACGGATTATGGTGCCCTCGGCGGTACGGGAAGCCGCCAAATGCTCGAAATAGGGAATGCTTAATTGCCGTTTGTCAAGGCGCATTCCTTTTGGCTGTCGGATGGCCGGGCGTGCGCATTCGCGTCGCGGTCAGCAGGGCAGCTGTCTGGGCTTGGTAGGCTGCCGGTCATGGAATTGGCTCTGCAGATCACCTTGGTGGTCACCAGCGTGCTGGTGGTTTTGCTGGTGCTGCTGCACCGCGCCAAGGGTGGCGGTCTGTCGACGCTGTTCGGTGGTGGCGTGCAGTCAAGCCTGTCCGGTTCGACCGTGGTGGAGAAGAACCTGGACCGGTTGACGCTGTTCATCACCGGCATCTGGCTGGTGAGCATCATCGGTATGGCACTGCTGATCAAGTACCGCTGACGCTGACGGCCGGTTGATCGCTTTCTGAAGAAGGTCCGGGCCTACCCAGGCGCTCCAGGTGTGCCGAACAACTGCCCGCCGCTGCCGCCGACGCCGCCGGGAGCGCCGGAGCCTCCCGTGCCGCCGTTGCCTCCGTTGCCGATCTGCCGCGCGTCGCCGCCGTTGCCGCCGTTGCCGCCCGCCCCGACGTTGATCGCGCCTTTACCGCCGCCGCCGCCATTGCCGCCGTTGCCGTACAGCAGTCCGCCCGTGCCGCCGTTGCCGCCGCTCCCGCCCGTTGCGCTTTGACCGCTGTTGACAGCGTCGCCCGCGGCGCCACCTGCGCCCCCGGTGCCGCCGGCGCCGATCATGCGGGCGTCACCGCCGGCCCCGCCGACTCCGCCGCCCCCGCCAACACCGGTATTGCCCGGAGCCGCGCCGCCGGTCCCGCCAATACCGCCGGCGCCGCCATTTCCGTACAGCATTCCGGCGACACCACCGGTCCCGCCGGCTCCGCCGACACCGCCGGTGCCCGTATTGCCGCTGGCCTTGCCGCCGGCACTGCCGGCTCCGCCGGTCCCACCATTGCCGGACAGCATCCCACCGGCACCGCCAGACCCACCGGTCCCACCGGCACCGCCGATGCCCGAGCCGCTGGTGGCAGCGCCACCTTGTCCGCTCGCCCCACCCGTCCCGCCGTCGCCGATCAGTCCGGCACTGCCGCCGTTACCACCAACGCCACCCGTGCCGCCGCTGCCGAGGAAGGTACCGCCGGCCCCACCGGTGCCGCCGGAACCGCCGGCGCCGCCGTGGCCGTACAGGATCCCGCCCGTACCGCCGGCGCCGCCGTGGCCACCGGTACCGCCAAAGCCGGAGAGGGCACCGGTGTTGCCATTTCCGGCCGCGCCGCCGGCCCCGCCGGCAGCGCCGTCGCCGAATAACCCGGCGGCGCCACCGTTGCCGCCGCTGCCGCCGCTGCCTCCGATCAGGATGCCGTTATCGCCGCCGGCCCCACCTTGTCCACCGATCCCAGCGGTGCCCTGCAGCAGTCCCGCGGCGCCGCCGTGGCCTCCGTTGCCGCCGGCCCCGGCGCTGGCAGTCGGCACGTCCAACCGGCCCGCGCCGCCGGCACCGCCGCTGCCGCCGTTGCCGAGTAGCCCGGCGGCGCCGCCGTTACCGCCGTTGCCGCCGTTGATGGAGGTGGTGGGAGAGGTCAATCCGGCACCGCCACTGCCGCCGTTGCCGCCGTTGCCGTACAGCACTCCGCCGTGGCCGCCGCTGCCGCCGGCCGCACTGGCGCCGCCGGTTCCGCCGGCGCCCCCGGCTCCGACCAGGCCGGCGTCGCCGCCCCGTCCGCCGGCCACGCCCGCCGTGGTGCTGTCCCAGCCGTGACCTCCATTGCCGTAGAGCAAGCCGCCGGCCCCTCCGTTGGGGTTCGAGGCGGTGCCAGCCGTCCCGTCGCCGATCAGCGGGCGTCCGAACAGCGCTTGGGTGGGTGCGTTGACCGCGTTCAGCAGGTCCTGCATGGGCGAGGCGGCGGCCGCCTCAGCACCTGCATACGATCCTCCGGCGCTGCTGAGCGCCTGCGTGAACTGGTTATGAAACGTCGAAACCTGAGCGCTCAACGCTTGGTAGGTCCGGGCGTGCCCGGAGAACAGCGACGCCACCGCCGCCGACACCTCGTCCGCGCCGGCCCTCAGCACCCGGGTAGTCGGAAGCGCTGCCGCCAGATTTGCCGCGCTTAACGCCGAGCCCAGGCGCTCCAAGTCCGTCGCCGACGCGGTAAACATCTCCGGTACAGCTAAGACGTACGACATCGCTGTCCCTTCCCAAGCCCGAACATGGATTTCGACAGGTGGCTACACGGTAGCCAGTTCTGTGCCCGGTTTTTGCGTTTCGCGGCACAACCAGTCGGTGGCTGACCTACCAGGAGGAGCGAAGTATCCGGGCGGCACCGATACTGGGTCACATGGTTGAGGCTCCCGACAGCGCACTGGAACCCATCGGCGACGTCCACCGGACGAAGGTCGGACGCGAGGCGACCGAGCCGATGCGCGCCGACATCAGGCTGCTCGGCGCCATCCTCGGCGACACCGTGCGCGAGCAGAACGGCGACGAGGTTTTCGAGCTCGTCGAGCGGGCCCGGGTGGAATCCTTCCGGGTGCGGCGCTCCGAGATCGATCGCACCGAAATGTCACGCATGTTCGACGGCATCGATATCCATCAGGCGCTGCCGGTCATCCGCGCGTTCACGCATTTCGCATTGCTGGCGAACGTCGCCGAGGACATCCACCGTGAACGCCGCCGCGGTGTTCACGTCGCCGCGGGCGAGCCGCCGCAAGACTCAAGCCTGGCCGCGACGTATCTGAAACTTGATGGCGCCGAACTGGATTCGGCCACGGTCGCCGAGGCCCTCAAAGGTGCGCTGGTTTCTCCGGTCATCACCGCACACCCCACTGAAACGCGGCGGCGCAGCGTATTCGTCACCCAGCACCGCATCACCGAATTGATGCGGCTGCACGCGGAGGGGCACACCGAGACCCGCGACGGCCGCCCCGTCGAATCGGAGTTGCGCCGTCAGGTGCTGACGTTGTGGCAGACCGCCCTGATCCGGCTTTCCCGACTGCAGATCAGTGACGAGATCGCCGTCGGGCTGCGGTTGTACCCGTCGGCGTTCTTCGAGGTGATTCCGCAGGTCAACGCCGAAGTGCGGCAGGCCCTGCGGCAACGTTGGCCGGATGCCGATCTGCTGTCCGGCCCCATCCTGCAGCCCGGCTCGTGGATCGGGGGCGACCGCGACGGAAACCCGAATGTCACCGCCGACGTGGTGCGGCTGGCCTCCGGCGGCGCGGCGTTCACCGCCCTGTCGCACTACCTGGCCGAACTCGACCAGCTCGAGCAGGAGTTGTCGATGTCGTGGCGGCTGCTGACGGTGACCGACGAGCTGGCCGCACTGGCCGAGGGTTGCGCAGACAACGCCCGCGCCGACGAGCCGTACCGGCGCGCGCTGCGGGTGATCCGCGCCCGCTTGAGTGCGACGGCCGCCGAGATTCTGGATCAGCAACCGCAGCATCTGCTCGACCTGGGCCTGCCGCGGTATGCCACACCCGCCGAATTGCGGAGCGATCTCGACGTCATCGACGCGTCGCTGCGCACACACGGCAGCGCGCTACTGGCCGACGACCGGCTGGCCTTGCTGCGCGAAGGCGTGCACGTCTTCGGTTTCCACTTGTCCGGCCTGGATATGCGGCAAAACTCCGACGTGCACGAGGAGGTGGTCGGCGAGCTGCTGGCCTGGGCCGGTGTGCACCCGGACTACAGCTCGCTGCCCGAAGAGCAGCGCGTCGAACTGCTGGTCGCCGAACTCGGCACCCGCCGTCCGCTGATCGGAGACCGGGCGCGGCTTTCCGAGCTGGCCAGAAGCGAGCTGGACATCATCGCCGCCGCCACCCACGCGGTCGAAACATACGGTCCGGCAGCCGTTCCCAACTATGTGATCTCCATGTGCCGGTCGGTATCGGACATGCTGGAAGCGGCGATCCTGCTGAAAGAGGGCGGCCTGCTGGACGCCTCCGGCGACGAACCGTACTGTCCGGTTGGCATCTCGCCGCTGTTCGAGACGATCGACGATCTGCACAACGGCGCGACGATTCTGCAGGCGATGCTGGAACTTCCGCTGTACCGGGCGCTCGTCGCGGCCCGGGGGGAATCTCAAGAGGTGATGCTCGGTTACTCCGATTCCAACAAGGACGGGGGATATCTCGCCGCCAACTGGGCGGTCTACCGCGCCGAACTCGCCCTGGTGGAAACAGCCCGCAAGAACGGAATCCGGTTGCGGCTCTTCCACGGTCGCGGCGGCACCGTCGGGCGCGGCGGGGGACCGAGCTACCAGGCCATCCTGGCCCAGCCACCCGGAGCGGTGAGCGGCTCACTGCGTCTGACCGAGCAGGGTGAGGTGATCGCCGCCAAGTACGCCGAGCCGCAGGTGGCCCGGCGCAACCTGGAGAGCCTGCTGGCGGCCACCCTGGAGTCGACGCTGCTGGATGTCGAGGGCCTCGGTGACGCAGCCGAGCCCGCCTATGCGGTCCTCGACGAGGTGGCCACCCTGGCGCAGCGCTCCTACGCCGAATTAGTCCATGACACACCGGGTTTCGTCGATTACTTCAAGGCGTCCACACCGGTCAGCGAGATCGGGTCGTTGAACATCGGCAGCCGGCCGACGTCACGGAAACCGACGGAGTCGATCTCGGATCTGCGCGCCATCCCGTGGGTACTGGCCTGGAGCCAGTCACGAGTGATGCTGCCCGGCTGGTACGGCACCGGCACGGCGTTTGAGCAGTGGATAGCCGCAGGCCCGGAGAGCGAAGAAGAACGACTGGAGACGCTGCATGAGCTCTATCAGCGCTGGCCGTTCTTCCGCAGCGTGTTGTCCAACATGGCACAGGTACTGGCCAAGAGTGACCTCGGCCTGGCCGCGCACTACTCCGAGCTGGTGGCCGACGAATCGTTGCGGCGCAGGGTTTTCGACAAGATCGTCGACGAGCATCACCGAACCGTCGCCATGTACAAGCGGATCACCGGCGAGGATGACCTGCTGGCCGACAACCCCGCGCTGGCCCGTTCGGTGTTCAACCGGTTCCCTTATCTGGAGCCGCTGAATCACCTGCAGGTGGAGTTGCTGCGCCGTTATCGCTGCGGCGAGGACGACGAATTGGTGCAGCGCGGCATCCTGCTGACGATGAATGGACTGGCCAGCGCGCTGAGAAACAGTGGGTGACAGTCCGGCTCAACAAACCGCGGCAACCGGCGGCGGGCGGCTCGCCTCGGCGGACGGCCGGTCCAGGTCGCGCAGCGAAGGCAGCGCGCAAGCAATCAGGCCGGTGAGTGTTATCGGCACCGACAGCGCCAGGAATGTCGTGGTAAGTCCTGCGGCGTCGGTCAACGGACCGGCCACCAACAAGCCCAGCGGGCCCGCGGCGTAGGGCAGCGAGGTCATCACCCCGACCACCCGGCCGCGCAGTTGGTGCGGGGCCCGGGTCTGCATCACAAAGTTGTAGATCGGCCGCATGGGCCCGTAGACCAGCCCGATCACCGCGCAGAGCAGCAGGATGACCGGCAACGGCGGTAGCACTGAGATCGCCGCCATCGCCACCCCCAGCGTCAAGGTCGCGACCAGCATCACCGGACGCCGGCGCATCTGCTTGGACAGCACCGCGTAGCCCACTGCGCCTGCCAGACCACCTACGGCGAGCGACATCAATACCCAGCCAAGCTGGGCCGGCTGGTGCCGGTCGGTGAAGTACTTCGGAAACAGCACGCTCTCTATTGGCAGGTACAGCGAGGTGACGCACAGGTCGATGAGTGCCAGCGAGCGCAGCACGCGCAGCTTCCAGACGAAACGCAGCCCCTCGGTGATGCCGGAGGTCAGCCCTTGCGGACGTGTCGTATGGCACGGCTTGTCGGCGCCCGCCAGCCGTAATGGGGCCGTGGTGAGGATGGACACGGCGAACGTTCCGGCGGTGATCCACATCGTGGTGACGCCGCCGACCGTGGCGATCATCAAGCCGCCCATTCCCGGACCCACGATGAAGGCCAGGTTGATGATCGCCTCGTGGGTGCTGTTGACCCGGTCCAGCGACCATCCCGCCTGCGCGGCCGCCTCGGGCAGCATCGAGTCGCGCGCCGTCATTCCCGCTGGGCCGAATGCGGCGGTGCCCGCCGCCAGCACCGCCAGCACCGCGGCGTTGACCGCGTTGCCGCCGAACAGCCAGGCGATAACCGGAACGGCGGCCACGGAGGTACCGGACAAGAAATCGGAGACCAGCGAAACCCGGCGGCGGCCGAAGTAGTCCACCGCGGTGCCGGCGATCAGCGTGGAGAACAGCAGGGGCAACGCCGTCGCGCAGGCAACGATCGACGCCTGGCCCGCGCTGTTTTGGCGTTGCAACACCAGCCAGGGAAAGGCGACTATCGAAACGCCGTCGCCCGTCGACGCCATCAGGGTGGCGAACAAGATCATCAACAACGGTTTTCGGCTGCTGTGCCTCATTGATGGCGGCGCACTTTCACGCCGACGCGGGTTCGGCGATCAGCGCGCGGCACGTGCCCGTCGGGCTTTCGGGCGATGCGGCTCGACGATCCGGGACAGCTCGGCTCCTATCACCTGTCGCAGTTCGGCCTCGCTCAGGTCGTCGATGCCGGTCGCTTTGCGCAGCACGGGTTCGAACAGCCGCCAACCGAATTGCAGCGCAAGCGCATTGGCGACGGCGATCCTGGCGCTGGCGTCGCTGTCGTGGCGCGGACGCACATTGTCGAGGAGCTGGTTGACGGTCGGGAACGATTTCTGCAGCTGGTCCGCCGGATAGCCGTCGAGCAGCGTCCGGGCCAAGACCCGCATGTGCAGATCCACCGCCCGGTCGACGACGTCGGCTGGCGCTTCGGAGTGCAGCACCTCGGCCATATTCGTGCCCAGGTGTTCGAGCACCGCACCGACCAGCTGCTCCTTGTTGCCGATGTAACGAAACACCAACCCCTGGTTCACTTTTGAACGAGTGGCGATATCTCGGATGGACGTCGCTGCGGGGCCCCGCTCAGCGAACAAGTCGCCGGCGGCCTCCAGGATCGCAGCCACCATCCGTTCGCGCCCCTTGGGCATCTTCCGGGCCGGGGTTGCTGATTTGGTAGTCATGTGACTACCATACCCAATCTGGTAGTCGTTTGACTACTCCCGCCGTCTCAGGAGTAACTCGCTTATATGACGATTGAATTGACATCAAGGTCGGTCCGCACCCAGGGTTGGTGCGAGAAGCGTTGGCCGACGGGCTCGCTGAGCCCACGGATTGCCGAGTATGTGAGCCAGACAACACCCGTCACGCCGTGTCTGATCCTGGATCTTGATGTCGTCGCGGCGCGGTACCGGGCTCTGGCCAAAGAGCTTCCGCACGCGGATATCTATTACGCGGTCAAGGCCAACCCCCAGCCCGAAGTGATCGCGTTGCTGGCCCGGCTCGGTTCCTGCTTCGATGTGGCGAGCCCGGCGGAAGTGGAACTGTGTCTGCGACTCGGTGCGCGGCCCGAATCGCTGTCCTACGGCAACACGACCAAAAAGCGCAGCGACATCCGGTTCGCATTCCAGCGCGGGGTCAGGCTGTTTGCCGTGGACAGCTGCGGCGAGGTGGAAAAGATCGCCGACGAAGCGCCCGGCAGCGACGTCTTCTGCCGGATCCTCACCTCAGGGCAGGGGGCGCAGTGGCCACTGAGCCGAAAGTTCGGCTGTGCCTCCGACATGGCCGCCGATCTTCTGCTGCGGGCCCGCGACCTCGGCCTCAATCCCCGCGGCGTGAGTTTTCACGTCGGATCGCAGCAGGGTGACGTCTCGCAGTGGGGCAAAGCGCTTAGGCGGGTCCGCCAGGTGTTCGACCGCGCCGCCGCAGCGGGGCTCAACCTCGACCTGATCAATTTGGGAGGCGGATTCCCTGCTCAGTATGTCGACAAGATTCCGCCGATCGAGGTCTACGGCAAGGCCATCCGGGACGCACTCGGGGCTCGCTTTCCGGGTGGGCTGCCCCGGCTGATGGTGGAGCCCGGCCGCTACATCGTCGGTGACGCCGGTGTGCTCTTCAGCGAAGTCATCTTGGCGTCGCGCAAAGCATATGAAGACGACGAACGCTGGGTGTACATCGACGTCGGTGTGTTCGGCGGCCTGGCCGAGACGCTCGACGAGGCCATTCGCTATCGCATCGTCACCAACGGTGACGAAAACCGCAGCGGCCCAGTCGTTCTGGCCGGCCCGACCTGCGACAGCGCCGACATCATGTACGAACGCAACAAGTACCAGCTTCCGCTTGATCTCCAGCCTGGCGATGTCCTGGCGATGCTCAGTGCCGGTGCCTATACCAGTGTCTACTGCAGCGCGGCATTCAACGGTTTCGAACCGCTGCCGCTGCATTGCATACCGGTGAGTGAACAGCCCGCGAGCGCCGACTACCTGGAAGAGGTCTGCTAGCTGTGAATCTGGTTCCCGGTCGCGTCCTGGTCATTGGCCTTGGCAGCGTCTCGCGGTGCACGCTGCCGCTGCTGTTCAAACACGTCCCGCTCGATCCGAGCAACTACACCGTGATCGATTTCGGTGATCCGGGCGACGACGCGCGTTGGGTCAAGGATCAGGGCGCGCACTTCTTGCAGCAGCGGATCACCAAGGACAACTACGCCCGCATATTCGCCGAGCACGTCGGCCCCGGAGACCTGATCGTCGACCTGGCCTGGAACCTCGAGACCGCGGCGCTACTCGACTGGTGCCACTCACATGGCGTCCGTTACGTCAACGCTTCGGTCGAATTGTGGGATCCCTACGCGGGTTTCGGCACCGAGCCGCCGGTGCAGCGGACGCTCTACGCGCGTCAGATGGCCCTGCGTGACATGTATGCCACCTGGGGTGGCAACAAGGGCCCAACCGCGGTTCTCGACCATGGCGCCAATCCCGGCTTGGTGTCGCACTTCGTGAAAGCGGCACTCGACGACATCGCCGATCTGTGGCTGGCCGAGCGGGCCACCGCGGGACGGGGACGTGACCTCGTCGAGGCGGCCAGGCGAACCGGCACCTACAACCGTCTGGCGCAGCACCTGAACGTCGCGGTGATCCACATTTCCGAGCGCGATACCCAAATCAGCGCAGAACCCAAGCGCGTCAATGAGTTCGTCAATACCTGGTCGGTCGAGGGCTTCTATGAAGAGGGCATCGCACCGGCTGAAATGGGTTGGGGCACACACGAACGCACCTTGCCGCCGGGCGCCCAGACCCATGACCGCGGTCCAGGCAATCAGATCTGTCTGGCCCGGCCGGGCTGCCGCACCTGGGTGCGATCGTGGGTGCCGTCGGGCGACATCGTCGGCATGGTGATCAGACACGGCGAGGCGTTCTCGATTTCGGAATCGCTCACCGTGGAAACCGGTGGCATCGTGGTATACCGGCCCACGGTCCACTACGCCTACTGCCCGGCCGATGCCGCCATCGCGAGCCTGCATGAGATGCACATGCGCAACTACGTGCTGCAGCCCAAACATCGAATCATGGGCGACGACATCGTCAGCGGGCGTGACGAACTCGGTTGCCTGCTGATGGGCCACCCGTTCGGCAGTTGGTGGATAGGTTCATTGCTCGACATCGATGAGTCCAGGGAACTCGTGCCACACCAGAACGCGACCACGGTCCAAGTCGCCGCGGGACTGCTTGCGGCGGTGCAATACGTGATCGAGCAGCCCGAGCGCGGTGTCTGCCTGCCCGACGACCTGCCGCATCGCTTTGTCCTGCAGCACGCGATGCCCTACCTCGGTCCGTTCATATCGCAGCCGGTCGACTGGTCGCCGCTGCAGAACTTCGTCGACCCGTTCAATGGCGGCAGTGAACTCACCGATGCCGACATGTGGCAATTCCAAACGTTTTTGGTCAGCGAATCCCGGTAACGGGGGACCGGGAAGTGTCCGTCACAGACTACTGGGCCGTGCGGTTTCGCAGTCTGTCCATGACGCCGCGCACCACGTGCTCGGTGGCCGACAGCGGTGTCATCACCGTTTCACCCAGGCCCACGATGTAGTCGATCCGCTCGACGATCGCCTCCACCGGTTCGACCAGCACGATGAGCCGCTTCGCGAGATTGTCCAGGCTTTGCAACGTGCCCTCGAGATGATCCAGGCCGCCCTCGAGGCGCTCGACCGTCGCGTTGAGGGCCGCCAGCGAGCTGTTCAGCTCGATCATGGTTTTGCCCAGGCCGTCCAGGACGTCTTCGACCTGCTCCACCGTGCGGTCGGCGTTCAATGCCGCCTGGGTGAGGGTCTTCACGCGGCTTCGCACGGGCGTGCTGCGCGCGGATGTGCTGCGCGTGGTCTTGTCTGCCATGAGGGTCATTATGACCCGTCCGCGGTTAGCCAGGAAGCTTGGCCGCGGCGTCCGCGTCCAACAGCCACAGCGTGTTCTCGCGCCCGACGGCTCCGGCGGCCGGCAGTGAAACCGGGTCGGCGCCGCCGACGGCGGCGGCCACCGCGTCGGCCTTACCCGCCCCCGACACCAGCAGCCACACCGCGCGGGACCGCCGAACCGCGGGCAGCGTCAAGGTGATTCGTTGGGCTGGCGGCTTGGGGGAGTCTTCTACCGCAACCACCAACCGGGTGGTCTCACGCACCGCCGCGGCGTCCGGGAACAACGAGTTGATGTGGCCCTCGGGACCCATACCCAGCAGGTGCACATCGAAATCTGGTGCCGGATTGCCCGGCTCCGCGTTGGCGGCCAGCACCTGCTCGTAGGCCAGGGCCGCGGCATCTATGTCGGTGCCGAATTCGCCGTCGCTGGAGGACATGGGATGCACCTGACTCGACGGGATATCGATGTGATCGAGCAACGCCGCACACGCCTGCTTCTCGTTGCGTTCGTCGTCGTCCTCGGATACGTACCGCTCGTCGCCCCAGAACAGATGTACCTTGGACCAGTCGACCCGTGATCCCTGGTCCGCGAGGTAGCTCATCAGGGCGTTGCCGTTGCCTCCTCCGGTGAGGACGATCAACGCACGGCCCCGCGCGGCAACGGCGGCGCCGATCGCGTCGATCAGACGGTTGCCGGCAGCCTCGACCAAGGCCTTGGCGTCTGGAAAGGTTTCGATGTCGGTGCTCACACGTACTGCACCTTCTTGATGCCTTCCAGCGCGGCGAAGTAGATTTCGTCTGGATCCAGCCGGCGCAGGTCTTCGGCCAGGCACTCACCAGTTACCCTGCGCGCCAACGGAACCAGGGCATCCGGCCGCGCCGTCCGGCTCAGGGTGGCCGTCCGGCCCTCCTGCGGCCGGCTCAGCACAATCGTCTCGCTCTTGCGCTCCAACTCGACTTTCAGTTCGCCCACCGCGCGGCGCACCGGGCCGTCGATCCGGCTGGCCAGCCAGCCAGCCAGGATGTCAAGTGCCGGTTCGGATCTCAGGCCGGATACCAGTGCCGAATTGATCGGCTCGTGCGGCGGCTGGTCTACCGCCGACGTCAGGAGTGCTCGCCAGTAGGTGATGCGGCTCCATGCCAGGTCGGTGTCGCCGGCCGTGTAGCCGGGTAGCCGGCTCTTGATGGCCGACAGTGGGTCGACGCCGTTGGTGGCGTCAGTGATGCGCCGAATCGCCAACTTGCCCAACGGGTCCTGGGCCGGCACCGCCGGTGCGATGTCCGGCCACCAGGCCACCACCGGGATGTCGGGCAGCAGGAAAGGGGTGACGACGCTGTCGGCGTGGCCGGCCAGCGGACCCGAAAGCCGCAGCACCACAACCTCTCCGGCACCGGCGTCCGCGCCCACGCGCAGTTGCGCGTCGAGCCGGGCCTCGTCGGCGTATGGGTCGCCTCTCATCGTGACGATGATCCGGCTGGGGTGCTCGTGGCTGGCATCGTTGGCCGCTTCGATGGACTCTTCGAGCACGGCGTCGCTGTCCGGCGCGATGATGAGCGTCAGTACCCGGCCCATCGTGACGGCACCGATCTTTTCGCGTAGCTCGTCGAGCTTCTTGTTGACCGCGGTGGTGGTGGTGTCAGGCAGATCGACAATCATCAGCGGCGCTCCTCGTCACGGTCGCCAGTGCTCATGGCCGCCGCCATTCCCGGCCGGTGCGCCGCAGCATCTCGAACGCCGACTCCGGCCCCCAGGTGCCCGCCTCGTAGGGGTCGGGCTTGCCGTGTGAAGCCCAGAAATCAAGGGCGGGATCGAGTATCTCCCAAGCCAATTCGACCTCCGCGTTGACCGGAAACAACGACGGCTCGCCGAGCAGCACGTCAAGTATCAGCCGCTCGTAGGCCTCTGGCGAATCCTCGGCGAACGCCGAGCCGTAAGAGAAGTCCATGTTGACGTCGCGGACTTCCATCGCGCTGCCGGGCACCTTGGAGCCGAACCGCAACGTGATCCCCTCATCGGGCTGCACCCGGATGACCATGGCGTTGGTGCCCAGCTCATCGGTCATGGTGGCGTCGAAGGGCAGATGCGGGGCACGCTTGAAAACCAGGGCGATCTCGGTCACCCTGCGGCCCAAGCGTTTTCCGGTACGCAGATAGAACGGAACCCCCGCCCAGCGGCGGGTGTCGACCTCCAGGGTGATGGCCGCGAACGTCTCGGTGGTGGAGTCCTCGGCGAACCCCTCCTCGTCCAGCAGGCCGACGACTTTCTCCCCGCCCTGCCAGCCGGCGGCGTATTGCCCGCGGCTGGTGGTTTCGTCGAGTGGCTCGGCGAGCTGAGTCGCCGAAAGCACCTTGATCTTCTCGGCCTGCAACGCCGACGGTTTGAAGCTGACCGGCTCTTCCATGGCCGTCAGCGCCAGCAGCTGCATCAGGTGGTTCTGGATGACATCGCGCGCCGCGCCGATGCCGTCGTAGTAGCCGGCCCGGCCGCCCAGCCCGATGTCTTCGGCCATGGTGATCTGCACGTGATCGACGTAATGCGCGTTCCAGATCGGGTCGAACAACTGGTTGGCGAACCGCAGTGCCAGGATGTTCTGCACCGTCTCTTTGCCCAGGTAGTGGTCGATCCGGAAGACCGCTTCCTCCGGAAATACCGCATTGACCGCCTTGTTCAAGTCGCGGGCGCTGTCCAGGTCGTGACCGAACGGCTTCTCGATAACCACCCGGCTCCACCTGTCGCCCTGCGGCCGGGCCAGTCCCGATTTGTGCAGCTGTTCACACACCACCGGAAAAGATTTCGGCGGGATCGCCAGATAGAAGGCGTGGTTGCCGCCGGTGCCACGTTCAGCGTCCAGCTTTTCCAGCGTCTCGGCGAGCCGGGCGTACGCCTGGTCGTCGTCGAATGAGCCTGGTACGAAACGAAACCCCTCGGCCAGCCGATCCCAGTTCTCCTGCCGAAACGGCGTGCGGCAGTGCTCCTTGACGGCCTGGTAGACCACCGTGGCGAAATCCTGGGTCTCCCAGTCCCGCCGGGCGAATCCCACCAGAGCGAAGGTGGGTGGCAGTAGGCCCCGGTTGGCCAGGTCATAGACCGCGGGCATCACCTTCTTGCGAGCCAGGTCGCCGGTGACGCCGAAAATCACCATGCCGCACGAGCCGGCGATTCTGGGCAGCCGCTTATCCAGCTTGTCCCGCAACGGGTTGTGCCACTGGGCGGTGTTAGAACTACGGGCAGCTGCGGCGTTCATTTGGTGGCGGAATCGAGCTGCGCCTGGGTCTCCTCGAGCAGCTCGTTCCACGACGCCTCAAATTTCTCCACGCCTTCGTTCTCGAGCACGATGAACACGTCGCGCAGGTCGACGCCGACCGCCTCGAGCTTGTCGAACACCTGCTGGGCATCCGAACCGGTGCCGCTGACGGTGTCACCGGTGACCACACCGTGGTCGGCGACGGCGTCAATCGTCTTCTCCGGCATGGTGTTCACCGTGTGGGGCGCGACCAGCTCGGTGACGTAGAGGGTGTCGGAATAGTCCGGGTTCTTGACGCCGGTCGATGCCCACAGTGGTCGCTGCACCCGGGCCCCGTCTGCTTTGAGCGCCTGGTAGCGATCGCCACCTTCGAAGACTTCCTGGTAAGCCGCATAGGCCAGCCGGGCGTTGGCGACACCGGCTTGTCCGCGCAGCGCCAGCGCCTCCTGCGAGGCATTGCGTTCCAGCCGCTTGTCGACCTCGGTGTCCACGCGCGAGACGAAAAACGATGCCACCGAATGGATCTTGGACAGGTCGTGGCCTGCTTCGCGTGCTTTCTCCAAACCGGCCAGGTAAGCGTCCATCACCGCCCGATGCCGCTCGACGGAGAAGATCAGCGTGACGTTGACCGAAATCCCTTCCGCCAGAACCGAAGTGATGGCCGGCAGGCCGGCCTCGGTGGCCGGGATCTTGATGAACAGGTTGGGCCGGTCGACGATCTTCCACAGCTCGATCGCTTGCTGGACGGTCTTGTCGGTGTCGTGCGCCAGCCGCGGGTCGACCTCGATCGAAACCCGGCCGTCGACCCCGTCGGAGGACTCCCACTGCGGCCGCAAGACGTCACAGGCGTTGCGCACGTCGTCGGTGGTGACGGTGCGAATCGTGGCGTCCACGTCGGCACCGCGCTCGGCCAGTTCGGAGACCTGGTCGTTGTATACGTCGCTATCGGCGAGTGCCTTCTGGAAGATCGACGGGTTGGTGGTCACCCCGACGACACTCTTGGTGTCGATCAGTTCTTGCAGGTTTCCGGATTTGATCCGGTGCCGCGATAAGTCGTCCAGCCAAACCGATACCCCCGCGGCGCTCAACGCGGCAAGGTTGGGGTTCTGGGTCATCTCAATCACCTTTTCTCAGTTATCGAGTGCTTCTTCCGCGGCGTCAGCAACGGCTTCGGCTGTGAAGCCGTACTCGCGGAACAAAGTCTTGTAATCGGCCGACTCGCCGTAGTGCTCGATCGACACGATCTTGCCGGTGTCGCCGACCAGCTTGTGCCAGGACTGCGCAACTCCGGCTTCGACGGCCACCCGGGCCGACACGTCCGGCGGTAGCACGCTGTCGCGGTAGTCCTGCGGTTGAGATTCAAACCACTCGAGACAGGGCATGGACACCACGTACGCAATGATGTCCTTGTCCGCCAACAGCTTCCGCGCCTCGACCGCGAGCTGGACCTCGGAGCCGGTGGCGATGATGATCACGTCTGCGTCGTCGGACGGGTTGCCACCGCCCAAGACGTAGCCGCCGCGGGCCACCCCGTCGGCGTTCGTGCCCTCCAGCACCGGCACACCCTGGCGGGTCAGAATCAACCCGACCGGCCCACTTCCGTTGCCGCGGGCCAGGATTGTCCGCCAAGCGTACGCCGTCTCGTTGGCGTCGGCCGGCCGGACCACCGACAGGTTGGGGATGGCGCGCAGCGCCGCAAGGTGCTCGATCGGCTGGTGGGTAGGGCCGTCCTCGCCCAAGCCGACCGAGTCGTGCGTCCACACATAGATGGTGTCGATGTCCATCAGCGACGCCAGGCGCACCGCCGGACGCATGTAGTCGGAGAACTGCAGGAACGTGCCGCCGTAGGCGCGGGTGGGGCCGTGCAGCACGATGCCGGACAAAATGGCGCCCATCGCGTGTTCGCGAACCCCGAAGTGCAGCGTGCGACCGTACCAGCTCGCGTTGTAGTCCTTGGTCGAAATCGACGGCGGGCCAAAGGAATCCACGCCCTTCATGGTGGTGTTGTTGCTGCCCGCCAGGTCGGCCGAGCCACCCCACAACTCGGGCAGCTTCGGTCCCACCGCGGACAGCACTTCACCGGATGCGGCGCGGGTGGCCAGCGCCTTTGATCCCGGTTCCCAACTCGGCAGGTCGGCGTCCCAGCCGTCGGGCAGCTCTTCGGCCGTCAGCCGATCCAGCAGCGCCTTGCGCTCCGGTTCGCGTTGCGCCCAGGCGTCGAACTCCGACTGCCATTTCTCGTGCGCTTCGCTGCCCCGGTCCACCAGCTTGCGGGTGTGCGCGATCACCTCGTCGCGCACCTCGAAATTCTTGGCCGGGTCGAAGCCGAGGATCTTCTTGACTTCAGCCACCTCTTCGTCACCCAGCGCCGCGCCGTGCGCCTTGCCGGTGTTCATCAGGTTGGGCGCCGGAAAGCCGATGATCGTGCGCAGCGAGATGAACGACGGCCGGCCGGTTTCCGCCAGTGCATTGGCGATGGCCTCCTCGATGCCGACGACGTTTTCGCCGCCCTCGACCTCCTGGACGTGCCAGCCGTAGGCGCGGTAGCGGGCGGCGGTGTCCTCACACAGCGCGATGTCGGTGTCGTCTTCGATCGAGATCTGGTTGTGGTCGTAGAACACGATCAGATTGCCCAGCTGCTGGACCGCGGCCAGCGACGACGCCTCGGAGGTCACCCCCTCTTCGATGTCGCCGTCGGAGGCGATCACATAGATGTGGTGATCGAACGGGCTGGTCCCGGGTTCTGCGTCCGGGTCGAACAGGCCGCGTTCGTAGCGTGCCGCCATCGCCATGCCTACCGCCGACGCCAACCCTTGGCCGAGTGGGCCGGTGGTGATCTCGACTCCCTTGGTGTGCCGGAACTCCGGGTGGCCCGGGGTCTTGGAGCCCCAGGTGCGCAGTGCCTCGATGTCGGACAGTTCCAGACCGAAGCCACCGAGATAAAGCTGCAGGTACAGGGTCAGGCTGCTGTGACCGCAAGAGAGCACGAACCGGTCGCGGCCCAGCCAGTGCGGGTCGCTGGGATCGTGGCGCATGGCGCGCTGGAACAGCGTGTAGGCCAGCGGCGCCAGGCTCATCGCCGTTCCCGGGTGACCGTTACCGACCTTTTGTACGGCGTCGGCGGCCAGCACCCGGATGGTGTCGACCGCAGCCGAATCGATCTCGGTCCAGTCGTCGGGATGGCGCGGGTGAGTTAACGCGGAGATCTCTTCGAGTGTGGTCACTAAATTCAGTCCTCAGTCCTAAGGTCCGGAGTCATCAAACTGATCAATCCCACCCTAGTCCGGCGACGATGCGGGCAGGTTGCCCGCATGAGGAGCCGGACGATTTAACCCTAGTGCGGGATTGCGGGTCGCTGCAGGCCCAGATAGGGGGTACCCATCGGAGTCCCCGTGAAAAGTAACCTGCCGGCCACCGGCGCTTTGCATCAGTGCCGGAATGCGGAAAAATCTCTGCCGAATCGACCCTGCGGCGCCGAGGCCGGGGTCATGCCGTCTACCATCGTGCGTAGTAGAAGCTGCGCGCGGCTGCGATCCCCGAGGAGTTAATGCGTGAGCGTTCGCGGGCGCGTCGCGCCGGGCCGAATGACTAGTACGGTCCTGGCATACCTGGCGTTGACCAAGCCGCGCGTGATTGAGCTGCTCTTAGTCACCGCGATACCGGCCATGCTGCTCGCCCACCGGGGCGCCGTTCAGCCACTGCTGATCCTCAACACGCTGATCGGCGGAATGATGGCGGCCGCGGGCGCCAACACGCTCAACTGTGTCGCCGACGCCGATATCGACAAGGTGATGAAGCGAACCGCGCGACGGCCGCTGGCCCGCGCCGCGGTGCCGACGAGAAACGCCCTGGTGCTGGGCCTGGTGCTGAGCGTCGGCTCCTTCTTCTGGCTGTGGTGGACCACCAACCTGTTGTCCGGGCTGCTGGCCGTGGCGACGGTCGCGTTTTATGTGTTCGTCTACACGCTGCTGCTCAAGCGGCGCACCTCGCAAAACGTGGTGTGGGGCGGCGCGGCGGGCTGCATGCCGGTGATGATCGGGTGGTCGGCCATCACCGGGACGATCACCTGGCCGGCGCTGGTGATGTTCGCGATCATCTTCTTCTGGACTCCGCCGCACACCTGGGCGTTGGCCATGCGGTACAAGGAGGACTACAAAGCGGCCGGCGTGCCGATGCTGCCGGCCGTGGCCACCGAACGTCAGGTCACCAAGCACATCCTGATCTACACCTGGCTGACCGTGGCAGCGACACTGGTGCTGACGCTGGCCACCGGCTGGCTGTACGCCGTCGTGGCGCTGTTGGGCGGGGTGTGGTTCCTGGCGATGGCTCACCAGCTTTACGCCGGGGTTCGCGCCGGCGAGCCGGTGAAGCCGCTGCGGCTGTTTCTGCAGTCCAACAACTACCTCGCGTTGGTGTTCTGCGCGTTGGCGGTTGACTCCGCGATCGCGTTACCGACGCTGTTCTGAGGCCGCTCGCGCTAGATGCGGCGCGTAGCTGCGGCGCCGTGTGACGTAGGAAGCGGCTAATCGTCAAAATTTCGCTGGATCTCACCTGGACCAGCCGCATTCATCCGCTGCACAGGGTTTGCTCAACGTCTCTGAGCCATCGTCTGGCGTACCAACACGCCGACCGAGAGGTTCCTAGCCATGACCTACCTGACCGTCACTGCGGATCTGCTGGCAACGGCGGCAACCGAACTGGCGGGTGTCGGTTCGTCGATCGATGCCGCCAATCTGGAGGCGGTGGTACCGACAACCGAGGTGGCGGCTGCTGCCGCTGATGAGGTGTCGTCGGCACTCGCCGAGTTGTTCATCGCGAACGCGTGGGCGTATCACCAGGTCAGTGCGCAGGCAGCGCAATTTCATGAAGATTTCGTGCGGGCACTGGGCGCCGGAGCTGGCGCCTATGCGGCGGCCGAGGCCGCCAACGCCGACCCGCTGCAGCTGCTGTTGAGCGCGATCAATGCGCCTACCCAGGCGTTGCTGGGTCGCCCGCTCATCGGCGATGGCGCTGACGGAGCGCCGGGGCACAACGGCGGAGATGGCGGCTTGCTGTTCGGCAATGGCGGTAACGGCGGAAACGCCGCCACCGCCACCGGGAGCGCGGGCAACGGTGGCAACGCCGGGTTGATCGGCAACGGTGGGCGTGGTGGGGCCGGCGCCAGCGGTTCGACCGGCGGCGCCGGAAGTCGGGGTGGAACTGGTGGGTTACTGGTCGGCAATGGCGGGAGTGGCGGAGCAGGTGGCGGTGGCACCGACCTCCATTCCACGAGTGGCGCAGGCGGTGCCGGTGGAGATTCCATCGGGCTGTTCGGCCGCGGCGGCGCGGGCGGAGCCGGAGGCATCGGCATAGTCACCTCAGGACTCGGCGGACACGGAGGCACCGGTGGATTGATCGGTAACGGCGGCGCAGGCGGCGACAGCATCTGGAATTCCGGCGGCGACGGTGGCAACGCTCGCCTGATCGGCAACGGCGGCGCGGGCGGTATGCAAATTTTCGGTGGATCTGGCAACGGGGGACATGGCGGCAACGGCGGTCTGCTGTGGGGCAACGGTGGCGACGGCGGCTACAACATCGGGATGCCCTACGGTGCGGGCACACCGGGTACGGCCGGCAATGGCGGGGACGCCATCGGGCTTTTCGGCCATGGCGGCAACGGCGGCAGCGTCGGCATCAAAATCGCAACGGCGGGCAACGGCGGCAGAGGAGGATTGCTGTTCGGCGACGGCGGTAACGGCGGCACTGGCGCCTTCGGCGGTGACGGCGGCAATGGCGGCGACGCCGTCGGATTGTTCGGCAACGGTGGAGCCGGCGGAACGGGCGGTATCGGATTCAGTGGCGCCGGTGGAAACGGCGGCCATGGTGGGACGAGTGGCCTGTTCGGCACCGGCGGTGCCGGTGGCTGCGGTGGCGTCAGCGGCAGCGGTACGCCCAGCGCGGGCGGCAACGGGGGTGACGCGCGGTGGTTCGGTCAAGGAGGTTCCGGTGGTGCCGGCGAGGGCGGTGGCCCGAGCGGCGTTGCGGGCAAGACCGCCAGCCCGGTCGACGCGGCACTTCGTGCCATCAACGCCCCTACTCAGGCGATGTTGGACCGTCCGCTCATCGGAAACGGGGCCGATGGAGCGCCGGGACACAACGGCCAAGACGGCGGACTGTTGTTTGGCAACGGTGGCAACGGCGGCAACGGCACCGCGGCCAACCCCGCTGCCGGAAACGGCGGCAATGCCGGGTTGATCGGAAACGGTGGCCAAGGCGGCACGGGCGGGTCTGGCGCCATCGCCTGGAGCGGTGGTCGCGGCGGCACCGGTGGCTGGCTGCTCGGAAACGGTGGTCACGGGGGGGCCGGCGGGTTCGGGACCTCGCCAGACATCACCGGCAATAGCGCGGGCGGCGCGGGCGGCGCGGGCGGCGACGCCATCGGGATGTTCGGCGCCGGCGGAGCCGGCGGTTCCGGCGGGTGCTCCGCGAACGGAGTCAGCGGCGTCGGCGGCTGCGGTGGTATCGCTGGGGTGATCGGTAACGGTGGTTCCGGCGGCGACACCATCGGAAGCGTGGGCGACCAGGAAAGCGGCGGCCGCGGCGGGAATGCTCGGCTGATCGGGAACGGCGGCGCTGGCGGCGCGTTGATTTTGGGCGGATCGGGCAATGGGGGCGATGGCGGAAACGGCGGGTTGCTGTTCGGCGATGGTGGTGATGGTGGCTACACCGCGGGGCTCGACTTCGGGCCGGGGCCCGGGCACGGTGGGCACGGCGGAGATGCGATCGGCTTGTTCGGCAATGGCGGTGACGGCGGCAAAATCGCTCTTGGGCCAGGTGGCGACGGCGGTCGGGGCGGGTGGCTCATCGGCAATGGCGGCCACGGCGGGGTCGCCCTCTATTCCGGCACCAACGGTGGCGGCGGCAAGGGCGGCAGTCTGCTAGGCGAGAACGGCTAAGGCAGCAAGACCACCGAACCGGTGGTTTTGCGGCCCTGCAGATCCTGGTGGGCCTGGGCGGCGTCGGCTAGTGGGTACCGTCCGCCGACTTCGATGGTGACGGCGCCGCTACCGATAGCGTCGAACAATTCCTTTGCCCGCCAACCGAACTCGTCGGCGGTGCGAATGAAGTGGACCAGCGACGGGCGAGTCAGGTATACCGAGCCGGCCGCGTTGAGGCGTTGCGGATCGAACGGTGGAACCGCCCCGCTGGAGGCGCCGAACAGCGCCAGCGTGCCGCGCACCGCCAGGCTGGCCAGGCTGGCGTCGAAGGTAGTGGCCCCCACGCCGTCGTACACGGCTTGCACACCGGCGCCTCCGGTGAGCTCACGGATCTTGCCGCCGAACTGTGCGGCGTCCTCGGGGTAGGACAGCACTTCGGCGGCGCCGGCCTGGCGGGACAGTCGTTCCTTCTCGGCGGTCGAGACGGTGGTGATGACTCGCACGCCCAGGTGAGTGGCCCACTGAGTGAGGATGAGCCCGACGCCGCCGGCGCCGGCGTGCACCAGCACCGTGTCACCACTTTGCACGGGATACACCGACTTCAGCAGGTAATGCGCAGTAAGCCCCTTGAGCAGTACCGAGGCCGCCACCTCGGAACTGACGTTGCCCGGTACCTTGGCGGTCAAAAAGGCTGGGGCGGTGGCGAATTCGGCATATCCGCCGTTCGCTGAGGCGCTGACCACCCGGTCGCCCACGTCGAAGCCTGCCACGCCGTCACCTACTGCCGCCACGGTGCCGCACACCTCGGAGCCGATGACGAAGGGCAGCTCTCGCGGATATTGGCCCGAGCGGAAGTAGGTGTCGATGAAGTTGACGCCAATAGCCTCGGCCTTGATCAGCAGCTCGCCGTGGCCGGGCTCGGGCTGTGGCCTCCCCACGTAGCGCAGAACCTCGGGACCGCCGGTTTCGGTGACTTCGATTGCGTGCACCTGGCTATCATGCCCGAGCATGAAGCTCGCCCGCCCGGACGTCTTCCACCCGCGCATCGTGTTGGCGGGTTGGCCAGGGCAAGTCGCTGGTGACGGCGACGACGCCGGTCTCGTCGGCGCCCTGCGTCGGCGCGGACTGCATGCGCGTTGGCTGTCCTGGGACGACCCGGAGACCGAGCGCGCCCACCTGGTGATCCTGCGGGCGCCCCGCGATTACGCGGCGCGGCTCGAGGAATTCCTAACCTGGAGCACCGGCGTGCAGAGTCTGCTGAACGCGCCCGCCGTCGTCGCCTGGAACGCCAACCGGCGCTACCTGGCCGATCTCGCGGCACGGGGAGTGCCCGCGGTGCCCGCCGAGGTGTACGCGCCGGGGCGGCCGCTTCGGCTGCCCAGCGCCGGCCCTCTCTTTGTCGGCCCTCAAATCGGCACTGGCACGAGGCGTTTCAGTGACCGGTCCGCAGCCGCGGCCCACATCGCCGATTTGCAGGATGCCGGCCACCGGGTTTCGGTGCAGACTGGTTCGGGTTCTGAGACGGTGTTGGTTTTCCTCGGCGGCACGCCGTCGCACGCGTTTGTCGCCCAGGAAGATGTGCTGCGTCAGGGCGAGGCCGACTTCGAGCTCTGGGATGTGGGGACCGCAGCGCTGGCCGCCGCGGCCATCCAGGCGGGCGTGCGTGTCGAGGAGTTGCTGTACGCGCGAGTGCATCTCGTCGGCGACAGATTGCTGGAACTGCAGTTGGTGGATCCGTCGCTGGGCTGGCGGCGACTGGACTCACGCGCGCGCGATCTGGCCCAGCGGGAGTTCGCGCTGTCTGTCGAATCCGCTTTGGAGCGGCTGGACCTCGGTCCGTTCTCGCGTCGATACGGCTTCGGCGATTAGGCGTGCGTGCGCAGGAAACCGCCCCAAATCTCCCAGATCGAGCGATGGTCGGACGGGTTCTGGGTAGCGATGTTGTGGTGTGTGACTGCTAACCCTTTGGGGCTTCCGGTGGCGACCGTTGGATACAGGATGTAGGCGACGTTGTCAGGGTTGGGATGGGGGAGTGCATGGGTGGGGTAGGAGGTGTTGATGACCGGGTCATTGATATCGATGACGGGCAGGTCGTGGTGGGCCAGCCGGCCGGCCTGGGTCGTGACGGTGATAGCCGCTTTGGGAGCCGCGTCGTCGAGCAGGAATGCAACCTCGGCATCCGAAAGTGCCGGGTCGATGGGCAGGTAGGTCGCACCGGTTTTCAGCACCGCCAGCATCGCGATGATTGCCTGAGCCGACGGTTCGAACATCAAAGCGACCACAGCGCCAGGGCCGGCGTTGTGTGCGGCGACGAGATGGGCGAGTCGGTTGGCAGCTTCCTCGAGCTCGCGGTAGGTCCATGAGGTGCCGTTGGAGACCAGCGCGATCGCCTCGGGAGCGCGAGCCACTTGCTCGCTGAACGACTGCGGAACCGACACTGCCGGGGCAGTCCGGTCGGTGCTATTGGAAAAGTCCGTCTGCTGTGCCAGCCACACACCCAACTGCGTTCGCGCCAGCGGAACAGCCCGCTCGTCAAGTGCCGTCTGATTCATCGCTAATAGATTGACGCTCATGGGTGTTCCTGACCTCATGGCCGCACACGACGGCTGGTGGAGTGAAGTTGGCCATAACCAGTCTCGCCCTACGATCGGCGGAAATGTATCCGCTAGCCGTAGCTAGTTGGAGTCCACCGTTCGGCGGAACGGTTGTCCCCCTAAGGCGGGCGTCAGGCTGGGTTTAATTCGCCGGCTTCCCTATGTCGCATAGATGCCCACAGCGCCGCGGTGGCCGCCGTACAGGCGGCGGCGCCGGCAACGTGTACCGCGACCAAGGCGGCCGGCACACCGGTGTAGAACTGGGCGGTGCCGACCGCGGCCTGCGCGGCAACCAAGGCGAGCAGCACGGCGAGCCGGACCCTGGTCGCCCGGGCGGCGTGCACCGCCAGTAGCCCGAATCCCAGCCCGACCAGCAGTGCGAAATAGGAAACCAGCAGCGACGAGTGCAGGTGCACCAGCGTGGTGATCTCGATCATCAGGCGTGGCACGGTTCGGCTGGGGCTCTTGTCACCCGCGTGCGGGCCGGCCGCAGTCACCAGCGTGCCCGTCACCAGGACCGCGGCCAGATTGACCGCGCTCAGCGCCGTCAGCACCCGCAGCGGCTTGGCTGCCCGCTCATGCACAACTCCGTCGTCGGGCTCGCCGACCTTCACGTAGAGCAGCACCGACAGCCACACCATCGTCATCGAGGCCAGCAGATGGATGGCGACCGTCCACCACAGCAGTCCCGTGCGCACGGTGATGCCACCGATGATCGCCTGCACCACCGTCGAGGCCGGCATCAGCCACGCATAGACCAGGACCTCGGTGCGGCGCCGGGCCCGGGTGACGGCCAGCACGGCCAGCGCCGCGGTGATGACCACCGCGAATGTGACCATGCGGTTGCCGAACTCGACGGCTTGGTGGATGCGCGGTACTTCGGCGACGGCCACGGGTGTGAAGCTGCCCGGGAAACACTGCGGCCAAGTCGGGCAGCCCAGACCCGAGGCGGTGACCCGTACGATCGCGCCCGTGACGGCGATACCGCCCTGGGTCAGGATGACGGCCGCGGCTACGATTCGCTGGACGCGCAGGCTCGGGTTGGGGAGCAGGTCCACCAACCGCAGCAGTACTCGTCCGACGGGCACCGCCCGATCGTAACGACAACTACGTCACGTAGTAGAAGCGGGCGTCGCGACGAGTTATAAACGAGGCACACCCGCGTCGGCGTGTCGTGTGCCTCGGTTATGTGTCGCGAACAGCAGTCAACCGACTCAGGTGAACCGGAACCAGCGCCGCGCGGCCAGCGTCGCCAGCGCGCCCCACACCGCCAGGACGACGATCCCGAACCAATCCACCGACAGGATCATCGCCTGCGACAGCGCCTCGGTCAGTGCGCCCGACGGCGTCAACCGGGAAAGCCACTTGACCGAGGCCGGGATCATGTCGGTCTCGAGCGTCAGGGCGCCGAACCCGGCGAAGACGAACCACATCAGGTTGGCGACGGCCAGGACGATCTCGGCGCGCAACGTGCCGCCGAGCAGCAGGCCCAGTGCCGCAAAACCCGCGGTGCCCAGCGCGATGACCACCGCGCCCAACGCCAGTGCCGCCCCCGCCGGCCGCCAACCCAGCGCAAAACCGATGCTGCCCAAGATGATTGCCTGCAGAAATACGACGGCTACCACCGCCAGCGACTTGCCCGCGATGATTCCCCAAACCGGGAGTGGCGTCGCCCCTAGGCGTTTCAGAGCCCCATACCGGCGGTCGAACGCGACCGCTATCGCCTGGCCGGTGAATGCGGTGGACACCACTGCCAGCGCCATGATGACCGGAACGAAAGTGGCGGCGCGGTGCGGTCCGAACGACCCGAGCGGCAGCAGGGTGAGCCCGACCAGCAGTGTGATCGGGATGAACATGGTCAGCAGCAGTTGCTCGCCGTTACGCAGCAGCAGCTTGAGCTCCAAACCGAACTGCGCGGCCAGCATCCTGGGCACCGCATTGGGGCGCGGGTCGGGGGCGAACGTTCCCGCGGGGAACACGTCGGTCACGATCGCAACTTCCTGCCGGTGAGATCTAGGAACACATCCTCGAGGCTGCGCTGCTCGACGCGCATGTCGGTGGCCAGTACGTCGATGCGTGCGCACCAGGCGGTAACCGTCGCCAGCACCTGCGGGTCGACCGGGCCTTCGACCAGGTACTCGCCCGGCGTCACCTCGGTGGCCTTGTAATCCTCCGGCAGAGCGGCGGCCAACAACGACAGGTCGAGCCGTGGCGGCGCGGTGAACCGCAACTGGTCTTTGGCGCCGCTGCGCATCAATTCCGTCGGTGTTCCGGCGGCCACGGTCACCCCGTGGTCGATGATGACCAGGCGGTCGGCGAGTTCTTCGGCCTCCTTGAGCTGATGGGTGGTCAACACCACGGTGACGCCGTCGCGGCGCAGCGCATCGATCAGCTCCCACACCAGCAGACGCGCGTGTGCATCCATGCCCGCGGTGGGCTCGTCGAGGAACACCAGTTCGGGACGGCCGACCAGCGCGCAGGCCAGCGCCAGCCGTTGCTGCTGTCCACCGGAGAGCCGTCGATAGGTGGTGCGGGCCGCTTCGGTGAGGCCCAGGGTCTCCAGCAGCCAATCGGGATCCAGTGGGTCGGCGGCATAAGCCGCGACCAGTTTCAGCATCTCCCCGGCGCGTGCCGCCGGATAACCACCGCCACCTTGCAGCATCACGCCGATGCGTGCGCGCAAACGGGCATTGTCCCGGATGGGGTCCAGCCCGAGCACCTCGATAGTGCCCGCATCCGGACGGACGAAGCCCTCGCACATCTCGACGGTTGTGGTCTTACCGGCGCCGTTGGGGCCCAGCAGGGCCATGACTTCGGCGGCGTGTACTTCCAGATCGAGGCCAGAAACTGCCGTGACGGCCCCGTACTGCTTGCCCACCCCGCGCAGCCGAACGACGACTTCGCGGGAGTGTGGGGGCGAGCTCACGTGGAGTCAGCGTAGGCGTCGGGCGCCGCCTCGGAACGAGGGGTGGCCCTCGGGGTGTCTGTCACCTGGGCGGCGGGCACCGCGATCGCCTGGTTCGGTTCGTCGTTTTCCTCTGGCAATCGGCGCCACGGCAGCTGGTGATATGTCAGCGCGATGAGCACCACCACGATCAGGGCGCTTGCCAGCGTGGCGTCCACGATTTGGAACAGCGCGAAGCGATCGCCGTTGGCCGTCGGGCCGAAAATGCCGACGATGAGGGTGACGATGATCGCGGCCACCCGGAACCCCGTCCGGGTCGCCCACGCGGCCAACGGAATGATCGCCCACAGCAGGTACCAGGGCTGCACGACGGGAAACAGCAACACCGTCAGGCCTAGGGCCACACCGAGGCCGCCGATTGGGTGCAGCCGGCCGCGAAACACCGCCAGCAACAGCCAGCACACCATCACCATGATGATCAGCACGCCGATGGCACGGGTCAGCGACAGCACCGCGGTGGTGTGATCGCCCAGGCCCAGCAGGATCCCCACCTGTCCGGTGCCCAGGGCCAGCAGTGTCGGCGGCGACATCCAGCTGCGCACCACGTTGGCCGTGCCCAGGGTGTACATCCAGCCGAACCCGAGCCCACTGGCCCAGCCGACGAGGGCCATCACCGCCAGGGACAGTCCGGCCATGCCGCCGCCGGCCAGCAGCAGCGCCTTAAAGGTGCCCCCGCAGCGGAAGGCCAGGGCCATCGTGACAAAACCCACTGCCAGCATCGAGGGCAGCTTCACCTGCGACGACAGCACGATCAGGATCGAGCCGCCCAGCAACATGCCCAACGGTTCCCAATCCGGGCCGAGCCGCCACGATGAGGGCCGCAGGTGCGCAGAATCGATGCCGCGCAGTGCGAATTCGGCGCCGGTCAGCATCAGGCCGAGCATCAGCGCCTCGTTATGGATTCCGGCAACCAGGTGCATGATCAGCAACGGGTTGGCCGCGCCCAGCCACAGGGCGCTCACTTCGGCGACGCCGCAGCGGCGCGCCAGCCGCGGCGTCGCCCACACGATCAACCCCACACCGATCAGCACCACCAGGCGGTGGCACAACACCGCGGCGACGATGTTCTCCCCGGTCAGTGCGGAAATGCCGCGTCCGATCCACAAGAACAGCGGACCGTATGGCGCGGGGGTCTCCCGCCACAGGCTGGGCACCGACAGGGTGAATACATGGCCAAGCCCCAGGCCGGAGGCCGGGCCCACCCGGTAGGGGTCGAGGCCCTCCAGTGAGATTTCGCTCTGGGCCAGGTAGGAGTACACGTCCTTGCTGTACATCGGCGGCGCGATCAGCAGCGGCAATATCCACAACAGCAAGGTGCGGTCGAGGTCGCCGCGCGACATGCGCCGCTTGCCCAGGGCGAACCGGCCCAGCATCAACCAGGCCAGCGCCATCATCACCGCGCCGGTGGTGGTCATCGTCAGCGAGACCGTCTGGATGCGCGACGGCAGGTTGAGCAGCCGGACGCCGAAGGTGGGGTCTTGGACGACCGGTCTGGCTCCGGCGCCGAGCGCGCCGATCGCCATCAGCACGGTGCCCGTTGCGCCGAACAGCCGGGTGCGCCGCAGCGCGGTGAGTTCGGCTGAATTGAGTGGCGAGCCCACCGTCTGCTCGTCGCCGTGCAAGCTGGCGATCGACGAGCTCAGCGTGTGGTGGCGGGCTGCCATCAAAGCAGACTAGCCGCACGTGCGGAACCGCTGTTGCGCTCGTCACGTGAGGGCACCCTTCCTAGACCGGGCGCTGGAATTGCGTCACACTGGTGTTGTGAAAATCCAATCCGAACTGGATGCTGCTGTGCCTGCAGCCGCTGCTGCCGGAACGGATGGTCACACTCGCCGCGCCATCGTGCGGTTATTGCTGGAATCCGGATCGATCACCGCTTCCGAGATCGGTGAGCGCCTGGGCCTATCGGCTGCCGGTGTCCGCCGTCACCTCGACGCCCTGATCGATGCCGGTGACGCCGAATCCGCGGCGGCGGCGGCCTGGCAACAGGTGGGTCGTGGGCGTCCGGCCAAGCGCTACCGTCTGACGTCCCACGGGCGGGCAAAACTCGACCACTCTTACGACGATCTGGCGGCCGCGGCTATCCGGCAACTGCGGGAAATCGGCGGCGAGGACGCGGTGCGCACGTTCGCGCGCCGCCGCATCGACGCCATCCTGTCCGGCGTCGCGGTTGCCGACGGCCCCGAAGACGCGGCGGTCGAGGCCGCGGCCGAGCGGATCGCCGGTGCGCTGACCGACGCCGGTTACGTCGCCAGCACCACCCGGGTGGGCGGACCGATCCACGGTGTGCAAATCTGCCAGCACCACTGCCCGGTGTCGCATGTAGCCGAGGAATTCCCAGAGTTGTGCGAAGCCGAGCAGCAGGCCATGGCCGAGGTGCTCGGAACCCACGTGCAGCGGCTGGCGACCATCGTCAACGGCGACTGCGCCTGCACCACCCACGTGCCACTTGCAATGCCACCCAGTGGGGCGCCCAGCCCGCGCCGCGCCGCCGACGATGCATCGCGAAGCGATGAGGTGGGGGCACCTCCCGCTTGCGGGGGAGAGCGGCGCACCATGATCGACACAACAAGCACCAGAGGAGCGTCCACATGACACTCGAGGCCAGCAAGACCGTCGTTGAGCCGCTGACCCAGGAAGAGGCGATAGCGTCGCTGGGTAACTACGGCTACGGCTGGGCGGACTCCGACGTCGCGGGCGCCAGCGCGCAGCGTGGGTTGTCCGAGGCGGTGGTCCGCGACATCTCTTCGAAGAAGAACGAGCCCGACTGGATGCTGCAGACCCGGCTCAAGGCGCTGCGGATCTTCGACCGCAAGCCGATGCCGAACTGGGGTTCCAACCTGGAAGGCATCGACTTCGACAACATCAAGTACTTCGTGCGCTCGACCGAGAAGCAGGCCGCGTCTTGGGATGACTTGCCCGAGGACATCAAGAACACCTACGACCGGCTGGGCATCCCGGAAGCCGAGAAGCAGCGGTTGGTCGCTGGAGTAGCCGCGCAGTACGAATCCGAGGTGGTCTACCACCAGATCCGGGAAGACCTGGAGGCCCAGGGCGTCATCTTCCTGGACACCGACACGGGATTGCGGGAACACCCCGAGATCTTCAAGCAATACTTCGGCACCGTCATCCCGGCCGGCGACAACAAGTTCTCCGCGCTGAACACCGCCGTGTGGTCAGGCGGCAGCTTCATCTACGTTCCGCCCGGCGTGCACGTCGACATCCCGCTGCAGGCCTACTTCCGGATCAACACCGAGAACATGGGCCAGTTCGAGCGAACTCTGATCATTGTTGACGAGAACGCTTACGTCCACTATGTGGAGGGCTGTACCGCGCCCATCTACAAGTCGGATTCACTGCACTCCGCGGTGGTCGAGATCATCGTAAAGCCAGGTGGCCGTTGCCGTTACACGACAATCCAGAACTGGTCGAACAACGTCTACAACCTGGTCACCAAGCGCGCCCGCGCCGAAGCGGGCGCCACCATGGAGTGGATCGACGGCAACATCGGGTCCAAGGTGACCATGAAGTACCCGGCGGTCTGGATGACCGGCGAGCACGCCAAGGGTGAGGTGTTGTCGGTGGCGTTCGCCGGCGAAGACCAGCACCAGGACACCGGCGCCAAGATGCTGCACCTGGCTCCCAACACGTCGAGCAACATCGTGTCCAAATCGGTTGCGCGTGGCGGTGGCCGCACCTCTTACCGCGGGCTGGTGCAAGTGAACAAGGGCGCCCACGGTTCCAAGTCGAGCGTGAAATGCGATGCGCTGCTGGTCGATACGATCAGCCGCAGCGACACCTACCCGTATGTCGACATCCGCGAGGACGACGTCACCATGGGTCACGAGGCCACCGTGTCCAAGGTCAGCGAGAACCAGCTCTTCTACCTGATGAGCCGCGGGCTGACCGAGGACGAGGCCATGGCCATGGTCGTGCGCGGCTTCGTCGAGCCGATCGCCAAGGAACTCCCCATGGAGTACGCCCTGGAGCTCAACCGGCTGATCGAGCTGCAGATGGAGGGCGCGGTCGGATGACCGTCCCTACTAAAGCCGCTCTGAACAAGGGCGAGCTGTTCGCGTCGTTCGATGTTGACGCTTTCGAGGTTCCGCACGGCCGCGACGAACTCTGGCGGTTCACCCCACTGAAGCGATTGCGTGGGCTGCACGACGGCTCCGCCAAAGCCAACGGCACGGCGGAGATCACCGTGAGCGAGCACCCCGGCGTCCAGACCGAAACGGTCCGCCGTGGCGACGAGCGGCTCGGACAAGCCGGCATACCGGCCGACCGGGTTGCGGCCCAAGCGTTTTCGTCGTTCAACTCCGCCACGTTGGTTACGGTCGGTCGCGACACCCAGGTGGTCGAGCCGGTGAACATCACCGTCACCGGCCCCGGCGAAGGTGCGGTGGCCTACGGACATCTGCAAATCAGGGTCGAGGAACTGGGCGAGGCTGTCGTGGTCATCGACCACCGCGGCAGCGGAACCTATGCCGACAACGTCGAATTCGTCGTCGGCGACGCCGCCCGGCTCACCGTGGTGTGGATCGCCGACTGGGCCGACGACACCGTCCACCTCAGCGCCCAGCACGCCCGGCTGGGCAAGGATGCGGTGCTGCGCCACGTCGCTGTCACGCTGGGCGGCGAAGTGGTCCGGCTGACGGCCAACGTCCGGTTCACCGCAAGCGGGGGCGACGCCGAACTGCTGGGTCTGTACTTCGCCGACGACGGCCAGCACCTCGAGTCCCGGCTACTGGTCGACCACGCGTACCCCGACTGCAAGTCCAACGTGTTGTATAAAGGTGCGCTGCAAGGAGATCCGGCGTCGTCGCTGCCCGACGCGCACACCGTCTGGATCGGCGACGTGCTGATCCGCGCCGAGGCCACTGGTACCGACACTTTCGAGGTGAACCGCAACCTGGTGCTCACCGACGGCGCCCGTGCGGACTCGGTGCCCAACCTCGAGATCGAAACCGGCGAGATCGCCGGGGCCGGACACGCCAGTGCCACTGGCCGTTTCGACGACGAGCAGCTGTTCTACTTGCGTTCCCGTGGCATTCCCGAAGAACAAGCCCGGCGACTGGTGATCCGCGGCTTCTTCGGCGAAATCATCTCCAAGATCGCGGTGCCCGAGGTTCGCGAACGCCTCACCACAGCCATCGAACACGAGCTAGAAATCACGGAATCGAGATCAATCGCCTCATGACGACCCTGGAAATCAACGACCTGCACGTCAGCGTCGACAACCCCAACGCCGCCGAAGGGGAGCGCGAAATACCCATCCTCAAGGGCGTCGACCTGACCGTGAAATCCGGTGAGACGCATGCCTTGATGGGTCCCAACGGCTCCGGCAAGTCCACCCTGTCGTACGCCATCGCGGGCCATCCCAAATACCAGGTGACGTCCGGATCGATCACGCTGGACGGCGCTGACGTGCTGGCGATGAGCATCGACGAACGGGCGCGTGCCGGACTGTTTCTGGCCATGCAGTATCCCGTCGAGGTGCCCGGCGTTTCGGTGTCGAACTTCTTGCGTTCGGCGGCCACCGCGATCCGGGGTGAGGCCCCCAAGCTGCGGCACTGGGTCAAAGAAGTCAAGGCCGCGATGGGCGCACTCGACATCGACCCGGCCTTCGCCGAACGCAACGTCAACGAGGGCTTCTCCGGCGGTGAGAAGAAGCGGCACGAGATCCTGCAGCTGGAACTGCTTAAGCCCAAGATCGCCATCCTCGACGAGACCGACTCCGGCCTGGACGTCGACGCGCTGCGGGTGGTCAGCGAGGGCGTGAATCGGTATGCCGAAGCCGAGCATGGCGGGCTTCTGCTGATCACCCACTACACCCGCATCCTGCGTTACATCCATCCGGAATTCGTGCACGTCTTCGTCGGCGGCCGCATCGCCGAATCCGGTGGACCTGAGCTGGCCGACGAACTCGAACAGAATGGCTACGAGCGCTTCACCCAAGCGGCGGCTGAGAAAGTCTGACAGGGGCCTGACGTGACGGCGCAAGTGACCCCGCTGGACCTCGCGGCGATCCGGGCGGATTTCCCGATCCTGAAGCGGGTCATGCGTGGCGGAAATCAGTTGGCGTACCTGGATTCCGGCGCGACGTCGCAGCGGCCACTGCAAGTTCTCGATGCCGAGCGCGAGTTTCTCGTCACCTCCAACGGAGGTGTACATCGCGGCGCACACCAGTTGATGGAAGAGGCTACCGACGCTTACGAGCAGGGCCGTGCCGACATCGCCGCATTCGTCGGCGCCGACAGCGACGAGCTGGTGTTCACCAAGAACGCCACCGAATCGCTCAACCTGGTGTCATATGCGTTGGGAGACAGCCGTTTCGAGCGGACTGTCGGTCCGGGCGATGTCATCGTCACCACCGAACTCGAACATCACGCCAACCTGATTCCGTGGCAGGAGCTGGCCCGGCGCACCGGAGCCGCCCTGCGCTGGTACGGTGTCAGCGAAGACGGGCGCATCGACCTGGACAGCCTGCAACTGGATGGTCGCGTCAAAGTCGTTGCCTTTAGCCATCATTCGAATGTAACCGGTGCGCTGGCGCCGGTCGCCGAGCTGGTCGGCCGCGCCAAAGAGGTCGGCGCGCTGACCGTGCTGGACGCCTGCCAGTCGGTGCCGCACCAGCCGGTCGACTTCCACGAACTCGATGTCGACTTCGCCGCCTTCTCCGGCCATAAGATGCTGGGCCCCAACGGAATCGGCGTGCTGTATAGCCGGCGTGAACTCATCGACAAGATGCCCCCGTTCCTCACCGGCGGGTCGATGATCGAGACGGTGACCATGGAAGCGTCTACCTACGCGCCGGCGCCACAGCGGTTCGAGGCCGGTACTCCGATGACGTCACAGGTGGTCGCGCTGGCCGCCGCGGCTCGCTACCTCGACGCCATCGGCATGGACGCTGTCGAGGCCCACGAGCGCGAACTGGTGGCCAAGACCATCGAGGGCTTCTCCGGTATCGACGGTGTGCGCATCATCGGGCCCACTGAAATGCAGGACCGCGGTTCGCCGGTGTCGTTCATCGTCGACGGCGTGCACGCCCACGACGTGGGGCAGGTGCTCGACGACGACGGTGTGGCGGTGCGAGTCGGACATCACTGTGCGTTGCCGCTGCACCGCAGGTTCGGTCTGGCGGCCACGGCACGGGCCTCGTTCGCGGTGTACAACACCGCCGACGAGGTGGACCGGCTGGTGGCCGGCGTGCGTCGTTCGCTGGATTTCTTTGGGAGAGACTGACTTTGCGGCTGGAAAACATCTACCAGGACGTGATCCTCGATCACTACAAACACCCACAGCACCGCGGCCTGCGCGAGCCCTTCGGCGCGCAGGTGTATCACGTCAACCCGGTCTGCGGCGACGAAGTCACGTTAAGAGTTGCGCTGTCAGAAGACGGCGAGACCATCGACGACATCTCTTATGACGGCCAGGGCTGTTCGATCAGCCAGGCAGCCACCTCGGTGTTGACCCAGCAGGTGATCGGCCAATCAGTGCCGGAAGCGCTGAGAACCCTCGACGCCTTCACCGCGATGATCTCCTCGCGCGGAACCGTGCAGGGAGACGAGGAAGTCCTGGGCGACGGAGTAGCGTTCGCAGGAGTGGCCAAATACCCGGCGCGGGTCAAATGTGCGCTGCTCGGCTGGATGGCTTTCAAAGATGCCCTGGCCCAAGCCCTCGAGGAGGTCGATAAATGAGCGAAACCGCCGCACCCGACGAGGAATTCCTGGCTGACGTCGAGGAGGCGATGCGCGACGTCGTCGACCCCGAGCTGGGCATCAACGTGGTCGATCTCGGGCTGGTCTACGGCTTGAATGTAGAGGAGGGCGACGAGGGAACCGTCGCGCTGATCGATATGACCCTGACGTCAGCCGCGTGCCCGCTGACCGATGTAATCGAGGACCAGTCGCGCAGCGCGCTGGTCGGCAGTGGTCTGGTCGACGAGATTCGGATCAATTGGGTCTGGAACCCGCCGTGGGGTCCGGACAAGATCACCGAGGATGGGCGCGAGCAACTACGGGCGCTCGGCTTCACCGTCTGAATCGCACGACCAGGCCTGCGATCATGCCTTTGTGCCGGCGCTGAAGCTGGCGCGTGGCGCCCCGATGCCGGGATCGATTTGATGTGGCCCGGCCGCGGACGGAAGCACCGGGAAATCGAAAATCGCTGTTGGAATATAGACGGTGGCGCACGAATTCGGTATGTCCACCACACCCGATAGACGGCCTTCAATGGGGGCAGATCCAAGAAGCAGATACGCCTGCTCGGGGCTGTAGCCGAATTTGGTCAGATAGTCGATCGCGTGTAGACATGCGCGTTTGTATGCGAGATCGGAATCGAGATACTTTTGTTCGCCATCCAGCGTCACCGATGTGCCCGAGAATGCGATCCATTGCGAGTACAGAGGGTCGGTGTTCCCCGGCACGAATATCGCATTCTCATAGACTCCGTAGGTCTCCATGCCCCCTTTGATCACGTCGACATGCAAGTCGATGAACCCGCCCATTTCGATCGCGCCGCAGAAGGTGATTTCGCCGTCGCCCTGCGAGAAGTGAAGGTCGCCGACCGACAGATTCGCACCGGGCACGAAGACCGGGTAAAACACCCGGGTGCCTTTGGTGAGGTTCTTGATGTCCTGGTTTCCGCCGTTCTCGCGGGGCGGTGCCGTGCGGGCCGCTTCGGCAGCGACACGGCCGAATTCGTCGCCGCTCAGCGTTCCCAAAATGGCGTCCTCGGGTTCCGGCGGCAGCGCCAGAGGCGGCACTCGGTGCGGGTCGGTCTCGATGAGTGCACCCTCGCGTTTGTTCCACTTCGCCAGCAACTGCGCGGATGGGGCTGTTCCCATCAGGCCGGGATGCACGATGCCGGTGTACTTGACCCCGGGAACATGCCGCGAAGTCGCACTTTGCCCGGAGAAATCCCAGATCGCCTTGTAGGCATCGGGAAATTGATCAGTGAGGAATCCACCGCCATTGAGTTTGGCGAAAATTCCGGTGTATCCCCAGCCCTGTCCGGCCAGCGGACCGGAATCTTCTTGGGGGATAGGACCGACATCAAGGATGTCCACGATAAGCAGGTCGCCCGGCTCGGCACCCTCGATCGCGAATGGGCCGGACAGGCAATGCACGCCTTTTAGCGGAGCATTGAGGATGTCTTCGGCCGAATCGTCGTTGTGGATGGCCCCGTCGAACCACTCGCGACAATGCGCACGGAATGTGGAATCGCGCTTCACCGTGACGGCCGCCGGAATATCTGGATGCCAACGATTGTGGCCTATAATCTGTTGCTCGTTGAACTTCTTACTTGAATCCAGCGGGAAAAGCAGTTCGGGCACTTTGCACTCTCTGGTCAGCTCGCGACGAATCGATTGGAATCAGGCTTGCGCACGACCGTTTCATTCGAGGTTGGTGGCTGACTGTGATGGTCCTGATGATCTTCTGGCAGCACACGTCCGGCGCCAAGGCTTTATAGTCGCCAGCATGCCGAGCTATGTGTTCCGTTGCACGCAGGGCTGCCCGAGATTTGCTGAGCAGCATCGGATGGCGGCAGTACCCGACAGCGCCGTTTGCCCGCACTGCGCCGGCGTGGCCACAAGAATTCCCACCGCGCCCATGATCGGCATCGGCCGCTCTACCGCGATGCGACTCCACGACCGCACCCGCGCCACCGCCGATGTACCCGACGTCGTCAACCGCTTGCCACCCGCTCAATCCACAGGGGCGAAGGTGACCACTAACCCACTACACCGCAAACTGCCGCGCCACTAACGGCGCAGACCAGATTGGCGCCTGAGGGTCCCGCCGACAAACCTCAGAAGGCGTCTTCGGAGACACGCATGATGTCGTCGTCGATGGACTCGATGACGGCGCGTACCCCACCCAGCTTCGGCAGCATGTTCCTCGCGAAGAACGCCGCGACTGCGATCTTGCCTTGATAGAACGCTTCATCGCTGGCGGACGGCCCGTCGGACAAGGCGGCACGAGCGACATTCGCTTGCGCCAGCAGTCGCCAGCCGATGAGCAGGTCGCCGATCGCCAGCAGATACCGCACCGACCCGAGCCCCACCTTGTAGATGTCGGTGGGATTCTGCGCGGCCGACATCAGATACCCGGTCAGCGCACCGGTCATCGCCGTGCAATCGTCGAGTGCGGTCTGCAGCAGCTCGGCTTCCGGCTTCAGTGACTCATCGATGTTCTCGATGGTGCGGCTGATTTGGGCCGTCACGTGCTGAAGGGCCTGGCCGTGGTCGCGGATTATCTTGCGGAAGAAGAAATCCAGCGCCTGGATGGCCGTGGTGCCCTCGTAGAGCGAATCGATCTTGGCGTCGCGGATGTACTGCTCGATGGGATAGTCGACCAGGAAGCCGGAGCCGCCCAGCGTCTGCAGCGACTCGGTCAGGATTTCGTAGGCACGTTCTGAGCCCACGCCTTTGACCACTGGCAGCAGTAGATCGTCGACGCGGTGCGCCAGATCGGGGTCCGCGCCCGAAACACGTTGCGCCACTTCGGCATCCTGGTGCGCGGCGGCATACAGATACAGCGCCCGCAGCCCCTCGGCGTAGGCCTTCTGGGTCATCAGGCTGCGCCGCACGTCGGGGTGGGCCATGATGGTGACCCGCGGCGCGGTCTTGTCGGTCATCTGGGTCAGGTCGGCACCCTGGATGCGCTCCTTGGCGTAAGCCAGCGCGTTCAGGTATCCCGTCGACAGCGTGCCCGACGACTTGACGCCGATCGTCATGCGAGCGTGCTCGATGATGGTGAACATCTGCGCGATCCCGTTGTGCACGTCGCCGACCAGGTAGCCGACGGCCGGCACATCGGTGGCGCCGAAGGTCAGCTCGCAGGTGGGGGAGGACTTCAGCCCCATCTTGTGTTCCAGCCCGGTCACGTACACGCCGTTGCGCGGACCCAGTTCCAAGGTGTCGGGATCGAAAAGGTAATTGGGAACGTAGAACAGGCTCAATCCCTTGGTACCCGGGCCGGATCCTTCGGGCCGGGCCAGGACGAGATGGAAGATGTTCTCGGTGGTGTCCCCGACGTCGCCGCCGGAGATGAACCGCTTCACACCCTCGATGTGCCAGGTGCCATCGGGTTGTTCGAAAGCCTTGGCGCGCGCGGCACCTACATCGGAGCCCGCGTCGGGTTCGGTGAGCACCATGGTGGACTGCCAGTCACGCTCGACGCCCATCGCCGCCCACTTGCGCTGCTGCTCGTTGCCCTCGATGTAAAGCGCATTGGCCATCACGGGGCCGAGCAGGTAGAAGGACGCCGACGGATTGGCGCAGAAGATCATTTCGTTGACGGCCCAGGTGAGGGGCGGCGGCGCGGGCATGCCGCCGATCTCCTCGGCCAGGCCCAGGCGCCACCACTCGGCATCCTTGATCGCCTGCACCGTCTTGATCAACTCGTCCGGCACGCTGATGGAGTGCGTTGCCGGATCGAACACCGGTGGGTTGCGATCGGCGAAGGCGAAGGACTCGGCGATCGGACCTTCGGCCAGGCGAGCGGCCTCGGACAATATCGTGTGGGCCGTGTCGACATCAAGATCGCTGTAGCGGCCCTCGCCGAGAACGGCGCCTATCTCAAGCACCTCAAACAGGTTGAACTCAAGATCGCGGACGTTGGCGATGTAGTGCCCCAATGCGGTTCCCTTCACTCACGTGGATCGGCCCGTAACCGGGCCTAGTTTCTACGAGTGGAGAAAACGTACGCAACCGTAACCATTGTTACGGCGCGTTGACCTGGTATTACTAGCCGTTGGCGCCGCGCTGGCCGAAGAGTAGCCCGCCCGTGCCGCCGGTTCCGGGGGTACCGCCGGCTCCGGCGTGGCCGCCGGCGCCGCCGTTGCCGATCAATATCGCGTTGCCGCCGTTTCCGCCGTTGCCGGCCAACGGCCCGCCGTTGCCACCCGCCCCGCCGCTGCTGAACAGACCGCCCTGGCCGCCGGCGCCGCCGTCGGCGTTGGAGAAGCCGGTGCCGCCGAAGCCGGCGCTGCCGAACAGCAGACCCGCGTTGCCGCCGGCCCCGGCCCTGCCGTCGGAGAGGGCGTCGCCGCCGTTACCGCCGCCGCCCAGCAGATAGGCCTTTCCGCCGTCACCGCCGCCGCCGAGGAAGCTGCTGCCGCCATCGCCGGCGTTGCCGTACAGCACCCCGCCGTTGCCGCCGGCGCCGCCGGCTCCCATGCCGTTGGGGCTGATACCGCCGAAGCCGCCGGACCCGACCAGGAGTGCGGAGCCGCCGATACCGCCGGCGCCGCCGCCGCCACCACTGGTGCCGCCGGCACCGCCGTTGCCGTACAGGAACCCGCCCCAGCCGCCGTTGCCGCCGTTCGCGCCCGCTCCGCCGACACCGCCGGCGCCGCCGTTGCCGAACAACCCCGCGCCGCCGCCGCTACCGCCGGCTTTCCCGGCGACGCCCGGCGAGAAGCCGTTACCGCCGTTGCCGAACAGGATTCCGCCGGCCTGCCCGTTCGGGTTCGCCGCGGTGCCGTCCGCGCCGTTACCGATGAACGGCCGGTTGAACGCCGCCAGAGCGGGCGCGTTGATCAGATCGGCAATCGGCTGGAAGATGCCGAAGTTGGTGGCCTCGGCGGTCGCGTAGGCCTGAGCGCCGCCGAACACGTTGCGTACGAATTGGTCGTGGAAGGCCGCGACGTCCGCGCTGACCGCCTGGAAGTTCTGGCCGTGTGCACCGAACAATGCCGCGACGGCGGCCGACACCTCATCGGCGGCCGCGGCTGCCACGCCGGTGGTCTGGGCCGCCGCTGCCGAGTTGGCGGCGCTGAGCGCCGAACCGATGCGGGCCAGATTTCCGGCCGCCTGCGACACAGATTCCGTGTTAGCGAGCAAGAACGACATCCCGAACCTCCCCAGTGAAGCGCCAGCGACCGAAAAATCTTATCCCTTTTCGTTCGCCGTGGTTTTCGATTTTTCGAACCCGCCCAAAATGAATTTTCGTTGCGCACGCGCAAATTCAATCCGCTGCGCGCTGCCCGGGCGGGCGGCTGAAGAGACCTCAAACCGGGCGTTGCCCGCTTGCCTTGTGCCAGTGACCAATTCAATCGCATACCGCAATGCAATCGAGATTTCCGGCGATCGCTGCGTCCCTAGACTCGGTTCATCCTGAGGAAGTCCCACCCCCCTGTGAGGCCGCCGGAATGACTTTGACCGCTCTCGAAGTGACCGCCCAAGAGGCTTCTTTCGACCGCGTTCCCAGTGCAATTGCCCGGCCTTTGAGTTGGCGGGCGGCGCTGTGGTCGGTGATGTCGGTGCGCTGGGCGGCGGCCGCGCTGGCGCTGTTTCTGGCCGGGCTGGCAGCGCAGTGCAACGGTGCGCCCCAAACCGTCTGGTGGACGCTGTATCTCAGCTGTTATCTGGCCGGCGGTTGGGGTTCGGCATGGGCAGGTGCACAGGCGTTGCGCAATAAGGCCCTCGACGTCGACCTGTTGATGATCGTCGCCGCCATCGGTGCGGTCGCGATCGGGCAGATCTTCGACGGCGCACTGCTTATCGTCATCTTCGCGACGTCCGGTGCACTCGACGACGTGGCCACCAAACACACCGCCGACTCGGTCAAGGGGCTGCTGGATCTCGCGCCGGATCAGGCCGTGCTGATCGAATACGACGGTACGGAGCGGGTCATCGGGGCCGGCGAGCTGACGATCGGCGACCACGTGGTGGTGCGGCCGGGGGAGCGGATACCGGCCGACGGGCTGGTGCTGTCCGGGGACTCGGAGGTGGACCAGCGCTCGATCACCGGCGAATCGATGCCGGTGGCCAAGGAAACCGGCGACGAGGTATTCGCCGGCACCCTGAACGGATCGGGTGTGCTGCAGCTGGTCGTCGCGCGCGACCCGTCTCAGACCGTGGTGGCACGAATGGTCGAGCTGGTCGCCGAAGCCTCGGCCACCAAAGCCAAAACTCAGCTGTTCATCGAGAAGATCGAGCAGCGTTACTCATTGGGCATGGTGACGGTAACGCTCGCCCTCATCGTCATCCCGCTGATGATGGGTGGCCATCCGCAGCAGGTCCTGCTGCGCGCCATGACTTTCATGATCGTGGCTTCACCCTGTGCGGTGGTACTGGCCACCATGCCGCCGCTGCTTTCGGCGATCGCCAACGCGGGCCGGCACGGAGTCCTCGTCAAATCCGCCGTCGTCGTCGAACACCTCGCCGACACCAGCATCGTGGCGCTGGACAAAACGGGCACCCTGACTTGCGGCGTCCCGCGGCTGACGACTCTGCAGCCACTTGACCCCGACACGGTCGACAGCCACCGTCTCCTCCAATTGGCCGCTGCCGCAGAACAATCCAGCGAGCACCCGCTGGGGCGGGCCATCGTGGAGGAAGCTCGCTGCCGAGGCATCGCCATCTTGCCCGCCGAGGATTTCCGGGCGCTGCCGGGCCGCGGCGTGCGCGCCACCGTGGGGTGTGAGTTCGTCGAGGTGTGCAGCCCGCACAGCTACCGGGGTAGCCCGCCGCCCGAACTGGCGCAGATCGAGGAGGCCGGGGCCACCGCCGCCATCGTCCTGGTCGACGGGATAGCGGTGGGCGTGCTCGGACTCACCGATCAGGTTCGCCCGGACGCCGCGCGGTCGGTGGCTTCGTTGACCGCGTTGACCTCGGCTCCGCCGGTGCTGCTGACCGGTGACAACGGGCGCGCCGCCCGGCGCGTCGCGCTGCACGCCGGAATCACCGACGTCCGTGCGGCACTGCTGCCCGAGCAGAAGGTGGAGGCGGTCCGGGCCCTCGAGGCCGGCGGACACCGGGTGCTCGTCGTCGGCGACGGCGTCAACGACGCCCCTGCGATGGCCGCGGCCCGCACCTCCATCGCCATGGGGGCCGGAGCCGACCTCACCCTGCAGACCGCAGACGGCGTCACCGTGCGCGACGAGCTGCACACCATCCCGACGATCATCGGGCTGGCCCGGCACGCACGGCGGGTGGTGACGGCCAACCTCGCCATCGCGGCCACCTTTATCAGCGTGCTGGTGTTGTGGGATCTGTTCGGGCAGCTGCCGCTACCGCTGGGGGTGGCCGGTCACGAAGGATCCACCGTCTTGGTCGCGCTCAACGGCATGCGGCTGCTGACCAACCGGTCCTGGCGGGCTGCGGCATCCCCCTCCTGCCCCTCCCGCTGACGTCGTAGGCTCCTGGTCGTGGGTACCCGAGACCTCACGGCAGCGGTTTTCCGGCACACCATCGATGCCAATGAGAATGTGCTGGTCTACTTCTGGGCGCCGCTGTGTGGCCCCTGCGACGTGTTCACGCCCACCTACGAGGGCTCGTCCGACAAACACTTCGACGTCGTCCACGGCAAGGTGAACTACGAAACCGAGACGGACCTGGTGGAGCTCGCCGGGGTCAAGTTGCTGCCCACGCTGATGGCCTTCAAGCGGGGCAAACTGGTGTTCAAACAAGCCGGCATCGCGAACCCGTCGGTCATGGGGGATCTGGTGCGGCAGCTGCGCGCATACGAGTTCGGAGTTGACCCGGCCGCGGCTCAGCGGGGCCTGTTATGACCGGTGGGGAACAAGAACAGCGCCGTCTGTCGTTAGGGCTGGCGTGACTACCCAAGACCTCACTGCCGCGCAGTTCAATGAAACCGTCAATGGCAACGACATGGTGCTCGTCGATTTCTGGGCCTCCTGGTGTGGCCCGTGTCGTGCCTTCGCGCCGACATTCAAGGCGTCCTCGGAGAAGCATCCCGACGTGGTGTTCGCCAAGGTTGACACCGAAGCCGAGCAGGAGCTGGCAGCGGCCGCGCAGATCCGGTCCATCCCGACGCTGATGGCCTTCAAGAAGGGCCAGCTGCTGTTCAATCAGGCCGGCGCGCTTCCTCCCGCGGCGCTGGAGGACCTCATCCAGCAGCTCAAGGACTACGAGGTCCCAGAAGACGCGGGCGCACCCGCCGAATAGGGGCGATCGCTGGCGCTTGGGCTACCGTTTCCAGCGTGAGTCTGGTCCTTGTTGAGAACCCCCGGCCCGAGATTGCGCTGATCACCCTCAATCGGCCTGAGCGGATGAACTCCATGGCCTTCGACGTCATGGTGCCGCTGAAGGAGGCCCTGGAGCGAGTCAGTTACGACAACGCCGTGCGGGTGGTGGTGCTGACCGGGGCCGGTCGCGGGTTTTCTTCGGGCGCGGACCACAAATCCGCCGGAGCCGTGCCGCACGTCGAGGATTTGACCCGGCCCACGTACGCGCTGCGGTCGATGGAGTTGCTCGACGACGTCATCCTCGCGCTGCGGCGGCTGCACCAGCCCGTGATTGCCGCCGTCAACGGCCCCGCCATCGGCGGCGGGCTGTGCCTGGCGCTGGCCGCCGACATCCGGGTGGCCTCGACCACCGCCTATTTCCGCGCCGCCGGCATCAACAACGGGCTGACCGCCAGCGAGCTGGGGCTGAGCTACCTGCTGCCCAGGGCCATCGGATCGTCGCGGGCGTTCGAGATCATGCTGACCGGGCGCGATGTCAGCGCCGAGGAGGCCGAACGGATCGGGCTGGTGTCGTGTCAGGTGCCCGAGGGCCAGCTGCTGGACACCTGCTACGCGATCGCGGCCCGGATGGCGGCGTTCTCCCGCCCGGGAATTGAGTTGACCAAACGTACGCTGTGGAGTGGACTGGACGCCGCCAGCTTGGAAGGGCATATGCAGGCCGAGGGCCTGGGTCAGCTTTTCGTCCGGCTGCTGACCGCCAACTTCGAAGAAGCGGTTGCCGCGCGCGCAGAGAGGCGTCCGCCGGTATTCACTGACGACAAATAGGGAGCGATTGTGATCACGGCCACGGACCTCGAGGTCCGCGCTGGCGCGCGCATCCTGCTCTCGCCCGATGGCCCCGACCTGCGTATCCAGCCCGGCGACCGGATTGGGCTGGTCGGGCGCAACGGTGCGGGCAAGACCACGACCCTGCGCATCCTGGCCGGAGAGGGCCAGCCGTACGCCGGGTCGGTCGCTCGTAGCGGTGAAATCGGTTATCTGCCACAGGATCCCAAAGAGGGCGATCTCGAGGTGCTGGCTCGCGACCGGGTGCTGTCGGCGCGCGGACTCGACGTGCTGCTGACCGACTTGGAGAAGCAGCAGGCGTTGATGGCCGAGGTTGCCGACGACGACGCCCGCGCCCGCGCCATCCGCCGCTACGGTCAACTCGAAGAGCGCTTCGTCGCGCTGGGCGGCTACGGCGCCGAGAGCGAAGCGGGCCGCATCTGCGCGAGCCTGGGGCTGCCTGAACGGGTGCTGACACAGCAACTGCGCACCCTGTCCGGCGGCCAGCGCCGACGGGTCGAGCTGGCGCGCATCCTGTTCGCCGCCTCCGACACCGGCGCAGGGTCTTCCACGACGTTGCTGCTCGACGAGCCGACCAACCACCTCGACGCGGATTCGGTTGGCTGGCTGCGCGATTTCCTGCGCACCCACACCGGCGGACTGGTGATGATCAGCCACAACGTCGACCTGATCGGCGATGTCGTCAACCGCGTCTGGTTCTTGGACGCGGTCCGCGGCGAGATGGACGTCTACAACATGGGCTGGCAGAAGTACCTCGACGCGCGGGCCACCGACGAACAGCGTCGCCGCCGGGAACGCGCCAACGCCGAACGCAAAGCCGCCGCACTGCGGACCCAGGCCGCCAAGCTGGGCGCCAAAGCCACCAAAGCCGTTGCGGCACAGAACATGTTGCGCCGTGCGGACCGCATGATGGCCGCTTTGGACGAGGAGCGCGTCGCCGACAAGGTGGCCCGGATCAAGTTCCCCACCCCGGCCCCGTGCGGCCGTGTCCCGCTGGTGGCCAAGGGGCTGAGTAAGACGTTCGGATCGCTCGAAGTGTTCACCGGTGTCGATCTGGCCATCGACCGCGGCTCCCGCGTGGTGGTGCTTGGGCTCAACGGAGCCGGCAAGACCACGCTGCTGCGATTGCTGGCCGGCGTCGAGCAGCCTGACACCGGTGGCCTGGAACCCGGGCATGGTTTGCGCATTGGATATTTTGCGCAGGAGCACGACACGCTCGACAACGACGACACCGTGTGGCAGAACATTCGGCACGCCGCACCCGAATCCGGTGAACAGGACCTGCGGGGCCTGCTGGGTGCGTTCATGTTCAGCGGCCCGCAGCTCGACCAGCCCGCGGGCACCCTGTCCGGCGGCGAGAAGACCCGCCTCGCGCTGGCCGGGTTGGTGGCGTCCACCGCCAACGTGTTGCTGCTCGACGAACCGACCAACAACCTCGATCCGGCCTCGCGTGAGCAGGTGCTCGACGCATTGCGCAGCTATCAGGGCGCGGTGGTGTTGGTGACGCACGACCCCGGGGCGGCGGAGGCGCTCGACCCGCAACGCGTGGTGCTGTTGCCCGACGGCACCGAAGACTATTGGTCCGACGAGTACCGGGATCTCATCGAGCTGGCCTGACGTACCGGGTATTCGCGCAAAAGCGGCCCGTCCGGGGCAGCAGGTTCTTACCCTAAGTGCCATGCGTAAGTCGAAGAAGACGCGCGATCAGCTGATGCGCGAGTTGCGCAACGCCTACGAGGGCGGCGCCAGCATCCGCAACCTTGCTGCCACCACCGGCCGGTCCTACGGATCGGTGCACAGCATGCTGCGCGAGTCGGGTACCACGATGCGTAGCCGCGGCGGCCCCAACCACCGAGCCAGGCCGCGCTAGCCGAATCTAGTTGCGCCGCACCGAGTTCTCCACCAGATCGAGGACCGCGGAGAGTCGCCGCGGGTCTTCACCGGACGCCAGCCGGGCTACCAAACCGTCCAGCACCAGTTCCAGGTAGGACTGCAGCACGTCACCGGGAACGTCCTCGCGCACCCGGTGTGCCTCCTTCTGCCGGCGCAGCCGATCGTGCGTCGCCGCGGCCAGGTCCGCCGAACGCTCTGCCCAGCCGCGGCTGAACTCGGGATCGTTGCGCAGCTTGCGGGCGATCTCCAACCGGGTGGCCAGCCAGTCGAACTGTTCTGGAGCGGCCAGCATGTCGCGCATCACCTGGATGAGTCCCTCGCGGGAGGCAACGTCGGCCATCCGCTCGGCATCCTCATGGGCCAGCGCGAAGAACAGCGCGTCCTTGTCCCGGAAATGATGGAAGATCGCGCCGCGCGACATCCCGATCGCCTGCTCGAGACGCCGGACCGTGGCTCTGTCGTAGCCGTGTTCGGCAAAGCATCGGCGAGCGCCGTCGAGGATCTGGCGGCGGCGAGCCGCCAGATGATCCTCGCTGACTTTAGGCATGCCAGGGCGTGGGTCGCCTGGTTAGGACTTCAGCATGTTGCGCAGCACGTACTGCAAAATGCCGCCGTTGCGGTAGTAGTCCGCTTCGCCCGGGGTGTCGATGCGCACCACCGCGTCGAACTCGATCGGATCGCCGGAGTCCTTGCTGGCCTTGACCTTCACCGTCTTGGGCGTCTTGCCGTTGTTGATCTCTTCGATACCGGTGATGTCGAACACCTCGGTGCCGTCCAGACCCAGCTCCTTGGCGGATTTGCCCTCGGGGAACTGCAGGGGGATTACGCCCATGCCGATCAGGTTGGACCGGTGGATGCGCTCGAACGACTCGGTGATCACCGCTCGGACGCCCAGCAGCAGCGTGCCTTTGGCCGCCCAGTCACGCGACGAACCGGACCCGTACTCCTTGCCGCCCAGCACCACCAGCGGAATGCCCTGTTCGGCATAGTTTTGCGCCGCGTCGTAGATGAACGCCTGCGGGGCATCATCTTTGGTGAAGTCGCGGGTGTAGCCGCCGGATACGTCGTCGAGCAGTTGGTTGCGCAGCCGGATGTTGGCGAACGTGCCGCGAATCATCACTTCGTGGTTGCCGCGCCGGGAACCGAAGGAGTTGTAGTCCTTCCGTTGCACTCCGTGCTCGTCGAGGTACTTCGCTGCCGGGGTCTCCGGCTTGATGGCACCGGCGGGGGAGATGTGGTCGGTGGTTACCGAATCTCCGAGCAGCGCCAGTACCCGGGCGCCCTTGATGTCTTTGACCGGCTCGGGGTCAGCGGACATCCCCTCGAAGTACGGAGGCTTGCGCACGTAGGTCGATTCTGAGTCCCACTCAAAGGTGTTGCCGCTCGGCGTCGGCAGGTTCTGCCACCGCTCGTCGCCCTTGAACACGTCGGCGTAGTTCTTGGTGAACATCTCCTGGTTGATCGCCGAGGCGATGGTGTCGGACACGTCCTTCTGCGACGGCCAGATGTCCTTCAAGTAGACATCGTTGCCTTCTTTGTCTTTGCCCAGCGGCTGCGAGTCGAAGTCGAAGTCCATGGTTCCGGCCAGTGCGTAGGCCACGACCAGCGGTGGCGACGCCAGGTAGTTCATCTTCACGTCGGGGTTGATCCGGCCCTCGAAGTTGCGGTTGCCGGAGAGTACGGCCGCGACCGAAAGGTCGTTGTCGTTCACCGCTTTTGAGATCTCTTCAGGCAGCGGGCCCGAGTTGCCAATACAGGTTGTGCAGCCGTAGCCGACGAGGTAAAAGCCGAGCTTCTCCAGATACGGCCACAGGCCGGCTTTGTCGTAGTAGTCGTTGACCACCTGTGAGCCGGGGGCCATGGTGGTCTTCACCCACGGCTTGGACGCCAGGCCCTTCTCGACCGCATTGCGGGCCAGCAGCGCCGCGCCCAGCATCACCTCGGGGTTGGAGGTGTTGGTGCACGACGTGACCGCGGCGATCACCACCGCGCCGTGGTCGAGCTCGAATTCGCCGTATTCCTCGGACTTCACCGTAATCGGGTTGCTCACCCGGCCTTTGGCGTGCGCAGCCGCCGATTGCACCTTGTCGGCGTGATCGTCGGCATGGCCGTTCGACGGCTGCCCCGGGTCGCTGGCCGGGAAGGACTCGTCGACCGTCTCGTCGAGCTTCGAGTACTCCTTCTTGTCCGGGTCGTCCCCGACGTAATCGCAAATCTGTTCGCGGAACGTAGCTTTGGCGTCTGCCAACGAGATGCGGTCCTGGGGACGTTTCGGCCCGGCGATCGACGGGACCACGTCGGACAAGTCGAGCTCCAGGTATTCGGAGAAGGCCGGCTCGTGCTCCGGGTTGTGCCAGAGACCTTGCTCCTTGGCGTAGGTCTCGACCAGCGCCAGCTGTTCCTCGCTGCGTCCGGTGAACTTCAGATACGAGATGGTCTCTTCGTCGATCGGGAAAATCGCTGCGGTGGAACCGAATTCGGGGCTCATGTTGCCCAGGGTGGCGCGGTTGGCCAGTGGCACCTCGGCCACGCCCTGACCGTAGAACTCGACGAACTTGCCGACCACCCCGTGCTTGCGCAGCATCTCGGTGACGGTCAGCACCACGTCGGTAGCGGTGACGCCCGGCTGGATCTCGCCGGTGAGCTTGAAGCCGACCACCCGCGGGATCAGCATCGACACCGGCTGGCCGAGCATCGCGGCCTCGGCCTCGATGCCGCCCACGCCCCAGCCCAGCACGCCCAGGCCGTTGACCATCGTGGTGTGGCTGTCAGTGCCCACGACCGTGTCGGGGTATGCCACGCCATCACGGTCCATGACGACGCTGGCCAAGTATTCGATGTTGACCTGGTGCACGATGCCGGTGCCCGGCGGCACCACCTTGAAGTCGCGGAAAGCGCCCTGCCCCCAGCGCAGGAACTGATAGCGCTCACCGTTGCGCTCGTACTCGATCTCGACGTTGCGCTCGAAGGCGTCGGCCCGGCCGAACAGGTCGGCGATCACCGAGTGGTCGATCACCAAGTCGGCCGGCGCCAGCGGGTTGACCTTCTCGGCCTTGCCGCCCAGATCGCCGATGGCCTCACGCATGGTGGCCAGGTCGACGATGCAGGGCACGCCGGTGAAGTCCTGCATCACGACACGGGCGGGCGTGTACTGAATCTCAATGCTGGGGTCCGCGTTGGGGTCCCAGTTCGCGATCGCCTCGATGTGGTCTTTGGTGATGTTGCTGCCGTCCTCGTTGCGCAGCAGGTTTTCGGCGAGGACCTTGAGGCTGTAGGGGAGTTTCTCGGTATTGGGGACGGCGTCGAGACGATAGATCTCGTAGCTTTTGTCACCGACCTTCAGGGTGTCACGGGCTCCGAACGAATTCTCCGAATCTTTGCTAGTCACATCAACTCCCAGGATTAAGTTCTTCCGTCGACGGGCCGTGCCGACGGGCGCTTCGATTGCCTTCAAATACGCGAGCCACTTTAACAGTACGCTTGTCCTGCATTGTGTGGCACGCGCAGATTGTCAGTCTTCTCCAAGGAGCGCATCTTGCAAACCCTCGAAATCCAGATCTCACGCCGCCGCGCCGAGACATAAGCTACGCACCCCCGCGTCGGCGAGTCGTGTGCCTGGCGTATGTGTCGCGGAAGCGGCGCCGCGGGCGACAGGTACGGTGCTTCTTAATTCAGTTGGAGGAGCGACGCGATGACCGGCCATGAACCCCAGATCATTCCGTTTCTGCCGGCATACATTCCGCAAGACGTCGACATGAACGCGGTCAAGTCGCAAGTCGCCGCGGTCGGCGTAAGCGCACCACCGGCAGATGTGCCGGGATTGCTCGGCGTGGTCCACGAGGCGCACGACCACGGCATCGACCTCAAGATCGTCCTGCTCGACCACAACCCGCCCAACGACACACCCCTGCGCGATATCGCCACCGTCGTCGGCGCCGACTATCCCGACGCCACCGTCCTGGCATTGAGCCCCAGCTACGTCGGCAGCTACAGCACGCACTACCCGCGGGTCACGCTGGAAGCGGGCGAGGACCATTCCAAGACGGGCAACGCGGTGCACTCTGCGCAGAACTTTTTGAATGAGTTGACTACCCCGGAGTTTCCCTGGACTGCGTTCACCATTTTCGTACTGATTGGTGTGTTGGCAGCGGCCGTCGGCACCCGCTTCCGGCAGCTGCGCAGTAGGCAACCAGCAACATCCACTGGAACTGCCACAGTCGCGGCAGAAGAGCCAAGCTCGGGCATCTAAGCAGGTAAATCCGCTAAGGTTGGTGCCGCCGCACAAGCTTGCCGCCTATTTCGGCAAACTCCCTAGATAACCGTTCGGTCACATTCATCGCACGTCCCGGGTGCACTTTGTGACATACGTTTCTTTAGCGGTGACATACGTTTCTTTAGCGTCAGTTGTGACGTACGGTGCAAATGATGCTTGTGATGCCTTTGGCGCTTTTCGGTGAAAACTGGCGCTGTCCGTCCATTTTTGAGCCCATAGGAGACCTGAGCGAATGAGACGGACCCGCAGCAGCTCCGCTTCGCGAACGGCCGCCAGGTTCGTGCGCCCGGCCATTCCTTCGGTGGTGAGCATCGCCCTGTTGATGGGCACGCCGGGTTTGGTGCACGCGGACCCCAATGCCGACGCCATGGCCGTCCTGATAGCCAATGTCGCCAAGGCCAATCAGCGCTTGGAAGACCTCAGCGCTGCGGTGCAGACGGAGCAGGAGAGCGTCAACAAGGCCATGGTCGCCGTCGAGACCGCGCGGGAGAACGCGGCCGAGGCCCAGCACGCGCTCGAGGTGAGCCAGCACTCGGTCAAGGACGCCAATGACGCGATCGCCGCGGCGCAGCGCCGGTTCAACACGTTTGCGGCCGCCACCTATATGAACGGTCCGTCGGACAGCTATCTCACCGCCAAGAGTCCCGACGACATGATCGCCGCCGCGACCGCGACTCGGACGTTGACCGCCAGCGCGCAGACGGTGATGGCCAATTTGCAGCGGGCCCGGACCGAGCAGGTGAATAAGGAATCGGCGGCGCGGCTGGCCAAGGAGAAGGCCGACAAGGCCGCCGCCGATGCGAAGTCCAGCCAAGACGCCGCCGTCGCGGCCCTGACCGACACGCAGCGCACGTTCGACCAGCAGCGCGACGAGGTCAACCGACTGGCTGCCGAGCGCGACGAGGCCGAAGCCAAACTCCAAGCGGCCAAACTCGTCGCCTGGACCTCCTCCGGCGGACAGGGCATGCCGCCAAACATGTGGGACACGGGATCGGGCCCGGGCGGCGGCCGGCACTGGGACGGCTGGGACCCTACGCTGCCCCAGATCCCCAGCGCCAACATCCCGGGCGACCCGATCGCGGTGGTCAACCAGGTGCTCGGCTATTCGGCGACCTCGGCGCAGGTCACAGCCCAAATGGGGCGCAATTTCCTGCAGCAGTTGGGCATCCTCAAGCCCACCGACACCGGCATCACGAATGCGGCCCCCACCGCGGCCACCCCAAGCCGGATTCCACGCGTTTACGGGCGGCAGGCTTCCGAGTATGTGATCCGGCGCGGCATGTCCCAGATCGGTGTTCCTTATTCCTGGGGCGGTGGCAACGCGGCCGGCCCCAGCCATGGAATCGACTCCGGGGCCAATATCACCGGCTTCGACTGCTCGGGGCTTGTTCTGTACTCGTTCGCCGGAGTGGGCATCAAGCTGCCGCACTACTCGGGTTCGCAGTACAACCTGGGCCGCAAGATCCCAACGTCGCAGATGCGCCGCGGCGACGTCATCTTCTACGGCCCCGGCGGTAGCCAGCACGTGACGATCTACCTCGGCGACGGCCAGATGCTCGAGGCTCCCGACATCGGTTTGAAAGTGCGTACCGCGCCGGTGCGCACCAGCGGCATGACGCCCTTCGTGGTCCGCTATATCGAGTACTAACGAGGTCTTATGCGCCACAAGCGATTTCGTCTGATCAACCTAGCCTGGATCACTCCCTTGATTCTGGGGTTGGTAGCCGGGCTCGTGATCGCTGTGGCCGCTCCGGCCGACGCTGATCCCGGCGAATGGGACCCCACCCTGCCCGCCGCCGTAAGCGCAGGCGCCCCGGGAGATCCGCTGGCCGTCGCCAACGCCTCGCTGCAGGCCACCGCGCAGGCCACCCAAACCACGATCGATCTGGGCCGGCAGTTTCTCAGCGGGCTGGGGCTCGGCGGCCCGAGCGCTCCCGCCGCGGCTCCCGGCGGCGGCAACACCAGCCCGAGCCGGATTCCGCGGGCCAACGGCCGGCAGGCAATCGAGTACGTGATCCGGCGGGCCGGCTCGCAGATGGGGGTGCCGTATTCCTGGGGCGGCGGCACGCTGGACGGTCCCAGTAAGGGCGTCGACTCCGGTGCGGGCACCGTCGGCTTCGACTGCTCGGGCCTGATGCGCTACGCATTTGCCGGGGTAGGCGTGCTGATCCCGCGGTTTTCCGGCGACCAGTACAACGCCGGCAAGCACATACCGCCTGCGCAGGCCAGGCGCGGCGACCTCATCTTCTACGGTCCCAACGGCAGCCAGCACGTCACCATGTACCTCGGCAACGGCCAGATGCTGGAGGCGTCGGGCAGCGCCGGAAAGGTCACCATCAGCCCGGTACGCAAGTCCGGTATGACGCCGTTCGTGACTCGGATCATCGACTACTGACCCTGAGTCTGATTTGCCAGGCGGGGATGGCGGCGTCGACGGATTCCCGCAGGCCTGGAATAGTTGAACCCGGGCACGTCGCTGCCCGGTGACATTTGTCGTGTTGGCAGTCGTGTCCAAATGAGCTGTGGAGGGTTATTGATGACATCAGCAGGTGGCGGTTACCCGGGTCCGGGTGGGCAGTCGGGCCCGCCGGCTCATGAGGCACCGTCGGGCGGTGCCGACGGGCTGGCCGCCGAGGTACACACCCTGGAACGGGCGATCTTCGAGGTAAAGCGGATCATCGTGGGCCAGGACCAGCTGGTGGAGCGGATGCTGGTCGGCCTGCTCGCCAAGGGGCACGTGCTGCTGGAAGGTGTTCCCGGCGTCGCCAAGACGCTGGCGGTCGAGACCTTCGCGCGCGTGGTCGGCGGGACGTTTGCCCGTATCCAGTTCACGCCCGACCTGGTGCCCACCGACATCGTCGGAACTCGCATCTATCGGCAGGGTAAGGAGGAGTTCGACACCGAGCTGGGCCCGGTGGTGGTCAACTTCCTGCTCGCCGACGAGATCAACCGTGCGCCGGCGAAGGTGCAGTCCGCGCTGCTCGAAGTCATGGCCGAGCGGCACGTCTCCATCGGAGGCAAGACCTTCCCGCTGCCCAACCCGTTCCTGGTGATGGCGACGCAGAACCCGATCGAGCAGGAGGGCGTCTACCCGCTGCCGGAAGCCCAGCGCGACCGCTTCCTGTTCAAGATCAACGTCGGCTACCCGTCGCCCGAAGAGGAGCGGGAGATCATCTACCGGATGGGTGTCACCCCGCCGCAGGCCAAGCAGATCCTCAACACCGGCGATCTGCTGCGGCTGCAGGGTGTGGCAGCCAATTGCTTCGTGCACCACGCGCTGGTGGACTATGTGGTTCGCGTCGTCACCGCGACGCGCCACCCCGAGCAGCTGGGCATGAACGACGTCAAGGCCTGGATCGCGTTCGGCGCCTCGCCGCGTGCCTCGCTGGGCATCATCGCGGCTTCCCGGGCGCTCGCGCTGGTCCGCGGACGTGACTACGTCATCCCGCAGGACGTCATCGACGTCATTCCCGACGTGCTGCGACACCGGTTGGTGCTCACCTACGACGCGCTGGCCGACGAGATCTCCTCGGAGATCGTCATCAACCGGGTGTTGCAGACGGTCGCCATGCCGCAGGTGAATGCCGTTCCGCAGCAAGGACATTCGGTGGCTCCGGTGATGCAGGGCGCCACGGTGGCGGCTGGCGGTCGGTGACAGATTCTAAGACCCCGGCCGTCGTGCATCCGCCGTCGATGCTCCGCGGCACCATCGACGACCCGAAGCTCGCGGCGGCGCTGCGCACCCTGGAGCTCACTGTCAGCCGCAAGCTGGACGGCATCCTGCACGGTGACCACCTCGGCCTGATTCCGGGCCCGGGTTCCGAGCCGGGGGAGTCGCGCCTCTACCAGCCCGGTGACGACGTGCGCCGAATGGACTGGGCGGTTACCGCGCGGACCACCCATCCGCATGTCCGCCAGATGATCGCCGACCGTGAGCTGGAGACCTGGCTGGTGGTCGACATGTCGGCCAGCCTGGACTTCGGCACCGCCGTCTGCGAGAAGCGCGACCTGGCGGTGGCGGCCGCGGCGGCCATCTCCTTCCTCAATGTGGGCGGCGGAAACCGACTTGGCGCCCTGATTTCCAACGGCGCCAACACCATTCGCGTCCCGGCGCGTTCCGGTCGGGAGCACGTGCACACCATGTTGCGCACCATCGCGACCACGCCCAAGGCGCCCACGGGGGTACGTGGCGACTTGGCGGCCACCATCGACGCGCTGCGCCGGCCGGAACGCCGTCGCGGGATGGCGGTGATCATCAGTGACTTCCTCGGGCCGATCAACTGGATGCGGCCGCTGCGCGCGATTGCGGCCCGCCACGAGGTGCTGGCCATCGAGGTGCTCGATCCGCGTGACGTCGAATTGCCCGATATCGGTGATGTGGTCCTGCAGGACGCCGAGTCCGGGGCGGTTCGCGAATTCACCATCGACGCCCAGTTGCAGACCGACTTCGCCAGGGCCGCCGCGGCGCATCGTGCCGACGTGGCGCGCACAATTCGCGGTTGCGGGGCGCCGGTGATGACGCTTCGCACCGACCGCGACTGGATTGGCGACATCGTGCGTTTCGTCTCATCCCGCCGGCGCGGGGCAATGGCGGGACGCCGGTGACGGACACAAACAGGACAGGCACAAACAGGATGACGGGTCTGTTATGACGTTGCCGTTGCTCGGGCCGATGACGCTGTCCGGCTTCGAACACTCGTGGTTCTTTCTGTTTCTTTTCGCCGTCGCCGGGCTGATCGCGCTTTACGTAGTGCTGCAGCTCGCCCGGCAACGACGCATGTTGCGGTTCGCCAACATGGAATTGCTGGAGAGCGTGGCGCCCAAGCGCCCCTCGCGGTGGCGGCATATCCCGGCGATCCTGTTGACGCTGGCGCTGGTGTTGTTCACCATCGCGATGGCCGGACCCACGAACGACGTCCGCATTCCGCGCAACCGCGCAGTGGTGATGCTGGTGATCGACGTGTCGCAGTCGATGCGGGCCACCGATGTCGAGCCCAATCGGATGGCCGCCGCGCAGGAGGCCGCCAAGAGTTTTGCCGACGAGCTGACCCCGGGCATCAACCTCGGCCTCATCGCGTACGCCGGGACCGCGACGGTGCTGGTGTCGCCGACGACCAATCGTGATGCGACCAAGGCCGCACTCGACAAGCTGCAGTTCGCCGACCGCACCGCGACCGGCGAGGCGATTTTCACCGCTCTGCAGGCCATCGCGACCGTCGGCGCGGTCATCGGCGGCGGCGACACACCGCCGCCGGCGCGCATCGTGTTGTTCTCCGACGGCAAGGAGACGATGCCGACCAACCCGGACAACCCCAAGGGCGCCTACACCGCCGCGCGCACCGCCAAGGATCAGGGCGTGCCGATCTCGACCATTTCGTTCGGCACCCCCTACGGCTTCGTCGAAATCAACGACCAGCGCCAGCCGGTGCCCGTCGACGACGAGACGATGAAGAAGGTCGCCCAGCTCTCCGGCGGGAATTCCTACAACGCGGCCACCTTGCAGGAGCTGAAAGCCGTCTACGCGTCACTGCAACAGCAGATCGGCTACGAGACCATCAAGGGTGACGCGAGTGTGGGCTGGCTGCGGCTCGGTGCGCTGATCCTGGCACTCGCGGGTCTGGCGGCGCTGCTGATCAACCGCCGCTTGCCGACCTAGCGTTGCTCGGCGAGCGTAACGCCACTGCGACATCCGACCCGATTTCTCGCAGCACCGTTACGCTCGTCGCGCACGTGCGTCGTGGACACGGCGGATGATGTCAATCGGGTGGTCTTCGGCGATGACCCGGACGACGATCCAGCCCATGGCCTCGAGCTTTTCCAGACGGCGGATGTCCTTTGCGTATTGATAGCGACTGGACCGATGATGATCGCCGTCGTACTCGACCGCGACTTTGATGTCCTCCCAGCCCATATCCAAATACGCTTCCACCCAACCCCATTCGTTACGTACCGCGATCTGTGTCTGCGGCGGGGGAAATCCAGCTTTCCGCAATAGCAGGCGCAGCCAGGTTTCCTTCGGCGACTGCGCCCCGCCGTCTACCAATTCGAGGGCGGCTCGAGCGGCCTTCATACCCCGCCGGCCGGAATAGCGGTCCATCAATGGCTCCACCTCGACCAGCTTGAGGTCGGTCGCCTGCATGAGTGCATCGACAGCAGTGACAGCAAGGCCGAGCTGACATCGCCTGGCGAGGTCAAGCGCGGTCCGGGGTGGGGTGGTCACGCGTATGCCGTCGATCAGGGCGATCTCATCGTCGGCGATGCGCTCCTCCCAAACCTGTATGCCGGTCGCCGGGCGGCGGTTGGTGTCGATGATCGCCGCGGGCAGCGACGCGTCGATCCATTTGGCGCGGTGTAGGGCAGCGGCGGAGAAGCCAGCGAGGATGCCCCGCCGCCGCGAACGCAGCCAGCCCGCCTTTGCGCGCAATATCGGCGTCAGCTCGACGGCGCGCGGCAGGTATACGTCCCGATGCAGCGCAACATAGCGACTGCGCAGCTCATAGGGGGTTACTGCACCGGATGCTATGGCCTCGCTGCCCAGAAACGGGTCAGTCATGGCGAAAGTGTGCCAACCCCGACCGACAGCCCGCGCCAGCGTAACGCCAGTGCGAAATCGGCAGCCTGATGTCGCAGCCACGTTACGTTCGCGCGAGTGAACAGCGCGAGCCGATTTCGGCGCTGCGGCGCCAAGACGATAGGTTGTCGGGGTGACTGACACAGCCACCGATGGCGGCAAACCCGCATTCGTCTCCCGCTCAGTACTGGTCACCGGCGGAAACCGGGGGATCGGTTTGGCGATCGCGCAGCGGCTGGCCGCCGACGGCCACAAGGTTGCCGTCACGCACCGCGGATCGGGGGCGCCCGAGGGACTATTCGGCGTCGAGTGTGACGTCACCGACAACGATGCCGTCGATCGCGCCTTCAAAGAGGTCGAGGAACACCAGGGGCCGGTCGAGGTCCTGGTGTCCAACGCCGGCCTGTCTGCGGACGCGTTCCTCATTCGGATGACCGAGGAGCGCTTTGAGAAGGTCATCGACGCCAATCTCACCGGGGCGTTCCGGGTGGCTCAGCGGGCATCGCGCAGCATGCAGCGAAAGAAGTTCGGCCGATTGATCTTCATCGGTTCGGTCTCCGGGAGCTGGGGCATCGGCAACCAGGCCAACTATGCGGCGTCCAAAGCCGGTGTGATCGGCATGGCCCGCTCGATCGCCCGCGAACTGTCGAAGGTCAACGTGACCGCGAATGTGGTGGCCCCGGGCTACATCGACACGGATATGACGCGCGCGCTGGACGAGCGGATTCAGGCGGGTGCATTGGAATTCATCCCGGCGAAGCGGGTCGGTACCGCCGCCGAGGTCGCCGGGGTGGTCAGCTTCTTAGCTTCTGAGGACGCGAGTTACATCTCCGGCGCGGTCATCCCGGTCGATGGCGGCATGGGCATGGGCCACTAACGAAAAAGCAAGGACGGACATGGCAGGACTGCTCGAAGGCAAACGGATCCTGGTCAGCGGGATCATCACCGACTCGTCGATCGCGTTCCACATCGCGCGGGTGGCCCAGGAACAGGGCGCCCAACTGGTCTTGACCGGATTCGACCGGTTGCGGCTGATCCAGCGCATCGTGGACCGACTGCCGGAGAAGGCGCCGCTCATCGAACTCGACGTGCAGAACGAAGAGCACCTGGCCAGCCTGGCCGGCCGGGTGACCGAGGTCATCGGCGACGGCAACAAGCTGGACGGCGTGGTGCACTCGATCGGCTTCATGCCACAGACCGGCATGGGCATCAACCCGTTCTTCGATGCACCTTACGAGGACGTCTCCAAGGGCATCCACATCTCCGCGTACTCCTACGCCTCCCTGGCCAAAGCGACGCTGCCGATCATGAACTCCGGCGGCTCCATCGTCGGCATGGACTTCGACCCGAGCCGGGCGATGCCGGCCTACAACTGGATGACGGTCGCCAAGAGCGCGCTGGAGTCGGTGAACCGGTTCGTGGCACGCGAAGCCGGCAAATACGGTGTTCGCTCGAATCTTGTTGCGGCAGGGCCGATCCGGACGCTGGCCATGGCCGCCATCGTCGGAGGCGCACTTGGCGAGGAGGCCGGCGCGCAGATACAGCTACTCGAAGAGGGCTGGGATCAGCGCGCTCCGGTCGGCTGGAACATGAAAGACCCGACGCCGGTCGCCAAGACGGTGTGCGCACTGCTTTCTGACTGGCTGCCGGCCACCACCGGCGACATCATCTTCGCCGATGGCGGCGCACACACGCAGTTGCTCTAACGCTGCGCAAATGGAATTTGACGCAATCCTGCTGCTGTCCTTCGGCGGCCCGGAGGGGCCCGAGCAGGTGCGGCCGTTCTTGGAGAACGTCACCCGAGGCAGAAACGTGCCGCCGGAGCGGCTGGATGCTGTGGCGGAGCACTACTTACATTTCGGTGGCGTATCACCGATCAACGGGATCAACCGCGCGCTGATCACGGAGCTGGAGGCCGAGCAGCGGCTGCCGGTCTACTTCGGCAACCGCAATTGGGCACCCTACGTCGAAGACACGGTTATCGCTATGCGGGACAAGGGCATTCGCCGTACCGCGGTGTTCGCCACGTCGGCGTGGAGTGGCTATTCCAGCTGCACGCAGTACGTCGAGGACATCGCCCGGGCACGTGCGGCGGCCGGCCCGCGAGCTCCTGAAATGGTCAAGCTGCGACCGTATTTCGACCATCCGCTCTTCGTCGAGATGTTCGCTGACGCCGTCGCGGCCGCTGCGCAGCGGGTGCCGCCCGATGCCCGGTTGGTGTTCACGGCACATTCGATCCCGCTGGCCGCGGATCAGCGCTGTGGCCCGAATCTGTACAGCCGCCAGGTCGGTTATGCCGCAAGGCTGGTCGCCGCCGCCGCCGGCTATGCCGAATACGACTTGGTCTGGCAGTCGCGGTCGGGGCCGCCGCAGGTTCCGTGGTTGGAACCCGATGTTGCCGACCACCTCCAGGCGTTATCCGACGTGGGCACCGATGCTGTAATCGTCTGTCCCATCGGCTTCGTGGCCGACCACATCGAGGTGGTGTGGGACCTCGACTACGAACTGCGATTGCAGGCCGAGGCACTCGGTATGACGTTAGCCCGGGCCGGCACGCCCAACGCCGATCGGCGGTTCGCCCGCTTGGCCGCCGGTTTGGTCGACGAATTACGTTACGGGCGTGAGCCTTTGCGGGTGCAAGGCGACGATCCGGTAGCGGGTTGCCTTGCGAGTGTGGACGGACAGCCCTGTCGTCCGCCGCACTGCGTGGCGCGAGACGCCGAGATCAGTCGGCCCACGCCGAGTGCAGGATCGCGGTGATTGCGGCCATGCGTGCCGAGCGCACCACCGCGGTCAGCGGTCGCAGCGCATCGGTGGCTATCTGACCTTGCGAGGCGGATTGGAGCACGGTTGAGCCGGGTGATCGGCTCAACCCGGCGCTGACGGTGATGATCGCGTCAACGTGTGCGGCGTTCTCGAGTACCCGCATTGCGCGCGATGGGGCATGGTCGGGAATCGGGTGTTGCCGTGAGGATTCCAGCAGCTGTTCGACCAGGCCGCGTGGATCGGCGACATCGTTGGCCGCCGATCCCAGCCCGATGGCGCTCAACGCATCGGCCGCCGAGCGCACCGCCGATCGCAGTGCGTATTCCGCATCGCCGAGCTCATGGTGGTCGAGCACCGGCGCGCCGGGCAACGAGTACACCATCCAAGACAGCGCACACAATTCCGGTAGGTTCAGCTCCCCTTCGTCGGCTGCGTCGGTTTCGTCGAGATCGCTGTAGGCGAACTCCGGGACGAGCCCGATTGCGCTGCCGGGATCGTCTGGATTGGTGATGATCACCGCTTCGCCTGCGGCCAGAGCGTCGCGCTCGAACTGCGTTCCGGCGAAAAGCCCACGCACGTCGCCGGGCACCGGCAATACGACGTTGATCGTTCCGCGCAACCGTGCCGGTGCGGAGAGCGCATTCCGTCCCACCGCGGCGCGCAGCGTCTGTAACAGTGACACGGTGCCGACGTCGTGCACGTCGGGCCACGGCAGTCCGGTGTGGCCTGCGGCCACGGCGTCGTATGCGGTCACGGATTGTGTTGGGGCCCAAAGCGATAGCGCGTCCAAGACGTCGTCGGGCGCAGCCTTGCCCGCGAGCCAGGCGTTGGCCCACATCGACAGCGAAACACTGGGACACCACATGATCTCGCAGTGTAGTTGCTCGCCGCCATCGTGGCGGATCACGCGTATCCTGTGCGCATGCCCGTGGCGCTGATTTGGTTGATCGCGGCGTTGGTGCTGGCCGGTGCGGAGGCGCTCACCGGCGACATGTTCTTGTTGATGCTCGGCGGCGGTGCCCTGGCGGCTGCCGGAAGCAGCTGGTTGATGGATTGGCCGGTATGGGCCGACGGGCTGGTATTCCTCATCGTCTCGCTGCTGCTGCTGGTGCTGGTGCGGCCCACGTTGCGCAGACGGCTGACTCCGGCTAAAGGAGTCCTGATGGGAGTCAAGGCGCTGGAGGGCAAGAACGCGTTGGTGCTTGATCGGGTGGCCCGCGACGAGGGCCAGGTGAAGCTCGACGGTCAGGTGTGGACAGCGCGCCCGCTCAACGAGGGTGATATCTACGAGCCCGGTCAGCAGGTAACCGTCGTGCACATCGACGGCGCCACCGCCGTGGTCTTCAAAAACGGATAGTGCTTCGAGAAAGGAACTCCGGTGCAAGGTGCGGTAGCTGGTTTGGTGTTGCTGGCCGTCCTGGTGATCTTTGCGATCATCGTGGTGGCTAAATCGGTTGCGCTGATCCCGCAGGCCGAAGCCGCGGTGATCGAACGGCTGGGACGATACAGCCGCACGGTCAGCGGGCAGCTCACATTGTTGGTGCCCTTCATCGACCGCGTCCGCGCGAGAGTGGACCTGCGCGAACGGGTGGTGTCGTTCCCGCCGCAGCCGGTGATCACCGAGGACAACCTGACCCTGAACATCGACACCGTCGTCTATTTCCAGGTCACGGTGCCGCAGGCGGCCGTATATGAGATCAGCAACTACATCGTCGGCGTCGAGCAGCTCACCACCACCACGCTGCGTAACGTCGTCGGCGGCATGACGCTGGAGCAGACGCTCACCTCCCGCGACCAGATCAACGCCCAATTGCGTGGCGTGCTCGACGAGGCGACCGGCCGGTGGGGCCTGCGGGTTGCACGCGTGGAGCTGCGCAGCATCGACCCGCCGCCGTCGATTCAGGCATCTATGGAAAAGCAGATGAAGGCCGACCGGGAAAAGCGCGCGATGATTCTGACGGCTGAGGGCACCCGGCAGGCCGCGATCATGCAGGCGGAGGGCCAGAAGACATCCCAGATCCTGGCCGCCGAGGGGGCCAAGCAGGCCGCGATCCTCACCGCCGAAGCCGACCGGCAGTCCCGGGTGCTGCGCGCGCAGGGCGAGCGAGCGGCCGCTTATCTGCGGGCACAGGGGCAGGCCAAGGCCATTGAAAAAACGTTTGCCGCGATCAAGGCCGGTCGTCCGACCCCGGAAATGCTTGCCTACCAGTACCTGCAGACGTTGCCGGAGATGGCCCGCGGTGACGCAAACAAGGTCTGGGTGGTTCCCAGCGATTTCAGTGCGGCATTGCAAGGTTTCACCCGGCTGCTCGGCACCCCGGGTGAGGACGGCGTGTTTCGGTTCGAGCCGTCGCCGGTCGACGACTTGCCCAAGCATGCCTCCGACGACGATGATGCCGAGGTCGCCGACTGGTTTTCCACCGACTCGGATCCCGCGATCGCCCAGGCCCCGCCCGCCGGTGGGGCAAAAACAGACGTGTTCTCCCGCAATCCGGTCGACGGCGCCTTCGGAGCACCGCCCGAGCTGAGTCAATAGGCTTCGCCGATGAGCGTTCTCACTTCACCGAAAACCTATGCGGCGCTTGCTGTTTTCCAGGTCGGCGATGCCGTGGCGTGCGCGATACCGGCTTCGTATATCGCTAAGACCTTGGACGATCTGGGAGTTCCGGAAGCCGTCCGGCCGGTCCTGCCGGTGGTGAAGGTCTTCTCGGCGGTCGGTTTGTTGTCGGTTGGCCGGTTCCCTGCTTTAGCCAGATTGACGACGGCGATGCTGACGTTGTACTTCGCCTTGGCCGTGGCCGCGCACATCCGCGTACGAGACAAAGTGGTCAACGCCCTTCCCGCCGCGTCGTTTCTGGCGACGTATGCGCTGATGACGGTACGAGGGCCCGAGCGCGGCTAGTCCAAACGCAGCTCGACCATCGGCAGTGGTACGCCGGTATCGGTGATCGGAGTACCGAGCGTCTGCTCGAGCACTGGTTTGAACCGTTCCCAATAACCGGCGTGGCGGCTGCGATAGCTCGCCAGTGTGCGGTCGACTTGTTCCTGATCGAGAACCCGCGCGGTGGCCGGGACGGGCCGGCGGCTGCCGACGTAGATGCGCACACGCGGGTTGGCCTGAATGTTGCGGAACCACTGGGCTTTTCGTCCGAATCCGGACGCCACAACGTAGGTGCCGCGAGCGGGGTGATCGACGACTTCCAACACGGCATTGCGTCGTGCACCCGACTTGCGGCCGATGTGTTCGAGCATCAATGTCCGAGACCCGAACAGCACGCCGGCGCGGGCCTTGTAGATCCAGATCGGGGCGCGCACGAGGGGACGGGAACGCAGCAGCCGTGCACCGGTCGTGGCCAATCGTGACATCCTTGCCTCACTTTCTTCCGTACGTCAGGTGCTGACGAGGCCGTCGCGGTAAATCGCGAACACCTCGCCGGCCCAGCGCCGCATTCCCGCCTCCGAAAGCGGATCGACGCCAAGTACTTCGGTTAACCGGGGGCGCAACGTCAGCACTGCCAGATCATTGGCCAGCAGGAAGGCCGCGCGTACCGCCGAATCCGAACCGGCAGTTGCGGTTCCGGCGGCAACCATCTCGTCGAGAGTTTGTTGGCTCAGCCGAAACAGGCGCTCGAAGAGGGCCGATCCCGCCGGACCGCCCGTGATCAGCATCCGGCTCAGATACGCCGGAATCGCGGAGTCCGGCGGCAAAAGGGTGGCCAGGCCGTCGAGCAGACTGGGCACCGCAGCCTGGTCGAGCCCGGCGGTCTGCTCGGTGATGTTGCTCAGCAGCGCCTCGAAGGTCGCGACGACGTGTGCGTCGACCGCCTCTACCAGCCCATCTTTCGAGCCGTAATGCCGGATCAACAAAGGCGCAGACACGCCCGCCGCGGCCGCGATGTCGCGCATCGTGACCGCGGCGGGACCGCGTTCTGCGAACAGCCGTAGCGCCTCGTCGCGTATACGCGCTCGCGCTGTTCGGTCGTCCGGTTGAGGTGAACGCACGTTTACAAATATAAACAACCGTTCACCACGGTGCTTACCGGGGTGGCGTTCCGGGAGTTCCGGGTGTACTAGCCGGTGGCGTCGGCGCCGGCGATACCGGGCCGCCAGGTCCCTGACCAGGTGCTCCGGGCGGCGGCGCCATGGGAGGACGGCCAGCACCGGGCGCCCCCGGTGGCGGACCAAACCGGAACGCATGGCCTCCCGGGGGACCGGGCATTGGAGGCGGTCCGCCCTGTATGGGTCCTGGCGGCATGCCCACTCCCGGCGGCCCGTGATGCCAGGCCATCTGCGGCCCGCCCGGCCCCATCGGCCCCATTGGGCCCGGCGGCGGGGGCGGGCCGAACGCAAAAGCCCAGAGGAAGAGGGACGCCGCCGCGCTACCTAGCGCGCCGACGATCACGCCGCCCACTCCGGCGCCAACGAGTGCGGATGTGGAATGCCGGCGGCGCGGACGGTCTGTCGCCACGACCGGTGCGGCATTGGTGACAGTGCCTTGGTCTGCGGCTGGGGTGCCGATATTCGGATTGGTATCGGTGTTTTCGGTGGTCATGCTGGTGACCGTAGGGAACGAACTTGAAGTGGATCTGAAGAAGGCGATCCAGTCAGCGCGGCGGCAACGGCGGAGCCGGCGGTGCCGGCAAGCCACCCGGAGCGGGGATGGGTGCGGTCGTCGACGGGCCGGTTGGCGGCGGGGGATAGCTCACCGGCGCCGTTGACAATTGCGGGTAGGGAGGCGGCGGCAGCTCGACGCGAACCTTCAAAGTCAGCCCGGTCAATACGAATGTGGCGAGCGCGCCGATCACCAACCCCAGCACCCCGGCTCCTATCACCATCCCGGTGGAATGGCGCGGGCTGGGAACGGGCGGCGGGGGCGGGTTGGTGTTGCCTGAAGTCATGTCTATCCCCACGTCGTCGGACTTGAGTAATGAAGAAACTAGTCTGCTTCAGGCATATCTCAGAACAAGGCGTTAACAATGAAGCCATGACCGATTGTTCGCGCGCCCGGTCGGCCGGCGCTCGCGTCGATCAGTTCAGCGTCGGTGCACCCCGGGTTCTGGTCGTCGAAGATTCCGAGACCATCCGCGAAATGGTCAGCGAGGCGTTGGCCGATGGCGGCTACTACACCGAAACACGTTGCGATGGAACAGGATTGGAAGAAGTCCTGGAAGGGATGCGACCAGACCTGGTGGTGCTCGACGTGATGTTGCCGGGCCGCGACGGCTTCGCGCTCATCGACGTCATCCGTGAGTGGGCCGACATCGGCATCGTGTTGATCACCGCCCGCGACGGTCTGCCGGACCGGTTGCGCGGCCTTGACGGCGGAGCCGACGACTACGTGGTCAAACCCTTCGAACTCGCCGAACTGGTGTCGCGGGTCGGGGCGGTGTTGCGCCGTCGGGGCCGGTTACCACAGGTAATTCAGATGGGCGATCTGATGCTCGACGTCGACGCCGGTGTGGCCGCGCGCGATGGACACCGGTTGGACCTGACCGCCACCGAATTGCGGCTACTGCATTTCCTGGTGGAGCAACGCGGCCGAATCGTCAGCGCCGCCCAGATCCTCAACGCCGTGTGGGGATATGACGCGTATGACCCCAACCTGGTGCAAGTCCACGTCAGCAGTTTGCGACGCAAGCTCGAGACGCACGGGCCGCGGATACTGCACACCGTCCGCGGCCTGGGCTACCGATTGCAGCCGCAGCGCTCATGACGCCGGAGCCGGCGACTCGCGCACCATCACTGCAGCGCCGGGTGGTGCTGATGGTCATTGCGCTGCTGGCACTGCTGTTGGTGGTGCTCGGTTTCACCATCGACGTGAGCCTGGGATTGCAGGCCCGGCGAAGTCTGCACGATCGGCTGCTGGCGGCCACATCGCGCGCGGATGCGCTGAGCGCCGCGAACACGCCACCCGAGTTACTGGCCGCCCAACTCAACGGGGGCAGCGTGCGGGCGCTGCTGGTCACCACCGACGGCAATAGCTACGGCGATCGCAGCATCAGTCCTGATACCCAAGCCGGCCCAGCCGTCCCGGTATTGCCCGGCTACCCGCCGCCGCTTCCACCGGGCCCGCCGCCCGGCCCGCCGCCGCCACCTCC
>NZ_MVHE01000256.1 GCF_002086155.1 Mycobacterium angelicum | reverse complement strand
CTGCGGGTTGGCCGGTCGCCAACCCGGCCAACCCGCCCAACAACTGCTCCCGATCCACACCCACCACCACACCCCGGTGCTCCAACCCCGCCCGACCCGTGGCCAACGAAAACCCCACATCCGCAGCCCCCAACCCAGAACGCTCCACCAGATAAGAACCCAACCGCGCCGCCTGCGCCCTTAGCGCCACCTCAGTCCTAGCCGACACCACCCACGCCAACCCCACCCCCGCCCCCGCGCGCACCGGAGCCGGCACGGTGGACGCATCATCAGCGGCAACCACACGCGGCGGCGGACACACAACAACATGGCAATTGCTGCCACCCATACCAAACGAAGACACCCCCACCGACAACGAACCCCCACCAGCAGGCCAACGCTCATGATCGGTCACCACCCGCAAACGCAATTCCTCCAACGGAATCCGCGGATTGGCTTCCACAAAATTCAAACTCGCCACCAACTCCTGCCGCTGCACACACAACGCCGCTTTAATCAGACCAGCGATACCCGCCGCACCCTCCAAATGACCGATATTGGTCTTAATCGACCCCACACCCAACACCCCAAC
>NZ_MVHE01000255.1 GCF_002086155.1 Mycobacterium angelicum | reverse complement strand
GTAGAAGTTCGACTTGGGGATGCCGGAGCCGGGGGTACTCGGCTCACGCACGGCGGTATTCCGCAAGCCCGAGTCGTTGCTGCCCGAGTTGACGAAGCTCGGGTAGCTGGTGCCAGGGCTTCTAAGGCCCGGGTTTGCGCCCGAGCCAGCCGCGGCACTGCCGCTACCGGGGTTCGGGTTGCCTGAGTCCAGGCCGCCAACAGGAGCACTGGCCGGGGCGGCGACGGGCGTGTTGGTCAGGCCCGAGTTGAGGACGTTCGCCAGGCCGTGTTGGAGACCGCCCGTTGATCCGAGGGCGGAGGCGAGGATGCCCGAACTCAAAGCCGCCGTGCTCATGCCGCCGGTGGCGTAGCCGGCGGAGCTGACCAAGGCCGCCTCCGAGCCAGCCGCGCTTCCTAAGGCGGCGTTTTGCATCCCCGCGTTCCAGAAGCTGGTGTTGAGGCTGCCTGCGCTGCCGAGGCCCGCGCTGATTGTCC
>NZ_MVHE01000254.1 GCF_002086155.1 Mycobacterium angelicum | reverse complement strand
GGTACCGAAAAACCTGCCCGACAACACATCGGTTAACCATCTAGCGATACACACCGAGGACCACCCGCTGGAATACGCCACGTTCGAGGGCGCGATTCCCAGCGGGGAGTACGGCGCCGGCAAGGTGATCATCTGGGACTCCGGCACTTACGACACCGAGAAGTTCCACGATGACCCGCACACGGGGGAGGTCATCGTGAATCTGCACGGCGGCCGGATCTCTGGGCGTTATGCGCTGATTCGGACCAACGGCGATCGGTGGCTGGCGCACCGCCTAAAGAATCAGAAAGACCAGAAGGTGTTCGAGTTCGACAATCTGGCCCCAATGCTTGCCACGCACGGCACGGTGGCCGGTCTAAAGGCCAGCCAGTGGGCGTTCGAAGGCAAGTGGGACGGCTACCGGTTGCTGGTTGAGGCTGACCACGGCGCCGTGCGGCTGCGGTCCCGCAGCGGGCGCGATGTCACCGCCGAGTATCCGCAATTGCGGGCATTGGCGGAGGATCTCGCCGATCACCACGTGGTGCTGGACGGCGAGGC
>NZ_MVHE01000253.1 GCF_002086155.1 Mycobacterium angelicum | reverse complement strand
GAATTCGGGGTTAACGCCGGGTCTGATGGGTTTGGGTAATATCGGGTTTGGTAATGCCGGCAGCTACAATTTCGGTTTGGCGAATATGGGTGTGGGCAATATTGGGTTCGCTAACACCGGCAGTGGGAATTTCGGTATTGGGTTGACCGGTGATAATCTGACCGGGTTCGGTGGTTTCAATACCGGCAGCGGGAATGTGGGGTTGTTTAATTCGGGGACCGGTAATGTGGGGTTCTTTAACTCTGGCACCGGGAACTGGGGGGTGTTCAATTCGGGGAGTTATAATACCGGGATCGGTAATTCGGGGATTGTCAGCACGGGGTTGTTCAACGCGGGTGGGTTCAACACGGGTGTGGTCAATGCGGGTAGCTACAACACCGGCAGTTTCAACGCGGGGCAGGCCAATACGGGCGGTTTCAACCCGGGCAGTGTCAACACGGGTTGGTTGAACACCGGTGACATCAACACCGGGGTGGCCAACTCCGGCGACGTCAACACCGGCGCCTTCATCTCCGGTAACTACAGCAA
>NZ_MVHE01000252.1 GCF_002086155.1 Mycobacterium angelicum | reverse complement strand
TCGGGGGCCTCGGGGGCGCCGGTGCCGCGAACGGCGGCGCAGGCGGTGTCGGTGGCGCGGGCGGGCTGTTTGGTGCCGGCGGTAACGGCGGGGCCGGCGGACTCGGCGGGAGCGCTGACGGCGGCGCCGGCGGGCATGGTGGCGCCGGCGGATTACTGGGCGGGTTGGTCGGCGCCGGTGGCGGTAACGGCGGGACCGGCGGCCTTGGCACCGCTTTCGGCGGCGCCGGTGGAGCTGGTGGCGACGGCGGCCTGCTCGCCGGCGCCGGGGGCGCCGGCGGGGCCGGCGGAGCCGCGGTAACGGCCGATGGTGGCGCCGGCGGCGCCGGAGGCAACGCCGGCCTGCTGTTCGGCAGCGGCGGGGCAGGTGGAACCGGCGGGTTCGGCACGGTTGGTGCGGGCGGAGCCGGTGGGGCCGGCGGCAACGCGGGCCTGCTGATGTCAACCGGCGGAGCCGGTGGCGCCGGTGGCGTCAGCGTCGGTAGCCACGGCGGGACCGGCGGGACCGGCGGGGCCGGCGGCCTACTTGGCTTCGGCGGAGCCGGCGGCGTCGGAGGTGGAAGCTTCAATGGCGACGGTGGGG
>NZ_MVHE01000251.1 GCF_002086155.1 Mycobacterium angelicum | reverse complement strand
CAACAGCGGCATGGCCAACAGTGGGGTGTTCAACTCCGGTGTGTTGAACACCGGGGTGTGGAACGCGGGGTTGCTGAATACCGGGATCGGGAATGTGGGGAGTTACAACTCGGGTGGGTTTAATCCGGGGAGCGTCAATACGGGTTCGTTCAATACCGGGGATACGAATACGGGGTGGTGGAACACCGGTGATCTGAACACGGGTGTGGGGAATAGCGGGGATTTGAATACGGGTGGCTTCAACCGGGGGAGTCAGAACAACGGCTTTTTCTGGCGGGCTGATGGGCAGGGTCAGTTCGGCGGTGATTACACCTTGACCATCCCCCGAATCGGACTCGACCTGGCCGTCGACATCCCCCTGCACATCCCGGTATCGGGCTCACTGGGCAACATCAGCACTCAGCCATTCACACTTCCGGTAATACACCTGTCGGGCGACAATCTGAATGGCACGGTGGGGCCGATCGTCTTTGATTCCATTGAAATCACCGGTCCGTCTATCGCGTTGCTGGTGGACGGCCCCTTGCATTTGGCTCTCTCGGGTCCTGGGGTGGGGCCGGTGGTGGTTCCGGTGTGGCATGTGGGGGCG
>NZ_MVHE01000250.1 GCF_002086155.1 Mycobacterium angelicum | reverse complement strand
ACACGAATCTGTTGGCCTCTGCTCCCAGGAGATAGGTGTAGCCATGCCCACCGACTCCGGCGTTGATCAGCGGACCGCGCCATCGATACAGCGCCAGCAGCGCTTCGCCAAGCGGGTAGCGCACCGTCCGATACGTCCTCATTCGAGCATCTCCGAAAGCTCCAGCCAGCGATTCTCCATCGCCGCGACGTGGTCTTGCAGGACACGTAGTTGCTGGGTCAGCCGGGTGATGCCGACGTGGTCGGACTGGTCATGCTCGGCCAGTTCGGTATGTTTGGCGGCCACCCGGTCGGCCAGGCGGGCGAGTTGACGGTCGACTGCGGCCAACTCTTTTTCGGTGGCACGTCGCTGTGCGCCCGACATCGCCGGCGGCGCTGGCCGCTCGGCCGGTGCTGGGGCGCTAACGCGGGCAGCCAGCTGCAGGTATTCGTCGATGCCGCCGGGCAGGTGCCGCAACCGGTCATCGAGAATCGCGTACTGCTGGTCAGTGACCCGCTCGAGCAGATACCGGTCGTGTGAGACGACGATCAACGTACCC
>NZ_MVHE01000249.1 GCF_002086155.1 Mycobacterium angelicum | reverse complement strand
GGGAGTTGGTGTTTCCGGCCGGTGATGATTTGGCCTACGTCCTTTACACCTCGGGTACGACGGGGGTGCCCAAGGGAGTGGGGATTGCCCATCGCAATGTGACTGGGTTGTTCGCCTCGCTACCGGAGGGGTTGTTGCCGGCGGTGGGGCAGGTGTGGAGTCAGTGTCATTCGTTGGCGTTCGATTTCTCGGTGTGGGAGATCTGGGGTGCGCTGCTGCATGGTGGGTGCCTGGTGGTGGTGCCCGATGCGGTGGTGCGTTCCCCAGAAGAGTTGCAGGCCTTACTGATTGATCACCGCGTCAACGTGCTCAGTCAAACCCCCTCGGCGTTGGCGATGTTGTCGCCGCAGGGTTTGGAGTCGGCGACGCTGATCATGGGCGGTGAGGCCTGCCCGGGTGAGCTGGTGAACCGCTGGGCCGGCGGGCGGGTAATGGTCAACCAGTACGGCCCGACCGAAACCACGATGTATGTGGCGATGAGTGCGCCGCTGCAACCGGGCTCAGGAATCGCCCCGATTGGTGCCCCGGTATCGGGGGCGGCGCTGTTTGTCCTCGATGGGTGGTTGCGTCGGGTTCCGGTGGGGGTCGCGGGTGAGTT
>NZ_MVHE01000248.1 GCF_002086155.1 Mycobacterium angelicum | reverse complement strand
CAACAGCGGCATGGCCAACAGTGGGGTGTTCAACTCCGGTGTGTTGAACACCGGGGTGTGGAACGCGGGGTTGCTGAATACCGGGATCGGGAATGTGGGGAGTTACAACTCGGGTGGGTTTAATCCGGGGAGCGTCAATACGGGTTCGTTCAATACCGGGGATACGAATACGGGGTGGTGGAACACCGGTGATCTGAACACGGGTGTGGGGAATAGCGGGGATTTGAATACGGGTGGCTTCAACCGGGGGAGTCAGAACAACGGCTTTTTCTGGCGGGCTGATGGGCAGGGTCAGTTCGGCGGTGATTACACCTTGACCATCCCCCGAATCGGACTCGACCTGGCCGTCGACATCCCCCTGCACATCCCGGTATCCGGCTCGCTGGGCAACATCGTGGTGGACTCCTTCACGATTCCGACGATCCATCTGTCCAGCAGCGGCAGCGGGAATAGCCTCACCGGGACGGTGGGCCCCCTCGTTGTCGATTCAATTACGGTTACCGGGCCCCAATTGAGCTTGCTGGTGGACGGCCCCTTGCATTTGGTTCTCTCGGGTCCTGGGGTGGGGCCGGTGGTGGTTCCGGTGTGGCATGTGGGGGCG
>NZ_MVHE01000247.1 GCF_002086155.1 Mycobacterium angelicum | reverse complement strand
GTTGGTCGAGTTGGGCGGCTTGCGCGCTGGGCAGCGGGTCCTCATCCACGCCGGGGCCGGCGGGGGCGGCCAAGCCGCCATCCAAATCGCCAACCACCTTGGCGCCCAAGTCTTTTCCACCGCACACCCCAACAAACAACACATACTCAAAGACCTGGGCGTCCCGCCCGACCAGATCGCCTCCTCCCGCACGTTGGATTTCCTCGACGCCTTCAACGAGGCGACCGATCGCCAAGGCGTAGACGTGGTGTTGAACAGTCTTGCCGGCGACTTCGTCGACGCCTCACTGCAACTGCTGCCCCGCGGCGGATCCTTCATCGAAATCGGCAAGACCGACATCCGCACACCCAGTCAGATCACCCACGATCATCCCGGCGTGATTTACCAGGCCTACGACCTACAGACAGCCGGACCCGACGACCTGCACCACGCATGGGCCACACTGACCGACCTGTTCACCGCGGGCAACTTGGCGCCGTTACCCACCACCAGCTACGGCCTACTGCAAGCCCCCCACGCCTTCCGCGACATGAGCCAAGCCCGGCACACCGGAAAGATCGTGCTCATCCCGCCGCTCAGCTGGGATCCCGACGGCACGGTGTT
>NZ_MVHE01000024.1 GCF_002086155.1 Mycobacterium angelicum | reverse complement strand
CCATAAGGCCGTAATACACGGTGCCGCTGCTGGTGACGAGTCTGCCGTCGCCACCCGCGCCGCCCGCACCGCCGAGTCCCGCAGCGCCGTAGAGCCATCCGCCCCGACCGCCGCCGCCGCCATCGCCGCCTGCGCCGGCGACGCCGACAAACGACTCCACGGTGGGGTCGGGATCGCTGTCCGTGAAACCGGCGAGGCCACCGGCCCCGCCAGTGGCGCCTGCCCCGCCCTTACCGATTAGACCTGCGGCGCCACCAGCACCGCCGGCGCCACCGGCGCCACCACGGAAGCCGCCCGGAGTCGCGGAATTGTTGACGTAGCCTCCGGCGGCACCGTCACCGCCGTGGCCGCCGGCGCCACCGTCACCCACCAGCCAGCCGCCGCGTCCACCCGCGCCACCTACGCCACCATCTCCGGCGCTGATCCCTCCGGCGGCACCGCCGGCCCCGCCGGCCGCACCGGCACCCCCGTTGCCGAACAATCCCGCGTCGCCACCGACCCCCCCGGCGCCGCCGGTGCCGCCGCCGAAGCCGACACCAGCCCAGTTTCCATCGCCGCCGGTCCCGCCGTGGCCGCCGGCACCGGCGTTGCCGTACAGCAAGCCGCCGGAACCACCACTGCCGCCGTCGCCGCCGCTGCCTCCGTTCACCCCGAGCAGGGGCTGGAACTTGGGGCCGAACCCGGCTCCGCCGGACGCTCCGCCGGACCCGCCGGCGCCGCCGGTACCGCCGGAGCCCCACAATCCGGCCGCGCCACCGGCTCCGCCGGCTCCGCCGTTTGAGCCCGTAGTCCCGATCGGCCCCGTGATGCCGGCGCCACCGGCACCGCCGGCACCACCGTTGCCGTACCACCAGCCGCCGTGCCCGCCGGCGCCGCCGGCGGCGTTGGCGCCACCCGCGCCGCCGGCCCCGCCGTTACCGATCAGCCCCGCCGCGCCGCCGGTTCCGCCAACGGCGTTGGCGGCGGTCTGCGAGAAGCCGTCGCCACCGTTGCCGTACAGGAGGCCGCCGGCGCCGCCGTTCGGATTTTGCGCCGTGCCGTTTGCGCCGTTACCGATCAGCGGGCGTCCCAGCAACAACTGCGTCGGAGCGTTGACCACGCCGAGCAGGTCCTGCAGCGGCGACACGCTGGCCGCTTCGGCACCGGCATACAGATTGCCGGCACTTGAGAGCGCCTGCACGAATTGCTCGTGAAACGCCGCAACGCGAGCACTGAGGGCTTGGTAGTCCTGCGCGTGGCCGGCGAACAGCGCGGCCACGGCCTCCGACACATCGTCTGCCCCCGCTGCCAATAGAGCTGTGGTTGACGGCGCGGCCAGCAAATTGGCCGAACTCAGTGCCGAACCCACACCAGCCAGATCCGCTGCCGCCACAGCAAGCAGCTCCGGAGCCGCAACCAGATACGACACCGTTGCCCCCTGTTCAGGTTTGAAGAGACCGTTGAATTGACGCTAGCGTTACGGTACGTCAACCTGGCGGCGGGCGGATACGAAAAGCGTTGGCGGCATTGAATCCTCGGTACCGGTGGGTATGGCGCGTTCATAACGGGCCATCAACTCGGTGAAGGTCGCCGCGGACGCCTCCCACCCGCGCTCGCTAAGCCAGTCCGGGAGGGCGGTGCGCTCCTCGGCGTACCAAAGGTCTTCGACGGCCGGCATGTCGGTTTCCACCAGCTGCGCGGCCACCGCGCGCATCCGCTGCATCTCTTCCCGCTGGCGCTGCACCAGGTCGGGGTCGATGAAACCGTCGGCGGGCACGTTGGAAGCCAGCCAGCTGCCGGTTGCGCTGAGCGCATGAACCCGCTCGAACAACAGATCCTGAGCCTGCGCGGGCAGGTACCGCACCAGCCCCTCGGCGGACCATGCGGTGGGCGCAGACGGGTCAAAACCGGCCTCCCGCAACGCCTTTGGCCAGTCCTGGCGGAGGTCTATCGGAATGTTCACCAATTGCGACGTCGGCTTGGCGCCGTGGCGGCGCAATGTGGCGTTCTTGAATTCGAGCACCTTGGGTTGGTCCAGCTCGTAGACGACGGTGCCGTCGGGCCACGGCAACCGCCACGCACGCGAGTCCAGGCCGGACGCCAGGATCACCACCTGACGCACGCCGGTGTCGGCCGCGTTGAGAAAGTACTCGTCGAAGAATGCCGTGCGTGTGGCCATGAAGTCGATCAGCAGCTGCGCCCGCGCTGTTATCTCGGGATCGAGTTCGCCCGCCTGGGCCAGCAGCTTCGGGTCGGCGTAGATACTCCACATCCCAGCACCGGCGGCGTCCACGAACACCCGCGCGAACGGGTCGCTGATGAGCGGGTTGGCGCTCTCGGTCTCAGCAGCACGTGCCGCGGCCACACCGAGGGCGGTGGCCCCCACGCTTTGGGTGATGTCCCAGGAGTCGTCTTCCGTACGCGCCATCGACAGTCCTCCCCAGCCTGGATAGTCAGGTTTGCCAACTATTGTTCCAGCAGTACGGTCGACAGGTCGCAAGGGAGCACCATGACACGCACGCCGCAGGAAGTGTTCGCCCACCACGGCAAGGCGCTGGCCGCGGGCGACCTCGACGAGATCGTCGCCGACTACACCGACGACTCCGTCATCATCACTTCGGCGGGCGCCGTGCGCGGCAAGGACGGCGTTCGCAGCGTGTTCGTCAAGTTGCTCGAGGATCTGCCAAACGCGGCCTGGGACTTGAAGTCCCAGATTTTCGAGGGCGACGTGCTGCTGCTCGAATGGGCCGCCGATTCGGCGGTCAACCGGGTTGACGACGGCGTGGACACCTTCGTCTTCCGCGACGGCGCGATCTGGGCCCAGACCGTTCGATACACACCACACGCCAAGGGCTGATGCTCGTGGATTTGGCGCCCGTGGCGATGTGGATGTCCGACCAGGGTTTGGGCGAGGGGCCGCTGGAGGACGTGGCCACGGTTACCGGTGGAACGCAGAACGTCATGCTGCGATTCACCCGGGCCGGCCGCCACTACGTGCTGCGCCGCGGACCGCGGCACCTACGGCCGCGCAGCAACACCGTGATACTGCGCGAAACCAGGGTCTTAGCGGCCCTGGCCGGCTCCGATGTACCACACCCGCGGCTGATCGCCACCTGTGACGATCCCGACGTGCTCGGCGATGCCGTCTTCTATTTGATGGAGCCGATCGACGGGTTCAACGCCGGCGAAGGGCTGCCGCCGCTGCATGCCGGCGATCCCAAGGTGCGGTTCGGCATGGGGCTGTCGATGGCCGACGCGTTGGCCAAGCTGGGCGCCGTCGACCACGTGGCCGTCGGGCTGGCCGATTTCGGTAAACCGGAAGGATTCCTGGAACGCCAAGTGCCGCGCTGGCTTTCAGAGCTCGACTCCTATCAGGAGTACGAGGGCTACCCGGGGCCGGAGATTCCGGGCATCGACGAGGTCGCCGGCTGGCTCGAGAGCCACCGGCCCACCGCCTGGACACCCGGGATCATGCACGGCGACTACCACGCGGCCAATGTGATGTTCTCCCGCACCGGACCCGAAGTCGTGGCGATCGTCGACTGGGAGATGTGTACGATCGGCGACCCGTTACTGGACCTTGGCTGGCTGCTGGCCACCTGGCGGCAGCCGGACGGATCCAGCGTGTTCAGTCACGCGCTGGGTGGACAGAGCGGTTTGGCCAGCACAGACGACCTTTTGCAGCGGTACGCGCTCAACACCACCCGCGACTTGTCGCACATCACCTGGTACACGGTGCTGGCCTGCTTCAAGCTCGGCATCGTCATCGAAGGCACCCTGGCCAGGGCATGTGCGGGCAAAGCCGAGAAGGAAGTCGGTGACCAGCTGCACGCCGCCACGGTGCACCTGTTCGAGCGCGCGCTGCACCTGATCGAGTCGCGGCCTTAACCGGCGAGTCCGTTGGCGCCGTCGGCGCCCTTGCCGCCTGCTACACCGATGTTGCCGGACGGGCCCTGACCGTTCGCGCCCCAGCCGCCGGCACCGGCCGCACCCCCTGCGCCGCCGCCACCACCGGCACCGCCGAGGCCGCCGGCGCCCGCGGCACCTGCGTGACTGAACAATCCGGCCCCACCACCGGCGCCGCCGTCACCGCCGGCTCCCCCCGCGCCGCCGGATGCGCCGGCGCCGCCGTCACCGCCGGTGCCACCGAGACCGCTGAAGAGGTTGACCGTGTTGGAACCGTTGCCCCCGGCCCCGCCGGCGCCACCACCGGCTCCGATGCCGCCGATACCCCCGATGCCGCCGCCGCCACCGGCACCGCCATCGCCGAACAGCATCCCGCCACGGCCACCCGCACCGCCGTGTCCACCGGCGGTGCCGCTACCCCCCGCGCTGAGCGGTCCAGTGGCGTCACCCCCATTGCCGCCCTTGCCGGCGGGGCCTTCGAGCAGGGGGTTGTAGTTGGGGCTGTTGGCATAGTTGTTCAGGCCGCCATTGCCACCCGTTCCGCCGGGCGCACCCGCGCCGCCGGCGCCGCCGTCGCCACCGGCACCGCCCGGGGTATAGGGGGCGCCGAGGACATTTCCACCATTGCCGCCGTTGCCGCCGGGCGCTCCGAAGCCGCCGGCGCCGCCGTTGCCGCCACGGCCGCCGCCCGGATTGCCGGCGCCGCCGGCACCGCCGTTGCCGCCGGCCTGGTTGACGCCTCCGGGCAGGCCGTCGGTCCCGGGCCCACCGGGATCGTTGAAGGCGCCGGGTTGGCCGGGGTTGCCGTCGAGCAGGGGCGATTTGGTGTACTCCCCGAATGGGTTGACGCCGTTGGAACCGTTGACACCGGCGCCACCGCTGCCACCTGCACCGCCGGTGCCCCACATTCCGGCATTGCCGCCGTTACCGCCGCTGCCACCGTTGAGCCCGCCGATGCCCCCTGTCCCACCGTTGCCGCGCAGCCAGCCGCCTGCGCCGCCGTTGCCGCCGGCGGCGCCGGATCCACCGAGACCACCGGCTCCGCCATTGCCCCACATTCCGGCGGCGCCCCCATTGCCGCCGGCCTGCCCGAGGCCGCCGGAACCACCCTTGCCGCCGTTGCCGTACAGCAGGCCGCCGTCGCCGCCGGCTTGCCCGGTTCCCGGCGCTCCGTCGGTGCCGTTGCCGAACAGCGGTCGACCCAGCACCGCCCGCGCGGACCCGTTGACCCCCTGCTCGAGGGCCTGCAGCGGCGAAACGTTGGCGGCTTCGGCGCTGGCGTAGGCTCCCCCGGCCGCATTCAGGGTTTGCACTATCTGGCTGTGCAGGGCCGCCGCCTGCTCACTCATCGCCTGATACTGCTGCCCGTGCGCCCCGAATATCGCCGCCATGGCGGCCGAAATCTCGTCGGCGCCGGCGGCCAGCACGCCTGTCGTAGGCATTGCCGCCGCCACGGTCGCGGTATTGATCGTCGACCCGATACCTGCCAAATCCGACGCCGCCGTCATCAACGCCTGCGGCTGTGTAAACAAATATGACACGGCACTACCTTTGCTCTTTGCGGTATTCGGGGGAGAACCGAATGCTATTAGCAGGGTGCCAATATTGGAAACGAGTTATTGTCGTCTGTTATACGTTCGTTATAAGTGATCTTGGCTGTGTAAATATGCTTTACAAATGGTGGTGGTTACTATGTCAATTAGGTTGACACGGCATTGACTAGCCATAGGCGTGCGGTGTACTCCGTGCTCAACCGCGACGGGCCGGCAGCGCGGGCCATATATCCTGCGAATTCGGCCCGGGCCGTCGACGGCCTTGGAAAATGGCTCTGTGGACGGGTTGCGCGGGAGCTGCGCTGCGGCGAAATACAGGCTTTTGCGGCCGAAATGAGATGCGTTGACCGGTTGGCATAAGCATTTGCTTTGCGGTTATGTCGAACATATGCACCGGGAGGGCTGCCGCTGGTCCGTCGCTCTGGTGGCGGCGACACACTCGGAGTCGAAGCGCACCGCTCTACGGGATCGCCTTCGCCCATCGTTAGCCTCTGGGGGTGACCGTGGGAAATTCCGTCAGGCAATCACTCGACCACTGGGCAAGACAGGACTGGGACGCAGCGCTTATTCATGCGTGCGACGCCGTCAACGGCACCGCTAAGAAACGGTATCCGCAGCAGGGCATCGCGACGCGGTTCCGGCGCACGATCCGAGATGCGCTTGACATTTTTCACGTGATGGCGGCGCCGGGCGTCGACTTCGAGACCACCCGCTTCCCGATAGCGGTGAAATCGGATCTGCCCGACGGGCGTCCCGACATTGCCGATGTCTTGTGGGGCATTTACCGCTATGGCCACGGGCATGAGGACGAGTTGCCGAAGGGCTTCGAACTGACCCGCCATGGCTCTCGCGACGAAAAGGTGAGCATCTGGCGGGACGGCAAGATCCAGCTGCCCGCGGCGGCGGCGCTGGGCCTGCTGGCGATCGCGGTGTTCGCGCCGGAGAACAAGGGCGAATCCGTGCCGATCGATTACAAGCTCAGCTGGTACCAGCACGACTTTCAGATCAGCGGTTGGTGGGGCTGGCAGGACCACTTCCGCGAGATCATCGGCAGCGCGCTGTTCTCCCAGGTGCCGGTCGACTTCGGCAAGCGGTGGGATACGTGGACGCCGATGTGACGGGGCGCTTGCCTCGCTGAGTGGGGACATACCCAACCCGCAAACGCGCTATCGCAGGTGATATCACGTTGCGAATCGCAACATGGCGCGCGTTGTCCGGGATGCCCTGGGCGCCGAGGTCGCGCAGCAGCAGCTATCTCAAACAAAGCTGGCGACCACCGAAGCCCACTACCCACAACGGGACACTCGCGGCCCCCATGTGCGTGAAGCCCTAGAGTAGTTCGCCGATCATCGAAATGGTGAGTAGCAAGACATGACCGCGGTACAAGAACGTCCGGTAGGCCCTGAATTCGCCTATATCGATGAAACGGGCGATATCGGTGTTGTGTCGAACGGCGGGTCCCACACATACACGTTGGGCTGCGTCTTGATCCCCATGCTGCGGTGGACCGATTCGTTGGATTACTTCGTCAACCTCCGCCGCAATCTGAAATTGACCTACGGCCTGAAAATGTCGCAGGAGGTTAAGGCCAATCACCTTGTCGGCATCAAGAGCGTCTACAGGGACCTTGGCCTTGGCGACGGGCAGGTTCGCGACATTTACCGTCGGCACATCGACGCCAGCGTCCAATCCTGCAGCGGAGTGGGTGCAATTGTGGTGCACAAGTCGGAGATCATCAAGCCGGACATCGACGTCTTCGGCACGGCTTGGGAGTACCTGTTCACCCGCCTACGGAAACGGACCGAAGAGCGCCAGCAACCGATCTTGATCATCCACGACCAAGGAGAAGAAGACCGCGTACGCAAGCACCTGCGACGTTTCCGGCGAGCCAACTGGCAAGGCGCTCAGTTTGGTTCAGCACGACTCCTCGTAGAAGATCCTGTACCTCGGAATTCCCAGCATTCTTACTTCATCCAGCTCGCGGATCTCGTCTCGTATGCCGCGTCGCGCCATGCAGTTCCGGCAACTGGCAAGACGACCCGCATCTGTGACAGCACGATGTGGGAACGCTTGGATCAGATCCAAATCAAGGCCATCAGCACGCGCGGCAACGGTATCTACAAATGGCCCTCGTAAACGAAGGGGAGGTGCCTCTCGGCACCTCCCTTGACGGCTAACCTACCCCGGCCATGCGACCGGATCAGCCAGCAACTCCAGTATGGCATCCAGAACCGCCAAGCCGCGCATTACGCGAAAATCGCGGGTCGCCGGGGGCGGCTGCGCCGAGATTCGTGGCGACTGAAAGTATCAGGAAAGTGTCAGATCCCGAACGTGCCGACGTCGGCATCAGCAGCGCTTCCGCTGGCGGTGAGCGCGCCCGAAGGGATTCGAACCCCTAACCTTCTGATCCGTAGTCAGATGCTCTATCCGTTGAGCTACGGGCGCCGGTCTTCAGTTGTCTAGCAGGTATCACGTCGCGGAGGCGAGAGGATTTGAACCTCCGGTCCCCTTTGAGGGGGACAACTCATTAGCAGTGAGCCCCATTCGGCCGCTCTGGCACGCCTCCCATGGACTTTCTGAGGGTACCGGACTCCGGAATCCCGCAGCAGCCGCCGGAGGCATAGCGTACACAGCCGCAACATATGCTGTCGACGTGACTGCCCGCCTGCGGCCCGAGTTGGCCGGGCTGCCAGTTTACGTTCCCGGCAAGACGGTGCCCGGCGCAATCAAACTGGCCAGCAATGAAACGGTGTTCGGCCCACTGCCCAGCGTTCGGGCGGCCATCGAACGCGCCACCGACGTGATCAATCGCTACCCCGACAACGGATGCGTGCAGCTCAAAGCCGCGTTGGCGCAGCATCTAAGCGTCGCGCCCGAGAACATCGCCGTCGGTTGCGGTTCGGTCAGCCTGTGCCAGCAGCTGGTGCAAATCACCGCCTCGGCGGGCGACGAGGTGATCTTCGGGTGGCGTAGCTTCGAGCTGTACCCGCCGCAGGTCCAGGTCGCCGGCGCCATCCCGATCAAGGTGCCGTTGACCGACCACACCTTCGACCTGTACGCGATGCTGGCCGCGGTCACCGACCGCACCCGGCTGATCTTCGTCTGCAACCCCAACAATCCGACGTCGACCGTCGTCGATCCTGACGCCCTCACCCGATTCGTCGAGGCGGTGCCACCGCACGTCCTGATCGTTGTCGACGAGGCCTATGTCGAGTACGTCCGCGACGGCATGGCACCCGACACCCTGGGCCTGGTCGGCCGCCACAGCAATGTCGTGGCGCTGCGAACGTTCTCCAAGGCGTACGGGCTGGCGGGCCTGCGGGTGGGCTACGCGGTCGGCCACCCCGAGGTGATCGTCGCGCTGGACAAGGTCTACGTGCCCTTCACCGCCACGAGCATCTCCCAGGCCGCGGCCATCGCGTCCCTCGAGGCCGCCGACGAGCTACTGGCCCGCACCGACGCGGTAGTCGCCGAGCGCGATCGCGTCAGCGCAGCGCTGCGGGCCGCCGGTTTCACACTGCCGCCGTCGGAGGCCAACTTCGTCTGGCTGCCGCTCGGGCCGCGCACCCAGGACTTCGTCGAGCAGGCGGCCAACGCCCGCATCATCGTCCGCCCGTACGGCACCGACGGAGTCCGGGTCACGGTCACCGCCGCACCGGACGAAAACGACGCCCTGCTGCGGTTCGCCCGGGACTGGATCTGAGGAGTGCACCAATGAGCTTGGCGCGCAAGAAGTTCGACGATTTCAAGAAGCGCACCGGCGCGATTGCCGACCAGGAGCTCGACGAATTCTGGGCCGAGCTCGAGCCGGCGACCATCGACGGCATGATCGGCGAATGGAAGGGCGGTGAATTTCTCACCGGCCACCGGATGAACGGAAAACTCGAGCAGGCCGGCTGGTTCGGCAAGACCTTCAAATCGGCCACCGACGTGCAACCACTCGTGTGCCTGGACGCCGAGGGAAACAAGTTCTCCAACGTCAAGATGGGCAAGGGCGAGGCCAGCCTCTGGCTCGAGGAGTTCCGCGGCGAGCTCACCGCGACGATGGTCTACGACGGCCAACCCGTCCACGACCACTTCAAGAAGATCGACGACAACGCCGTGCTGGGCATCATGAACGGCAAGGGCGTGATCGACGTCCAGGACGGCGTCGGCCGCTACTACTACTTCTTTCTCGAGCGGCTGTAGGCGTCACCGGGGTTGCGGCCGGTGAACGCGACCAACCGGTCCAGCGGTCCGGCGGTGTCGGACATGTCGATCGGGGCATCGAAACCGGCCGCGGCGCGCTCGTGCGGCTTGATGATCGTCTGCGCCAGCGCCAGGACGTATTCACTCAGCGAATCCGGGGTGTCGATGTCATGTCCCACTGCCACCGCGTAATCCCACGCGTGCACGAGGAACTCGATCGAAAACACCGAGACGGCGACCCTGGCGGGCATCGAGCCGGCACCCAATGACACCTCGCCCTCTAGACCACGCCGGTGCCAGGCATCCAATGCCGGGCGCGCCGCGGCGATCACCAGTCGTTCTACCGAGTCGGTGTCATCGCTCACGGAGAATTCCGCGCCGGCCATGCCGCCCAGCGCCGTTATCGAATTCATCAGATGCCCGGTCAGCTCCTTGACGTTGTACTCCGAGCACGGCGTCTGCTTGGCCTTGTCGTCGCCGGCGATGATGTGCAGCACTTGCTGCAGCACACCGAGACAGGCCTCGGCGCTTTGCAGCTCGTCGGTCGGCGGAGAATCTGGTCCGGGTCGCAAATCTGGGGGCATATTCGCCACGCTACGGTTCACGCTACGGTCTCGATATGGGCGAAACATACGAATCCGTCACCGTCGAGACCAAAGACCAGGTCGCGCAAGTGACGTTGATCGGACCGGGCAAGGGCAACGCGATGGGGCCCGCCTTCTGGTCGGAACTGCCGGGGGTGTTCGCGTCGCTGGACGCCGATCGCGAGGTCCGGGCCATCGTCATCGCCGGATCCGGCAAGAACTTCAGCTACGGCCTGGACGTGCCCGCGATGGGCGGCACGTTCGCCCCGCTCATGGCCGATGGCGCGCTGGCCCGCGCGCGCACCGAGTTCCATGCCGAGGTGCTGCGAATGCAGAAGGCGATCAACGCCGTCGCCGACTGCCGCACCCCCACCATCGCGGCGGTGCAGGGCTGGTGCATCGGCGGTGCCGTCGACCTCATCTCCGCGGTCGACATCCGCTATGCCAGCGCCGACGCCAAGTTCTCGGTGCGGGAAGTCAAACTGGCCATCGTCGCCGACATGGGCAGCCTGGCCCGTCTTCCGCTGATCTTGAACGACGGGCACCTGCGGGAATTGGCGTTGACGGGTAAGGACATCGACGCGGCCCGGGCCGAGAAGATCGGCTTGGTCAACGACGTCTATGCGGACGCCGAGGCTACGTTGGCCGCCGCGCACGCAACCGCCGCCGAAATCGCCGCCAACCCGCCGCTGGCGGTGTACGGCGTCAAGGACGTGCTCGACCAGCAACGCACGTCGGCCGTCTCGGAGAACCTGCGCTACGTCGCCGCCTGGAACGCGGCGTTCCTGCCGTCCAAGGACCTGACCGAGGGCATTTCGGCGACCTTCGCCAAGCGCCCGCCACAGTTCACCGGAGAGTAAGCCCAGTGGCCGCAATGACCCCCGACGGCAAGATCCGTGTTCCGGCCGACCTGGATGCCGTGACGGCGATCGGCGACGAGGACCACTCCGACATCGACAGCGCCGCCATCGAACGGATCTGGCAGGCCGCGCGCCACTGGTACCAGGCCGGCATGCACCCGGCGATCCAGTTGTGCATCCGGCAAAACGGGCGGGTCGTGCTCAACCGCGCGATCGGGCACGGCTGGGGCAACGGCCCGACCGACGAGCCCGACGCGGAGAAGATCCCGGTCACCACTGACACACCGTTCTGTGCGTACTCGGCGGCCAAGGCCATCACCGCGACCGTCATCCACATGCTGGTCGAACGGGGCGTCTTCTCGCTCGACGATCGGGTGTGCGAGTACATCCCCTGCTACACCAGCCACGGCAAACACCGCACCACCATCCGGCACGTGATGACCCACAGCGCCGGCGTCCCGATCCCCACCGGGCCGCGCCCGGATGTCATGCGCGCCGATGACCACGAGTACGCCCAACAGAAGCTCGGCGAGCTGCGGCCGCTGTATCGACCGGGTCTGGTGCACATCTACCACGCGCTGACCTGGGGCCCGCTGGTTCGCGAACTCGTCTACGCGGCCACCGGTAAGGAGATTCGGGAGATCCTGGCCACCGAGATCCTGGACCCGCTGGGCTTCCGGTGGACCAACTACGGCGTGGCCCCCGACGACGTCCCGCTGGTTGCGCCTAGCCACGCGACCGGACGGCCGCTGCCGCCGCTGATCGCCGCCATCTTCCGCCGGGCCATCACCGGAACCATGCACGAGATCATCCCGTACACGAACAAGCGGCTCTATCTGACGACGGTGATCCCGTCGTCCAACACGGTGTCGAACGCGAACGAGCTGTCCCGGTTCATGGAAATCCTGCGCCGCGGCGGTGAGCTCGACGGCGTGCGAGTGCTGAGCCCCGAGACGGTGCGCGGCGCGGTCAGGGAGGCCCGGCGGTTGCGTCCGGATCTGGCGACCGGGCTGGTCCCACTTCGGTGGGGCACCGGATTCATGCTGGGCTCGACCAAGTACGGCCCGTTCGGGCGCAATGCGCCGGCCGCGTTCGGCCATCTGGGACTGGTCAATGTCGCGGTGTGGGCCGACCCCGAACGCGGCCTGTCCGCGGGATTGATCAGCAGCGGCAAGCCCGGCCGCGACCCCGACGCTGGGCGCTACGGTGCCTTGATGAACACCATCACCGACGCGTTCCCACGACTTTGAACGCGTTTGTGCCTCGCTTGGGTGGGAACCCAATTCGCCATGGATTCCGAACGCTTCCGCAATTTGTTGGAGACGCCTGGACCCTTCGTGTCGGTGTACTTCGAGGACTCACACAACACACATGACGCCGCCGAGCAGCTCGACCTCAAATGGCGGGCATTGCGCGAGCAACTCGAGCGCGAGGGTGTCAACGAGTCGGTGACCGCCGATATCGAGCGCGCCGTGCTGGATTTACGACCGCCGATCGGCTGGAGCGGGCGCGCGGTGGTCGCCGGTGCCGACGGTGTGGTGGTCAACGAGCACCTACTGCGTCCCACCGCGACGACGGTGGTCCGGGTCTCCGAGCTGCCCTACATCGTCCCGATCGTCGAGCACGGTTTTGAGACGCCCGACTATCTGTTGGTGGTGGTCGACCACACCGGCGCCGACATCACCGTCCACATCGACGGGGCCTTCCGCACCGAAACGGTCGACGGCGGTGGCTACCCCGTACACAAGGCTTCCGGAGCCGAGACGGCGGGCTACGGCGACCCGCAGCCGCGTACCGAAGAGGCCGGCCGCAAGAACGTGCGCGCGGTCGCCGAGCGCGTCGCCGAGTTGGTCGACGGCAACCGGACCGACGCGGTTTTCGTGGTGGGCGAGGTGCGCTCACGGTCCGATCTGCTGGCCGAGCTACCGGAGCGGGTGCTGGTCAAAGCGGCGCCGCTCCAGGTGGGCGCGCGACACAGTGGGCACGACTTCACCGAAGTGCAGCAGGCCATCGAAATGTGGTTCCAGCGGCGCCGTCTCAACGCCATCGACGATGCTGCGGGGCGCTTCGGCGCTGAGATCGGCCGCCAAAGTGGGCGGGCCGCAGAGGGTTTGGGCGCCGTTTGTTCGGCGCTGCGCCAGGGCGCGGTCGACACTTTGATCGTCGGCGATATCGGGGATGCCACCGTGGTCGCCGACGAAGACCTGACCACCGTGGCCCCCAACGCCGACGTGCTCTCCGAGCAGGGCGCAGCTCCCGCCAGGACGTTGCGCGCCGACGAGGCGTTGCCGCTGTTCGCGATATCTGTTGGGGCGGCACTGGTACGCACGGACGAGCGGATCGCACCGGCCGACGGCATCGGCGCGGTGTTGCGGTACGCGCCCAGCCTCTAATTTCTGGGCCGCGAGCGTGCGCAGAATGCCAGCTGCGGCGGCGTGTCTGCGTGCAGACACGCACGCTCGCGAGACGAAATGGGCGGTGGCGGAGGGATTTGAACCCCCGGACGGTTTTAGCCGTCTCTCGCTTTCAAGGCGAGTGCATTAGGCCGCTCTGCCACGCCACCGCCGATAAGGGTAACGGGCCGGGCTCGCAGAGTCGCACCGATGGCATCGCATCGATCACATCTGGCGGTTACCACGAGGTCGGCAGCATCGGCGCCGGGAGACTACCGCCGAATTCCTCGGCGCGCAGCGTGGCAAACCCGCGCGGCCCCGCGACGGCACCGGATTCGCCGGACCCCAACACGCCCACCGACGGAATGCCCACACTCGTCGCGGAGCTGATGGCGTCAACGACGTTTTCCGGCAACGCGAATGGCAGTGAGTTCAACGTAGCGCTGGGATTTACCAAGGCGGCTCCCAACATCGGCCATTGCTGAAAGAGCCTGAGGCCGAACGCATACACCGCCGGACTCCATTGAGTCAGGGTGCCGAAGGGATCATCGACAAAGGCACTGATCTTGTTGATCAGTTCGAAAACGGGATGCACCACGAACATCACCGACTCGTGCAGTCCCCATGTGTCGGCGTCAAAGAACACCGACCACACATTCCAGATGAACAGCAAGTGCTCGAGCAGGATCCAGTCAATGCGCAAGGCGTGGCCGGCCTCGGCGAGAGCGCCGATCTCAGCCGCGGTGTAACCGGCCCGGCTGACGCCGGGCTTGACCAATGGGGGCGCCGGCGTGGCCGGCGGCACCGACGCCACCGCCGCACCCGCGGTCGCCTCATAAATACTCATCGCGGTCGCGGCCTGAATCCACATTCGCCCATAGTCAATCTCATTGAGCGCGATGGGGATCGTGTTGATCCCGAAGAAATTCGTCGCCACCAGCACACCGTGAACGAGGTGGTTAGCGGCTAGCTCACCTGAGGTGGGCATGGCCGCCAGCGCACCTTCGTAGGCTGCTGCCGCCGCCTCATGCTGTGCGGCGATCTGCGCATTGTCGGCGCTGGTCTCGGCCAACCACGCCACATACGGCAGGTGCGCGGCCGCATAGCTGTCTGAGCTGAAGCCCTGCCACGCCCCGGCCTGCACGCCGGCCAGCACAGCTGTGAGTTCTTCGGCCGCCGCGGTGTATTCGACACTCAGCGCCGTCCACGCCGCTGCGCCCGCCAACAGGGATCCCGCACCGGGACCGGCATTCAGCAACGCCGAATGCACCTCCGGCGGGGAGGCGACCCAAAGATGCGATGAAAAAGACTGACACTCAAGGAGCATTTGCTGCGTCACCGGCGACACCAATTACACACGCAACGAACTATAAATTAGGCACAATGTATGCATAGTGAATTGTTGATGTCTGGTGGATGTCCGGCGGTGATCTCCTTGCTCGGCTAGCGTGGCGCTCATGCGCGCCATCGTCGCCGAATCCCCCGAACAGCTGGTCTGGCAGGAAGTCCCCGACGTCACCGCCGGACCCGGTGAGGTACTCGTAAAAGTGGCCGCCGCCGGCGTCAACCGCGCCGACGTGCTGCAAGCCGCCGGCAAGTATCCACCCCCGCCGGGCGCCAGCGAAATCATCGGCATGGAGGTCAGCGGCACCGTCGCCGACGTCGGCCCCGGCGTCACGGAATGGGCTGCGGGACAAGAGGTTTGCGCCTTACTGACCGGGGGCGGCTACGCCGAATACGTCGCCGTCCCGGCCGGTCAGGTGATGCCCGTTCCGCCGACGGTCCACCTGCTCGACTCGGCCGCTCTACCCGAAGTCGCCTGCACGGTGTGGTCGAACCTGGTGATGACCGCGCACCTGGCGCCGGGCCAGCTGCTGCTGATCCACGGCGGCGCCAGCGGCATCGGCAGCCACGCAATCCAGGTGGCCCGCGCGCTTGGGGCGCGGGTGGCGGTCACCGCCGGATCACCGGAGAAACTGGAGCTCTGCCGCCAGCTCGGCGCCCAGATCACCATCTCCTACCGGGACGAGGACTTCGTCGCCCGCCTCAAGGAGGAGACCGGCGGCGCCGGCGCCGACGTGATCCTCGACATCATGGGCGCTGCCTATCTGGACCGCAATATCGACGCACTGGCCAGCGACGGGCAGCTAGTCATCATCGGCATGCAGGGCGGGGTCAAGGCCGAGCTGAATCTCGGCAAGCTAATGGCCAAACGAGCGGGGGTAATCGGCACCACACTGAGAGCCAGGCCGGTGAGCGGCCCGAACAGCAAAACCGCTATCGCCCAAGCGGTTACGGCCTCGGTATGGCCGATGATCGCCGCGGACCGGGTGCGCCCGGTGATCGGCACCCGGCTGCCCATCCAAGACGCATCGGAGGCACATCGAATCATGGTGTCGGGCACCAGCTTCGGAAAGATCCTGCTTACCGTCTAGCCCAAGGACGCCAGCGCGCGCACCAACTGGTCGACTTCGGCCATCGTCGAATAGTGCGCCAGCCCAACCGTCACCGCTCCGCCGATGTCGTTGACGCCCAGCACATCGAGCACCCGTGAGCTGGCGTTGGCGATGGCCAGAATTCCGTTGTCCGCCAATCGCTGTACCACCCGGTCGGCGGGCACCTCTTGGACGGCAAAGCTGACCACCGGGATACGCGCCTCGGGCCGGCCGAGCAGAATCACCAACGGCAACGATCGCAGCGACGCCATCAGATAGTCGAAGATCCGGTTCAAGTACGCGCCGGCGGAGTGCATCGATACCGACAGCCGTTCGCGCCGGCTGCCGCGCGCCGACTCATCGAGCGATGCAAGGTATTCGATACTGGCAACCACTCCGGCCAGCAGACCGAACTGGTGCACGCCAACCTCGAGGCGCGCCGGCCCGGTGGCATAGGGGTTGGTCGAGACCGAGGCGAAGGAATTCATCAGTGTCGGATCGCGGAACACCATCGCCCCGATGGGCGGTCCGCCCCACCCGACCGCGTTCACCGCCACCACGTCGGCGTCGGTTTCCTTGATGTCGATCAGGCGGTAAGGCGCGGCGGCGGAATGGTCGACCACCACCAGCCCGCCCACGTCGTGCACCAGTTTGGTCATCGCCCGCAGATCGGTGACCGCGCCCAGCGTTCCGGATGCGGACGCGACGGCAACCAGCCGGGTCGACTTACCGATCAGACTTTCCCACTGCCAGGTCGGCAGGTCACCGGTTTCGATGTCGACCTCGGCCCACTTGACCTTGGCGCCGTAGCGGTGCGCCGCGCGCAGCCACGGGGCGATGTTGGCTTCGTCGTCGAGGCGGCTGACGATCACCTCGTACCCCAGGCCGGCACGCGAGGAGGACGCTTCGGCCAACGACGCCAGCAACACCGCACGATCGGCACCCAGCACCACGCCGCGCGGGTCCGCGTTGACCAGATCGGCGACCGCCTCGCGGGCCGCGTCCAGCACCGCCGCGCTGCGCCGCGCCGACGGGTGCGCACCGACCGTGCTGGCGCCCGACCGACGGAAGGCGGTCGACACGGTGGTGGCGACCGAATCGGGAATCAACATGCCGGCCGGCGCATCGAAGTGCACCCATCCGTCACCCAGCGACGGGTGCAGTCCTCGCACCCGGGCGACGTCGTAGGCCATGCCAGCCACCTTAGAGCTCTCGCTATTTCCGCAAATTTGGTGACAGTTATAGGACGGTTGTAGCGGGTGTCCCAGGCTGCGTCAGACGCTCCAGCCACTTGGGCTTCGCGAGCCAGGCCACCCGGCCAGCCATACTAGTCGAGTGAGCTTGTTGTTCGGAACGCTGATCGCATTGATTTTGCTGATCGCACCGGGAGCCATCGTCGCGCGAATCGCGCAGGTGAGTTGGCCGATCGCCATCGCAGCGGGACCTCCGCTGACCTACGGCGTCGTGGCCTTGGCGATCATCCCCTACGGTGCGCTCGGCATCCCCTGGAACGGATGGACGGCGCTGGCCGCCCTCGCGATCGTTTGCTTAATAGCAACGGGTTTGCAGCTATTACTCGCCCGCTACCGCGACACCGAAGCCGAGGCTCGCGCCGTCAGCCCCTGGGCCGGATTGACCGTGGCGGCCGGGGTGCTGCTCGGCGTCGTGCTCATCGGCTGGGCGGCCTTCAGCGGCATCTCACACTGGCAATCCGTCCCCAGCACCTGGGACGCGGTCTGGCACGCCAACGAGGTGCGCTGGATCCTCGACACCGGCCAGGCGTCGTCGACCCACATGGGCGAGCTGCGCAACGTGGAGACCCACGCGTTGCTCTACTACCCGTCGGTGTTTCACGCCCTGGCCGCGGTGCTGTGCCAGCTGACCGGGGCCGCCGCGACCACCGGATACACCCTGACCTCGCTGGCCGCGGCGATCTGGTTGTTTCCGGTCAGCGCGGCGGTGCTGACCTGGCGCGTCTTGCGCTCCCACACCACCGAATGGCGCACCGCGGGCGCGGCGGCAACGGCGGCGGCACTCTCGGCGTCGTTCACCGCGGTGCCCTATGTCGAGTTCGACACCGCCGCGATGCCCAATCTGGCCGCCTACGGCGTCGCGGTGCCGACCATGGCGTTGATGACCTCGACCCTGCAGCACCGCGACCGCATCCCGATAGCGGTGCTGGCGCTGGTCGGGGTGTTCTCGGTGCACATCACCGGCGGCATGATCGTGGTGATCCTGACGTCGGCGTGGTGGGCGCTGGAAGCGCTGTGGCGTCCGGTGCGCAACCGGCTGTCGGATCTGCTCACCCTGGCCGGTGTCGCCGTGATCGCTGGGCTGATCCTGTTGCCACAGTTCCTCAGCGTGACCCAGCAGGAAGACATCATCGCCGGGCATGCCTTTCCCACCTACCTCAGCAAGCGGCGCGGACTCTTCGACGCGGTCTTCCAGCATTCGCGGCACCTCAACGATTTCCCGGTCCAGTACGCGATGACCGCGCTGGCTGTTGTCGGCGGGCTCATTCTGCTGGTCAAGAAGGTCTGGTGGCCGCTGGCGGTGTGGCTGCTGCTGATCGTGATGAACGTCGACGCCGGCACCCCGCTGGGCGGTCCGATCGGCGTGGTGGCCGGGGGCTTCGGCGAGTTCTTCTACAAAGACCCGCGACGCATCGCCGCGGCAACCACCCTGCTGTTGACCGCCGGCGCGGGGCTGGGCTTGTTCGCCATCGTGGTGTTCGCAGTTGCTCTGGCGAAGGTGCTTACCAGCCGTTTCAGACCCATGCCGGCGCGCTTCTGGGCGTCGGCTACCGCGGTGTTGCTGCTGGTTTGCACGCTGGTCAGTAATTGGCATTACTTCCCGCGGCACCGGTTTCTGTTCGGCGACAAGTACGACCAGGTGATGGTCAACGACCTTGACCTCAAAGCCATGGCGTACCTGGCGAAACTGCCCGGGGCCCGCGACACCATGATCGGCAACGCCAATACCGACGGCACCTCCTGGATGTATGCGGTGGCCGGTCTGCACCCGCTCTGGACGCACTACGACTACCCCGTCCAGGCCGGCCCGGGCTACCACCGGTTCATCTTCTGGGCCTACGCCCGCAAAGGCGACAGCGATCCACGAGTCGTCGAGTCGATCAAGGCGCTCAACATCCGCTACATCCTGACCAGCACCCCCACGGTCCGCGGGTTCGCCGTCCCCGACGGGCTAGTCTCTCTGGAGAAATCGCCCTATTGGACGATGATTTACGACAACGGCGGAGCCCGCATTTTCGAATATCGCGGGAATGGCGCGACGACACGCCGCTAAGAGGCACGGCTAAGAGGCACGCAAGAGGATGGTGACTGGGTTGAGTACCGGCAGCGACGATTCAGATGACGGCATCGAGATCATCGGCGGCATCGATCCGCGGATCATGGCGGTCGCTGACGACGATTCCGACGAGCGATCGCTGACCGATCTCGTCGAACAGCCCGCCAAGGTGATGCGGATCGGCACCATGATCAAGCAACTGCTTGAGGAAGTCCGCGCCGCACCGCTGGACGAGGCCAGCCGCACCCGGCTGCGCGATATCCACGCCACCAGCATCCGGGAACTCGAAGACGGCCTCGCGCCGGAGTTGCGTGAGGAGCTCGACCGGCTGACGCTGCCCTTCAACGAGGACTCGGCACCCTCGGACGCCGAGTTGCGCATCGCCCAGGCGCAATTGGTCGGGTGGCTGGAAGGACTGTTCCACGGCATTCAGACGGCACTATTCGCCCAGCAGATGGCCGCACGCGCCCAGCTAGAGCAGATGCGGCAGGGTGCGCTGCCGCCGGGGATCGGCACGTCGGGGCATGGCGGCCCGCACGGCACCGGACAGTACCTGTAAGCCGTGTCGACCGGCCCGCACATCGTCACCCGCGAGGCGTGGGTGGAATTTCCCATCTTCGACGCGAAGTCGCGTTCGCTGAAGAAGGCCGTCCTGGGCAAGGCCGGTGGCACGATCGGGCGCAACAACTCCAACGTCATCGTCATCGAGGCGCTGCGCGACATCACCATGGAACTGAACCTGGGTGACCGGGTGGGCCTGGTTGGGCACAACGGGGCCGGGAAATCGACTCTGCTGCGGCTACTTTCGGGCATCTACGAACCCACCCGCGGTTCGGCCAAGGTCACCGGCCGGGTGGCGCCGGTCTTCGACCTGGGCATCGGCATGGACCCCGAGATCTCCGGCTACGAGAACATCATCATCCGCGGCCTGTTCCTGGGTCAGACCCGCAAACAGATGATGGCCAAGGTGGATGAGATCGCCGAGTTCACCGAGTTGGGCGAATACCTGTCGATGCCGCTGCGCACGTATTCCACCGGTATGCGGGTGCGGCTGGCGATGGGCGTGGTCACCAGCATCGACCCCGAGATCCTGTTGCTCGACGAGGGCATCGGCGCGGTGGACGCCGACTTCTTGAAGAAGGCCCAGTCGCGGCTGCAAAGCCTGGTCGAGCGTTCCGGAATCCTGGTATTCGCAAGCCATTCCAATGAATTCCTGGCCCGGCTGTGTAAGACGGCGATGTGGATCGACCATGGCGTGATCAGGCTCACCGGCGGCATCGAAGACGTGGTGCGGGCCTATGAGGGCGAGGACGCCGCACGGCATGTGCGCGAAGTGCTTGCCGAGACCCAGGCTTCCTCCGACGAGCGCCGGTGAGCGACGCCGTCATCGCCGTCGTGGTCACCCACCGGCGCCCCGAAGAACTCGCCCGGTCGCTGGAAATGCTGACCACCCAAACCGTGCCGCCGGAAAAGGTCATCGTCATCGATAATGACGATTCCGGCGACAGCCGGGTGCACTATGTCGTTGCCGGACAAGACATCCCGTCGATCTACCTCAATTCGCGCCGAAACCTCGGTGGCGCAGGAGGTTTCGCGCTCGGCATCCTGCTCGCGCTGGCACACGGCGCCGACTGGGTGTGGCTTGCCGACGACGACGGGCACGCACAGGACACCCGTGTGCTGGAGACCCTGCTGGCGTGCGCCAACAAGCACGGGCTGGCCGAGGTGTCGCCGATGGTGTGCAACATGGACGATCCGGAGCGGCTGGCGTTTCCGCTGCGGCGCGGCTTGGTATGGCGAAGGCGCGCAAGCGAATTGCGCACCGAACCCGGACAGGACCTGCTACCCGGGATCGCGTCTTTGTTCAATGGGGCGTTGTTTGCAGCGTCCGCGCTCGAGGTGATCGGCATCCCGGACACCCGGCTGTTCATCCGCGGCGACGAGGTGGAGATGCACCGCCGGCTGGTCCGGTCCGGCCTGCCGTTCGGTACCTGCCTGGACGCGGTTTACCTGCACCCCTGCGGATCCGACGAGTTCAAGCCGATTCTGGGCGGGCGCATGCACACCCAGTACCCCGAGGACGCCGGCAAGCGGTTCTTCACCTACCGCAACCGTGGCTACCTGTTGTCCCAGCCGGGGATGCGCAAACTGCTGCCCCAGGAGTGGCTGCGATTCGGGTGGTTCTTCCTCGTGACTCGCCGCGACCCCAAGGGGCTGCTGGAGTGGTTTCGGTTGCGCCGCTTGGGACGTCGGGAGAAGTTCGGACGGCCTGGAGGTTCGGCATGACATTCATCGATGCGGCTGCGCAGTCCAAAACCTTTGCCCGCGCCCGGGGCGACCTGATAGCCGGGTTCCGTCGCCACGAGCTGTGGCTGCACCTCGGTTGGCAGGACATCAAGCAGCGCTACCGGCGCTCGGTGCTGGGGCCGTTCTGGATCACCATCGCCACCGGGACGACGGCCGTGGCGATGGGCGGTCTGTACTCCAAGCTCTTTCACCTCGAACTGTCGGAGCACCTGCCCTACGTCACGCTCGGGCTGATCATCTGGAACCTGATCAACGCTTCCATCCTGGAAGGCGCGGACGTCTTCGTCCACAACGAGGGCCTTATCAAGCAACTCCCGACGCCGCTGAGTGTGCACGTCTACCGGCTGGTGTGGCGACAGATGATCTTGTTCGCGCACAACATCGTGATCTACGTCGTCATCGCCGTCATCTTTCCCAAGCCGTGGTCGTGGGCCGACCTGTCGGTACTGCCCGCGCTGGCGCTGATCATGCTCAATTGCATTTGGGTGTCACTGTGTTTCGGCATCCTGGCCACCCGCTACCGCGATATCGGGCCGCTGCTGAACTCGGTGGTGCAGCTGCTGTTCTTCATGACGCCGATCATTTGGAACGACACCACGCTGCAGCAGCAGGGTGCCGGGCGCTGGTCGAAAATCGTCGAACTCAACCCGCTACTGCACTACCTCGACATCGTGCGGGCGCCGTTGCTGGGCGCGCCCCAGGAGTTGCGGCACTGGGCGGTGGTGGTGGTGCTGACGATCGTCGGCTGGGTGATGGCGGCATTCGCGATGCGCCAATACCGCGCTCGCGTGCCGTACTGGGTCTAGCGCGCGGAGGAACCGCGGTGCCAGCTCAGGAACCAGCTCAGGAACCAGCTCAGGAAAGGGTCGACGCGACCCTGCTGACGGGCGTCTCGGAAACCGCTCTGCTCACCCTCAACGGCAGGGCCCACCAAGCCGGGCTACCAGACGGCATCATCGACGACCCGATGGCGATCGGGTTAGTCGCATCCATTGACTTCGATTTCGCAAAGTTCGGCCGCAAGGGCCAGGAGATGGCGTTGCGTTCCCTGGCTGTCGACAGGTGCGCGATCAGGTACCTCGCCGACCATCCCAACGCCACCGTTGTCGCCCTTGCCGAAGGATTTCAAACCAGCTTCTGGCGGCTCAACGCCGCTCTGCCGGCCACCCAATTCCGTTGGGTATCAATTGATCTGGCTCCGGTGGTCGAGCTGCGCCGGCGCCTGCTGCCGCCGTCGCCGCGGATCACCGAACTTGCGCAGTCGGCGCTGGACTACACCTGGATGGACGAGATCGACAGCGCGAACGGCGTTTTCGTCACGGCCGAGGGGTTGCTGATGTACCTACAACCGCACGAGGCGCTGGGACTCATCGCCGAGTGCGCGCGGCGGTTTCCCGGCGGGCAGTTGTTCTTCGACGTGCCGCCGACCATCGTGAAGAAGCTGGCACCGAGAGGCATGCGATCGTCCCGGCATTACCGGGTGCCGCCGATGCCGTTCAGTCTGTCGGTTCGGCAACTGGCGCATCTGACGAGCACCGTTCCCGGCGTCCGGGCGGTCCACGATGTGCCGATCCCCAGGGGCCGCGGCTGGTTCTTCGGAACCCTGTTCCCGGCGTTCTGGCGCTGCCCTCCGATCAAGCCGTTCCGCGGCGCCTATGCGCTGCTCGAATTCGGCTGACATCTGGCAAAACCTCTGGCAAAAACTCGACGTCGGAGCACGTGCTCCGCTACAGTCTGTAAGTCGCCTGCATCTGCGCGTTGTGGGTGGCAGACCCGTTGCTTCACCCGCGAGAGGCGGACGCGATGTCGTTTCTGATGGCGGCACCCGAACAGCTGGCCGCTGCGGCCACAGACATCGCAGGCGTAGCCGCGGCGGTACGCGCCGCCAACACCGGGGCATTTGCTCCTACCAGCGCTTTGGTTGCCGCCGGTGCCGATGAGGTGTCGACGGCACTGGCCTCGCTGTTTGCCGGGTACGCCCAGGAGTATCGGGCGCTGAGCAGCCAGGTCGAGGCGTTTCACCTGCGGTTTATCCAATTGTTGAGCACGACCGCCGGTTCGTATGCCTGGGCTGAGGCCGCCGGCGCCAATCCGTTGCAGAGCTTGCTGGATGCTGCTAATGCTCAGACCGAGGCGTTGCTGGGACGGCCGCTGATCGGTGACGGGGGCGGCAGTGGCGGGGCGGGCGCCGCCGGAGGCGCCGGCGGCAGCGGCGGGATGCTGTACGGCAACGGCGGCGCCGGCGGCGCCGGCGGGATGGCGCTGGCCAGGGTCAACGGCGGCAACCCCGGGGCCGGAGGCCACGGCGGCAGCGCCATGCTGTTCGGCAACGGCGGCGACGGCGGTCAAGGCGGCGCGGCCCTGGCCGGCGCCAACGGGGCGAACGCGGCTTACGCCGGCTCCCCGCCCGAGCAAGGAGCCGTCGGCGGATTCGTCTCCGGCCAGGACACCGCCAGCGGCACCGTGGCGGTGCATGGCAACACCGGCGCCCAGGGCACGACAGGCGGCCCCGGCGCTACCGGCGGAACCGGCGGCAACGGCGACTTCGCGCTCGCGACCGGCGTGCCCGGCTCCACCTCTGTCTCGGCGACGGGCGGCGACGGCGGGGCCGGCGGTGCGACGGGTCCGGGCGGCACCGGGGGCAGCGGCGGCAACGGCGGCCACGCGTCGGTGTTGGTCAACAACGCCTCCGGAGCGCTCTCGGCCACCGGAGGCAATGGTGGTGCGGGAGCAACCGGCGGCGATCAGGGCGGTGCCGGCGGTGCCGGCGGTATCGGTGGCGACGCCACCGCCTCCGACACACTCGTCGCCGCGAATGCGCGTGGCGGCAACGGCGGCGCTGGAGGCGCCGGCGGCACCGGCGCCGTCGGCGGCAACGGCGGGGCCGGCGCGAGCGGGGGCAACGGCGGCCACGGTGGACTGCTGGTCGGCAACGGCGGCAACGGCGGCGCCGGAGGGATCGGCGGCCACGGCGGCGCCGGCGACACCGGCGGGATGGGCGGTGCGGGCGGCAAGGGCGGCACCGGCTACGTCGGTGTCAGCGACAGTGGGCAGGACCCACCACCGCCGTTCCAGCCTGCGACCGTCGGCGACGGCGGTAGCGGCGGGGCCGGTGGCGCCGGTGGCACCGGCGGTGCGGGTGGCGTCGGCGGCGCCGGTGGGCGCGGAGGCGCGGCCGGACTGTTGAGCGGCATGGGCGGCAATGGTGGCGCCGGCGGGCTGGGGGGCGACGGCGGCAGCGGCGGCATGGGCGGCCACGGCGGGAATGGGGGGATGACCGACAGCAGGGGCACACATATACACGGGCCGGGCGACGCCGGAGCCGCCGGCGCCGGCGGCATGGGCGGTGCCGCGGGCGCCGCGGGCAACGGGGGCAGCGCGGGCCCCGGTGGTGTCCTGTTCAGCTCCGCAGGAGCAGTGGGCGTCGGCGTCAGTGGCACCGAGGGCAGCCAAGGCACCCGCGGCACTGCCGGCCAACCCGGCGGCACCTTCTAACCGCGCAGCCGACGAGAGGAAACGACCGTGAGAGACGTCTACATCACCGCATGCGCGGCGGCCATGCCCAACAATCCGGTCGACAACGACTCCATGGAGCAGGTTCTCGGATACGTCGGCGGCAGCCCGTCGCCGCTGCGCAACCGGATTCTGGACAGCAATGGCATACATACCCGCTACTACGCCATTGACCCTGTGACACATGAATTCACGCATTCGAATGCGGAACTGACGGCCGAGGCCATCCGCAATCTCGACAACGACGGGGTCGACGTAGCAGGTATGCAATCGCTGTTCTGCGGCACCTCCTCGCCCGATCAGCTGATGCCCGGCCACGCCCTGATGACCCAAGGCCTGCTTGGCATCTCGGAAATCCCGGCGGTGACCACCGCCGGCATCTGTCTCAGCGGACTCACGGCTTGGGAATACGCGTGGCTGAGCGTGGCGAGCGGCCGTTACGACAATGCGGTTGCCAGCGGTTCGGACCTATTGTCGCCGCTGATCGCCGCCAATACGTTCTCGGCGGAGGTCGAGCAGAGAACCGTCGATCCGGAGATCGGTTTGGCGATCGCCTTCGAGAAGGACTTCCTGCGCTGGATGCTTTCCGATGGCGCCGGCGCGATGTGGCTGGCACCCGAGCCCGCCGACGATCGGCTGAGTTTTCGGGTGGACTGGATCGAAACCTTCTCTTACGCAGGTGAAATGCCGGTGTGCATGCACCGCGGCCTCAAGGTTGATGACGGCGGCCGGACGACCGGGTGGTCGCAGCTGAACCCGACCGAGTGCATCGAGGACGGTGTGTTCGCCATCCAACAAGACGTGCGGATGGTGAACAAGAACATCGTCCACTACACACTCGAGAAGCCGTTGTCGAAGCTGATGGCGAAGTACGACTTCAAGGGCGAAGACATCGACTACCTGCTGCCGCACTATTCTTCGATGTACTTCCACCAGCGCTCGGCCGACGCGCTGGAGCGGATCGGATTGAACATCGAACAGAGCAAGTGGTTCACCAACCTGACCTACAAGGGCAACACCGGGGCCGCGTCGATCATGATCATGCTCGACGAGCTGTATCACTCGGGGCGGGTCAAACAAGGCGACCGGATCCTGTGCGGCGTTCCCGAAAGCGGTCGGTTCTCCACGGGTTTCGCGCATCTGACAGCGGTATGAACTCGATGATGAGCACCGAGGTCTCCGACTTGGCGGATTGGCTCGTCGGCAAGGTCGCCGCATACCTCAATGTGTCGCCCGCGGCCGTCGACGCCGATATCCCGTTGGCCGACTGCGGCATTGACTCTGCCATGAGCCTGTCGCTGTGCGCTGACCTGCAGTGTGAACATGGCTTCGAGGTGGAGACGACCATCGTGTGGGATTACCCGACCATCAACGCGATTGCGGAGCATCTGGTCGGCGGGCAGGGCGGCTGATGACGCCGATCGCTGTCGTCGGCATCGACTGCCGGTTTCCGGGCGCGCGCGATAAGGACGCGTTCTGGCGCGTCTTGCTGGACGGCGTGGTCACCGACACCGAAATACCCCCGCAACGCTGGAATGTGGACCGCTATTACCATCCCGACGGAATCGCCGGCTCGATGAACACCCGTCGCGCCCACTTCCTCGACGACGCCGACGCATTCGACAACGAATTCTTCGGCATCGCCCCGGTCGAAGCCGCGGTGCTGGACCCGCAGCAGCGATTGTTGCTCCAGGCGTCCTGGCGAGCCCTCCAAGACGGGGGCATCGACCCGAAGTCGCTCGCCGGCACGGCAACCGGAGTGTTCGTCGGAGTGATGTCCGGCGAGTGGGGCAATCGGCAGATGTACGACTACCCGCGGCTGACCCCGTTTCACGGGTCGGGCAGCGGCTATTTCATGTTGGCCAACCGAATCTCCTATCACTTGAACCTGATCGGACCGAGCATGGCGATCGACACCGCCTGCTCGTCGTCGCTGACAGCGCTGCATCAGGCCTGTTCGGCGTTGCGCGCGGGCGACGTCGATATCGCCATCGCCGGCGGGGCGAACCTGGTGCTCACTCCCGCGCTCTCGGTGTTCTATACCCAAGCCGGATTGTCGGCGCCGGACGGACGCTGTAAACCGTTCTGCCAGAACGCCGATGGCATCGGCCGCGGTGAGGGCGTGGCGGCGGTGGTGCTGCGGCGGCTCGACGACGCGATTGCCGCGGGCCAGCCGATCTACGCGGTGGTGAAAGCCTCAGCGGTCAACCACGACGGCCGCAGTAACGGCGTCACCGCCCCGAATCGCCGATCTCAAGCGGAATTGATGCGGCGCACATTGCGCCTGGCCGAGGTCGACGCGCAGCAGCTCGACTTCGTCGAAGCACATGGCACCGGAACGGTTCTGGGCGACATGATCGAAGCCAACGCACTCGGCGATCTGCACCGGTCACGAACCGGTGCGCCATGCCTGCTGGGCTCGGTGAAGGGAAACATCGGCCACACCGAGGGAGCAGCGGGGATAGCGTCGTTCATCAAAGCGTGCCTCTCGCTGCATCATCGGGTGCTGCCGGCCACGGTCGTTGTCGGACAACCCAATCCGGGGCTACGCCTGGGATCCCAAGGTCTCACTCTTACGCAGGGCGCCCTTGAACTTTCCCCGGAAGGCACGCTGGCAGCGGTGAGCTCATTCGGCCTGGGCGGCAGCAATGCTCATGTGGTGCTGGAATCGGCACCTGTTGTGATGCCGGCGCGTAACGGCGCCCTGGGCGTGCTGACGCTGTCGGCTCCGCACGAACGGGCGTTGCGCCGCAATGCCGAGACCTACCAGCACGCGCTGCGCGACCTCGATGGCCAGCGAGTCGGCTCCTGGTGTCATACCACCAACGTGGTCAACCGGTCGCACCGGCATCGATTGGTCGCCCACGGCGATCGGGACGGGTTGCTGGCCAGCCTGGAAGGGTACCTGAACGGCGATGGAGCCGAACTGGTTTCGTCGGCGCCGATTCGTAAGGGAGAGGCGGACGTCGGTCTCTTGTGTTCGGGCCAGGGCACCCAGTATGCCGGGATGACCCGACTGCTCTACCACAGTCATCCGGCCTATCGGGAACAACTGGAAGCGGTGTGCGCCGTTCTCGACCGCCACCTGCCGGCGAGTCTGTTGGCCACAATACTCGGCGAACAACCCGGTCTCGACGACACCCGATTGGCGCAGCCCGCACTGTTCGCCGTCGGCTATGCATTAGGAAAGACGTTGCTGGACACCGGCATTCGTCCGGCGTTCGGCATCGGTCACAGCATCGGTGAGATCACCGTGGCGGCGTTGGCCGGTGTCCTCTCGGTAGCCGACGCCGCCGCGATGGTGGTCACCCGCGGCGAGCTGATGGGGGCACTGGAACCCGGGGGCGCCATGATCGCGGTGGATGTGCCGCTAGAGCAGGTGCATCCACTGGTTGACGCGGACCCGGAATGTGCGGTAGCTGCCGTGAATGGTCCACGCGCCGTGGTCATCTCCGGGCCGGCCGCAGCGCTGGCCACGCTCAGCGCCGACATCCGCCGCGGTGGCGGACGGGTGCAGCAACTTACGGTGTCGCACGCTTTTCATTCGCCGTCGATGCGGCCCGTCGTCGCCGATTTTCGGCATGCGATCTCGGGTCTGGTACCGAAAGCGGCGGCCTTTCCGATTTTTTCGACGGTTACCGGCACACAGGTCGACGGGCTCGACATGGATGCCGACCACTGGGCGCGACAGATCTGCTCGCCGGTACGGTTCGGCGATGCGCTCGATGCGGCCACCCGCGCGGTGCGCACCTCTTACGTCGCCGAGGCAGGCCCACGAGCAACCCTGCTCAGCTTGGCTCGCCAATGTGGACTGCCGCCGCAGATCCGCTCGCTACGGCTGTGTGGCGGGCCTGAGTCGACCGGATCGGAGCTATTGGAGGTCGCGGCGGTGCTGCTGCGTGACGGGTATTCGCCTGACCTGTCACAGCTTTACGGCCGCCCGCTGCACACGCTGGAGCACATTGCGCCCTACACCTTCGATGCCACCAACCGGTTCTGGTTCACCGAAGCTGCTGCGCCGCAAGCGGAGCCGAGCAATGCGGAGCCGAGCAAAGCGGAGCCGAGCATAGAACCAGCCGATGACGCGCGCGCGGCGCCGTCCGATCTGGCGGGTGAGGTGCTGGTCTTGATCGCGCGGGTGGGCGGCTACCCGGTGCACGAGATAACCCGGTCCAGCCGGCTCAGCGAGGACCTGGGCTACGACTCGCTGCTGCAACTGCGTCTGTTTGAGCAGGTACGCCGCCAGTATCCGCAACTGGCGCTGAAGAGCGTTGCGGACCTGCCGTCCAGCGTCGACAGTGTGGGCTCTTTGGTCGACTTGATGGTGGAGCGTCTCAGCGTGGCCGGTGCCGTCCGGTGAGCGCTATCGAGATGGTGTGTTTCCCGTACGCGGGCGGCGGCGCAATGTCGTTCAACCTGCTGCGCCGGGATCTGTTGGCGGCCGGTGCCCGCGTCAACGTGACCACGGTGGAACTTCCCGGCCGGGGTATCCGGCGCGACGAGGCCCGCTTTGTCGATGCGGTGGCGTGTGCGCGGTCGCTCGCTGCGGAACTCGGCGACCTGTTGTGCGCGCCTCATGTCCTGCTCGGCCACAGCATGGGAGCGTTGCTTGCATATCTGGTTGCACAGGAACGCATTTCGCTGGGGCTGCGGCGGCCCGAGGCGATGGTGGTGGCGGCCGCCGCCGCACCCCACCTGATCGAAGACCCCTACGGTCTCGAAATGATCGACGATCACGACCTCGCTCTCGAGCTCGCGAGCTTCGGCGGACTGCCGGCCGGGCTGCTGTCGCAGCCGGAGTGGCTGGACGCGTTGATGCCGGCCATCCGCGACGACCTGAGGATCTGTCAGTCCTATCGCCGATCCGCCGCCCCGCCACTGCCCTGCCCGCTGCATATCCTGGGCGCCTACCACGACCCGCTGGTGCCGGTCGATGCGTTGGCCGCCTGGGCGGACTACGCGATTGCGCCACAACCGGTCCGGCTCTTCGCCGGCGGCCATTTCCTGTTCCAGCGATCCAATCCCGACGTGGTGACCGCAATCGCCGGCATCGCCGACGACGCACTCCGACAAGAGGAACCCGCCTGTTGAGCAGTCTGATTCGCGAGATCATCGCCGTCGCCGCGGCCACGCCGCACGGCCTGAACTTCGGCCCGGTCGCCGACCCGAAGCGGCTGAGCTGGGGCGAGGTGCACCGAGCGGCCGTCGGCATGTCTAATACCCTGGCCGCCAACGGCATTGACCGCGGTGACGCGGTCGCGGTATTGGCCGGGGACGCATCCGACGTCGCACCGCTGGCTCAGGCGCTGTGGATGCGCGGCGCCGCGCTGACCATGCTGCAACACCCGACGCCGCGTATCGATCCGGCAGTCTGGGCTGCCGACACGGTGCGCGCGGTGCGCATGCTCGGGGCGTCCGTCGTTGTCGTCGGCGAGCCGTTCGGCATGGCCGTGATGGCGTTGGCCGCGGCGGGGTTGACCGTGTGCACCGTGGACTCGTTGCGCGGCGACGGTCCCCTTGCGCTGCAGCCCACCGACGACAGCGACATCGCGATGCGCCAGCTCACCTCGGGCTCTACCGGAATCCCGAAGGCGGTGCAGATCAGCCACGGCAATCTGAACGCGAACATCGAAGCGACCCGGCTGGCAGTGGACCTCGTAGCCGGCCGCAGCGTGACCGTCAGCTGGCTGCCACTCTGCCACGACATGGGCATGGTCGGGTTTTTGTGTGTACCGATGAGATTGGGCCTTGAGGCCGTCGTGATGCGCACCGATGAGTTCCTGCGGCGGCCGATCGTGTGGGCCGAGATGATCAGCAAGTTCCGGGCGACCGTCACCGGCGGCCCCAATTTCGCCTACTCCGTGCTGGCCCGGGTACTCGAGCGTGCCGATCCGCGCGCGATCGACCTGTCGTCGCTGCGGGTGGCGATCAACGGCGCCGAACCCATCGATCCCCGCGACCTCAAGCACTTCGCCACCGTGGGAGCGCGTTTCGGTATGGGACCCGGAGTGCCCACCCCGTTCTACGGACTGGCCGAAGCGACGTTGACGGTGACGGCCGGCTCCTTCCTCGCACCCGCCGTCGTCGACCATGTCTCCCGCCGGCGGATGACGGTGGCCGATCGTGCCGAACCTGCCATCTCCCAAGCCCAGGATGTGCAACACATCGTCTGCGTCGGACTGCCGGTCAGCGGCACCGAGGTGCGCATCACCAAGGACCGGAACATGCTGGGCCCCAGGGAAATCGGCACGATCGAGCTGCGGGGGCCATCGGTCGCCGGCAGTTACCGCACCCTCGAAGGCGTCGTGGCGCTGGCCGGGCAGGACGGCTGGTTCGACACCGGCGATCTCGGTTACCTGGACGAACAAGGACGGCTCTACATCTGCGGGCGCAGCAAGGATCTCATCGTGCTGGCCGGCCGGAACCTCTACCCGCACGACATCGAGCGGGCCGCCGCTGGGGTCGAGGGCGTGCGCAAGGGATGTGTGGTGGCCCTGCGGGTGGATGCCGATCGTGAGGGTTTCGCGGTGCTCGCCGAGGTCTACGACCGCTACGACGAGCAGGCGCGCACCCAGATCCGCCGCGACATCGCCGCGCGGGTCAGCACCCACGTCGGGCACACACCGCGCGAGGTGCGGTTGCTCGCACCCGGCAGTCTGCCCAAGACCACATCGGGCAAGCTGCGCCGCACCAGCGCTCGCGCGCTGCTTCAGTAGCAAACGGCAGGACTGGCGCAGGGGAAACCCCCCGCGGGCGGCAGGAGCCGATGGCTCGCCGAGCGGGCCTAGGCGGTCGCTGCAGTGACGATCATGGCGCCGCTGCTGGTGGCCCATGCTTGTACGAAGACCTCGATCGGCACCGTCTCGTCCTTGCCCTGCGGGACTGCGCTGTCGTTGATATGCACTTTGCCGCTCGCGGTGTCCACACCGGTGACGACGACGGCGTGGTCGGCGGCCGGGTTGCCGCCGGTGTCCTTTGTCTCGACCGGGATGCCCCAGATGAGCTCGGCGTTCACCCCCGCGATCACCTTGTGTCCCGCGACCAGATAGTGCTCGAGCGCATCCAGATCGCCGCCGTTTACGAGTGCGGCGCTGATGCCGTAGCGCGCCAGCAACACCGGCAGGTCCGCCGGTTCGGTGCCCTGGCCGGTGTGGTTGACGTCGTTTTCGTCCGTGGGCGGCGTGTACACCGGTCCGGGGTGCACGCGGCTGGGCATCCGGCGCGCGACGGCGATGATCTCCTGCTCGGAGACCACTCGGTGGGTCAGCTGGCCGATCACGTCGGCGGCTGCCATCAGCCCACAGTCGTCGAGCGATTGTTGAGCCCAGTACGGGGCGGCAGCGGCCGGATCCCCGTACATCCGCGCACCGGTGGCGTCGTCACGCGACTGCGCTGCCGCATGGGCAAATCCCGTCGCCAAACCCACGGTGAGTGCGACGCCAAAGGCCGCCAGCGCGGCGTTGCGGACCGCCGTGCGTGCGGTACCGCCGAGGTTGCGAATGCCCATGGAAAGAGATTCGGACGGCGGCCTGTTCGGAAACTCCGCGAATTCTTGGAAAGCGGATTCTGGCAGCGGGAAAGCCGCGGCTCGAGGATCCTCCAAGAATCCTTTGAGGATCCGCCAAGACGTCGACAAGAGGCTGAAGCCGTGCCACAGACAGCCTCAATACCCCTGCTGCAATTCCCACTCAACCGCCCCGCCGTCGCCGACACAGAACTCGTGCTGGCCCCTGAGGTCGCGTTCCAGTCACTGTGCGAGCATCATCTGCTGCCCTACAACGGCGTCGTGCACATCGGGTATCTGCACGGCGAAAACCTCTTAGGTACAACGGATTTGACCCGGCTCGTGGAGGCGTGTTCGGGCGGCATTCAAGATCAGCAACGGATGACCACCCGGATAGGCCTGTGGTTGCACCACCAACTCAGGTCTCGTGGGCTCGGCGTACTGGTGGAGGGCGACTACACCTGCGCGGCGGGCCGAGGCCGCTTCGCTGGACCCAAGACCACCCTGGCCTGCTACGGCTCGCTGCGCCACAGCGCTACGGGCCAACGCGAATTCCTCACGCTGGCAAGAAGGGAACTCCGAAAGGGAAGGTTCGGAAATGACTGACATGCCGTTGGCCGACGTGGTGCAGATCGCTACCATGCACCGCCCTGACGCCCCCATCGGCCGCACAGCACGGTTTCATCTTCGTAAGCGCTTCGGCGATCTGCCCTGCTGTCATCGCTCGTGGTCCCGTCCGGGCAAGCGATTCTTCCTGCACGGCTACGAGCGCACCTTCGAGATCGAATTCGCCTGCGCCGAACCGGATCCCGGCACCGGCGTGGTGCTGGATATCCGTATCCTCAAAGACGTGCGGGTGGCGCTGCGTCGGCAGTTCGACCACACCACACTGATCGCCGCCGACGACCCTCAGCGCGATTTGTTCGAGCTGCTGGCCGACCAGGGCGTCATCGATCTGCGGATCATGGAATGCACCGGGATGGAGGGGTCGGCGGCATGGGTGTTCGACACCGTCGACCGCATCGTCGGGCAAGCAACCCGCGGCCGGGTTTGGGTGTCGCGGATCGAGGCGCGGGAGAACCGCAACAACGTGATCACCCTGACCGCCGAACCGGCGGATTGAGCCGTGACTCGACGGTGACCACGTCGGAGGAGCAGTATGCCATCGTGACTGACGTCTCGCTGATCGGTTGCGTGGGGACGTTGATCGTGGCGACCCGCGGCCGCCACGGCGCCGGCGAGGTGCTGCTGAGCGTGCGCGGATCGAAGGAGGCCTTCTTGGCCCGGTCCGACGAACCGCTGCCTAAGGGCACCAGGGTACTGGTAGTCGAAGCCCGGAGCCCGCGGACCGTCGTCGTCGAGCCTTGGCTCGAAATCCTTTGAAAACCAGTGAACAGCAAGGAGTTTGACAATGCTCGGTTACAGAGTGCCCGCGCCCGACGAGGCGATGCTCATCTCGGGCGGCAAAGCCAAGGGAAACGCCCCCTTCCGGGTCGTCACCGGCCACGGCGCCTTCGTCATCCCCTTCTTCCGCAAGGCCGCGTTCCTGACGCTGGCCATGTGTGAGGCCGAGGTCGCCGAAAAGTGCGTCACCCAGCAGGGCATCACCCTCAACGTCCGCGCGGTCATCGCCTTCAAGGTGGGCAACGACACCGAAAGCATCACCGCCGCAGCCCAGCGATTCCTGTCCGAGCAGGACCAGATGTCGGTGCTGACCGGCCGCATCTTCGCCGGCCACCTGCGCTCGATCATCGGCTCGATGACCGTCGAGCAGATCATCCGGGAACGTCAGAAGCTGGCCACCGAGGTGCTCGACGGGTCCAAGGAGGAGATGGCCCGGATCGGCCTGTCCGTCGATGCGCTGCAGATCCAGTCCATCGACGACGACGGGCTGGGCTACATCAATGCGATGTCGGCACCGCACAACGCCGCCATCCAACAGCAGGCGCAGATCGCTCAGGCGCAGGCCAACCAGGCGTCCGCGGAGGCCGAGCAGGAGTCGCAGCGCAAGCAGGCCGAATTCGCCCGCCAAACCGCGATCGTCAAGGCCCAATACAAGGCCGAAGTCGACAAGGCGCAGGCGCAGGCCGCCCAGGCCGGCCCGCTGGCCGAAGCCCAAGCCCAGCGCGAAGTCCTGGAGATGCGCACCGAACTGGCCGAGCGTGCCGCCGAACTGCGCCAGCAGGAACTGGTCGCCGAAGTGGTCAAGCCGGCCGAGGCCGAGGCCGAACGCGTCCGGATCCTGGCGGTCGCCGATGCGGAGAAGATGAAGATCCAAGCCGAGGCCGCCGCGTCGCACAATCGGGTGGCCCTGGACCGGATGCTCATCGACCAGCTGCCCGACATCGTGGAGAAGGCGGCGCTGGGGCTTTCCAGCGCAAACCTCACCGTGCTCAACGGCGCCGACGGCCTGGGCCAGGTGGCCAGCGGGCTGGTATCTCAGGGGCTGGCGATTTTCGACACATTGCGCAACGGCGTCGCCCACTACGACGAAGAAGAGATCGCGCCGGTCGTCGGAATCCCGAAGGACGGCGCATAGCCCTGCAAACGCTTTGCGAATACCGGTGACGTGCGCCTTTTTGTGGTGTATCACTGATACGCCAAGCACCCTACGTGGCGAAAGGTCGGGGGACGTGAGCGAAGAAGTCCAATCAACGGACCTGGCGGCAGCAGCGCGCGAACACCTCGCAGCTGAGCTCGACCGGCTGCGGCAACGCTACGAGCGCCTCGAGACTGAGGTCAAAAACGATCGCGGCATGATCGGCGACCACGGCGACGCCGCCGAGGCCATCCAGCGCGCCGACGAATTGGCCGTCCTCGCCGACCGGATCAACGAACTCGACCGGCGTTTGAAGGGCGGCCCCGCGCCCACCAGCGGATCCGAGGCGCTGCCCGGCGGCACCGAAGTCACCTTGCGGTTTGCCGACGGTGAAGTCGTCACGATGCACGTGATCTCCATCGTCGAGGAGACACCGGTGGGCCACGAGGCCGAGACGTTGACCGCGCGCAGTCCCTTGGGGCAAGCCCTGGCGGGGCATCAGCCCGGTGACACCGTGACCTACTCCACCCCACAGGGCCCGAACCAGGTTGAGCTCCTCTCGGTGAAGTTGCCCAGCTAGTTCGATTACGGGGACCGTTAGACTCCCCCGATGGTCAACCCACTACCGGAGGCCGCGCAGTCGCAACAGCCGTTGAGCCTGACGACGCAGGCGTGGCGCTTCATCGTCACCGGTGGTTTTTCGGCGATCGTCGACTTCGGCCTATACGTGCTGCTCTATAAGGCCGTGGGGCTGCAGGTCGACCTGGCCAAATCGCTGAGCTTCATCGCCGGCACCATCACCGCATACCTGATCAACCGGCGCTGGACCTTCCAGGCGGCGCCGAGCACCCGCCGGTTTGTCGCGGTCATGGTGCTCTACGCGATCACCTTCGCCGTGCAGGTCGGGCTCAACCATCTGTCGCTGGCGCTGCTGCACTACCGCGGATGGGCGGTACCCGTCGCGTTCGTGATCGCGCAGGGCACCGCGACGGTGATCAACTTCATCGTGCAGCGCACGGTGATCTTCCGGGTCCGCTGACGCGGCCAGACCGCGCTGGATCGCCATCGCGTGTGCATCCTGGGCGCAAAATCGGCCGGATTTCCGCCCTGAGCGCTCACCGGAAGCCGTGGGTGCACAGTGAGCGCCGTCAGCATCGTCGACCCAGTAGGCGGTACCCTCTTTGACGATGTCGAGCGCCGACCTTCCCACTACCCCCACCCGGCTGACCGGGTGGGGACGCACCGCACCCTCGGTGGCCGAGGTGCTGCGCACCCCGGATCCAGAGGTGATCGCCAAGGCGGTGGCGCGGGCGGCCGATGACCAGGCGAGCGGAGGCCGGGGCATCATCGCCCGCGGCCTGGGCCGCTCCTACGGCGACAACGCGCAGAACGGCGGCGGCCTGGTCATCGACATGACCCCGCTATCGCGCATCCACTCCATCAGCGCCGAGACCAAGCTGGCCGACGTCGACGCGGGCGTGAACCTCGATCAGCTGATGAAGGCGGCGCTGCCGTTCGGGCTGTGGGTCCCGGTATTGCCGGGCACCCGGCAGGTCACCGTCGGCGGCGCGATCGCGTGCGATATCCACGGCAAGAACCATCACAGCGCGGGCAGCTTCGGCAACCATGTGCGCAGCATCGACCTGCTGACCGCCGACGGCGAAATCCGGCAGTTAAAACCCGCCGGCGAGGAGGCCGAACTGTTCTGGGCCACCGTCGGCGGCAACGGCCTGACCGGCATCATCCTGCGGGCCACCATCGAAATGACGGTCACCGAGACGGCGTATTTCATTGCCGACGGCGACGTCACCGCGAGCCTGGACGAAACCATTGCGCTGCACAGCGATGGCAGCGAGGCCAACTACACCTATTCCAGCGCCTGGTTCGACGCGATCAGCGCGCCGCCGAAGCTGGGCCGTGCGGCGGTGTCCCGCGGCTCGCTGGCCACCCTGGACCAGCTGCCGGAGAAGTTGCGCCGCAATCCGCTGAAATTCGATGCGCCGCAACTGTTTACGTTCCCCGACATATTTCCCAACGGGCTGGCCAACAAATATACCTTCGGGCCCATCGGCGAACTCTGGTATCGCAAATCCGGCACGTATCGCGGCAAGATCCAGAACCTGACGCAGTTCTACCACCCGCTGGACATGTTCGGCGAATGGAACCGCGCCTACGGTTCATCGGGCTTCCTGCAGTACCAGTTCGTCATTCCGCCCGAAGCGGTCGACGAGTTCAAGCGCATCATCGCCGACATCCAATCCAGCGGCCACTACACATTTCTCAATGTGTTCAAGTTGTTCGGCCCGGGCAACCAGGCCCCGCTGAGCTTCCCGATCCCCGGCTGGAACATCTGCGTCGACTTCCCGATCAAGGCCGGGCTGGGCGAGTTCGTCAGCGAACTCGACCGGCGGGTAATGGAATTCGGCGGCCGGCTCTACACCGCCAAAGATTCCCGCACAACCGCCGAAACCTTCCACGCCATGTATCCGCGCATCGACGAATGGATTGCGGTGCGCCGCAAAGTCGATCCCCTGCGGGTGTTCGCCTCCGACATGGCCCGACGTTTGGAGCTGCTGTAAATGGTGCTTGACGCCGTTGGAAATCCCCAGACGGTGCTGCTGCTCGGCGGCACCTCCGAGATCGGGCTGGCCATCTGCGCGCGCTACCTCCGCGACGCCCCGGCCCGAATAGTGCTGGCCTGCATGCCCGAAGACCCGGGCCGCGACGACGCGGTCGCCGCGATGAAGGCGGCCGGCGCGCGCTCGGTGGAGCTGGTCGACTTCGACGCGCTGCAGACCGACACTCATCCGAAGGTCATCGACGAATGCTTCCACGGCGGCTCCAACAAAGACGTGGACGTCGCGATTGTGGCGTTCGGGTTGCTCGGCGATGCCGAGGAGTTGTGGCAGAACCAGCACAAGGCGGTGCAGATCGCCGAAATCAATTACACCGCAGCGGTTTCGGTGGGCGTGCTGCTCGGCGAGAAGATGCGCGCGCAGGGCTTCGGCCAGATCATCGCGATGAGCACGGTAGCCGGCGAACGGGTGCGCCGGTCGAACTTCGTCTACGGCTCCACCAAGGCCGGCCTGGACGGTTTCTACCTCGGGCTCTCAGAGGCGTTGCGCGAGTACGGCGTTCGGGTGCTGGTGATCCGGCCGGGCCAGGTGCGAACCCGGATGAGCGCGCACATCAAGGAAGCCCCGCTGACCGTCGACAAGGAATACGTCGCCAACCTCGCGGTGACCGCGGCCGCAAAAGGTAAGGAATTGGTTTGGGCGCCAGCAGCGTTCCGCTACGTGATGATGGTGTTGCGGCACATCCCGCGGACCGTCTTCCGCAAGCTGCCAATCTGAGCATGCGCAATGCACTGGCCACGCTCGGCCAGATGGCACTGGCGGTGTTGGTGGCCGTCGTGGTCGCGGTGGTGGCCCTGATCGCCATCGCCCAAGTGCAGTGGCCGGCCTTCCCGTCGTCGAACCAGCTGCACGCGTTGACCACCGTCGGTCAGGTCGGTTGCCTGGCCGGGCTGGTGGCCGCCGGGTGGGTCTGGCGGCGCGGGCGATTCCGTGTGCTGGCCCGGCTGGCCGGGCTGGTGTTCGTATCCGCGTTCACGGTGGTGACGCTGGGCATGCCGCTGGGTGCCACCAAGCTCTATCTGTTCGGGATCTCCGTCGACCAGCAGTTCCGCACCGAATACCTGACCCGGCTCACCGACAGCGCGGCGCTGCGCGACATGACCTATGTCGGGTTGCCGCCGTTCTACCCGCCGGGGTGGTTCTGGATCGGCGGGCGCGCCGCGGCCCTGACCGGGATGCCGGCCTGGGAGATGTTCAAGCCCTGGGCGATCACCTCGATCACCATCGCGGTGGCCGTCGCGCTGGTGCTGTGGTGGCGGATGATCCGCTTCGAGTACGCGCTGCTGGTCACCATCGCTACCAGTGCGGTGACGCTGGCCTACAGCTCGCCGGAGCCCTATGCCGCGATGATCACGGTGCTGCTGCCGCCGGTGCTGGTGCTGACGTGGTCGGGCCTGCGCGCCGGCGCCCGCGCCGTCGCCGTCGCCGCCGGCGCCGTCGCCGCCGAACGTGAAGCTGGCCGCACGCTCGAGGCCGAGCGTGAAGCTGGGTTCACGCTCGGCCTGGCCTCGAAGGGGCGTGGCTGGGCCGCAGTCGTCGGCGCCGGCATTTTCCTGGGCTTCGCGGCCACTTGGTACACACTGCTACTGGCCTACAGCGCCTTCACCATCACACTGATGGCGCTTTTCCTGGCCGCATCGCGGTGGCGCCACGACAAACGCTCAGCGCTCGACCCGTTGCGCAGGCTGGCCGTCATCGCCGTCATCTCGGCGGCCATCGGAGCCACCACCTGGCTGCCCTACCTGCTCAAGGCCGCCACCAACCCGGTCAGCGACAGCGGCAGCGCCCAGCACTACCTGCCCGCCGACGGCGCCGAACTGACCTTCCCCATGCTGCAGTTTTCGCTGCTCGGCGCGATCTGCCTGCTCGGCACGCTGTGGCTCGTGCTGAAAGCGCGCACCTCAGCCAGAGCCGGCGGCCTGGCCGTCGCCGTGCTGGCGATCTACCTGTGGTCACTGCTGTCGATGTTGACCACGCTCGCGCGCACCACACTGTTGTCCTTCCGCCTGCAGCCGACACTGAGCGTGCTGCTGGTGGCCGCCGGGGTGTTCGGCTTCGTCGAGGCCGCACAGGCGCTGTCCAAGCGCACCCGCGCCGCCCTTCCGATAGCCGCCGCGATCGGCCTCACCGGCGCCATCGCGTTCAGCCAGGACATCCCCGACGTGCTGCGGCCCGACCTGACCATCGCCTACACCGACACCGACGGCAACGGCCAGCGCGGCGACCGTCGGCCACCCAGCAGCGAGAAGTACTACCCGGCCATCGACCAAGCCATCCAGCGCGCCACCGGCAAGCCGCGCGACCAAACCGTCGTCCTGACCGCCGACTACAGCTTCCTGTCCTACTACCCCTACTGGGGTTTCCAGGGCTTGACGTCGCACTACGCGAACCCGCTGGCCCAGTTCGACAAGCGCGCCGCACGGATCGAGAGCTGGTCCAAGCTCAAGACGGCCGATGAGCTGATCCACGCCCTGGACCAGCTGCCCTGGCCGGCGCCGACGGTCTTCCTGATGCGCCGCGGTGCGGGCAATACCTATACGTTGCGGCTGGCCGAGGACGTCTACCCCAACCAGCCCAACGTTCGCCGCTACACCGTCGACCTCAAGTCCGCGCTGTTCGCCGATCCGCGGTTCGCCGTGGAAACCATCGGCCCGTTCGTACTGGCCGTCCGCAAGCCGGTGGCGGGCGCCTGATGGCTACCGAAACCTCGCCGGTCGTCGCCAAGCAATTACCATCTACCTCCGTGAGCGACGCGGGAGCAAACTACCGGATCGCTCGGTACATCGCCGTCGTAGCCGGTCTGCTGGGCACGGTGCTGGCGCTGGCCACCCCCCTGCTGCCGGTCAAGCAGACCACCGCCCAACTGAACTGGCCGCAGAACGGCACCTTCAGCAGCGTCGAAGCGCCCCTGATCAGCTACGTCGCCACCGACCTGAACATCAGCGTGCCCTGTCAGGCCGCGGCCGGACTGGCCGGACCGGAGAACACCAACAAGACGGTGCTGCTGTCGACCGTGCCCAAGCAGGCGCCCAAGGCCATCGACCGGGGTCTGCTACTGCAGCGCGCCAACGACGACCTGGTGCTGATCGTGCGCAACGTTCCGGTGGTCAGCGCGCCGCTGAGCCAGGTGCTCAGCCCGGCCTGCCAGCGCCTGACGTTCACCGCGCACGCCGACAAGGTCGTCGCCGAGTTCGTCGGGCTGAGGCAGGGACCCAACACCGAGCATCCGGGCGAGCCGCTGCGCGGCGAGAAGGGCGGCTACGACTTCCGCCCGCAGATCGTCGGCATCTTCACCGACCTGTCCGGACCGGCACCGCCGGGGCTGAGCTTCTCGGCGACCGTCGACACCCGCTACAGCAGCAGCCCCACCGCGCTGAAGATGGCGGCGATGATCCTGGGGCTGGTGATGACCGCCGGCGCCCTGATCGCCCTGCACCTGCTGGATACCGCCGACGGCACCCGGCACCGGCGCTTCCTGCCCGCGCGCTGGTGGTCGGTCGGCGGGCTGGACGCTCTGGTGATCGCGGTGCTGGTGTGGTGGCATTTCGTCGGGGCCAACACCTCTGACGACGGCTACATCCTGACCATGGCCCGGGTATCCGAACATGCCGGCTACATGGCGAATTACTACCGCTGGCTGGGTACGCCCGAGGCGCCGTTCGGCTGGTACTACGACCTGCTGGCGCTCTGGGCGCATGTCAGCACCGCCAGCATCTGGATGCGGCTGCCCACTCTGTTGATGGCGCTGACCTGTTGGTGGGCGATCAGCCGCGAAGTCATCCCGCGGCTGGGCCACGCCGTCAAGCAGAGCAGGGCCGCGGCCTGGACGGCTGCCGGCATGTTCCTGGCGGTGTGGTTGCCACTGGACAACGGCCTGCGACCCGAGCCGATCATCGCCCTGGGCATCCTGCTGACCTGGTGCTCAGTGGAGCGGGCGGTGGCCACCAACCGGCTACTGCCGGTGGCGACCGCCTGCATCATCGGCGCGCTGACGCTGTTCTCCGGGCCGACGGGTATCGCCTCGATCGGGGCGCTGCTGGTCGCGATCGGGCCGTTGCGCACCATCGTGCACCGGCGCTCCAAACAGTTCGGCGCGCTGGCGCTTTTGGCCCCCATCGTGGCCGCCACCACGGTCACCGTCATCCTGATCTTCCGCGACCAGACCCTGGCCGGCGAAATGCAGGCGACCGCCCTCAAGCGCGCGCTGGGACCCAGCCTGAGCTGGTTCGACGAGCACATCCGCTACGAGCGACTGTTCATGGCCAGCCCCGACGGTTCGGTGGCCCGGCGCTTCGCGGTGCTGGCGTTGATTCTCGCGCTGGCCATCACGGTGGCAATGTCGTTGCGCAAGGGGCGAATTCCGGGCACCGCCGCCGGACCAAGCCGTCGCATCGTCGGGATCACCATCATCTCGTTCCTGGCGATGATGTTCACCCCCACCAAGTGGACACACCATTTCGGCGTGTTCGCCGGGCTGGCCGGATCACTGGGTGCCCTGGCCGCGGTGGCGGTGACGGCCAGGGCCATGCGTTCGCGACGCAACCGAACCATGTTCGCCGCCGTGGTGCTGTTCTTGGTGGCGCTCTCCTTCGCCAGCGTCAACGGCTGGTGGTATGTGTCCAATTTCGGTGTGCCATGGTCTAATTCGTTCCCCCAGTGGCGGTTCGGCTTCACCACCGCACTGTTGGCGCTGACCGTGCTGGTGCTGCTGCTGGCGGCGTGGTTCCACTTCATCGCTACCGCCGACGGACCGCCGCGAACCCGATTCGGAACCCGGCTGGCCGGAATCGTCCAGTCCCCATTGGCAATTGCGACGTGGCTGCTGGTGACGTTCGAAGTGGTGTCGCTGACCCTGGCGATGACCACGCAGTATCCGGCGTGGACGGTGGGCCGGTCGAACCTGCAAGCGCTCACCGGCAAGACCTGCGGGCTGGCCGAGGACGTCTTGGTCGAGCTCAACCCCGACGACGGGATGCTGACGCCGGTGGGTGCTCCAGTGGCAGACGCCCTTGGCGCCGGACTTTCAGAAGCGTTCACGCCCAACGGTATTCCCGCCGACGTCTCCGCCGACCCGGTGATGGAGCGCCCGGGCGACCGCAGTTTCGTCAACGACGACGGCATGATCACGGGCACCGAAGCCGGCACCGAGGGCGGCACCACCGTCGCGGCCGGGATCAACGGCTCGCGGGCGCGGTTGCCGTTCAACCTCGACCCGGCCCGCACCCCGGTGCTGGGCAGCTGGCGAGCCGGCATCCAGGTACCGGCCATGCTGCGGTCGGGCTGGTATCGGCTGCCGCCGAAGGATCAGCGCGCCAAGACGCCGCTGCTGGTGGTATCGGCCGCCGGCCGCTTCGACCCGCGCGAGGTCCAGGTGCAGTGGGCCACCGACGAGGAAGCCGCCGCCGGACACCACAGTGGCTCAATGGGATTCGCCGATGTCGGCGCCGTGCCGGCCTGGCGCAACCTGCGCGCGCCGCTGTCGGCCATCCCCAGCTCCGCGACCCAGGTTCGCCTGGTCGCCGACGACAACGACCTGGCACCCCAGCACTGGATCGCGCTCACTCCGCCGCGGATTCCGAAGCTGCGCACGCTACAAGACGTGGTGGGTTCGAAGGATCCGGTGTTCCTGGACTGGCTGGTGGGTCTGGCGTTCCCATGCCAGCGACCGTTCGGCCATCAAAACGGCCTCGACGAAACCCCGAAATGGCGCATCCTGCCGGACCGGTTCGGCGCCGAGGCCAACTCACCGGTGATGGACAACAACGGCGGTGGCCCGCTGGGCGTGACCGAGCTGCTGGTGCACGCGACGACGGTAGCCAGCTATCTCAAAGGCGACTGGTTCCGGGACTGGGGCGCGTTGCAACGCTTAACGCCCTACTACCCCGACGCGCAGCCGGCCCACCTGGAATTGGGTACGGTGACCCGCAGTGGGTTGTGGAACCCGGCGCCGCTGCGCCGGGGTTAGCACACCAGCCGTCATCCGGCCGCATAGCGGCCAATCCCCAAGCGACAAGCCACGAAAGCAGCCGTGGGCAGCGGCGCGGGTCGCCGGCGCGAAAGGCGACTTCGAGTTCACCGGGCTAGCGTGCGGGCGCGCCCCTTGCCCGTCAGTCGCGAGATTCTTGCAGAATTCTGCGCGGGATTCAGCCGCGGCGAACCTCGAAGGTGAACGCGTGCCCGCAGACACAGATCTGGTCGCCGTCGGCAAGCCAGGCGCTACCCTGGACGGCCTGGCCGCCTACCTCGACGCCGTTGGTCGACCGTAGATCGGTGTTCATGAAACCCGTTCCCGCATCGAGGCTTACGGCGTGATGACGTCTGACGTCGGTGTCCTCGATGACGACGTCGTTATCGGTGGAAGGGCCGATCCGGATGGTGGCCCCTAGTAACGGATGGCGGCGCGCTGGGCACCGACGGGCTCTTGGCGCAGGATGCGCTCATGCAACGCGGTGAGCGTCGGACCGGGGTCGATGCCGAAGCGGTTCCCGAAGCGGGTGTTCGGCGGTCAGCGCCTCGAGTTCGGCGATGACCGATTCGGCCCGCCCACATGTGATTTCGAATAGTGAACGTGCACACCGGGTTTCTGCGCCTTGGCCACCTCGACCATGTGGCGCGCAACCTCTGCGGTGGCGACCGGACGGTAGCGGGCCAGCGGGCCGATCAGCAGCAGATTCGCCAGCGGCGTCAGCTTTTTGAACGCGTCTTCGGCGGGCCTGCTGTCCGGGCGTGACGCCAGCAGCAGCGAGGGCCGGAAGATCTGGACCGCGGGCAGTGGCATTGCCGAAACCGCCCGCTCCGCCTCGGCTTTCACCTGGCTGTAGTAGAAGGGCGATTTCGGGCTGGTGCCGATGCCGGACACCAGCAGGAACTGCCGTGCGTTGGCGTCGGCGGCCAGCTGCGCAAGCTTGACGACGTAGCCGTAGTCGACCTTGCGGAACGCCTCCTTGGAACCCGCCTGCGATGCCGTAGTGCCCAGACAGCAGAAGACGTCAGCGTCGGCGAACAACTCGCGCTGCGCGTCGAGCTCGTCGAAGTCGACGACGTGCTCGCTCAACTTCGGGTCCTCGGTCCCGCCCGGGCGGCGCACCAACGAATGAACCCGTCCCCAATCAGAGTCTTTGAGCAGCGCCCGAAGCACCTCGCCGCCCACGGCCCCGCTTGCACCGGCCAAAACCGCGGTCCTCGTCATTACTGGCAGAGTAGCCCGGCCCCACCTCCGGCGCGGCCAGTCCGCGAACTGGTCGTGTCGGCGGACGACAGCACCCGAGCAAACGATCCGCAAGCGGAGTATATGCATGTGGAACTATTGCGATAGACATCTTTTTCTCGGCCTGATTTTTTGTGTGGAGCGCAAGTTTCGGTTGCGTCACGCGGGCGACATCCGGTTACCGACGGCACCGCGACGGCTGCTCGCGTGCGGCGGCTGGCTGAATCATCTGCGCAGGTGAAATCCCATATGGGTGCGCATACCGAGCAACCACAAGGCGCCGTCGCGCCGTCATCGCGGCGTCCTAGGCGCGGCCGGGCATCGGCCTGATCGCCGTTTGCCTCCCGCTCAGCGCAAGGGCCGTGTGCACTTTAGCCTCACAGCCAGCAACTTTGTCTGAACGTCGGCGCGGCTAACAACTACCTGAGGCGGACCAACAATCGATGCTGATGGATTTCGGGGCCTTGCCCCCTGAGATCAACTCCGGTCGCATGTACGCCGGCCCCGGCTCCGCACCGCTGCTGGCCGCCGCGTCCGCCTGGGACGAGCTGGCCTCCGACTTGGCGCTGGCGGCCGCCGGCTACGGCTCGGTGATCTCGGAGCTCACCGGCTCGGCGTGGATCGGACCGGCGTCCGCCGTCATGGTCGCCGCCGTCGGCCCGTATGTGGCCTGGTTGAGCGCCACCGCCGCACAGGCCGAGACGGCAAGCACCCAGGCAAGAGCCGCCGCGGTGGCCTACGAAACGGCCTTCGCGATGACGTTGCCGCCGCCGGCGGTCGCCGCGAACCGCGTTTTGCTGATGATGCTCATCGCGACCAACCTGTTCGGCCAGAACGCGGGCGCGATTGCCGCCGCCGAATTCCACTACGCCGAGATGTGGGCCCAGGACGCCGCCGCCATGTTCGGCTACGCGGAGTCGGCGGCGATGGCCGCCGCGCTGACACCGTTCACGCCGCCACCGAGCATCGTCGGCGTGGTCGGTGCGGCGGCAACCACGGCCGCCACCGGCCTGACGCCTACCGAATGGGCCGTGCTGCTCGCCTCGTTGGCCACCGCCGAAGGATTCATCTACGACGGGGCCGGTTACACGCTGAACATCGAGCAGATAGCGCAGATGCTGATCATGGCGCCGAGTGGCGCAACGCTGGCGACGGCGGACGGTGCAGCGCGGGCCGGGGCGGGGTCTCTCGCGCCGGTGCTGGCGCATGGCGCCGCAATCGAAGTGTCGGCGACGCTGGGCGAGGCCGCCAACGTAGGTCGGCTGTCGGTGCCGTCGACGTGGCTGCCGGCGCCCGCGAGTCCGTCGGCGCCCCCGGCGGCCGCCGCGGCATCGCCGGCCGGCTTCGTCCGTCCCGCGGCGACGGGCGGAACGGCGAGCCTGCTGCGCGGCCTGCCGGTGAGCGGCCGCGGGCGCTCCAGCAGCTTCGGCCAGCGCCGCCAAGGTTTCAGTCCCACGGTCGTGCACCGCCCGGTAGTCGCCGGATAGTCGTAAGGGGTTGTTAGCGAATGGATTTCGGAGCGCTTCCGCCGGAGGTCAACGCCGCGCGAATGTATGCCGGTCCGGGCTCGGCGCCGATGATGGCCGCAGCGTCGGCGTGGAACGGACTGGCCGCCGAGTTGGGTGCGACCGCCGCCGGGTATGACGCGGTGATCAAGACGCTCAGCGGCGAGGAGTGGCTCGGGCCCGCCGCGGCGGCCATGGCCACCGCGGTGATTCCCTATGTGGCTTGGCTGAGCGCGACGGCGGGCCAGGCTCAGCAGGCGGCCAAACAGGCAACCGCAGCCGCGGCGGCCTTCGAGACCGCATTCTCGTCGATGGTGCCCCCGCCGGTTATCGCGGCGAACCGGGCCCAGCTGTCATCGCTGGTTTCGACCAATCTGCTGGGTCTCAACGCCCCCGCGATTGCGGCCAATCAAACCCAGTACGGCGAAATGTGGGCCCAGGCCGCCATGACGATGTACGCCTATGCCGGGTCGTCGGCCAGCGCCGCGGCGGTCACGCCGTTCGCCCCGCCGCCACAGACCACCAACCCGGCGGGTGCAGCAGGGCAGGCCGCCGCGGTCACGCAGGCCGCGGGCACCGCTGCCGGTACCGCGCTGGCGCAATTGCTCTCGGCGCTGCCCAGCGCATTGCAAGGGCTTTCCACACCGATCTCGTCGATCTTCAACGCGGCGGGGGCCTCCTCGATCCCGAGTTGGCTGCAGGCGTTCCTGACCTGGTACGTGCCGGTGTCGCAGCTGATCTACAACACCACCGGCCTGCCGTACTTCGGCATCGGTATCGGCAACAGCCTGATTGGCTCGGCGCGGGCATTGGGGATGATCGGACCGCAGGCCGCCGAAGCGGCGGCCGGGGCCGCTGCCGCGGCCGCGCCGGCAGCCGCTAGCGCGGCGGGCGCTCTGGGCGGCGGTGGACCGGTAGCGGCGAGTCTGGCGAGCGCGAACTCCATCGGCAAGCTGTCGGTACCTCCGACATGGGCTCCGTCGGCGGCGGCCCCCGCCGCTGTGCCCGGGGCGCTACGACAAATCGACCAGATCGTCGAGGCCCCCGAGACCGCGGCGGCGGGAAATTTGTTGGGTGGCATGCCGTTGGCCGGTGCGGGTGCGGGCACGGCAGGTAGCGGGCCTCGCTACGGGTTTCGGCCCACCGTGATGGCCCGCCCGCCGTTCGCGGGATAGCGCTGCGCGGCCCGGCATCCGAAAAGCCGTCAGCCGCGTCGCCTACCATCGACCCTCGTGCCCCACGACGGTAATGAGCGATCCCACCGGATCGCCCGGTTGGTAGCCGTCGTCTCAGGAATCGCCGGCCTGCTGCTGTGTCTCCTGGTTCCGCTGCTCTCGGTGCGGCAGACAACGGCGACGATCCTGTGGCCGCAGGGCACCACCGGGCCCGGCACCAACGTCAGCCAGATCACCGCCCCGCTGGTCTCCGGGGCACCGCGCGCGCTGGACATCTCCATCCCCTGCTCGGCCATGGCCACCCTGCCCGCCGACGGCGGCCTGGTGCTGTCCACGCTGCCGGCCGGCGGGGTGGACACCGGCAAGCACGGGCTGTTCGTCCGCGCCGACAAAGACACGATCGTCGTCGCCTTCCGCGACACCGTGGCCGCGGCGGCATCGCGCGCGGCGGTCGCCCGCGGTTGCAGCGTGCTGCACATGTGGGCCGACGCCGGGGGCGCGGGCGCGGACTTCGTCGGCATTCCCGGCGCCCGGGGCACCCTGGCTCCGGAGAAGAAGCCCCAGATCGGCGGGATCTTCACCGATATGAAGGTCCCCGCACAGCCGGGGCTGTCCGCCCGCATCGACATCGACACCCGCTTCATCACCGCGCCCACCCTGGTCAAGAAGATCGTGATGATTCTGGGCGCGCTCGCCGTGCTGACCGCCATCGTCGCCCTGGCCGTTCTGGACCGGCACAGCCGCGGGCGCACGTCCTGGCGTGTTGGTCTAGGGGCCTGGCTGAAACGGGTGGGCTTTGCCACCTGGCTGGCCGACGCCGGAGTGATCGCGATGCTGCTGCTCTGGCACGTGATCGGCGCGATCTCGTCGGACGACGGCTACAACCTCACCATCGCCCGGGTGGCGCCGAAGGCCGGCTACATCGCCAACTACTACCGCTACTTCGGGACCACCGAGGCGCCCTTCGATTGGTATTTCTCGGTGTTGGCGCGGATGGCCTCGATCAGCACGGCCGGTGTGTGGATGCGGCTACCGGCCACGCTGGCCGGGATTGCGTGCTGGCTGCTGATCAGCCACTGCGTGCTGCGCCGGCTGGGGCCCGGCAAGGGCGGTCTGGCGGCCAACCGGGTGGCCGTGCTGACCGCGGGGGCGGTGTTCGTGGCGGCCTGGCTGCCGTTCAACAACGGCCTGCGGCCCGAGCCGCTGATCGCCCTGGGTGTGCTGGTGACCTGGATGCTGGTGGAACGCGCGATCGCGCAGGGCAAGCTGGCTCCGGCGGCGCTCGCCATCATCGTCGCGACGCTTACCGCGACGCTGGCGCCCCAAGGTTTGATTGCCGTCGCCGCGCTGCTGACCGGCGCGCGCGCCATCGCCCAGATCATCCGGCGCCGGCGTGCCACCGACGGTCTACTGGCTCCGCTGGCCGTCCTGGCCGCCGCGTTTTCGCTGATCACCGTGGTGGTCTTCCGCAGCCAGACGCTGGCCACGGTGGCCGAGTCGGCCCGCATCAAATACAAGGTCGGGCCGACGATCGCCTGGTACCAGGACTTCCTGCGCTACTACTTCCTCACCGTCGAGAGCAATGCGGACGGATCGATGGCCCGCCGCTTCGCGGTGCTGGTGCTGCTGCTGTGCATGTTCGGGGTGCTGTTCGTGCTGCTGCGCCGGGGCGGGGTAACCGGGCTGGCCAGCGGTCCTGCCTGGCGGCTGATCGGCACCACGGCGCTGGGTCTGCTGCTGTTGACCTTCACCCCCACTAAGTGGGCGATCCAGTTCGGCGCGTTCGCCGGGCTGGCCGGCGCCCTGGGCGCCGTCACCGCGTTCACCGTCGCCCGGATCGGACTGCACAGCCGGCGCAACCTCGCGCTGTACGTCACCGCGCTGCTGTTCGTGCTGGCCTGGGCCACCTCGGGGATCAACGGGTGGTTCTACGTCGGCAACTACGGCGTGCCGTGGTACGACATCCAGCCCGTCATCGCCAGCCACCCGGTGACCACGATGTTCCTGATGCTGTCGATCGTGACCGGACTGCTGGCCGCTTGGTACCACTTCCGGATGGACTACGCCGGCCACACCGAGGTCAAGGACAACCGGCGCAACCGCGTCCTGGCCTCCACACCGCTGCTGGTGGTCGCGGTCATCATGGTGCTGGGCGAAGTCGGCTCGATGGCCAAGGGTGCGGTGTTGCGCTACCCGCTCTACACCACCGCCAAGGCCAACCTGGCCGCGCTGGAATCCGGGCTTTCGCCCACCAGCTGCGCCATGGCCGACGACGTGCTGGCCGAACCCGACCCCAATGCCGGCATGCTGCAACCGGTTCCGGGCCAGACCTTCGGTCCCGGGGGCCCGCTCGGCGGCATCAACCCGCTGGGCTTCAAACCCGAAGGCGTGGGCGACGACCTGAAATCCGACCCGGTGGTGAGCAAACCCGGCGTGGTCAATTCCGATGCCTCACCCAACAAACCCAACGCCGCCATCACCGACTCCGCGGGCACCGCCGGCGGCAAAGGCCCGGCCGGAGTGAACGGGTCACACGCGGCCCTGCCGTTCGGGCTGGACCCCGCCCGTACCCCGGTGATGGGCAGCTACGGCGAGAACACGCTGGCCGCGCGCGCCACTTCGGCCTGGTACCAATTACCGCCCCGATCCCCCGATCGGCCGATCGTCGCCGTCGCCGCCGCAGGCGCCATCTGGTCCTATAAGGAGGACGGCGACTTCGTCTACGGCCAATCGCTGAAACTGCAGTGGGGCGTCACCAAGCCCGACGGCAGCATCGCGCCGCTCGGCGAGGTGTTCCCGATCGACCTTGGGCCCCAACCCGCATGGCGCAACCTGCGCTTCCCCTTGAACTGGGCCCCGCCGGAGGCCGACGTGGCGCGCATCGTCGCCTATGACCCGAACCTGAGCCCCGAGCAGTGGTTCGCGTTCACCCCGCCGCGGGTTCCGGTGTTGCAGACGCTGCAGCAGCTGATCGGGTCGCAAACCCCGGTGTTGATGGACATCGCGACCGCGGCCAACTTCCCCTGCCAGCGGCCGTTCTCCGAACACCTTGGCGTCGCCGAACTTCCGCAGTTCCGCATCATGCCCGACCACAAGCAGACCGCGGTCTCGTCGAACCTGTGGGAGTCCGCCTCCACCGGCGGACCGTTCATGTTCACCCAGGCCCTGCTGCGGACCTCGACCGTCGCGACCTATCTGCGCGGCGACTGGTACCGCGACTGGGGAACGGTGGAGCAGTACTACCCGTTGGTGCCGCCCAACCAGGCGCCCGAGGCCGTCATCCAGGAAGGCGTGATCACGGTGCACGGCTGGAGCCGGCAAGGACCGATTAGGGCTCTCCCATGAGCCGAGCCATGACCGTCACGACCGACCGGGACCAGCCGCTGACCGCAAACCGCGATGTGCGGGTGACGCGCTGGGTGGCCACGATCGCCGGCCTGATCGGCTTTGCGCTGTCGGTCGCGACACCGCTGCTGCCCGTCGTGCAGACCACCGCGATGCTCAACTGGCCGCAGCAGGGCCAGCTGAATAGTGTTACGGCGCCGTTGATTTCGCTGACACCGGTCGACTTCACCGCCACCGTGCCGTGCGAGATGGTGCGCGGCATGCCCGCCGACGGCGGGGTGATCCTGGGCACCGCACCCAAGCAGGGCAAGGACGCCAATCTGCAGGCGCTGTTCGTTGTGGTGAGCAAGCAGCGCGTCGACGTCACCGACCGCAATGTGGTGATCCTGTCGGTGCCGCGCGATCTAGTGGTCGGCGGCGCAAACGGGCCGGGATGTTCGAACATCGAGATCACCTCCACACACGCCGGCACCTTCGCCCACTTCGTCGGGCTGAAAGATCCGCGGGGTGCACCGCTGCGCAGCGGCTTCCCGGACCCCAACCTGCGCCCGCAGATCGTCGGAGTATTCACCGACCTCACCGGACCGGCGCCGCCCGGACTGAAGCTCTCGGCGACCATCGACACCCGCTTCTCCACCACGCCGACAACGCTGAAGCTGTTGGCGATCGTCGGGGCCATCGTGGCCACCGTCGTCGCGCTGGCCGCGCTATGGCGCCTCGACCAACTCGACGGCCGGGGCTCAATTGCCCAACTCCTCCCCAGGCCGTTCCGGCCTGCATCGTCGCCGGGCGGGCGCCTGCGCCCCCGCATCCCGGCTAACTGGCGCACGTTCACCTTGCTGGACACCGTGGTGATCTTCGCGTTCCTGCTCTGGCACGTGATGGGCGCCAACTCCTCCGACGACGGCTACATCCTGGGCATGGCGCGCGTCGCCGACCACGCGGGCTACATGTCCAACTATTTCCGCTGGTTCGGCAGCCCAGAGGACCCGTTCGGCTGGTACTACAACCTGCTGGCCTTGATGACGCACGTCAGTGACGCCAGCATCTGGATGCGGCTGCCCGACCTGTTCGCCGGACTGGTGTGCTGGCTGCTGCTGTCCCGCGAGGTGTTGCCCCGGCTGGGGCCGGCGGTGGCGGCCAGCAAACCGGCCAACTGGGCGGCGGCCATGGTGCTACTTACCGCGTGGATGCCGTTCGACAACGGGCTGCGCCCGGAAGGCATCATCGCGCTCGGCTCGCTGGTCACCTACGTGCTGATCGAGCGGTCCATGCGGTACAGCCGGCTCACACCGGCGGCGCTGGCCATCATCACCGCGGCCTTCACCTTGGGCGTGCAACCGACCGGCCTGATCGCGGTGGCCGCGCTGGTGGCCGGTGGCCGTCCGATCCTGCGGATCCTGGCCAAACGCCGTCGGCTGGTCGGCACGCTGCCGCTGCTGTCGCCGATGCTGGCCGCCGGCACCATCATCCTGACGGTGGTGTTCGCCGACCAGACGCTGTCAACGGTGTTGGAGGCCACCCGGGTTCGCAGCAAAATCGGGCCCAGTCAAGCCTGGTACACCGAGAACCTGCGCTACTACTACCTCATCCTGCCGACCGTCGACGGCTCGCTGTCACGCCGGTTCGGCTTCCTCATCACCGCGCTCTGCCTGTTCACCGCCGTCTTTATCATGTTGCGGCGCAAGCGAATTCGCGGCGTGGCCCGCGGGCCGGCCTGGCGGCTGGCCGGTGTCATCTTCGGCACCATGTTCTTCCTGATGTTCACCCCCACCAAGTGGGTGCACCACTTCGGGCTGTTCGCCGCGGTGGGGGCCGCGATGGCGGCGTTGACGACGGTATTGGTATCGCCATCGGTATTGCGCTGGTCGCGGAACCGGATGGCGTTCCTGGCGGCGGTGTTCTTCATGCTGGCGTTGTGCTTCGCCACCACCAACGGCTGGTGGTATGTCTCCAGCTACGGTGTGCCGTTCAACAGCACCATGCCCAAGATCGCCGGGATCACGGTCAGCACAATCTTTTTCATTCTGTTCGGGCTTGCCGCCTTGTACGCCGCCTGGCTGCATTTCGCGCCCCGCGGCAGTGGCGAGGGCCGGCTGACCCGGGCTTTGACCACAGCGCCGGTGTCGCTGGCGGCCGGCTTCATGGCGCTGGTGTTCGTGGCCTCGATGGGCATCGGGATCGTGCGGCAGTACCCCACCTACTCCAACGGCTGGTCCAACCTGCGGGCGTTCACCGGCGGCTGCGGCCTGGCCGACGACGTGCTCGTCGAACCGGACCCCAACGCCGGCTTCATGACGCCCGTTCCCGGCGATTACGGTCCGCTGGGGCCGCTGGGTGGTGTCAACCCCGTCGGCTTCACCCCCGACGGCGTGCCGGAACACACCGTCGCCGAGGCGATGGTGATGAAGCCCAACCAGCCCGGCACCGATTACGACTGGGACGCGCCCACCAAGCTGAAGACGCCGGGCATCAACGGCTCCACGGTGCCGCTGCCCTACCAGCTTGATCCGGCCCGGGTGCCGTTGGCCGGCACCTATGCCACCGGTGCGCAGCAGCAAAGCAGGCTCGCCTCGGCGTGGTATCTGCTGCCCAAGGCCGACGACGGGCATCCGCTGGTGGTCATCACCGCGGCGGGCAAGATCGCCGGCAACAGCGTGCTGCACCACTACACCGCCGGCCAGACCGTGGTCCTGGAATACGGAAAGCCCAGTCCCGCTGGGGATTTGGTGCCGAGCGGCCGGCTGGTACCCGACGACCTGTACGGCGAGCAGCCCAAGGCGTGGCGCAACCTGCGCTTTGCCCGCGACCGGATTCCCGCCGACGCCGTCGCCGTCCGGGTGGTGGCCGAGGACTTGTCGCTGACGCCGGAGGACTGGATCGCGGTGACCCCGCCGCGGGTGCCGGAGCTGCGGTCGCTGCAGGAGTACGTCGGCTCGGCGCAGCCGGTGCTGCTGGACTGGGCGGTGGGGCTGGCCTTCCCGTGTCAGCAGCCGATGCTGCACGTCAACGGCGTCACCGAGATACCGAAGTTCCGCATCACGCCGGACTACAACGCCAAGAAGCTGGACACCGACACCTGGGAGGACGGCACCAACGGCGGCCTGCTCGGGATCACCGACCTGCTGTTGCGCGCCCACGTGATGGCCACCTATCTGTCCCGCGACTGGGCCCGCGACTGGGGTTCGCTGCGCAAGTTCGACACCCTGGTCGACGCGCCCCCGGCACAACTGGACTTGGGTACCGCGACCCGCAGCGGATTGTGGTCGCCCGGCAAGATCCGGATCGGGCCGTAACGCTGCCCGTCGATGCGCTCAGCGCGGAACGGGCACCGACTGGGCGATGACGCCACCGCCGGCGTCCAGCGCCTGCAGCTGGTAATAGCCGCCATTGCCCGCAGGTTTGCCCGCAGGTTTGCCCGCAGTTTTGCCCGCAGGCACCGGGATCGCCGTGTCGTAACCGGACCAGTCGACGGTGGAAAGTGTTGTCATGGAACGACTTTCGGGCCCGTATAGCAGCCGCCACCGCCGCACCTCGGTGGCGCCGTTCCAGACGGCGTGGGCGGTGTCGTCGGTGAAGTTCAGGGTCGGTGGTTCGACGGGATCACCGGTCCACTCGTTGAGGAAGGCGCGATAGGTGCCGCCGGTAAGGGTGGCGTCGTAAACCATGTCGCCGGCCGGGGTGAATTCGGCTATGTGCCCGGCGGTGCCCCAGCCGGAGAAGGTATTGCCGCCCGGCAGCTGTTGTAGGTTACCCATGGCGCCGGTGCTCAGTTTGTCGGGATGGGTCTGCGTCCGGAGCAGGGTGGCGCGCCGGCCGGCGAAATCGAGGCCGATCCATTTCAGGCTGGTCGGAACCGGGCCGCCGCTCGTTTGCCCGTTGTTGCCTTCGAAGTGATTGTCGAACAAGGTGAGCGTGTTGGCGTCGGGCATCTCGGCGTCGTGCTGGTAGGCGAACTCGACCCCGTCACCCAAGGCGAACGTCGAATGCCGGCCGCCCAGTTGCCAATTGATGACACCGCTGCGCGGATCGACATTGAACACGGTGGACATCGCGCGCATGCTGATCACCAGATTGCCCGCGGGATCCAGCGCGATCGAGTTCATGTGATAGGGATCCAGCGTTTGCCCGGCCGTGTAGGTGGCCGGTGAATCGGTGATCGGCACGTGACTGAGCGCATCCCATTGGAACAGCGGCTTTTTAGCGGCAACGTCCACCACGGAGGCAATGCAGTTGTAGATCTTGCCGTCGCGGGGTCCGCCGATGGCCGTCAGGTCGGTCGTCACCTCCTGATAGGACGTCATGAGTGCGTGCCCTTCGGGAGTGAGCCGGAATTCGTGGATGTCCGACGACAGATCCCCGCCCGGCGTCAGGGTGGCGATCACGTTGTAGTGGGCGTCGGCCAGGTAGCTAACGCCCAGGCCGTGGCCGCCTTTTTTGAGGCCCTGGTACCAGGTGAGCACCGGATTGCCTTGATAGCTTTGGACCCGCAAGTTGCCGGCGGTCTGGCCGGTTGGCAATTGCCGTTGCCAGACGACTTTTCCGGTCCGGTCGGCGATCACCAGCACGGCCGGCCGCGCGGTGGTGCCGGGATCTGCCGCCGTGGTACCGGAGACGAAGAAGAGGTATCCGGGGCCGCCGCCGGGCTTGTCGACGTTGACGGTGTAGCCCAACGTCTGCGCCGTGACTTCGGCCGCATCGGGCGCACCACCCGCAGACTTGCTCGTCCGGGAACCACAAGCGGTCAGGCCGATCGCTACAGCACAAGCGGCCACACCCAGTTGACGTCGCGATATCCCGGATCCACCGACCATCCAGCAAGGTTGTCATACCGACCTGGACACTAGATGGATGGTTTGGACGCGTGCGGCTATCGCATCGCTGGTGGGCGCGGTGGCGCTCGCCTGCGCCGCGCCGGCGTCCGGGCCCGGGCGGGCCGCCCGGCTGAACTACGTTGCGATGGGTGACTCCGTCGCCGCCGCACCCGGCGTACCAGAGCAGGCCCCGCCCCAGGGGTGTCACAAGTCGACCCACAACTATCCGTCGGTGCTGGCCGCACGACTCAAGCCGATCCGGTTTGTCGACGCGACCTGCAGCGGCGCGCACACCCTGGACATCATCAGCCGGCAACAGCAGACCCGCACCGGCTTGGTCGACCGCCAACTCGACGCCGTCGGCCCCGCCACCGATCTCATCACGATCACCATCGGCGCCAACGATGTCGGCTTGGCCTCGGACGCAGAGGCCTGCGAAGTCAGGTCGGCCAACCCCACGCCCTGCACCACCCGATTCGTCGTCGGCGATGTCGACCGCATTGCCGCCCAGATCGCCGCCGAGGCGCCGGTCTGGGCCACGATGATCGACCAGGTCCGGGCCAAAGCGCCACACTCCCGAATCGTGCTGGTCGGTTACGGGACCCTCATCCGGCCCGGGGGCTGTTTTCCCGCGCAGCCGGTGCTCGCGCGCGACTCCGACTACCTGCAGGCCAAGCTCAACGAGCTCGATGAACGCCAACGTCGACTCGCGGCCGCCAAGGGGATCGACTACTTCGACACCCGGCCGATGTCCACCGGCCATGACATGTGCGCACCGCCGGCGCAACGGTACACCGAGGGGTATGCGGTACCGGCGCCCGCAGTTGCCTTGCACCCCACCGCATTTGGCGCCGCCGCCGTCGGCAATGCGCTGGCCGGCTACCTCGGGCTGGGGCCGGCCCGCGCCGCCGCGCGCAGCTGAACCGCGCTGATTTCCCGACCGTCAGGTTTAAGTTCCCGAATTTCGTCAATTACTCAATTCGGTCGGGGCCAACCCAATAGGTAAAAAGATGGTGGGTCAAATGCGCGCTCTGACACGCTTAGGGGTATCCGCGGCGGCAATCACTCTTTCAACTTCCTCGGCGATGTTCGGCGCGAATACCGCCGCGGCTTCGCCCGGTTCAAGCGGCGGCACCATCGTCGCATTGCGTTCGGCGCTGCGGCAGTGCGATTTCAGCCGCACCAATTACGCGCCCGCGGTTCCCCAACCGCCGCTGGGTACCGGTTCGGCCCTCATCCACAAGTCCGGGTCGACCGTGGTCGCGGAGGTGAACATGGTGAACAGCGCCGAGCCGGGCATGCACTTCGACGTCGGGCTGATTCAGGAGCCCCGGCCCGCGTCGAGCGGCTGCGGCCCCGGGTCGCCGGGCACCGCTTTCACGGGGCTTGATATCGACGGATCCGGCCGGGGCAACGCGACCATTCGAGACACCATTCGGCCGGGCACGACGGGCGTCTGGGTGATTATCGAGCGCCCGAATGAGCATTCCCAAGATCCGGCCGAGTTCTACACGTCGGAGTTTGTCGCGCCCGTTTAACCGTATTTGTAATACGGTCGCGGCATGAGCGAATACGACTTTGAGGCCGTCGACCGACTGCCCTTCGCCACCCCGGAGAAGTCGGAGCGCTACCGCACCGAAAACTATTGCGGGGCAACAGGTCTCAATTGGTATAGCACCGATCCCACCCTGCAGTTCACAATGGCCTACTACCTACCGCCCGACGAGCTGGCGGTGCTCGAACCCGAGCTGACCCGCATCGGTGAGCTGATGGGCGGCCCGGTGACCCGCTGGGCCGACGAGACCGACCGCAACCCGCCCCGGCTGGAACGCTACGACCGCTGGGGTCACGACATCAGCCGGGTGGTCATGCCGGAGTCGTTCAGCCAATCCAAGCGTGCGGTGCTGGCTGCCCAGCGGGACCTGCGCGATGCGGCCCGCAGCGCGGGTTACCGCTCCACACTGGCGATGTTCGCCTCCAACTACCTGCTCAACCAGGCCGACATCGGGATGGGCTGCGCACTGGGCACCGGCGGCGGCATGGTCCAGTCGCTGGTGGCCGCCTATGCACCGGCCGACGTGCGCGATCACGTGCTGGCCAAGTTCGACTCCGGAGAGTGGGCCGGCGAGACGGCTCAGCTGCTGACCGAACGCACCGGCGGCTCGGACCTGGCCGCACTGGAGACAACGGCTCGGCGCGCAGGCGACGCTTGGCTGTTGAACGGCTTCAAATGGTTCGCCTCCAACTGCGCCGGCGAGGCCTTCGTCGTAATGGCCAAACCCGAAGGCGCGCCGGACTCAAGCCGCGGCATCGCCAACTTTCTGGTGCTGCGCACCCGCCGCGACGGCTCCCGCAACGGGGTACGCGTCCGGCGCCTCAAGGACAAGCTCGGCACCCGCTCGGTCGCCTCCGGCGAGGTCGAATTCGTCGACGCCGAAGCCTTCCTGCTGTCCGGCGAACCAGGCGCCGATACCGGGCCGTCCGACGGCAAGGGCCTGGGCCGCATGATGGAGCTCACCAACGCCGCGCGGCTGGGTATCGCGCTGTTCGCGCTCGGCAATGCCCGCCGGGCGTTGGTCGAGTCGCTGTGTTACGCCAGGCAGCGGCGGGCCTTCGGCGGGGCGCTGATCGACAAGCCGCTGATGCGCCGCAAGCTGGCCGAGCTGATCGTCGACGTCGAGGCCGCCCAGGCGCTGGTGTTCGACGGCACCGGCGCCACCAACCATCGCCAGCCCAGAAGCATCCGGCAACGCATCGCGGTGCCGGTGACCAAGCTCAAGGTGTGCCGGCTCGGCATCACCGCGGCCTCCGACGCCATCGAGATCCACGGCGGCAACGGCTACATCGAAACCTGGCCGGTGGCACGGCTTTTGCGCGATGCACAGGTCAACACCATCTGGGAGGGCCCGGACAACATTCTGTGCCTGGACGTGCGGCGGGGCATCGCACAGAGCAGCGCCCACGAGCCGCTGCTGGCCCGGCTGCGCGACGCCGTATCGGTGTCCGATGATGACGAGACCACGCGACTGTTGGCTGAGCGCATCGAGGATCTCGACGCAGCGATTACGGCGTGGTCCAAACTCGACCGCGACACCGCCGAGGCGCGGCTGTTCCCGCTGACTCAGTTCATGGGCGACGTCTACGCGGCTGCGTTGCTCACCGAGCAGGCGGCCTGGGAGGGCGCAACCCGCGGCAGTGATCGCAAGGCGCTGGTCGCCCGGCTGTATGCGCAGCGCTATCTCGCCGATCGCGGCCCGCTGCGCGGTATCGACGCCGACTCCGAGGAAGCGCTGCAACGTTTCGACGAGCTGGCCGACGGCGCGCTGCGGCTCTGATCCGACCGTGAACTAGCCGACGCTGAACCGGCGTGTCACGTCGTGGTGTTCACACTCGGCGACACGGGGAACGGCCGCTAGACCGGGATCAACCCGTGCTTGCGCGCCAAGCGCGTCCACATCTGCTTATCCCGCAGCAGATGCATCGACTTGCGCAGCAACAGCCGGGTTTGGTGGGGGTCGACCACCGCATCGATGAACCCGCGCTCGGCGGCGGTCCAGGGGATCGCCATGTTGAGGTTGTAGCCCTCGATGAAGTCCTTCTTGATCTGCTGCGCCTCGGGTGTGGTCGGGTCCGGGAAGCGCTTCATCAGCAACTGCGCGGCCCCCTCGGCGCCGATCACCGCGATGCGGGCGGTGGGCCAGGCGAAGTTGAAGTCGGCGGTCAGCTGCCGGGAGCCCATCACCGCGTACGCCCCGCCGTAGGACTTGCGGATGGTGATCGTCACCTTCGGCACGTCGGCTTCCACCACCGAGTACAGGAAACGGCCGCCGCGCTTGATGATGCCGCGCTTCTCCTCCTCGGCACCCGGCAGGAAGCCGGGCGTGTCCACCACGAACACCAGCGGGATCTGGAACGAGTCACAGAACCTGATGAACCGCGCCGCCTTATCGGAGGCCTCGTTGTCGATGGCACCGGACATGTGCATGGGCTGGTTGGCGATCACGCCCACCGGGTGCCCGTCGACCCGCGCATAGCCGGTGATGATGGCCGGTCCGTGTTGCGCGGCGACGTCCAGGAAGTCGCCGTCGTCGAAAATGCGCAGCAGGATCTCGTGCATGTCGTAGGCGGCATTGTCGGAGTCCGGCACGATCGAGTCGAGCTCGAGGTCGGTCGGGGTGATCTCGGGTTCCAGTCCGGGGTTGACGACGGGCGGCTTGCCGAAGCAGTTGGACGGCAGGAACGACAGGAAGTCGCGGACATATTGGAATGCCTCGGCTTCGGAGTTCACCACCTGGTGGATGTTGCCGTAGCGGGCCTGCGCGTCGGAGCCGCCGAGCTCGTCGAGGGTGACGTCCTCGCCGGTGACCTCCCGGATCACGTCGGGACCGGTGACGAAGAAGTAGCCCTGATCCCGCACCGAGACCAGCAGGTCGTCCTGGATCGGCGAATAGACCGCTCCCCCGGCACATTTGCCGAAGATGAGGGAGATCTGCGGCACCACCCCAGATAGCGCCTCGTGCCGTTGGCCCAGCTCGGCATACCACGCCAGCGAGGTGACCGCGTCCTGGATGCGGGCACCGCCGGAGTCCTGGATACCGACGATCGGGCAGCCGACCATCGCGCACCACTCCATCAGCCGGGCGACCTTGCGGCCGAACATCTCACCGACCGTGCCCTGGAACACCGTCTGGTCGTGCGAGAACACCCCGACCGGGCGGCCGTCGATCAGCGCGTGGCCGGTGACCACGCCGTCGCCGTACAGCGCGTTGGGGTCTCCCGGGGTCTTGCACAACGCCCCGATCTCGAAGAAGGTGCCCGGATCGACCAGCGCGTTCACCCGGGCGCGCGCACTCGGGATGCCCTTCTTCTCACGCTTGGCGGCGGCCTTCTCGCCGCCGGGCTCCTTGGCCAATTCCAGGCGAGCATGCAGCTCGGCCAGCTTCTCGGCGGTGGTATGCACAACTGGCCCCGAAGCTGCCTCGGTCACTACTTGCCTACCTCACTCGTTATGTTGTCCAACGCGCGGCTCATGTGTTCGCCCACCTTGGCGATGATCGGCTCGTCGATGGCCTGAATGTGCTCGCCACCGATCGGCACGACCTCGAGGTCGGAGACGTACTCGCCCCAGCCGCCGTCGGGTTGCCGAACGGCGTACCGCGGCTCGAACATGATCGCGTCGTCATGGTAGCGATCGGCCATGTAGAGGGTGACGTGCCCATCGAACGGCCGGATCTCGGCGGTATCGATCGCGCGGTTGTCCAGGTAGGACGTGCGCTGGTGTTCGATGATCCCGGCCGGGATCTGCACCCCGCTCTGGCTGACGGCGTCCAGCACGAACCGGACCTGGCCCTCGTCGTCGAGCTGCTCGAGATGCTCGTAGGGGATCTCCGGGACGGTGACGTTGAACGTCTTCTCGGCGAACTTGGCGTAGCGATCCCAGCGCTTGCGGATCTCCTCCTTGGTCTGCGGGATCTCCTCACCGGCGCGCACCGCGTCGATCAGACCAACGAACCGCACGTCCTTGCCCAGTTCCTTGAGCCCGATCGCGCAGGCGTAGGCCAGCACCCCGCCCAGCGACCAGCCGACCAGGATGTAGGGCCCGTCGCCCTGCATCTCGACCAGCTTGGGCACATAGGCCGCCGCACGCTCTTCGATCGACCCCTCGACTCGTTCGAAGCCGTACATCGGAGTGTCCGCCGGCAACCGGTTGAGCAGCGGCTCGTACACCACCGTCGAACCGCCGGCCGGATGGAACACGAACACCGGTGTTTTCGAGCTGCCCTCGGGACGCGCCCGCAGCGTGCGCACGAAGCCGTCGATCGTGCCGGCCTCCAGGTAGGTGCGCACCTTGTCGGCCAGCTCCTCGATATTCGACGAGCTCAGCACGTCCTCGGCGGTGATCGGCCCTTCGGCGCGCTCGGAAAGCCGCTCCGCCATCTTGGCGGCCTTGGCTTCGTCCAGCTTGGGCAGTGCGTTGAAGATGCCGCCCGCCGACTTACCGGTGACGATCGCCCAGGTGGCGAAGGTGACCCGCTCCGCGGCGTCACGTGGCGGCACGTCGGAGTTGAGCGCCTTGGCGACCGCTTCGGAGCTGAGCGCGTCTGCCGCCCCCTTCAAATCTGGAGCCAGGTCCGGCTTGGCACCGTTACCCGAGGGGCCCGAGGGATCCGTCGGCGGCGGCGGAATCGAAACGTCGGACGACGGCGGCGCCTGCGTCTCCGGCTCGGCTTGCGCATCCGGCGCCGGCGCGCTCAGCGTGGAAGGCGTTGCGCCGCTGACCAATTCGGCCTGCGCTTTGGCGATCTCCTCGGCCGTCTGCGTCTTCTGGTAGTCGTGCAGCTGCTGGACTTCGTCGCGGTGCTCGATCGCGTACTCGATCAGCTTCTCCACGTTGTAGAGGTTGGCGTCGCGCACGGCCTGCAGCTGAATAGGCGGCAAGTCGAAGTCGTACTCGACGCGGTTCTTGATCCGCACCGCCATCAGCGAGTCCAGGCCCAGCTCGATCAGCGGCACCTCCCACGGCAGGTCCTCGGGCTCATACCCCATGGCCGCCGCGACGATTGTGCCCAGGCGCTCAGCGATGGTCTCACCGGAATCCGGTGACCAGCGGCCCACGTCGGAACCCAGATAGCGGTTGGTCAGGCTGTCGGTAAGGGTTTCGGCTTCGGGCTCTTCGACCGCAGCTTCCGGGGCAACCGACTCGGCCGGAGCCGCTATCGCCGTACCGGCGCCCACCGCCGTCGGCAACACCGACTCCACACCCGCCCGGGCCACCAATGCGTCGTAGACCAGCGTGAAGGACTCGTCGATGCGGGCGTGCACCTGAACCGAGGCGCCGCCGGGATGGCGGGTCAGCGTGGTCACCAACCGGGCGCCCTCGCCGGGCACCGCGCGTTGTTCGGATGCCGTCAGTCGCGCGTCTGGAAGCACTTGCGCCGCAGCCGATTTCACCAGCGCGGCCAAGTCCGCCTCGCCGTCGCGGGGTGCGAACTCCCACACGTGCCGGCCGTCGGGCAGCGCGACGTGGTTGCCGGGCATCACCATCGATGCGTCGCCGGAGAAGTGCGCCGGCAGCCAGTGCTCCTTGCGCTTGAACCGGGTCGGCGGAATGTCCGCGTAGTCCTCGGCCCCAGAGGCGCGGGTGAACAGCGTGCGCATGTCCAGGTCGTGACCGTAGACATACAGCTGCGCCATGGTCGAGACCATCGACTCGACCTCGTCCTGCTTGCGCGCCAGCGTCGGGATCAGCTGGGCGTCATGCAGACCGGCGGACGCGGTGGTCAGACCCACCTGCATCAGCGCCACTGGGTTGGGCGCCAGCTCCAGGAACGTGGTGTGCCCGCTGTCGACGGCATTGCGGATGCCGTGGGTGAAGTAGACGCTGTGGCGCAGGCCCTTCTTCCAGTAGTCGACATCGTGGATCGGGTCGGCGCCGGGCTTGATGTAGCTGCCCTCGTGCACCGTGGAATAGATGCCGGCCGTCGGACTCATCGGCCTGATGCCCTGCAGCTCCGCGGCCAGCTCGCCGAGCAGCGGGTCCATCTGCTGGGTGTGGCTGGCGCCCTTGGTCTGGAACTTGCGGGCGAACTTGCCTTCCGATTCCGCGCGCTCGATGATCGCGTCCACCTGCTCGGGCGGCCCGCCGATCACCGTCTGGGTGGGTGCGGCGTAGACGCACACTTCTAGGTCGGGGAAGTCGGAGAACACCGTCTTGATCTCGTCGGCGGAGTACTCCACCAGCGCCATCAGCCGGATGTATTCGCCGAACAGCATCGCCTCGCCCTCACCCATCAGGTGTGAGCGCGAGCAGATCGTCCGGGTGGCGTCGCGCAGCGACAAACCGCCGGCGAAGTAGGCCGACGCGGCCTCGCCCAGTGACTGCCCGACCACCGCGGCGGGCTTGGCGCCGTGGTGCTTGAGCAGCTCACCCAGCGCGATCTGGATCGCGAAGATGGTGACCTGGGTGGTTTCGATGCCGTAGTCCTGCGAGTCGTCCAGGATCAGCTCGAGCACCGAGTAGCCCAGCTCGTCCTGGACCAGGGCGTCGACCTTCTCGATCCACTCGGCGAAAACGGGATCGCGCAGATACAGGCTCTTGCCCATCTTCCGGTGCTGCGCGCCGAACCCGGCGAGCACCCACACTGGGCCGTTGGTCACCGGCCCGTCGGCGGTGAACACGCCCGGCCGCTGCTTGCCCTCGGCGATCGCACGCAGGCCCTTGACGGCCTCCTCGTGGTCGTGGGCCAGCACCACCGCACGGGAGCGGCCGTGGTTGCGTCGCGACAACGCGCGCCCGATCGACTCCAGCGATGCCGCCTGACCTTCCGGCGACTCCATCCAGTCCGCCAGCTCGGCTGCGGCGGCCTTCTTGCGCGAGGTCAAAAACGCCGACACCGCAACGGGAACCACCGGCTTGGGAAAATCGGGGGCAGCCTCTTGTGCCGCCAGTTCTTCCAGCGCGGCCGCCTTGAGCGCCAGCGCCTCCTCGGTGATGCCCGGCAGCACGTACTCTTCTTCTTCCGACGCCGGCGCGGCCTCGTCGGCGATGATCTCGCCGTACTCGTCGAACCGCAGCGCGTGACCCTGCCCTTCAGCGATGTCCTCGCCGGCCGAGACGACGGGCACCACCGGGGCTTGCACCTCGGGCTCGCGTTCGATCACGTCGCGAGGCAGGACCTCGCGCACCACCACGTGCGCGTTGGCGCCGCCGAAGCCGAAGCTGGACACCCCGGCCAGGGCGTACCCGCCGTAACGGGGCCAGTCGGTCGCGGTGTCGGTGAACTTCAGCCGCATCGCGTCGAAGTCGATGTACGGGCTGGGGCCGGCGAAGTTGATCGACGGCGGCAGCTTGTCGTGCTGCAGCGCCAGCACCACCTTGGCCATGCTGGCCGCGCCGGCCGCCGACTCCAGGTGTCCGACATTGGTTTTCACCGCGCCCAGTAACGCCGGCCGATCGGCGGGACGCCCGCGGCCGACTACCCGGCCCAGCGCCTCGGCCTCGATCGGGTCGCCCAGGATGGTGCCGGTGCCGTGCGCCTCGATGTAGTCGACGGTGCGCGGGTCGATGCCGGCGTCCTTGTAGGCCCGGCGCAGCACGTCGGCCTGCGCGTCCTGGTTGGGTGCGATCAGGCCGTTGGACCGGCCGTCGTGGTTGACCGCGCTGCCGGCGATGACGGCCAGAATCTGGTCGCCGTCGCGGCGGGCGTCGTCGACCCGCTTGAGCACCAGCATGCCGCCGCCCTCGGAACGGGTGTAGCCGTCGGCGTCTGAGGAGAACGACTTGATCCGGCCGTCGGGTGAGAGCACCGCACCGATCTCGTCGAAGCCGATGGTCACCATCGGGGTGATCAGCGCGTTCACCCCGCCGGCGACGACCACGTCGGCTTCCCCGTTGCGCAGCGCCTGCACGCCCTGATGTACCGCCACCAATGAGCTCGAGCATGCGGTGTCGATGGTGACCGACGGCCCGCGGAAGTCGTAGAAGTACGACACCCGGTTGGCGATGATCGAGCTGCTGGTGCCGGTGATGGCATACGGGTGTGCGACGGTCGGGTCGGACACCGCCAGGAAGCTGTAGTCGTTGGTGGAGCTGCCGACGTAGACGCCGACGGCTTCGCCGCGCAGGCTCGATGCCGGGATGCGGGCGTGTTCAAGCGCCTCCCAGGTCAGCTCCAGCGCCATCCGCTGCTGCGGGTCGATGTTGTCGGCTTCGGTCTTGGCCACCGCGAAGAACTCGGAGTCGAAGCCCTTGATGTCCTTCAGGTAGCCGCCGCGGGTGCGTGCGTTGGCGACGCGCTCGGCGATCCGCGGCTCCTCGAGGAATTCCGACCAGCGGCCTTCGGGCAGATCGGTGATCGCGTCGCGGCCTTCCAGCAGCGCCTGCCAGGTCTCCTCGGGACTGTTCATGTCCCCGGGCAGCCGGGTGGACAGTCCCACGATCGCGATGTCGACCCGCTCGGCCGGGCCGGGCCGCGTCCAGTCGGCGGTGTCAGTGCCGTCATCTTCGCGTTCGGGCTCGCCCTCGATGATCCGGGTGGCCAGCGATTCGATGGTCGGATGCTGGAACGCCACGGCCACCGACAGCGTCACACCGGTCATGTCTTCGATGTCGGCGGCCATCGCCACCGCGTCGCGCGAGGCCAGGCCCAATTCCACCATCGGCACCGACTCGTCGATCTCGTCGGGTGATTTTCCGACCGCCCTGCCCACCCATTCGCGCAGCCACCGGCGCATCTCGGGAACGGTCATGTCCGTTTGGCCGGCTTGGGCGTCCTTGGATTCGTCTGCGTCAGTCATGGGTGCCTATTTGTTTCGGGACTCAGGATTCGGTGGCGAAGACCGTCGGGGAGCCGACGCCGCTGCGCAGGCTGCCGTCGAGGTAGGCCGCGCGGCAGGCGCGGCGCCCGATCTTGCCGCTCGAGGTACGGGGAATAGTGCCGGCCGATACCAGCAGCAGATCACGCACGGTCACCCCATGCCCGACTGCGATGGCCGCCCGGATGTCGTCGGCGATGGGCTGGTAGTCCAGCTTGTGCGCACCGGCGGCACGCTCGGCGACGATCACCAACTGCTCGGAGGTGTCCTCGGCGTCGAACTTCAGCCCGGCGTGCGGGTCGTCGAACACCTTCTGGGGCAGCTGGTTGGCTGGAACCGAGAACGCGGCCACGTAGCCCACCCGCAACGCTTTGTTCGACTCCTGCGCGGTGTACTCGAGGTCCTGCGGGTAGTGGTTGCGGCCGTCGATGATGACCAGGTCCTTGATCCGGCCCGCTATATAGAGGTGTCCGTTGAAGTAGGTGCCGTAGTCGCCGGTGCGCACCCACAGTGCGTCATCGGCGGCTCCCTCGGCGTGCGACTCCGGGACCCGCGACTTGAGGATGTTCTTAAAGGTCTCGGTGGTCTCTTCTTCTTTGCCCCAGTAGCCGATGCCGAGGTTCTTGCCGTGCAGCCAGATCTCGCCGATCTGGCCGTCGGGCAGCTCGCTGGCCGTGTCGACGTCGACGATGGCCGCCCACTCGTCGACGCCTATCTTGCCCGCCGATACCTGCGCGACCGCGTTCGGCGCATCGGGGGCGACCTCGACGAAGCGCTGCTTGTTCAGCTCGTCGCGGTCGACGTGGATGACCGTCGGCTTCTCGTCCATCGGCGTGGTCGAAACGAACAGCGTCGCCTCAGCCAAGCCGTAGGACGGCTTGACCGCGGTCTCCGGGAAACCGTACGGCTCGAAGGCCTTGAAGAACTTGCGCATCGAGGCCGGCGACACCGGCTCACTGCCGTTGAGGATCCCCTTGACGTTGCTCAGGTCCAGTTCCGGCTCGTCGTCGCGGGGCAGGCCGCGCATCGCGGCGTGTTCGAACGCGAAGTTCGGCGCGGCCGAGAACGTCCCGCCGGTCTCCCCCGGCTTGCGCGCCAGTTCGCGGATCCAGCGGCCCGGCCGCCGCACGAACGCCGCCGGGGTCATGAAGGTGAAGCTGCCTCCGACCACCGGGGCGCACAGCGCGGTAATCAGGCCCATGTCGTGGAAGAACGGAAGCCAGCTGACCCCCCGGTCGCCTTCCTGTCCTTCCAGGGCATTGAGCACCTGCACCACATTGGTGGGCAGATTTAGGTGAGTGATCTGGACGCCGGACGGCACTCGGGTGGAGCCGGAGGTGTACTGCAGGTAAGCCGTGGTGGTCTCGTCGGCTTCGGGCTGCTCCCAGGTGGAAGCGACCTCGCTGGGCACCGCGTCGACGGCGATGACGCGGGGCCGTTCTTTGGCCGAACGGGCGCGAATGAACTTGCGGACGCCTTCGGCGGAGTCGGTGGTGGTCAGGATGGTCGACGGGGTGCAGTCGTCGAGCACCGCGTGCAGGCGACCGACGTGACCCGGCTCGGCGGGGTCGAACAGCGGCACCGCGATCCGGCCGGAGTACAGCGCGCCGAAGAAGGAGACGAGGTAGTCCAGGTTCTGCGGGCACAGGATGGCGATGCGGTCACCGGGCTGGGTGACCTGCTGCAGACGGGCGCCCACCGCGCGGTTGCGGGCGGAGAACTCCGACCACAAGATGTCGCGTTCGACGCCGTCGCGTTCGGTGGAGTAGTCCAGGAAGCGGTAGGCCAGCTGGTTGCCGCGAACCTTCGCCCACTTTTCGACGTGTCGGACCAGGTTGGTGTTATCCGGGAACCTGATCTTTCCGTTCAAGATGAACGGGTTGTGATACGCCATTCCGACCTCTCCTGTTACGACACTTCGTTGTCGGCACACACGTCGTGCCGGCTAAGCCAAACGTTCGATCTACGCGCGAACCGGCACCGACCGACGCGACCATGCGCTCGTCTGTGTCCGTTCTCGACATGCTTCGACCCGGTCAGATCAACCGCATGCTCTTAAGTTTCTCTTAATGTTAAGGGCCAGTGCGCGGCAGACCAAATCACAAGGTACCGCTGATCGCGCTTTCTAAGGGAGCACTAAAACGGTGGGTCTACCCATGTTTAGGGTGCGGCGCGTTTTCGATCAGCCCGCGGGCCCAGTTCAGCGTCCATACCGTCGCCGGCTGGCCGTCGGAGTTCCAGAAATCCGGTGTCCCATACATCGCATGGATCGGCTGCCCGGCACCACCGGCCAAGGTGTTCAGTGTGGTCGGCAGATTGGCCGGGCTGAACGCCTCTTTCGGTGCGGCGCAGATCAGATCGCCCTCGGCGCAGATCTCTTCCGTCTTGCCGTCCAGCGCACCGAAGCCACCCGGCCGCGGTCCGGTCATGGTCAAGCCGAGCCCGGCCAGCACCGGCACCTCGTGCAGGGTTATCTCGGCACCCTCACCTGGCGGGCTGGGCGGGACGTCCTTGCCCACGTCGATCTGGCGGCGGCCGTCGGCGATCAATGTCACACCGAGCACCAGATCGTCGTCTACGGGTCCGCGTCCATTGCCGATGTCGCTGGCGACATCACCGGCGATCACCGCGCCCTGCGAGAAACCGACGATCACATAGCTGGTCAACGGGCATTTATTGTTCATGTCCGTCATGGCCTGGACCATCGCGCGGGTACCTTCGGCGCGGCTGTCGTTGTAGGACATCTGATTGTCGGCGCTGAGCGGATTGTGGAACTGCGCGGTGTAGGGAACCGTGTACGTCTGCACTCGCGATCCGGGGAACTGCTGGGAAATCGGCCCGGTCACGTTGAGCAGCAATGCCCGTGGAAATTCCACCGGGTTGAGCGGGTTGTCGGTGGGCGACGATTCCCAGGTTCCGGGAACCGAGATCAATTGCACGTCCGGGCACGAGGCGGACTGGAAGGCGGGCCGCGGCTTGTGCGGATGAGAAGTGGTGGGGCCGGGCGTCAAGACGCCGGGCGGCACCGCGCTGGGCGGCGTTTCGTTGCGGCGCAACATCGTCACCACCGCCACGATCACCAGCGCCACGACCAGCGCCATGGAACCGGCAGCCACCCAGGCGAGGATCCGTTGGCGTCGCCTACGCCGGGTGTTCTTGGCCATGGTCTCCTGCTAACAGAGTCGGTGGGGTGCGAGCACGTGGCTACACCGCCCTCTGCTGCTGCACTGCCTACACGGTACCGGCTCTCCGGAACAGGCCGTCCGGTCGCGCAAACCGGGATGGGCGCCTTTCAAACTAGCGCGAGGCTAGCGAATGGCGCCGACGATATCGCCGGACATGGCGCCCAGCTGGGCCGACCAGGAGCCCCAGCCGTTGTCGCCGCCGCCCGGGAAGTCGAAGTGGCCGTTGTGTCCGCCCACGCTGCGATACTGCTGGTAGAACATCCGGCTGTTGCCCATCGCCTCGGCGGCCTGGCCGATCATCGCGGCGGGATTACTGGCACCGGGGTTGGTCGGGCTCCACACCCACACCCGAGTGTTGTTCTGCGCCAGCAACGCGGCGTGCACCCAGGGGTCATGCCACTTCCAACGGCCCAGCTGTGGTGCACCCCACATTCCGTTGCCATCCACACCCCCGAATTGCTGCAGGCCGGCCAGGATCGCGCCGTTGGTGGTGGTGTTCGACGGGTACAGGAACCCCGACAGCGAACCGGCGAAGCCGAACCGGTCGGGGTGGAAGGCGGCCAGTGCCATGGCGGCGTAGCCGCCCTGGGACGCGCCCACGGCGCCGTGGCCGCCGGGCGCCAGGCCCTTGTTCGCGGCCAGCCAGTCGGGCAGCTCGGCGGACAAGAAGGTGTCCCACTGCTTGCTGCCGTCCTGCTCCCAGTTGGTGTACATGCTGTAGGCCCCACCGGCCGGCGCCGCCACCGAGATGCCCTTGCCGGCCAGCGTGTTCATCGCATTGCCCGCGGTCACCCAGTTGCTGACGTCCGGGCCGGCGTCGAAGGCGTCCAGCAGGTAGACCGCGTGCGGGCCGCCGGCCAGGAACGCCACCGGGATGTCGCGGCCCATGGCCGCCGACGGCACCATCAGGGTCTCGTACGGAGCGGCTTTGGCGGGGCTCGCGACGGTAGCGGTCACACCGCCCAAAGCGATTGACAGTACGGCAACGCAGAGCAGCCGTAGCAGCACCGACAGACCCCTCATGTCCACCTCCATGTGACGTGCTCGTGTTGTGTGCGCACAGCGCCCGGCCCGCAAGGTAGCTAACCACACCCCGCGCGATCGGATAAAGGGGAGATAACGGCTAACGGCGGCGACCCGGATGGGTCGCCGCCGCTAGCGGATACTTCTCGACGCCTAGAGGGCTCTAGGTGCCTTGCGTGGTGCCGGTACCGTTACCGCCGGTGTTCGGGGTGGCACCCAACACGTGCTGAAGGTCAGGCTTCATCGCGTTGAGCTGCGCGCCCCAGTACTCCCAGCTGTGCGTACCGCTGTCCGGGAAGTTGAACACGGCGTTGTGGCCGCCGGCGGCGTTGTACGCGTCCTGGAACTTGATGTTGCTGGTCCGCACGAAGCCCTCGAGGAACTTGGCCGGCAGGTTGTTGCCACCCAGGTCCGACGGCTTGCCGTTGCCGCAGTACACCCACAGGCGGGTGTTGTTGGACACCAGCTCGGGGATGTGCAGCGACGGGTCGTTACGCTGCCACGCCGGGTCGCTCGAGGGACCCCACATGTCGGAAGCCTTGAAGCCACCGGCGTCACCCATCGCCAGGCCGATCAGCGAGGGACCCATCGCCTGGGACGGGTCGAGCAGACCCGACATCGCACCTACATAGACGAACTGCGCGGGGTGGTAGATCGCCAGGGTCAGTGCGGACGAAGCGGCCATCGACAGACCGATCGCAGCGCTGCCGGTGGGCTTGACGCTCTTGTTGGCGTTCAGCCACGCGGGCAGCTCGCTGGTGAGGAACGTCTCCCACTTGTAGGTCTGGCAACCGGCCTTGCCGCAGGCGGGCTGGTACCAGTCGGTGTAGAAGCTGGACTGGCCACCGACCGGCATGACGATCGACAGGCCCGACTGGTAGTACCACTCGAACGCCGGGGTGTTGATGTCCCAGCCGTTGAAGTCGTCCTGCGCACGCAGGCCGTCGAGCAGGTAGACCGCGGGCGAGTTGGCCCCGCCGCTCTGGAACTGGATCTTGATGTCGCGGCCCATCGCCGCGGAGGGCACCTGCAGGTACTCCACTGGCAGGCCCGGCCGCGAGAACGCTCCCGCGGTCGCCGAGCCGCCGACGACTCCGATCAGACCCGACAGCAGGGCCGCGCCAACGGCACCCACCATGAGTCGTCGCGGCATAGCCGTTACGGCGCCACGCAACCTGTCAACAAGCTTCATCCTTGCTTCCTCATCCTCAATCGTTGTAGGCGCATCCTTGGGTGTGGGCGCGTCCCGAACTGGGTCAGACTGCAGGCGCAGAACGCCGCAGTGCTCGTGTAGTCAACCACAACTTCGAGCCTCGGCTCTCCTCGACAGCGGCGCGCAAGCCGCGTTCCGGCCGTGATTCGGCGTGATTTTCGGGTGCGAATTCGCGGCTGGAAACGGCGTTTCCGCATGTGCCTGCGGTTCGGTGCGCGCTGGTAATGCCTGAAATGTGATGTTGCTGTCAGTCTGGGCCCGCCCGCGTGCCGAGCGCGGCGCCCAATCGGTTTGCGATTCGGGCGAAAAATTTTTCGCGCGGGGTCACTCGCGGGG
>NZ_MVHE01000246.1 GCF_002086155.1 Mycobacterium angelicum | reverse complement strand
GCCCCGGCCCTACAAGGCGCCCTCAACGCCTTGATCACGGCAGGTCAGAACTTCGCCGCCGGATTCAGCGCCATCTTCCCCGCCCTGTCGGCCAGCTTCTCGGCCACCTTCCCCGCCCTGTCGGCGGCCTTCAACGCCACCCTGAGCGCCGCGCTGTCGGGCAGCCTGCCGGCCTTGCAGGCCAGCCTGTCGGGGTTGAGCGCGGCGTTTAACGCCGCATTGAGCGCTGCGCTGTCGGGTGCCCCGGCGTTGCAGGGCGCGTTGAGCGCACTGCTGACGGCGGGGCAGAACTTCGCGGCGGGCTTGAGCGCGGTCTTCCCGGCGCTATCGGCCAGCTTCTCGGCCACCTTCCCGGCGTTGTCGGCGGCGTTCAACGCCACCCTGAGCGCCGCGCTGTCGGGCAGCTTGCCGGCCTTCCAGGCCAGCCTGTCGGGGTTGAGCGCGGCGCTTAACGCCGCATTGAATGCCGCGCTGTCTGGCGCCCCCGCCCTACAAGGCGCCCTCAACGCCTTGATCACGGCAGGTCAGAACTTCGCCGCCGGATTCAGCGCCATCTTCCCCGCCCTGTCGGCCAGCTTCTCGGCCACCTTCCCGGCGTTGTCGGCGGC
>NZ_MVHE01000245.1 GCF_002086155.1 Mycobacterium angelicum | reverse complement strand
CGCCCCCACATGCCACACCGGAACCACCACCGGCCCCACCCCAGGACCCGACACCGCCAAATGCAACGGACCATCAATCGACAACGCGATCGACGGACCAGTGACCCGGATCGGGTCGACGACGATAGGCCCGATGGTCCCGCTCAGCGCACTCCCGTTGAGGTGCAGGGTGGGAATCGTAAAGGACGGCACATTTATGTACGGGAAGCCATTGGAAGCGACGCTGCCGACCGATCCCGTTATGGGAATACTCAGTGGAATATCCACCGTAAGGTCGAGTCCGATTCGGGGGATGGTCAAGGTGTAATCACCGCCGAACTGACCCTGCCCATCAGCCCGCCAGAAAAACCCGTTGTTCTGGCTCCCCCGGTTGAACCCACCCGTATTCAAATCCCCCGAATTCCCCACACCCGTGTTCAGATCACCGGTGTTCCACCACCCCGTATTCGTATCCCCGGTATTGAACGAACCCGTATTGACGCTCCCCGGATTAAACCCACCCGAGTTGTAACTCCCCACATTCCCGATCCCGGTATTCAGCAACCCCGCGTTCCACACCCCGGTGTTCAACACACCGGAGTTGAACACCCCACTGTTGGCCATGCCGCTGTTG
>NZ_MVHE01000244.1 GCF_002086155.1 Mycobacterium angelicum | reverse complement strand
GGACCTGATTGTTTTCGCCGGCAACTGCGCGCTGGAATCGATGGGCTTCAAGACGTTCGGGTTCGGCTTCGGCCGGGTCGACCAGTGGGAGCCCGATGAGGTCTATTGGGGCAAGGAAGCCACCTGGCTCGGCGATGAGCGTTACAGCGGTAAGCGGGATCTGGAGAACCCGCTGGCCGCGGTGCAGATGGGGCTGATCTACGTGAACCCGGAGGGGCCGAACGGCAACCCGGACCCCATGGCCGCGGCGGTCGACATTCGCGAGACGTTTCGGCGCATGGCCATGAACGACGTCGAAACAGCGGCGCTGATCGTCGGCGGTCACACTTTCGGTAAGACCCATGGCGCCGGCCCGGCCGATCTGGTCGGCCCCGAACCCGAGGCTGCTCCGCTGGAGCAGATGGGCTTGGGCTGGAAGAGCTCGTATGGCACCGGAACCGGTAAGGACGCGATCACCAGCGGCATCGAGGTCGTATGGACGAACACCCCGACGAAATGGGACAACAGTTTCCTCGAGATCCTGTACGGCTACGAGTGGGAGCTGACGAAGAGCCCTGCTGGCGCTTGGCAATACACCGCCAAGGAC
>NZ_MVHE01000243.1 GCF_002086155.1 Mycobacterium angelicum | reverse complement strand
GGGTGGCGTTGAAGGCCGCCGAGAGGGCGGGGAAGGGGGCCGAGAAGCTGGCCGATAGCGCGGGGAAGACCGCGCTCAAGCCGGCCGTGAAGTTCTGCCCCGCGGTCAGCAGTGCGCTCAACGCGCCTTGTAGCGCGGGGGCGCCCGACAGCGCGGCGCTCACTGCGGCGTTAAACGCCGCGCTCAAACCCGACAGGCTGGCCTGGAAGGCCGGCAGGCTGCCCGACAGCGCGGCGCTGAGGGTGGCGTTGAAGGCCGCCGACAACGTCGGGAAGGTGGCCGAGAAGCTGGCCGACAGGGCGGGGAAGACCGCGCTCAAGCCGGCCGTGAAGTTCTGCCCCGCCGTCAGCAGTGCGCTCAACGCGCCTTGTAGCGCCGGGGCGCCCGAGAGCGCGGCGTTCAATGCGGCGTTAAACGCCGCGCTCAAACCCGACAGGCTGGCCTGGAAGGCCGGCAGGCTGCCCGACAGCGCGGCGCTGAGGGTGGCGTTGAAGGCCGCCGACAACGCCGGGAAGGTGGCCGAGAAGCTGGCCGATAGCGCCGGGAAGACCGCGCTCAAGCCCGCCGCGAAGTTCTGACCTGCCGTGATCAAGGCGTTGAGGGCGCCTTGTAGGGCCGGGGC
>NZ_MVHE01000242.1 GCF_002086155.1 Mycobacterium angelicum | reverse complement strand
GTGCGGCGGGGATTCCGCAGCAGCTGTTCAGCTTCGGCACGCCCAACGTCCAGGAGGTCGACGGCTCGGATGCGGCACAATTCATTACGGCCGCAGCGGGATTGACCGATCGCGACCTCGCGGGGGTGTTCTTGCCGGTGCAGCGGGCGTTAGGCTGCCAGGTGAACAACGCGGGCTTTGGGGCCCGGGCGTACCGTCGGGCCGACGGGCAATGGGGCGGTGCGATGCTGGTCATCGCCAAGAGCACCGTCTCCAACCTTGACGCTCTGGTCGGTTGCGTGAAGTCCGCGTGGCGTAGACCGTCGGCCGGCACCGAGACATCGATGTGCAACAGCGGTTGGAGCTATCCGCCTTACAGCGATACCCGTCGCGGCGAGGGCTACTTTGTATTGCTCTCCGGCACCGCGTCGGACTTCTGCAGTGCGCTCAACGCGAAGTACCGCACGACTGCAAGTGCGTGGCCGGTTTAGCGGCTGTTCGAATCGTTGACTCGACTGTGCACGTGTGGCTTTGAGTGTGTACACACGGCGGGGCAATCGCGAATCGACCGCCAAGGCCACACACTCGAAGCGGGCGTGGGCGTGGGCGTTCTAACGACTGCGTACGCGATACCAATCCCCGATTCGACTGTGCAC
>NZ_MVHE01000241.1 GCF_002086155.1 Mycobacterium angelicum | reverse complement strand
CCATCGCTGTAACATCGACGGTCTACGACCACCAACCAGCTGAATAGCTGCCAGTGCCGTGCAAATGGGCTTTGCAGGGGGCTGACGCGGTTCCTGGCGACCTGAAAGCCCCTGGTTAGGGGTATCGGCGCGCCTGACCTCCTGAAACCCTCTGTAAGCGTTTTTCGCGCCTTCCATGCCCTGACGGGCATTTAAAACCCGTTTCGTGCGCCTGAGAGCTTCTGAGAGCGTTTGAAGAGCTATCTGGCGACTCATCCCCGAAAGAACAACAGCGGAATCACCGATAACATGCGAGAGGTGGCACCGCTCGCCGCAGCCCCAGCGACCGAACGTTAGTGAGCGAGTGGGCGAGGAAGCGGAAGAGAACCGGAAACCACATTGAGCACGTACGCACTGATGCGGGGTGTCGGGGTGAAGCCCTGACCAGATGGCAAACGGAATATCGTCGCGGGTGACGGTATTACATTTGCACATCCTGTCCCGATTTCTGAGGCGTTTTAGCGGTGAACGGACGGCAAAACCATGATGGAGCTGTTGAACGTTGAGAGCGTGAAATCTGGCAAAAATCACAGCTGGTAAGGCTTGCAGAGGAGTAAGCCAGTATACACTCCGCTAGCGCTACGTGACTGGGTCAGGGC
>NZ_MVHE01000240.1 GCF_002086155.1 Mycobacterium angelicum | reverse complement strand
CCGATTCCGCTGGCCGAGATGCGGCAGTGGCGTGCGGCGGCGGTGCAGCGCATTGCGGGGTTGGCGCCTAGGCGGGTGCTCGAGATCGGGGTGGGGTCGGGGTTGTTGTTGGCCGAGCTGGCGCCGCAGTGTGAACAGTATTGGGGCACGGACTTTTCGGCGGACACGATTCATCGGTTGGGGGTGCAGGTGGCGTCGCGGCCGTGGGCGGATCGGGTGAAGTTGAGTATTCAGCCCGCCGATGTGGCCGAGGGGTTGCCGGCCGGTTATTTCGATGTGGTGGTGCTGAATTCGGTGATTCAGTATTTCCCGAGTGCGGGGTATTTGCTGGATGTGATCGAGTTGGCGCTGGGGTTGTTGGCGCCGGGTGGGGCGTTGTTTGTGGGGGATGTGCGCAATGTGAGTTTGTTGTCGGCGTTCAGTTCGGCGGTGGTGTGCGCGCAGGCCGAGGATGCGCAGACCGCGGGGGTGTTGCGTGAGCGGGTGCGCCGTGAGGTGTTGGCCGAGCAGGAGTTGCTGGTGGCGCCGGAGTTCTTCGTTGCGCTGCCGCAGCGGTTCGCCGCGATCGGGGCGGTGGATATTCAGCTCAAGGACATGCATGCGGTCAACGAGCTCAGCGGTCACCGCTACGAGGTGGTGCTGCACAAGGAACCCGCGTCGGTG
>NZ_MVHE01000239.1 GCF_002086155.1 Mycobacterium angelicum | reverse complement strand
AGGCCGGTGTGCTGGGCCAGGGCGTTGCGTAGTTCCAGGGCGGTCAGGGAGTCGATGCCGAGGTCTTTGAAGGGCCGGTCGGGGTCGAGGCTGGCCGGGTCGGGGTGGGCCAGCACGGTCGCGGTGGTCGTGATGACCAGCGCCAGCAACGTATGACGTTGCTGGTCGGGGCTTTGAGCGGCCAGTCGGGTGGCCAGGCTTTGCCGACCGCCAGAGGATGCGGCCTGGGGTCGCGCGGTGGTCAGTGCGGACAGGATCGGGGGCAGCGTGTTGTGACGGGCCTGGCGCGCCAGAGCCCGGGAGTTCAGTGGCGCTGGCAGTAGGGCGGGGCGGGGGTGGGCCAGAGCGGAGTCGAACAGGGCCAGGCCGCGATCGGGGGTGATGGGGTTCCAGGCGGTGCGGGTGACGCGGGCTTGGTCGACCTCGTTGAGGTGGGCGGTCATGCCCGAGGGGCTGTCCCAGTATCCCCAGGCCAGGCTGGTCGCACCGGGCCGGTGGTGGGCCAGGGCGTCCAGCACCGCGTTGGCCGCGGCGTAGTTGGCCTGGCCGGGATTGCCCAGGGTGGCTGAGGCCGAGGAGAACAAGACGAACGCGGCCAGCTCGCGCTCGGCGGTGAGTTCATGCAGATGCCAGGCGGCGTCGGCTTTGGCGCTCAGCACGGTGTCGAGTTGGCTTT
>NZ_MVHE01000238.1 GCF_002086155.1 Mycobacterium angelicum | reverse complement strand
AGGTGAAAAGCTAAAAGCCTTCAATTCGCCAGCTCAACGGCCAGGAGATTAACGGCCTAAACCAAGCGAATGCGGGTAGCGCTCGCTTAACCGCGGTGCTCGCGGTATGGCGCTTGCCGGTGTTTGGAAAACGGGAAATTTAACGAACCTCCCGAGCCAAAAGAGGCCAGGAATTGGCGACGGTCGCACGCCGCGATCGTGCGGCCGCCGCGGTAGGTGGACATGCCGGCGACGCGGTACCTCTCGCCGGCCGACGGATCAACACCCCGCCGGGCGTCAGACCGACTCGCCCGGCGAGCACCTCGCTATTGCGCGCCCCCTCGGTGAGCCCCGATCACAGTAATCTGAGGAATCGACATCTACCGAAAGTTCAAGATCACAGAGTTTCAAGATCAAAGAGATCGCCCGTAACCTGGCTATTTAGCAATGCAAACCGCAGCGGTCACCCATATTCGTGACGCAGATCACGGATGATTGCCCAGACAAACCCAAACCAGCGGAATCCAGCCTGCAATTCCGGTGCGCGGTTTGAATGCGCGTACCTGTTATCCCTGTGCTTTGGTTTTCAGCG
>NZ_MVHE01000237.1 GCF_002086155.1 Mycobacterium angelicum | reverse complement strand
CCGGCGGAACCACTGGCACCACCGGAAAGGCCGGCACCGGTGGCACCGGCGGTGTGGGTGGCGCCGGCGGTGGTGGCGGCGCAGGCACGGATGCCGCAGCAGGCAGCGGCGCCACCGGCGGGACCGGGTTTGCCGGCGGCGCCGGCGGACAAGGCGGCCAAGGCGGCGACTCCGGTGCGGGCGGCACCAACGGCTCCGGCGGCGCCGGCGGGGTCGGTGGCAAGGGCGGCAGTGGCGGCGCCGGCGGTTCGGGTGCCGACAGCACCACCGGAGTCGGTGGCACCGGCGGCGACGGCGGTGTCGGCGGCGCGGCCGGCGCGGGTGGTGGCGGCGGCAACGCGGGCACCGGCGGAACCGGCGGCACCACTGGCACCACCGGAAAGGCCGGCACCGGCGGCACCGGCGGTGTGGGTGGCGCCGGCGGTGGTGGCGGCGCCGGCACGGATGCCGCAGCAGGCAGCGGCGCCACCGGCGGGACCGGGTTTGCCGGCGGCGCCGGCGGACAAGGCGGACAGGGCGGCGACTCCGGTGCCGGCGGCACCAACGGCTCCGGCGGCGCCGGCGGGGTCGGTGGCAAGGGCGGCAGTGGCGGCGCCGGCGGTTCGGGTGCCGACAGCACCACCGGAGTCGGTGGCACCGGCGGCGACGGCGGTGTCGGCG
>NZ_MVHE01000023.1 GCF_002086155.1 Mycobacterium angelicum | reverse complement strand
CGGCGGAGCCGCCGTGTCCTCCGGCCCCACCGCTGCCGCTGACCCCGCCGATGCCGCCGGCCCCGCCGGCTCCGCCGGTACCCACCAGCCCGACATTGCCGCCCGCACCGCCGGCGCCGCCGGCCCCGACGGTGCCACTCACCGCGCCGTCGCCGCCGGCTCCGCCGGCTCCGCCCATGCCCACCAGCCCGGCGCTGCCGCCGGCCCCGCCGGCTCCGCCCGCGCCGAGGATGCCGGCGCTGCCGTTGCCGCCGGCGCCGCCCACGCCGTAGAGCAGCCCGCCATCGCCGCCCCTCCCGCCGGATGCGCCCGTACCCAGGGCCACGGCAGCCCCGCCGTTGCCACCCCTGCCGCCGTTTCCGATCAGGCCGGCGTCCCCGCCGGCGCCGCCCGGCTGGCCAGTCCCACCGGACCCGCCGTTTCCGCCGTTGCCGAACAGCAGCCCGCCGGCCCCGCCGGCCAGGCCGCTCCCCGCCGGCGCGTCAGCGCCGTTACCGATCAGCGGGCGCCCAAACAGCGTTTCGGTGGGCGCGTTAACGGCATTCAGCAGTTGCTGTTGCGCCGACTGCAGCGGCGATACATTGGCGGCCTCGGCGGCCGCGTACCAGCCGCCGGCGGTGTTCAATGCCTGCACCAACCGCTCGTGAAACCCGGCCGCCTGGGTGCTGAGCGCCTGATACGCGTGGGCGTGATTGGAAAAGACGGCCGCGATCGCCGCCGAGACTTCATCAGCACCGGCGGCCAGCACGCTTGCGGTGGGAGCCGCCGCCGCAGCGTTGGCCACCGCAAGTGCCGAACCGATGCCGGCGAAGTCCGTTGCCGTCACCGTCAACGCCTCCGGCACTGCCACCACAAACGACATGGCTACCTCTGGGTTATCGCAGGGCTATCGCTGGGCTGTCGAGGCATGCTATCGCGATTCGTGGGCCCGTCCCGGTGTTTTGTCGGAGAGCCGGATCGCAGTTGCGCGCAATGTCATTGCGCTTGCCACCGGTCGACGACAACTGCGACCGGTGCCTCGAGCGTTTAGGTTCTGTTCACCACGATCGGAAAGCCGGCGCCTGCCCCCGGGTGGCGCAATAGTCCGGTATGCCGAAGTTTTGCCTGCTCGCGGCCCGATCCTGCCCGGCGCAATACGCTGACCGGCTCGACAACCCCGTTTCGGCCGCTCGGAAAGTGCGGGTGGAGCTGCTTAACGTGACGGCGTGGCCGAAGCCATACCGATCAGCGGACCACGGGCCGACCGGGCCCGCCGGGTAGCCGACGTGTTGCGCCAGCAGATTCATGCCGGCGCCTATCCCGACGGACTATCCGCCGAACACCAGTTGGCGGCCGAATTCTTCGTGTCCCGCAACACCATTCGCGAGGCGCTCACCGTCTTGAAGAACGAAGGACTGATCGACCGCGGTCCCAAGGTGGGCACCCATGTCGCGCAGCGCAAGTACGAGCACGGCCTGGACGCGCTGCTGGGGCTGAAAGAAACGTTCAAAAACCAGGGGGAGGTGCGCAACGAGGTGCGCGCCGCCATGCCGGTGGCCGCGCCGCCCGCGGTGGCCCGGCGGCTGCAGCTGGCGCCCGGCGAGCCGGCGGTGTTCGTCGAGCGGTTGCGCTATCTGGGCGACCTGCCGCTCAGCCTGGACCTGACCTATCTCACCCCCGACATCGGGACCCAGGTTCTGTGCCATCCGCTGGAATCCAACGACCTGTTCGCGCTCATCGAAGAGGTGACCGGACAACGGCTGGGTTCGGCGTCGCTTGCCGTGGAGGCCATCCCCGCCGACGCCCACTCGGCCGCCACGCTGCAGGTGCCAGAAGGCGCGGCCCTGCTGATGCTGGAACGGCTCACCTGCCTGGACGACGGGACACCGGTCGATCTGGAATACATCCGGATGCGCGGTGACCGGATCACCATGCGCGGCAACCTGATTAGGAGTCGAGCCGATTAGGAGCAATCCATGACGCTGGTCAACAACCGTGCCGATGTACCGGTGACCATCGACGAGTCGCTGTGTATCGACGGCTGCACGTTGTGCGTCGAGATCTGCCCGCTGGACTCGCTGGCCATCAACCCCGACACCGGCAAGGCGTTCATGCATGTCGACGAATGCTGGTACTGCGGACCATGTGCGGCCCGCTGCCCGACGGGCGCTGTGACCGTCAATATGCCCTATCTCATTCGGTGACATGAAAAGGCATGCCATGCGGCTGATTTCGATCGCGGCCGTCGTCATCACGGTCGTCTCCGGTTGCTCGCTGGAATCGCTGGCGCAATCCTCCGGTGTGGTCAACGTCGTCATCGGCTACCAGTCCAAGACCATCAACACCGTGACCGCGGGCACATTGCTGCGCGCCCAGGGCTACTTGGAGCGCCGGCTTGCCGACATCACCACGCGCACCGGCACCAAATATGCTGTGCGGTGGCAGGATTACGACACCGGCGCACCGATCACCGCGCAGATGCTGGCCGAAAAGATCGACATCGGCTCGATGGGGGATTACCCCATGCTGATCAACGGCTCCAAGACTCAGGCGAACCCGCTGGCCCGCACCGAAATGGTGTCCGTCACCGGCTACAACGCCAAGGGTGCGCTGAACATGGTTGTGGTGGCGCCGAATTCGTCGGCAACCGCGCTGACGGATCTGGCCGGGCAACGGGTGTCGGCCAGCGTCGGCTCGGCCGGTCACGGCACACTGGCCCGCGCCCTGGATCGCGCCGGCATCGCCGGCGTCGACGTGCTCAACCAGCAGCCGCAGATCGGCGCCTCAGCCCTGGAATCCGGCCAGGTGCAAGCTCTTTCGCAGTTCGTCGCCTGGCCCGGGCTGCTGGTCTACCAGAACAAGGCCAAACTTCTCTACGACGGGGCCGAGCTGAACCTGCCGACCCTGCATGGCGTGGTGGTGCGGCGCTCCTACGCCGCGGCCCATCCGGAGGTGCTCGCGGCATTCCTGCAGGCCCAGCTGGATGCCACCGACTTCCTCAACGCCAAGCCACTACAGGCCGCCCACATCGTCGCCGAAGCCAGCGGACTGCCGGCCGAAGTCGTCTACCTGTACAACGGTCCCGGCGGCACCTCGTTCGACACCACGCTGAAACCGGCGCTGGTGGACGCGCTGAAAAACGATGTGCCCTACCTGAAGTCGATCGGCGACTTCGCCGATCTCGATGTCAGCGGCTTCGTCCAGGATGAACCGTTGCGCGCGGTGTTCGGTGCCCGCGGGCTGGACTATGGCGGTTGGCGGGCGCGCACCACCAATCCGTCCGTGCTCGGCGGTGACCCGGCGCTGGCAAGTGAACTGTGGCTGGACGGATCCGGCGAAACGCAAACGGTGGCCGACCCGACCGCCCTGCTGCAGGCGATCAGGGACGCGACCGCCCGCGGCGCCAAGGTGCGCGCCGCCTATGTGCCCGACGCCGAACTCGGCACCCGGTGGTTCGCCGACAAGGCGGTCTGGGTGCGGGACCACAACGACTACCGTCCGTTCGGCACCGTGGCCGGGGCGCGCCGGTACACCGCGGCCCACCCGGGCAGTGTGAGCGTGAATTACCAACAGGCGCTGGGAGGTTCGCTATGACGGCCGACGTGATCGGTCGGGCCGGGGTCCGGCCCCTTCCCGTCGCCGAGACGCCCCGGCGATCCCGGTCGCCGTGGCAATCCCGGCTGGTCCGGCTGGCGTCGGTGGCCGCGGCCATCGGGCTGTGGCAGCTGCTCACCGTCGCAAAGGTCCGATTCTGGCTGCGCTTCGACACGTTGCCCACCGTCACCGAAATCGTCCATGCCTTGACCCGGCAGCTGTCCAAATTCGAGTACTGGCTCGACCTGGCGCAGTCCTTGCTGCGCATCCTGACCGGGTTCGGCCTGGCCGCGGTGGTCGGGGTCGCCACCGGGGTGCTGCTCGGCCGCTCCCGCTGGTTCGCCGACGTGTTCGGGCCGCTGACCGAGCTGGCCCGGCCCATTCCGGCCATCGCCGTGGTGCCGGTGGCGATCTTGCTGTTTCCGACCGACGAGGCCGGCATCGTGTTCATCACCTTCCTGGCCGCATATTTCCCGATCATGGTCAGCACCCGCCACGCGGTGCGGGCGCTACCGACGATCTGGGAGGACTCGGTGCGCACGCTGGGCGGCAGCCGCTGGAATGTGCTGTCTCAGGTGGTGTTGCCGGGCATCCTGCCCGGCGTGTTCGGCGGGCTGTCGGTCGGTATGGGTGTGGCGTGGATCTGTGTGATCTCCGCGGAGATGATCTCCGGCCGGCTGGGGGTCGGCTACCGCACCTGGCAGGCCTACACCGTGCTGGCCTACCCGCAGGTGTTCGTCGGCATCATCACCATCGGGGTGCTGGGGTTCGCGACATCGGCCTCGGTCGAATTGGCGGGCCGCCGGGTGACGGGCTGGCTGCCGCGAGGGGAAGAGAGGACGAAATGACGGTTGGGATGAACCTCGAGCTGGACGGCGTGCGGCTGTCCTACACCGGCGTCGCGGTGATCGACGGGCTGAGCCTGACGGCGCGGCCGGGGGAGATCCTGGTGCTCACCGGGCCGTCGGGCTGCGGCAAGTCGACGGTGCTGCGGGCGCTGGCCGGCCTGCTGGCACCGGACGGCGGCCGGGTGCTGGCCGACGGCGCACCGGTCACGGCGACGTCGGGTGATCGCGCAATGGTGTTCCAGGACAACGCTTTACTGCCGTGGCGCACGGTGCGATCCAACATCGAACTGGCGCTGCGGCTGCGCGGTGAGCCCCGCGCCACGCGGCGCCGGCAAGCCGAGCGCTGGATCGCCGAAGTGGGGCTGACCGGTTTCGCCGACTATCTGCCCAAGAGCCTGTCCGGCGGGATGCGCCAGCGGGTCCAGCTGGCGCGCGGGCTGGCCGGCGCGCCGCGTGCGGTGTTGATGGACGAGCCGTTCGGCGCGCTGGACACCCAAACCCGCGCCGCCATGCAGCGACTGCTCGTCGACACCTGGTGCGCGCATCCGACCACGATCGTGTTCGTCACCCACGACGTCGACGAGGCGCTGGCACTGGGAGACCGGATAGCCGTGCTGGGCCGGGCCGGTGAGCCGTTGCGTGCCTTGATCGACGTGCCGGACCCGCGCAGTGTGACGAACCGCCCCGAGTTGCGCACCGAAGTTATTGCGGCACTGGATCATTCGGTGGCAGCATGACGCAGATACCCGATCCGGAAACGCCCACCCGTTTGGACTGCGACGTGCTGGTCATCGGCGGGGGCACCGCGGGCACCATGGCCGCCCTCACCGCCGCCGAGCGCGGCGCCCAGGTGCTGCTGTTGGAGAAGGCCCACGTGCGGCACTCCGGTGCGCTGGCCATGGGCATGGACGGGGTGAACAATGCCGTCATCCCCGGCAAGGCCGAACCCGAAGACTACGTCGCCGAAATCACCCGGGCCAACGACGGAATCGTCAACCAGCGCACCATCTATCAGACCGCCACCCGCGGGTTCGCCATGGTGCAACAGCTAGAGCGCTACGGGGTGAAATTCGAGAAGGACGAGCACGGCGAATACGCGGTGCGACGGGTGCACCGGTCCGGCTCGTACGTGTTGCCGATGCCCGAAGGCAAGGACGTCAAGAAGGCGCTGTACCGGGTGCTGCGGCAGAAGTCGATGCGGGAGAGAATCCGCATCGAGAACCGGCTGATGCCGGTCAGAGTGCTCACGTCGGTCAACGGGGGAGGGCGGGCGGTGGGTGCGGCCGCATTGCACACCCGCACCGGCGAATTCGTCGCCGTCGGCGCCAAGGCGGTGATTCTGGCGACCGGGGCGTGCGGCCGGCTCGGGTTGCCCTCGTCGGGTTATCTGTACGGCACCTACGAGAACCCGACCAACGCCGGCGACGGCTACGCGATGGCCTACCACGCCGGCGCGGAGTTGTCCGGCATCGAATGCTTCCAGGTCAACCCGCTGATCAAGGACTACAACGGCCCGGCGTGCGCCTATGTGGCCAATCCGTTCGGCGGTTATCAGGTCAATGCGCACGGCGAACGGTTCGTCGACTCCGACTACTGGTCGGGCCAGATGATGGCCGAGGTGAAAAGCGAGATCGACTCCGCCCGCGGCCCCATCTACCTCAAGGTGTCGCACCTGTCCGACGAGACGCTGACCGCGCTGGAGAACATCCTGCACACCACCGAGCGGCCCACCCGCGGAACCTTCCACGCCAACCGCGGGCACGACTATCGCACCCACGACGTGGAGATGCACATCTCCGAAATCGGTTTGTGCAGCGGCCATTCCGCCTCCGGTGTCTGGGTCGACGAGCACGCCCGCACCACCGTGCCGGGACTGTACGCGGCGGGGGATATGGCCTGCGTCCCGCACAACTACATGATCGGGGCCTTCGTCTTCGGCGACCTGGCCGGCGCGCACGCCGCCACCACGCTCACGGAAACCGCTGCGCCGCAAGAACTTCCGGAAGACCAGCTGCGGGCGGCGCACGAGCTGATCTACCGGCCGCTGCGCCATCCCGACGGCCCGCCGCAATCGCAGGTGGAGTACAAGCTGCGGCGCTTCGTCAACGACTACGTGGCGCCACCGAAGACGGCGGCCAAACTGTCGATCGCGGTGCGCACCTTCGACCGGATGCACACCGAGATCGCCGGCATCGGCGCCCGCACCCCACACGAGCTGATGCGTGCCGTGGAGGTGTCGTTCATCCGGGACTGCGCCGAGATGGCCGCCCGCTCCTCGCTCACCCGCACCGAATCGCGCTGGGGTCTCTACCACGACCGTGCCGACCTGCCCGGCCGCGACGACAGCCAATGGGGCTATCACCTCAACCTGCGCAAGGGCCGCGATGGCGAGATGGTGTTCCTGAAGCGCCCAGTGGCCCCGTATTTCGTGTCGGTGCCGGAACTCGACGGACTGCCGCCGCTGGATCAGGGCGTGCAGCAGGTGGAACAGCCGCCGCTGGTCGGCGGCCAGGCCCCGGCCACCACCCGGTCCCGCATCGTCGCGGCCACACCCACCGAGCCCCCGTCGCCGCGCATCGCCGAAGTGCTTGCCCTCGAGGAACAGGCCGTCGCCGATCTAAGGCCGTATCTGGCCGACGCCGATCCCGGGGTGCGGCGAACGGCGGTGGCCACGCTCACCGAGCACACACCCCACGGGTATGCGGCGGCCCTGCTGGATGCCCTTGCCGACGCCGACGCCGCGGTGCGCCGCACCGCGGCCGAAGGCGTCCGCGAACTGGTGGAGGTGTTGCCCAACCCGGCCGGTGGCCGGGCTTATCTGGACTCGCACGACATGGTGGTGCGGGCGGCGGCCGTCTACCTGCTGGCCGCGCGCCGGGCCGGTGACGGCGCGGAATTCCGCCGCGCGCTTGCGGATTCCCACCACCGGGTGCGGATCGAGGCGGTGCGCGCGCTGGTATCGGTCGACGACGTGACCGGGGTGGTGGCCGCCACCGCAGACGAGAACCGGGAGGTTCGCATCACGGCGGCCGCCGGCCTGGCGACGTTGGGCCCCAGCGACGAAAGCGGCCGGGCCGTGAGCGCTCTACTCGGCGACACCGATCCGCTGGTGCGCGCGGCGGCACTTGCTGCACTGGGCGAATTAGGCTGCAGCGCAGACGATTTCGCTGCCGTCGACCAGGCCCTGCGGGCGCCGGCCTGGCAGGTGCGGGTGGGTGCCGCGCGGGCGCTGTCCGGAGCTGCCGCCGCGTTCGCGGTGCCCCGGCTGACCCAGGCCCTTGCCGACGCGCATCTCGATGTGCGCAAGGCGGCTGTGCTCAGCCTGACCCGATGGGCCGGTGAATCCGACGCTGGCGATGCACTGAGCATCGCCCTCAAGGACAGCGACGCCGACGTGCGCGCCTACGCGCGCCGCGCACTGGACCACGCGGCGGGCTAATTCACGGCATCGATCGCGCCCACGCGATGTGTCCCTCGAAGCCCAGCGATGTCGCCAGCTCGCGGTAGCGATCGCGCAGACCTTCGTAGGCGGTGTCACCCTGGGCCCGCGCCTGCAGCACGCGCAGCCGCAAGACCACGATGTCGCGCACACCCAGACCGTTGTCGGTGGGTACTGCCGCCAGCCGGTCGATCATGGTGTGGGCTTCGGCCACGTCGCCCTCGCCGCCGCGTTCGAGCAGCGTGTCCACCAGCACGCCGATTGCCGGCACCGCCCAGGCGAGTAGTTGTCCGTCCGGGATCAGCTTCTCGACCGCGGCGCGCATCGACGGTATGGCCCGGTCGTGATCTCCGCCGCGAGCCAGCTCCCGCGCCAGGTAGACGTTTACCAGCGGTAGTTCACCCAAGTTGTGGCCGTGCCGCTGGAACGTTTCGGCGACCTCGGTCAAAACCGCTTGTCCGCGTTGGCGTTCCGACTCACTCGGCCGCTCGGCCAATGCGACACCCAGCGTCATCCGCGCGAACGCCAACGCGAGGTCGTCGCTGGATCGTTCGGCAATCTGCAGGGCATCCTCGATCTCGCGCAAGGCGTCGTCGTCGGCCCTCAGCGCTCCCACCGGTATGCCCATGAAATAGACATAGCTGACCACGGTGGCGTAGGACATGTGGTCGGCGCGGCGGGCCATGCTCAGGGCCTGCTGTAAGTCGTCGCGCCAGTCGGACTGACCCAGCCAATACCGGGCGATTGCGCGCGTGGTGAGGGCAAGCGCCAACGGCGAGCCGAAGATGACTTTGCCTTTAGCCGGATTGCCGTCGGCCAGCTCGATGACACGCTGCGACCACCGCAGCGTCTCACCCCATTCGTTGTTCATTGCTTTGGCGTAGATGCCGGCAAACGACAGCCCGACCGTCAGGTTCGGATCGCCGATCGACTCGATGAGCGCCATGGCTTCGGACCCCAGCCGGGCGGCCTCGCGCGTTCGGGCCTGATACGCGTGATGCATCACCAGCCCTGCCATGCCGATGGCAAGCGACGGTTTGTCCGCGGCGGCGGTGCACAATTTGCGCAATTCGTCGAGCCGGGCGCCCGCGACGTCGGCCCGCGCCACAAAGGCCAGCCCGCACTGCATCGTTCGCGGGGCAATGCGGATGGCTGCCAGGTTCGGGTGTTCGATGGGCAAGGCGTCGGCGATCCGGATGGCGCGCTCCCAGCTCAATCGCGCCGCGTTGATGTCGCGCCGGGCCGCCCACGCCCCGGCGCGCATGTGCCAGCCGTAGGCGACCTCCAGATCACCGGCGACCTCCAGATGCTCGGCGATCAGCGCGGCGTTCTGATCGGCCAATTGCGGCTCGCGTGCTTCAATCGCCGAAGCCAGCCGCCGATGCATGGTGGCCCGATCGGATTTCAGTTGTGATTCGTAGGCCACCGCGTGAATCAGGTTGTGCCGGAACGCATATTCGGCGCGGGGAGTGAACCGCACCTGGTCGACGAGCTCCGCGGCAATCAGTTCCTCGACCGCTGCGTCGATGCCCAGGCTGCTCAGTAGATCGGCGCTGAAACGCGGCCCGATGACCGCCGCTGCGCTAAGCGTGTGCTTGGCCGCCGGACCCAGCCGGTCGATGCGTGCGGCGATGGTCGCCTGAACGGTGGCCGGCACACGTATTTCGTCGACGTCGGTGTTGCAGGTGTAGCTGCCACGCTGGCCCTCCAGCACGCCGCGTTCGGCGAACTCGCGGATGATCTCCTCGGCGAAAAACGGGTTGCCGGCCGCACGCTCGGTGATGACCGCGCCGATCTGGTCCACCGACGGATCCGTCCCCAACAGCTCGGTGACCAGCGTCGAGGTGTCCGAATCACTAAGTGCCGTCAAGGCAATCGTCTGCGCGTCGGCGACCCGCCCCAGCGCTCCCTGATAGTCCGGACGATAGGTCACCAGCACCATCGAGCGGGTCTGCGGGATCACCGCGAACAAGTCGACGAGCAGCGATTCGCTCACCTCGTCGATCCAATGCGCATCCTCGACCACAAAGACCGCGGGTTCGCGGCGGGCCAGCTGGGCCGCGTTGATCAGCGCCGTCAACCGCCGCCGCCGCGCGTCGGGGTCGATCTTGGGCAGCTGCACTCCGGGTTCGGCTATGCCGAGCAATTCGTCGAGCAGCAGCACATCCTGCGGGTCGGCATCCGGGACCTGGGCGCGCAGCTGCGCGCGTGCCGCCTCGTCGTCGAGACCCCGCAAATGGCCGAAGGCGCGCAACAGGCGCGCCAGGACCCGGAACGAGACGTCGCTCGCGTGCGATTCGCAGAACGTGGTGAACACCTCGACGCCGCGACTTTTGGCCAGCTGCATGCCTTCTCGGACGAGCCGGGTCTTGCCGACGCCGGCCGGCCCCGCCACCGAAACCACAGACCCGCGTCCACCGATCGAGCGATCCAGCATCGCGGTCAACGCCGACACTTCCCACTCGCGGCCCACCAACCTCGAGTGCGAGCCGGCGGCCCCCTCGAGCCGGCCGGGCACGCTCAGCAGCTGGCGCGCCGGCACTCCCTCGTCGTTGCCCTTGATGCGCACCAGCTGCGGTTCGCCCAGCACCGCGGCGCCCTCGACCAGCCGCGCCGTGGACTCACTGAGCATCACGGCCCCGGGCGGCGCGACCGATTCCATTCGCTGAGCCATCCCGACCTGCACACCAATTGCGGTGTAGCGCAACCCAGCTGAACCGATCTTGCCGGCGACCACCTGGCCGGAATTGAGACCCACCCGCAACCGCAGATCGACGCCGTCCCGGCGAGCGATGTCGACGGCAAGGTCCTTGGCCTGATCCTGAACACCGAGCGCCGTCAGGCACGCCCGCAGCGCGTGATCCTCCAAAGCGGCCGGGGCGCCGAACACGGCCATGATGCCGTCGCCGGTGAACTGGTCGAGGGTGCCGCCGTAGCGCTGCACCACTGCCGCCGAGCGCGTGACGAGTTCGGCCATGATCTCGCGCCATCGCTCGGGACCCACCGCCGTCGCCATGTCCATCGAGCGCACCACGTCCGCGAACAGCACGGTGACCTGTTTGTACTCGGCCGGTGTGTCGTTCTGGGTAATTGGTGAGCCACATCCGTGGCAAAACCGGGCATTCTCGACTGGTTCGATCCCGCAGGTGCGACATACGAGTACGGCCGTCATCCACCCCTCCGCCGATCCGGTCCCAATGTCTGCGCCGTTCCCAGAATAGGGGCTGCGGCGGGGTAGTCGGGCAGTTCGACGGCGTCGGCCGTGGTGAACCATTTACGCTCGGCCCACAACCGAAATGGCCAGCGCTGCATGTACTTCATCACCAGCGCCGTGATCCGGATGTCCGTCGCGGATTTCGGGACATACCCGTCGATGCCGTTGGGCAGCCGCTGGCATCTATCGACGTACGGCTGCATCACCTGCTGATAGCGCTGCAGCGCGATCGGGAGCGGCGCGCTTGACAGCTCGCCGGCCAATACATACGCCCCGACCAGCGCCAGGCTGGTGCCCATGCCGCTCAGCGGCGACGCGCAATAGCCGGCATCCCCGACCAGCGTGACCCGCCCAGACGACCAGCGGTCCATATGAACCTGGGCGAACATGTCGAAGTAGAAGTCGTCGGCCTGGCGCGCGGCGGCCACCAGGGCGTCGCAGTGCCAGCCGGCACCGGCGAAGCGGGCGGCCAGCAGGTCACGCTGGGCGTCGAGGTCGCCGCGGTCGTACTGCAGTGGTTCGGACCGAAACGCGAGGCCCGCCTTGCCGATCGCCGGATCGTGCGACGGGCGCAGCGACGCGTTCAGGCCGCCCGCGGCCTGGTACATCAGGAACCAGCCGTCGAGGCCGACGGTGTCGGGAGCGGTGAACCAGGCGTGGTAGCCGCCCAGCGGGCGGAGGAACTCCTCCTCGGGCCCAAAGACCAGCCGGCGCACCGCCGAATGCGGTCCGTCGGCCCCGACCACCAGATCGGCGCGCACCGTCGTGCCGTCCGACAGCGTCGCCAGCACGCCGTCATCCGACTGCGCCAACTCGGTGATGCGGGTGCTGAACCGGTAGTCCACCTCGTCGGCGGTGGCCTGATACAGCACGTCGGCCAGGTCGCCGCGCAAGATCTCGAGCTGGCTGACCACGCCGTTGCCGTGGAAGGCGGTAACCGGCATCTCGGCCGTCCGGCGTCCGTCTTCCCGCACCCAGGCGACACCGCGCTGATCCACGCTGCGCTCGCGCATCCGGTCCAGCAGCCCCATCCGCTCGACGACCACCCGCCCCGCGCCACGCAGGTCCACGGTTTGGCCGCCGGGCCGGATGCCGTCGGCCAGCTCGACCACCACCGCCTGATGTCCGCTGCGGGTGAGCCAGAACGCCAGGGCCGGCCCGGCGATGCCTGCGCCGCTGATCAGAACGGTGGGGGCGGACATGCGGCACAGCCTAATGTCCCTCGATCGGTGGACATCGGGTCCACCCGCCGGAGGGACCCAAATGCGCCCATCCGTGGGATACCAGCCGGCGCACGACACCGGCACCATGAAACTCGACAAAAATAATCAATCAATTGATTCGGAAGGGTGATGTAGATGGAACAACCGGGTCCGTCTCGGCAGAGGGAGACGGCCCATTGCGAGATCTCGTTCATCCTCGGCGACCTCGCCGGGTAAGAACCTGACTGAATTTGCCTATGTAGTCAGTGCTAAGTGCTGTCGGCGGGATTCCCCAACCGGTGGGGAGCCCGCCGACACTCGTCTGCGCACCTAGGCGTGGTCACAGCAACCCGAGCGCGCGATAGGTGTTGCGGACGAACCGCGGCTGTGCGGTCCGCAGTTTCGCCAGCGCCGGGTTGCCGGCGACCGCCTCGGCCGCATTCACTGACAGGTCCGGACAGAACTGAATCAGATACAGCAGGATCAGGTCGGCGGACGGATCGGCCTGCCACCACGTCCCATACGCCCCCGGCCAGCTGAACGTCCCGACACCGCCGGGGCCGAACAGCGGGGCCGATTTCGTCGGGTCGGTGACCACCGACAGGTTCAGGCCGAACCCGCGGCCAACCCAGAACGGCGATCCAAGAAAGTCGTGCCGCTTGTGTTCGTCGGTCAGCCGGTCGGTGCGCATCAACCGAACCGACTCCGGCGACAAGACCTGAACACCGTCGACTGACCCGTCGCCGAGCAGCATGCGCACGAATCGCAGATAGTCGTCGGCCGTCGACCACAGGCCGCCGCCGGCATTGCAGAATGCCGGCGGCTTGACGTGCGGTGGCCCCATCACGTCGTGGCGCAACCGGTCCTGCTCGTCGTGCCGGTACATGGTCGCGGCACGGGCGCGCGCCTCGGGCCGCACAAAGAATGCGGTGTCGACCATCCCCGCCGGACCCAGCACCCGCTCGTCGAGAACCTGGTGGAACGGTTTGCCTTCGACGCGGGACAGGATGATCCCCAGCACGTCGATGGCGTGACTGTAGGTCACCCGATCGCCGGGCTGGTGCACCAGCGGCAGGGCGGCAAGCTCGGCGAGCCACACGTCTGAGCCGTCGTCGAACGGCAGCCGCATGTATGCCTGCGAGATGGGCCCGGACACCGAAAAGCCGTAGGCCAGTCCGCTGGTGTGGGTGAGCAAATCCTCGAGCAGGATCGCGCGCCGCAACGGGTGGGTGCGGTCCAGCGGGCCGTGCGGGTCGTTGAGCACCGGCGCCTCGGCCAGCTCGGGGACCCAGCGTGCGATCGGATCATGCAGCGCCAGCTTGCCCTCGTCGACCAGGCTCATCGCGGCCGCGACCGTGACCGGCTTGGTCATCGAGGCGATCCGGAAGATGGTGTCGCGTGTCATCGGCATACCCGCCTCGACATCGCGGTACCCGATCTCGTTGATCTGCAGGATTTCTCCGCGCTGCCAGACCACCGTCAGGGCGCCCGCGAGCAGGCCGGCGTCGCACACCTCGCGAATTGATGTCTGGTTGCCCTGCAGACTAACCCTGCGATTCACCCGGTTCAGGTTAGCTGGCTGCAAGAAACGCTTTCTCGGGCACCGGCCGCGTGCTACTGTCTCGCTCTCCGGCGAATGTGATCTGGGGAACATGCTGTGGCAGCAACGGCATGCAGTTAGCGGTGTTCGTTGCTGGTGAACCAGGGTGCGGGTGTGTAGTCACCGAGACTCGCGACCATGGATGGGCGGTGGCTACCCGGTTCCGTCCATGCCGACGATGCGGGCGGCGCCCGGCTGCCTCTACCTCCGGTTGGATAACTCAGCAAAGGCTGGCCATGAATGGCTTGATCTCACAAGCGCAAACCTCCCACGGACGCATTTCACACCGAACTCAGACCAGGGGAGCCGTCGCGATCGTGTTTGCGGCGGCACTTATCGCAACGGTCATTTCAGGTTGCGGACAGAAGTCGACAACTGGAACTTCCGGGACTTCGCAGCCGGGGAGCTCGGGTACCTCGGCGGCGAGCTCGACATCGGCGACCTCGGGTGCGCCGTCGGGGCAGGCCGCACAGACCCTGCAGGACAGCTCGAAGGCGACCAAGGGTCTGCATTCCATTCACGTCAATCTGCAGACCACCAACATCACCACGCTCCCGATGGAGAGTGTCAACGCCGACGTCACCAACCAGCCCGAGGGCAATGGCCAGGCCGTCGGCGATGCCATGATCAGGTTGCAGCCACAGACCCCGGCGGTCTCCAAGCAGTTCCTGGTCACCAACAAGACCATGTACACCAAGAACGAGTCCGGCGCTTACACCTCGGTGGGGCCCGCGGTGAAGATCTACGACCCGGGTGTGGTCCTGGATCGGGACAAGGGCTTGGGGGCCGTCATCGGCAAAGTCCAGAATCCGCAAGCTGCCGGCAACGAAACGATCGACGGCGTGGCGACGGTGAAAGTGACCGGGACCATAGACGCCGCAGTGGTCGATCCCCTGGTGCCGCAGATCGGCAAGGGCGGGGGAACGCTCCCGATCACCTTGTACGTCGCTGACGTGAAGGCCGGGGGCTCCACGCCCACCCAGCCCTATCTGGTGCGGATGGTCCTCGACAAGGACCAGGGCCACGTCACGATCACCCTGTCGAATTGGGGTGCGCCGGTGACGATCCCGAACCCGACGCCCTAGTAGGTATCGCAACGCGCAAGCGTGCGAAGCGGATTGAGAACCGGCCCGCAAGGCCGCTGGTCTGCGGGCCGGTTCTCGCCGAAAATCCTTTGAGAATTCTCCAAGGCCGTGGCCCCAACATCGGTGCAGCCGATCAGACCTGGAGGAAACACGAATGCCTAACGACCTCCCTGAAGTTCAGGAGCGTGGCCTACCCTTGGCAGGCCCGCGCCCTGGACCGCCCCCGGGCAGGCCGCCCGTGCTGTCGGACGTGTGGGTCTACAAAGGGCGTGCCTACGACCTAAGTGATTGGATCGCAAAGCATCCCGGCGGCGCCTTCTTCATCGGGCGAACCAAGAACCGTGACATCACCGCAATCATCCAGTCGTATCACAAGGACCCCGCCAAGGTTGAGCGGATTCTGCAGCAGCGGTATGCGCTGGGCCGCGACGCGACTCCCCGCGACATTCATCCGAAACACAATGCGCCGCCGTTCCTTTTCAAAGACGGCTTCAACAGTTGGCGGGACACCCCGCAGTACGCCTTCGACGACAACAACGACCTGATGCACCGGGTCAAGGCGCGGCTGGCAGAACCCGCATTGGCCGCGCGAATCAAGCGGATGGACCGGCTGTTCAACATCGTGGTCGTGCTGCTTGCCCTCGCTTATTTCGCGGTTCAGGGCGTGCGGTTGGCCGAACCGCGCTGGATGCCGTTGTGGGCCTTCGTGATTGCGATGGTGCTGTTGCGCAGCTCGCTGGTCGGGTACGGCCATTACGCATTGCATCGCGCGCAGCGTGGCCTCAACCGGGCGTTCGCCAACGCCTTCGACCTGAACTACATCGCGCTGGCCCTGGTGGTCGCCGATGGACACACCCTGCTGCACCACCCGTATACCCAAAGCGACGTGGACATCAAGAAGAACGTGTTCACGATGATGATGCGGCTGCCGCGGCTGTATCGGATTCCCGTCCATACCCTGCACAAGTTCGGCCATCTGTTGACCGGCATGACGATCCGCCTCGCCGACGTGTGGAACATGACGCGCAAGGTGGGCGTCGAACAGGGCTACGGAAGTTGGCGCAACGCGTTGCCGCATTTCCTCGGGTCTTCCGGGGTGCGCCTGCTGCTGCTCGGTGAAATGGTCGCCTTCGCGCTTGCCGGCGACTTCTGGGCCTGGGCACTGCAATTCGTCGTGACACTGTGGGTCAGCACGTTCCTGGTGGTGGCCAGCCACGAGTTCGAGGACGACGACGATTTGGCGCTTACCCAAGACTGGGCGGTAGACCAGGTCGAGCACGCCAACGACCTGACCGTCGTCGGGAACCGCTACGTCGACTGCTTCTTGTCCGCGGGCCTGAGTTCGCACCGGGTCCATCACGTGCTGCCGTTCCAGCGCAGCGGTTTCGCCAACATCGTCACCGAGGACGTGTTGCGCGAAGAAGCGGCGAAGTTCGGTGTCGAATGGCTTCCGGCGAAGAGTTTCCTCACCGACCGGCTGCCCAAGCTGTGCCGGACCTACCTGTTGGCGCCCTCCCGCCAGGCCGAAGAGCTGAAGTGGGGCTTCATCCGCGAGCATTTGTCGCCCGCGGCCGTCAAAGCCAGCGCCGGCTACGTGGTTTCCGGTTTTGCCGGAATCGGGTCGGTATGAGCACCACAGCCGAAGGCGGCGTCCCGCGAGTCGACCCTCTCCTCGACCTGGCCCAGCTGCCGCCCGCACCGCCGACCACGATCGCGGTGATCGAAAGCATCGCGACCGGTACGCCGCCCCAGGCGGTCAAGCAGTCCGACGCCGCCGTCCGGGTAGCCGGGTGTTTCACCAATCCCGAACAGCACGAACGAATTTCCCGGATTTATCAGAAGACGATGATCGACACCCGCCGGATGGCGGTCGACCCGCTCGACGCCGGCTTCGACGCATTCCGTCGGCAACCGGCCACCATCCGGGAGCGGATGGAGCTGTTCTATCGCCATGCGGTTCCGCTGGCGGTCGAGGTGAGCGGTCGTGCCCTGGCCGGGGTTGAGCACCGGGTCGACGAGATCGGGATGCTGGTGTTCGTCACCAGCACCGGATTCATCGCTCCGGGCGTGGATGCCGCGATCGTCAAGCAGCTGGGGCTGTCCCGGTCGATATCGCGGGTCGTGGTCAACTTCATGGGATGCGCGGCCGCCATGAACGCCATCCGAACGGCCACCAACTACGTGCGTTCCCACCCGGCCATGAAGGCTCTGGTGGTGTGCCTCGAATTATGTTCGGTGAACGCCGTTTTCGCCGACGACATCAACGACGTGGTGATCCACAGTCTGTTCGGCGACGGCTGCGCGGCGGTGGTGATCGGCGCCAGCCAGGTCCACGAGAAACTCGAACCCGGCAAGGTGGTGATCCGCAGCAGTTTCAGCCAGCTGCTCGACGACGCCGAAGACGGCATCGTGCTGGGCGTCAACCACAACGGCATCACCTGCGAGCTCTCCGAGAATCTGCCGAACTACATTTATGCCGGTGTCGAACCGGTGATCGCAGAGATGTTGCGGGACAACGGTTTAGCCACATCCGACATCGATCTGTGGGCGATCCATCCGGGCGGACCCAAGATCATCGAGGAATCGGCGCGCTCGCTGGCCATTCCCGCGCAACTGGCCGCACCCAGCTGGGAGGTACTGGCCCGGTTCGGCAACATGCTGAGTGTGTCGCTGGTGTTTGTACTGGAATTGATGGTGCAGCAGGCGGATTCGGCTCTCACCAAGCCCATCCGCACGGGCGTGGCGTTCGCGTTCGCGCCGGGCGTCACTATCGAGGGCATGCTGTTCGACATCATCTGCCGCTGAACAGGAGTCATCGTGTCTTCGCTTACCGACAAAGGCCGGGTTCTGTACCGCTCCTGGATGAGCGACAACCTGCGTTGGGACGCTTTGCAATTGCGCGACGGCGACATCGTTATCTCCGCCCCGCCCAAATGCGGCACCACCTGGACGCAGCGGCTGGTGTCGCTGCTGGTATTCGACGGGCCGCAATTGCCGGGGCCGTTGCATCTGGTGTCGCCGTGGCTGGACCTGACGGCTCAGCCGGTCGAGCACGTCGTCGCCGCACTCGGTGCCCAGCGGCACCGACGGTTCATCAAAACCCACACGCCGCTGGACGGTCTGCCGCGCGACGACCGCGTCACTTACATCGGGGTGGGCCGCGATCCGCGCGACGCGGCGATGTCGATGCTGGCCGAGCACGACCGGATGCGCGCCCTGCGCGAGGCCGCCGGACCCGGGGGCGAACCATGGCCGCCCATTCGCCGCGACTTCGGCGGCGAGTTCGGTCCCCTCGAAGTGCTGCGCATCTGGATGGAGGGGCCGGTCACGCCCACCGAGGGGATCGCGTCGCTGGCCACCATCCTGCATCACTTCGACTCGTTCTGGTCCCGCCGCGAGCTGACCAACGTGGCCCTGTTCCACTATGCCGACTACCAGGCCGATCTCGCCGGCGAGCTGATGCGGCTGGCCGTGGTACTCGGCGTGGACCTTGGCCGCGATCGCGCCGCTGAGCTTGCCGAGCACGCCACGCTGGCGGCGATGCGCTCGCAGGCAGCCCAGCTCGCGCCGCGCGCCACACCCGGCCTGCACCCCAAAGACGCTCGGCGCGAAGACGATCCGTTCTTCCGGACGGGCGGGCGCGGACGGTGGCCGGAGATCTTCACCGAGGCCGAGCATCGGCGTTACCCCGAGCGTGCGGCCGAAATCGCCGGACAGCTCGGCGGGCCCGAGCTGCTCGGCTGGGCCCACGAGGGCCGCCGGGGGGCGCCATGGTGACCACCAGCGGGACCACCGGCCGAACGCTGTACCGCACCTGGATCAGCGACAATCTGCGCTGGGACGCGCTGGCGTTGCGCGAGGGCGACATCGTCATCTCCGCGCCGTCGAAGTGTGGCGTAACCCTGACCCAGCGGCTGATCTCGCTGCTCGTCTTCGACGGACCGCAGCTGCCGGGGCCGCTGTCGGCGGTGTCGCCGTGGCTCGACCGCACCGCGCGGCCCATCGAGGAGGTCGTCGCCACCCTCGACGCCCAGCGCCATCGTCGGTTCATCAAGACCCACACGCCGCTGGACGGCTTGGTCCTCGACGAGCGGGTCACCTACATCGGGGTGGGCCGCGATCCGCGCGACGCCGCGATGTCGGAATTGTTCCAGTGGGACAACATGAATGACACCAACCTCGATCGGCGGCTACGGGGTGGCCGGCTGGATGACCCCAGCCCGGTTCGCGCCTTTCAGGCATGGATGGAAGGGCCCATCATGCCGCCCGAGATTCCGGGCACGCCGCCGCCGTTCCTGGGGCCCCGCGGCGGGCCGGCGCACCCACCGCTCGCTCGGCACATGGGCTCACTGGCCAACATCTTGCACCACTTCCACACCATCTGGTCCCGTCGGCAGCTGCCCAACGTGGCGATGTTCCACTACACCGACTACCGGACGGATCTGGTGGCCGAAATCGTGCGTCTCGCACGGGTTCTCGGCTTACACGTCAGCCGCGGCCGCGCCGCCGAGCTGGCGCAGCACGCCACCCTCGACGCGATGCGGGCACGCGCCGCCGATCTGGCACCCGACTCCGCCGAAGGGGTCTGGCGCAGCAACGAGCGCTTCTTCCGGGCCGGCGGCAGCGGCGAATGGCGGGACTTCTTCGACGAGCGTGTCTACCGGCGCTACTACGACCGGATCAACCAGCTCGCCCCGCCGGACCTACTGGCGTGGGCGCACGAGGGCCGTCGCGGTCTGGACCCCGCCTAGTCGCGCCTAGTTGCGACGCTGCGCGCGCAGGTTCCAGAACGCCATCTCCACCTCGGTGCCGTCCACCTCGCGACGCACCGTGACGGGCTCGAGCGACGTGATGTCCCAGCCGGCGCCGCCGAACACTTCGCGCAGGGTCGGCTCGGATACCGACGGGCGCGGCCACTCCTCGTCGGGCGGGTTGGCATCGGAGAAGCAGCTGAGCAACAGGTTGGCACCCGGCTTGGTGGCGCGGTGTAGCGCGGCGGCGTAGCTGCGCTTGCCGTCGTCGTCGAGGCAATGAAACATGCCGCTGTCGATCACGGTGTCGAACGCCCCGGTGTAGCCGTCGAGCTTGGTGGAGTCGGCCACCGCGAACGTCACCTCGGCCCCGGCGTCCGCGGCGCGGCGTTCGGCGGTTTTCAGCGCGGTCGGGGAGATGTCGAGACCGGTCACCCGGTGTCCGTTCTTCGCCAGGTAGATCGCGTTGTCGCCCAGCCCGCAGCCGATGTCCAGCACGTCACCGCTGACCCAGCCGTTGGCTTGCCAGCTGACGACACTGTCCTTGGGCGCCTTGGTATCCCATGGCGGAGTGGCTACCGCGGGACGGCCTGCGCCCGGGCTTTCGCCGCGGTAGAGGGCGTCGAAGTCAATGCGCTGGGAGGAGCTGGGACCTGTCATTGCAGTCAGGGTAGTCCGGGCAGCGTCGAGAGTAGCCGCGAACATAAAGATCGCACCGACCACCAGTAGACCGCCGCCGAACCGGAAGTAAGGTACAGCTCAGCTGCGGCCATCACAGGAAGAATCGGAACGGCAACCCGCCGAACGGATTTGGTGCTGAGCGTGTTGATTACTTGTACTCGCAGCCCGACCCAAGAACTAGCCATGAGAGTCCCGCTATTGCTGATTCGTGCGGCGCTTGCTGAACCAGGCACGGTAGGCGCTGTAGCTCATCAAGACGGCGAGGCCGCCGGTACTGATTGCGCCCAGCATCGTGCCGTGGGGGTTGCACGCATTCACTACGAACAGCGCCGCGAATAGCGAAGCCATCACCATTAGCCATCATTCCAGTTGCGCGGTTCAATCTAGGCATTTGCTGGCCGCATCCAGGCCGTCAGCGACCGCCACCGTACCGGCAGCGACTTGACTGAGCGCGGCGGGGATTCCCGCGAGGGTGAGACTCTCGGGCTGCCAGCGCCAGAACGCACTGGATCTACAGCCCTCGCCTAAAAGGAGAAAGCCCCCCGGCGTAGCTCGGCGGTGAAGGCGGCTCAAGCTGGTACGCGACTGATACCCTCCTAGCGGGTAGGGCATGAGAATGTTCTACAAACCCCCTTTAACGATCCGTCCAGAGAGGCGGAGAAGGAGGTCAAGCTCTCGCATGGGTGCTGAGTCGCGAGAATTGATGTCAGCGGCCGACGTCGGTCGCACCGTTTCCCGCATGGCGCACCAGATCATCGAAAAGACCGCGCTGGACAATCCCGATTCGCCGCGCGTGGTGTTGCTGGGCATCCCGACTCGCGGCGTGATCCTGGCCAGCCGCCTGGCCACCAACATCGGCGAATACAGCGGAGTCGACGTGGGCCATGGCGCCCTGGACATCACCCTGTACCGCGACGACCTGATGATCAAGCCGCCGCGTCCGCTGGCCGAGACCACGATCCCGTCCGGGGGCATCGACGACGCGCTGGTAATCCTCGTCGACGACGTGCTCTACTCCGGCCGGTCGGTGCGCTCCGCCCTGGACGCGCTGCGCGACGTGGGCCGCCCGCGGGCGATCCAGCTGGCCGTGCTGGTCGACCGGGGCCATCGCGAATTGCCGGTGCGCGCCGACTATGTCGGCAAGAACGTGCCCACCTCCCGCAGCGAGAGCGTGCACGTGCAGCTGCTCGAGTCCGACGGCCGCGATGCCGTGATGATCGACCGCGGAGGTGCGTCGTGACCAGACACCTGCTGGCCGCCGGCGACCTGTCCCGCGACGACGCCACGGCGATCCTCGACGACGCCGACCGCTTCGCCGAGGCGCTCGTTGGTCGCGAGATCAAGAAGCTGCCCACGCTGCGCGGGCGCACCGTGATCACCATGTTCTACGAGAACTCCACGCGTACCCGGGTGTCGTTCGAGGTTGCCGGCAAGTGGATGAGCGCCGACGTGGTCAACGTCAGTGCCGCGGGTTCCTCGGTGGGCAAGGGGGAGTCGCTGCGCGACACCGCGCTGACGTTGCGGGCCGCGGGCGCCGACGCGTTGATCATCCGCCATCCCGCCTCCGGCGCCGCCCAGCTACTGGCCGACTGGACTGGCTCGTTTGCCGCAGACGACTCCGGCCCGTCGGTGATCAACGCCGGTGACGGCACCCACGAGCACCCGACGCAGGCGCTGCTGGATGCGCTGACCATCCGGCAGCGCCTCGGCGGCATCGAGGGCCGGCGGGTCGTCATCGTCGGCGACGTCTTGCACAGCCGGGTGGCCCGTTCCAACGTGATGCTGCTGCACACGCTGGGCGCCGAGGTGGTGTTGGTGGCACCGCCGACACTGCTGCCCGTCGGGGTGGACGGTTGGCCGGTGACGGTGTCCAACGACTTCGATGCCGAACTGCCCGCGGCCGACGCCGTGCTCATGCTGCGGGTCCAGGCCGAGCGGATGAACGGTGGCTTCTTCCCGTCCGTGCGCGAGTACTCGTCGCTATACGGGCTGTCGGCTCGGCGTCAGGCGTTGCTGCCCGGCCACGCCGTGGTGCTGCACCCCGGGCCGATGCTACGCGGCATGGAGATCTCCTCGTCGGTGGCCGACTCCTCGCAATCGGCTGTGCTGCAACAGGTTTCCAATGGCGTCCACGTGCGCATGGCGGTGCTGTTCCATGTACTGGTCGGTGCGGAAGAGGTGGCAGCGTGAGTGTGCTGATCCGCGGTGTGCGTTTGTACGGCGAAGGGGACCGGGTAGATGTCCTCGCCGATGATGGTCAGATCGCCGACATCAGGCCCGGGCTCGACATTCCCGATACGGCCGACGTCATCGACGCCACCGGTCACGTGCTGCTGCCCGGCTTCGTCGACCTGCACACTCATCTGCGCGAGCCCGGCCGCGAATACGCCGAAGACATCGAAACAGGTTCGGCCGCAGCGGCTTTGGGTGGCTACACCGCGGTGTTTGCGATGGCCAACACCAACCCGGTCGCCGACAGCCCGGTGGTCACCGACCACGTCTGGCACCGCGGCCAGCAGGTCGGCCTGGTCGACGTGCACCCGGTCGGCGCGGTCACCGTCGGCTTGGCGGGAGTCGAGCTGACCGAGATGGGCATGATGAACGCCGGTGCCGCCCAGGTGCGGATGTTCTCCGACGACGGCAGCTGCGTGCAGGATCCGCTGGTGATGCGCCGCGCGCTGGAATATGCCACCGGACTGGGCGTGCTGGTCGCCCAGCACGCCGAGGAGCCCAGGCTCACCGTCGGCGCGGTCGCGCACGAGGGTCCGACGGCGGCACGGCTGGGCCTTTCGGGATGGCCCAGGGCCGCCGAGGAATCCATCGTCGCCCGCGACGCCTTGTTGGCGCGCGATGCCGGCGCCCGCGTGCACATCTGCCACGCCTCCACCGCCGGTACCGTTGAGATTCTGAAATGGGCTAAGGCGCAAGGCATTTCGATCACCGCCGAGGTCACGCCGCATCACCTGCTGCTCGACGACAGCAGACTGGCCAGTTACAACGGGGTCAATCGGGTGAACCCGCCGCTGCGCGAAGCCGCCGACGCGACGGCGTTGCGGCAGGCGCTCGCCGACGGGGGGATCGACTGTGTGGCCACCGACCATGCCCCGCACGCCGAGCACGAGAAGTGCGTCGAGTTCGCCGCGGCCCGGCCCGGCATGCTGGGATTGCAGACGGCGTTGTCGGTGGTGGTGCAAACGATGGTCGAGCCCGGCTTGTTGAGTTGGCGTGATGTGGCGCGGGTGATGAGTGAGAACCCGGCGCGCATCGTCGGCCTGCCCGACCAGGGCCGTCCGCTGGAAGTGGGGGAGCCGGCCAACCTCACGGTGGTGGACCCCGACGCGACGTGGACGGTCAGCGGAACCGAGCTGGCCAGCAGGTCAGCCAATACGCCATTCGAGTCGATGACGCTGCCGGCGACGGTGACCGCCACTCTGCTGCGCGGAAAGATCACTGCTCGGGACGGGAAGAGCCCGGTATGAAATCCGGCACGCTGTTGGGATCGCTGATCTTCGCGGCGGTGCTGGTAGTGGTGATCGCGGTGGTAATCCAGTTGATGACGCGGGGCTGGCGGCGCAAGGCGCAGCGGCAGCACGAGGTCATCGGCACCCTGCCCGATGTGCCCGAAACCCTGGGCTCGGCCAGTGTGACCACTCGCGGAATCTATTGCGGCTGCACGTTGGCGCCGGAGTGGAACGAGCGGGTCACCGCGGGGGATCTCGGCTACCGCAGCAAGGCGGTGCTGACCAGTTATCCCGAGGGGATCATGTTGCAGCGCGTCCGGGCCCGCCCGATTTGGATTCCGCGGGAATCGATTTCGGCGATCCGCATGGAGCGCGGCATCGCAGGCAAGGTGGTGGCCCGGCACGGGATCTTGGCGATCCGCTGGCGGTTGCCGTCGGACATCGAGATCGACACCGGGTTTCGGGCCAACAGCCGCGACGACTACACGGACTGGTTGCAGGAGGAGCGCCGCTCATGAGTAAAGCTCTGCTGGTACTTGAGGACGGCCGCGTCTTCACCGGAAAGCCGTTCGGCCAGATCGGCCAGACGCTCGGGGAAGCCGTGTTCTCCACCGGCATGTCCGGCTACCAGGAGACACTGACCGACCCCAGCTATCACCGTCAGATTGTGGTGGCCACGGCGCCGCAGATCGGCAACACCGGCTGGAACGACGAGGACGCCGAGAGCCGCAGCGACAAGATCTGGGTGGCGGGCTATGCGGTGCGCGACCCGTCGCCGCGCGCCTCCAACTGGCGGGCCACCGGCACGCTGGAGGACGAGCTGGTGCGCCAGCACATCGTCGGGATCGCCGGCATCGACACCCGGGCCGTGGTGCGCCATCTGCGCAGTCGCGGCTCGATGAAAGCGGGGGTATTCTCCGGCGCTGCGCTGGCGGAGCCGGACGAGCTCGTCGAGCGGGTATGCGCCCAGCAGCCGATGCTGGGTGCTGACCTCGCCGGCGAGGTCAGCACCGACGACGTCTACATCGTCGAACCCGAAGGCCCGCACAGGTTTGTCGTTGCCGCCCTGGACCTCGGCATCAAAACCAACACCCCACGCAACTTCGCCCAGCGCGGCATGCGCACCCACATCCTGCCCGCGTCGGCTACTTTCGACCAGATCGCCGACCTCAAACCCGATGGGGTTTTCCTGTCCAATGGTCCGGGCGACCCGGCCACGGCCGACCATGTCGTCGCGCTCACCCGTGAGGTGCTGAACGCCGGAATCCCGTTGTTCGGAATCTGTTTCGGCAATCAGATACTGGGCCGGGCATTGGGCTTGTCGACGTACAAGATGGTGTTCGGTCACCGCGGGATCAACATCCCGGTCATCGACCACGCCACCGGCCGGGTCGCGGTGACCGCGCAGAACCACGGCTTCGCGCTGGAGGGGGAGGCGGGCCAGTCCTTCGACACCCCGTTCGGCCCGGCCGTGGTCAGCCACACCTGCGCCAACGACGGGGTGGTCGAGGGCGTGAAACTCAAAGACGGGCGGGCGTTTTCGGTGCAGTATCACCCGGAGGCCGCGGCCGGCCCACACGATGCCAACTATCTGTTCGACCAATTCGTCGAGCTGATGGCAGGTCACCAATGACCGCGACCGTGCGTGTCTGTACAGCCACACGCCGTAAAACCTGTACAACTGCGCACGCTCGCGCCCGGAAAGGAGGCCGTTAGTGCCAAGGCGTACTGACCTCAACCATGTGCTGGTGATCGGCTCGGGGCCCATCGTCATCGGCCAGGCCTGCGAATTCGACTACTCCGGCACCCAGGCCTGCCGGGTGCTGCGCGCCGAGGGGCTACAGGTCAGCCTGGTCAACTCGAATCCGGCGACGATCATGACCGACCCGGAGTACGCCGACCACACCTACGTCGAGCCCATCACGCCGGCCTTCGTCGAGCGGGTGATCGCCCAGCAGGCAGAGCGCGGCAACAAGATCGACGCCCTGCTGGCCACCTTGGGCGGTCAGACCGCACTCAACACCGCCGTCGCGCTGTACGAGAACGGCACCCTGGAGAAATACGGCGTGGAGCTCATCGGCGCCGATTTCGAGGCCATCCAGCGTGGTGAGGACCGGCAGCGGTTCAAAGACATCGTCGCCAAGGTCGGCGGCGAATCCGCCCGCAGCCGTGTGTGTTTCACCATGGACGAGGTTCGCGAGACGGTGAAGGAAGTCGGCCTGCCGGTGGTGGTGCGACCGAGCTTCACCATGGGCGGCCTCGGTTCGGGCATGGCGCAGTCCGCCGAAGAGGTGGACCGCATGGCCGGCGCCGGGCTGGCGGCCAGCCCCAGCGCCAACGTGCTGATCGAGGAATCGATCTACGGCTGGAAGGAATTCGAGCTCGAGCTGATGCGCGACGGCAACGACAACGTCGTGGTGGTGTGCTCGATCGAGAATTTCGACCCGATGGGCGTGCACACCGGCGACTCGGTCACCGTGGCACCGGCTATGACGCTGACCGACCGGGAATACCAGCGGATGCGGGACCTGGGCATCGCGATCCTACGCGAGGTCGGGGTGGATACCGGCGGCTGCAACATCCAGTTCGCCGTCAACCCGAAAGACGGCCGGCTGATCGTCATCGAGATGAACCCGCGGGTGTCGCGGTCCAGCGCGCTGGCGTCCAAGGCCACCGGCTTCCCGATCGCCAAGATCGCCGCCAAGCTGGCCGTCGGGTACACCCTGGACGAAATCCTCAACGACATCACCAAGGAGACGCCGGCCTGTTTCGAGCCCACCCTGGACTACGTAGTGGTCAAGGCGCCACGGTTCGCGTTCGAGAAATTCCCCGGCGCCGACCCGACCCTGACCACCACGATGAAGTCCGTCGGCGAGGCAATGTCGTTGGGCCGCAACTTCATCGAATCCCTCGGCAAAGTGATGCGATCGCTGGAGACCACCCGCGCCGGGTTCTGGACGGCCGCCGATCCGGACGGCGGTGTCGAAGACACCCTCGCCCGGCTGCGGACCCCCACCGAAGGCCGGCTCTACGACATCGAGCTGGCGCTGCGGCAGGGCGCCCCGGTGGAACAGGTCGCCGAGGCCAGTGGTGTCGACCCCTGGTTCGTCGCGCAGATCAACGAGCTGATCGAGCTGCGCTCCGAACTCGTCGACGCGCCCGTGCTGGACGCGGACCTGCTGCGGCAGGCCAAGAACAGTGGCCTGTCCGACCGCCAGATCGCCGCGCTGCGACCGGAACTGGCCGGCGAAGCCGGTGTGCGCTCGCTGCGCGAGCGCCTCGGCATCCGCCCGGTGTACAAGACGGTGGACACCTGCGCGGCCGAATTCGAAGCAAAGACGCCGTATCACTACAGCAGCTACGAACTCGACCCGGCCGCCGAGACCGAGGTGGCTCCGCAGACCGAGAAGCCGAAGGTGTTGATCCTGGGCTCCGGACCCAACCGGATCGGTCAGGGCATCGAATTCGACTACAGCTGTGTGCATGCCGCAACCACCTTGTCGAAAGCCGGTTTTGAGACCGTAATGGTCAACTGCAACCCGGAGACGGTGTCCACCGACTACGACACCGCCGACCGGCTCTACTTCGAGCCGCTGACGTTCGAAGACGTCCTCGAGGTCTACCGGGCCGAAGCCGAGTCCGCGGCCGGTGGTCCCGGTGTCGTCGGGGTCATCGTGCAGCTGGGCGGCCAGACGCCGCTGGGCCTGGCGCAACGCCTGGCCGACGCCGGGGTTCCGATCGTCGGCACCCCGCCCGAGGCGATCGATCTGGCCGAGGATCGCGGCGCCTTCGGCGACCTGCTGAACAACGCCGGCCTGCCGGCCCCGAAGTACGGCACCGCAACCACTTTCGCGCAAGCGCGACGAATCGCCGACGAGATCGGCTATCCGGTTCTGGTGCGGCCGTCGTACGTTCTAGGCGGCCGGGGCATGGAAATCGTCTACGACGAGGAGACGCTGAAGGGCTACATCACCCGCGCCGCCCTGCTCTCGCCCGAGCATCCGGTACTCGTCGACCGTTTCCTCGAAGACGCGGTCGAAATCGACGTGGACGCGCTGTGCGACGGCGCCGAGGTCTACATCGGCGGGATCATGGAGCACATCGAGGAGGCCGGCATCCATTCCGGCGACTCGGCCTGCGCCCTGCCGCCGGTTACCTTGGGCCGCAGCGACATCGAGAAGGTGCGCAAGGCCACCGAGGCGATCGCGCACGGCATCGGCGTGGTGGGTCTGCTCAATGTGCAGTACGCGCTCAAGGACGACGTGCTCTACGTCTTGGAGGCCAACCCGCGCGCCAGTCGCACGGTGCCCTTCGTCTCCAAGGCAACGGCGATCCCGCTGGCTAAGGCATGTTCGCGGATCATGTTGGGCACCACCATTTCTCAGCTTCGTGCCGAAGGGATGCTGGCAGCGTCCGGAGATGGGGCGGACGCGGCGCCGCAGGCCCCGATCGCGGTCAAGGAAGCGGTGTTGCCCTTCCACCGGTTCCGCCGCGCCGACGGGGCTGCCATCGACTCGCTGCTCGGTCCGGAGATGAAATCGACCGGCGAAGTCATGGGCATCGACCGGGATTTCGGCAGTGCCTTCGCCAAGAGCCAGACCGCCGCATACGGGTCGCTGCCGGCGCGCGGCACCGTGTTCGTGTCGGTCGCCAACCGGGACAAGCGATCGCTGGTGTTCCCGGTTAAGCGGCTGGCAGATCTGGGCTTCCGGGTGCTGGCCACCGAAGGGACCGCAGAAATGCTGCGCCGCAACGGAATTCCGTGCGACGAGGTGCGCAAGCATTTCGAGTCCCCCCAGCAGGGCCGTCCGGCGATGTCCGCGGTGGACGCGATCCGCGCCGGCGAGGTCGACATGGTGATCAACACCCCGTACGGCAATTCCGGGCCGCGCGTCGACGGCTACGAGATCCGTTCGGCCGCGGTATTGGTCAACATTCCCTGCGTCACGACCGTGCAGGGCGCCTCGGCTGCCGTGCAGGGCATCGAGGCGGGAATCCGCGGCGACATCGGGGTGCGCTCGCTACAGGAACTGCACCGCGCCATCGATTCCCGGAGTGCGCAACGGTGAGCAGCTTCGGCGTGCGGCTGGCCGAGGCGAAGACATCTCGGGGGCCGCTGTGTCTGGGCATCGATCCGCATCCCGAACTGCTGCGGGCCTGGGACCTGCCGGCCACTGCCGACGGGTTGGCCGCTTTCTGCGATGTCTGCGTCGAGGCGTACGCCGGCTTCGCGGTGGTCAAACCGCAGGTGGCCTTTTTCGAGGCGTACGGAGCGGCCGGATTCGCGGTGCTGGAGCGCACTATCGCGGCCCTGCGTGACAACGGCGTGCTGGTGCTGGCCGACGCCAAGCGTGGCGACATCGGGTCGACGATGGCCGCCTATGCCAACGCCTGGGCGGGCGACTCGCCGCTGGCCGCCGACGCCGTGACCGCATCGCCGTATCTGGGGTTCGGTTCGCTGCGACCGCTGCTGGAACTGGCCGCAGCGCGCGATCGCGGGGTGTTCGTGCTGGCAGCGACCTCTAACCCGGAGGGAATGACCGTGCAGGGCGCCGACGCCGACGGCCGCACGGTGGCCCAGCTGATCGTCGACCACGTCGCGGCCATCAATGGGTCGGCACCGCAAGAGCCCGGTTCGGTCGGCGTGGTGGTGGGTGCGACGGTTTTCAAGTCGCCGGATCTGAGCGCCCTGAGCGGACCGGTTCTGGTGCCCGGGCTGGGCGTGCAGGGTGGACGGCCCGACCAGCTGGCCGGCCTGGGCGGGGCGCCAGCGGACCTGTTGTTGCCCGCGGTGTCGCGCGAAGTGTTGCGGGCCGGCCCGAGCGTGGCCGAACTGCGTGCGGCGAGCGAACGGATGCGCGACGCCGTTGCCTACCTTCAGTCGGCGTAGTCGCCGGCGGTTTCGACGATCACGGTGGTGGCCTTGACGACGGCCACGGCGACGCTGCCGGGCTGTAGTTTCAATTCCTCGGCCGCGTCGGTGCTCATCAGCGACACCACGGTGAAGGGGCCGCACTGCATCTCCACCTGGGTCATCACCTTGTCGCTGATCACCCGGGTGACCAACCCGACGAAGCGGTTGCGGGCCGAGCGGGCCACCCCCAGCGGATCCGGCGGGGGAGCCGGGGCGTTGTTGCGGGAGAACTCGGCCAGCAGTTCGCTGTCGATGACCTTGCGACCCGACGAGTCGTGGGTGACCGGCAACGCGCCTTGCTGGATCCATCGGCGAACGGTGTCGTCGCTGACCCCCAGCAGCTCAGCCGCCTGACGGATCCGCAGATTCGGCACGGGCTGGATCCTAGCTGCGTAACCGGCACGTGCGAAGCCGGGCGCGACACGCGCGACGTGCCAGGAAAATCGTGATCCGGTGCGCTGCGGGCCGCCGATGTCCGCCGCAAGCGGCCAGGGCCATTTCGGCGCCGCAGCCCGCCGATCGGACGACTAACCGAAAAACCGCAGCTAGAAAGCCATATCGGCGGCCCGAAGCTGGACATCACGGCTTTGGTTGGACGGCCCGTCGGGCCGGTGTCAGCGCTGCCTGGACGGCCGTGAACAGGTGGCTCGAGCCGGGCTCTCGGCGGGTCCATGCTGGACAAATGTCCCCCAAACCGGGGGGTCGGGTTAGATTTCGTCAGGAAGCGTGAGTACGGTCGTCTGCGCTGGCTGGAGTACCCGGCCGAAGACAAACAAATATCGATGGTTATCGATGAGATACGGAGGAATCGTGGCCCTTCCCCAGTTGACCGACGAGCAGCGCGCGGCCGCGTTGGAGAAGGCTGCTGCCGCACGTCGAGCACGAGCCGAGCTCAAGGACAGGCTCAAGCGTGGCGGCACCAACCTCACCCAGGTGCTCAAGGACGCCGAGAGCGACGAAGTTCTGGGCAAGATGAAGGTGTCTGCACTGCTCGAGGCATTGCCGAAGGTGGGCAAGGTCAAGGCGCAGGAAATCATGACCGAGCTGGAGATCGCACCGACCCGTCGCCTGCGCGGCCTCGGTGACCGGCAGCGCAAGGCCCTGCTGGAAAAGTTCGGCTCCGCCTAGTCCACCCGGCCGACGATGCAGGCCGCCAGGCCTGAGGAGGCCGGCAATCCAGCCCCCGCCGACGGGGGACCGGGCACGGGACGTGTGGTCGTGTTGTCCGGTCCCTCCGCGGTCGGCAAGTCAACAGTGGTCCGGTGTCTGCGAGAGCGGATCCCGGACCTGCATTTCAGCGTCTCAGCAACGACGCGAGCGCCGCGGCCCGGAGAGGTCGACGGCGTCGATTACCACTTCGTCAGTCCGACCCGGTTCCAGCAGCTGATCGACCAGGGTGAGCTGCTGGAATGGGCCGAGATCCATGGTGGTCTGCACCGGTCGGGCACGTTGGCCGAGCCGGTGCGCAAGGCCACCGCAGCCGGGGTTCCGGTGCTCATCGAGGTCGATCTGGCCGGCGCCAGGGCGGTCAAGAAGGCCATGCCGGAGGTCGTCACGGTGTTCCTGGCGCCGCCCAGCTGGGAGGACCTGGAGGCCAGGCTGGTGGGCCGCGGCACCGAAACGCCGGAGGTGATTCGACGCCGACTGGATACCGCACGGGTGGAAATGGCCGCCCAGGGCGACTTCGACGAGGTCGTGGTGAACAGTCGATTAGAGTCTGCGTGCGCCGAATTGGTATCCTTGCTGGTGAAAACCTCGCCGAACCCGGCGTAACTCCAAACCTTCTAAGCCGCTGTGCGCAGCCAGGAGAAATTCTGAAGTGACTATTCCGCAGTCCGACGCGTCGTTGGCCGCCGTTTCTGCCGTCGATCAATTCGATCCGTCGTCAGGTGGCGCGGGCGCCTACGACACCCCGCTGGGCATCACCAACCCGCCCATCGACGAATTGCTGGACCGCGTCTCGAGCAAGTACGCCCTGGTTATCTACGCCGCCAAGCGGGCCCGGCAGATCAATGACTACTACAACCAGCTCGGCGAAGGCATCCTCGAGTACGTCGGGCCCCTGGTAGAGCCCGGCCTGCAGGAGAAGCCGCTGTCCATCGCGATGCGCGAGATCCACGCCGACCTGCTCGAACACACCGAGGGCGAGTAACAGGCAGGGCCGGGCGCGCTGTGGACAGCAACCGGACCCCCAAAAGGGTTATCGTCGGCGTCTCCGGAGGGATCGCGGCGTACAAGGCCTGCACGGTCGTCCGTCAGCTTGCCGAGGCAGGCCACCGCGTCCGGGTGATCCCCACCGAATCCGCGCTGCGTTTCGTCGGCGCCGCCACCTTCGAGGCGCTTTCGGGTGAGCCGGTGCGTACCGGCGTTTTCGAAGACGTCCCCGAAGTGCCGCACGTTCGCCTCGGCCAGCAGGCCGACCTGGTCGTGGTGGCTCCGGCCACCGCCGACCTGCTTGCCCGCGCCGTGGCCGGGCGCGCCGACGACCTGCTGACCGGCACCCTGCTCACGGCGCGGTGTCCGATCATGTTCGCCCCGGCCATGCACACCGAGATGTGGCTGCATCCGGCCACCGTCGACAACGTCGCCACCTTGCGCCGTCGCGGTGCGGTGGTTCTCGAGCCCGCGTCCGGGCGGCTCACCGGCACCGACAGCGGGGCCGGCCGGCTGCCGGAGGCCGAGGAGATCACCACGCTGGCCCACCTGCTGCTGGAGCGTGGCGACGCGCTGCCCTACGACTTGGCCGGCCGCAAGGTGCTGGTGACCGCGGGTGGCACGCGCGAGGCGATCGACCCGGTGCGCTTCATCGGAAACCGCAGTTCGGGCAAGCAGGGCTACGCGGTGGCGCGAGTCGCCGCCCAGCGCGGCGCTGAGGTCACGCTGATCGCCGGGCATACTGCGGGGCTCATCGACCCGGCCGGGGTCAACGTGGTCCATGTCAGCTCCGCCCAGCAGCTTGCCGATGCGGTTTCCAAACACGCGCCCGACGCGAATGTACTGGTGATGGCCGCGGCGGTCGCCGACTTCCGGCCCACGCAGGTTGCCACCGCCAAGATTAAAAAAGGCGAGCAGGGGCCGCCCACCATCGAACTGGTGCGCAACGAGGACGTGCTGGCCGGCGCGGTCCAGGCCCGCGCCCACGGCCAGCTGCCCAACATGCAGGCCATCGTCGGTTTTGCCGCCGAGACTGGTGACGCAAATGGTGACGTGCTGTTTCACGCCCGGGCAAAGCTGCAACGCAAGGGCTGCGACCTGCTGGTCGTCAACGCCGTCGGCGATGGCCGGGCGTTCGAGGTGGACAGCAACGACGGCTGGCTGCTGGCCTCTGACGGGACCGAATCGGCGCTGCAGCACGGTTCGAAAACGCTGATGGCGAGCCGTATTGTGGACGCAATCGTCACGTTCTTGGAGGGTGGGAGCGGGTAGCGGATCGGCGAGGCCGGTCTGTGCGGCTCCTGAATAGGTGCTGGACGATCCCTTGCTCGACTGGACGCGAGGAAATTGTTGCCGGAGGATATAATTCGGCTAACTAATTATCGGAAGGATAGATGTTGTGAGCGAAAAGGGTCGGCTGTTTACCAGTGAGTCGGTGACAGAGGGACATCCCGACAAGATCTGTGACGCGATCAGCGACTCGGTCCTCGACGCGCTTCTGGCGGAGGATCCCCGCTCACGTGTCGCGGTCGAGACGCTGGTCACGACAGGTCAGGTGCACGTGGTGGGTGAGGTGACGACGACGGCCAAATCGGCCTTCGCCGATATCACCAACACCGTTCGCGCCCGCATCCTCGACATCGGCTACGACTCCTCGGACAAGGGCTTCGACGGCGCGTCCTGCGGGGTGAACATCGGCATTGGCGCGCAGTCGCCCGACATCGCCCAGGGCGTCGACACCGCCCACGAGGCGCGCGTCGAGGGCGCCGCCGACCCGCTGGACTCCCAGGGCGCCGGTGACCAGGGCCTGATGTTCGGCTATGCGATCAACGACACCCCGGAGCTGATGCCGCTGCCCATCGCGCTGGCGCACCGGCTGTCGCGGCGGCTCACCGAGGTCCGCAAGAACGGCGTGCTGCCCTATCTGCGGCCCGATGGCAAAACACAGGTCACCATCGCCTACGAGGACAACGTCCCGGTGCGGCTGGACACCGTGGTGGTGTCCACCCAGCACGCCGACGGCATCGACCTGGAGAAGACGCTGGACCCTGACATCCGCCGGCACGTGCTGCAGAGCGTGCTCGAGGAGCTGGCCCACGACACCCTGGACTCGTCGGCAACGCGGGTGCTGGTGAACCCGACCGGCAAGTTCGTCCTGGGTGGCCCGATGGGTGACGCCGGGCTGACCGGCCGCAAGATCATCGTCGACACCTACGGCGGCTGGGCCCGCCACGGCGGCGGTGCCTTCTCCGGCAAGGATCCCTCCAAGGTGGACCGCTCGGCGGCGTACGCGATGCGCTGGGTGGCCAAGAACGTCGTCGCCGCAGGGCTGGCGCAGCGGGTCGAGGTGCAGGTGGCCTACGCCATCGGTAAAGCTGCCCCGGTCGGTCTGTTCGTGGAGACCTTCGGTTCCGAGGCCGTCGACCCGGTCAAGATCGAGAAGGCCATCGGCGAGGTGTTCGACCTGCGGCCCGGTGCGATCATTCGCGACCTGAACCTGCTGCAGCCGATCTACGCGCAGACCGCTGCCTACGGGCATTTCGGCCGCACCGATGTGGATCTGCCGTGGGAGCGGCTGGACAAGGTCGACGACCTCAAGCGCGCGATCTAGTCAGACTGGGCCGGGCGGCAGCGGATGGTCGGGTTCCAATCCCGGCAGGCCGTCGATGCTGTGCTGGTTGCGTTTGGTCAGCCGGGTGAACGCTTCGTCGGGCTGCTTGGCGTGGTAGGCGTCCAGCACGGGACGGTCGTCGACCAGCTCGTAGTAGGGCACCGCGAATCCGCAGGCGTCGGCGATCCGTTCAACGTCGACGACGATGGCGGCCCGGATGCCCGGCCGTAACTGCGGGAAATGTGTTCGGACGCGGTCGAATTCGGCGTCGTCCGGGCGAACGGTCCGGCCGGTGCCGAACAGCCGCAGAATGCGTGAGTTGCGGGTGAACGAGCAGAACATGATCGTGATGCGGCCGTTGTCGCGCAGGTGTGCGATCGTTTCGACGCCGCTGCCGAACAGATCGAGATAGGCCACGGTGTGGTCGTCGAGCACTGCGAATGTGTCGCCGTATCCCTTGGGGGAGAGGTTGATTCGGCCACCCTCGGACGGGGCGGTGGCAACGAAGAACACGGCCTGTTCCCCGATGAACGCCCGCAGTGACTCGTCGATACCCGCAAACACCTTCGCCATCGTCCGAGCGTAACGGTTAGTGGAAAGCGCCCGACTCCTGATTTTGTGCGTTGAACAGCCCCGAGACCTGGTTGCCCAGATTCATCAGGCCCGAGGTGAAGGTTTCCGTGGTGCCGTTGAGCGTGGCCGCATTGAACACGCCCGAAATGTACTGGCCCGAGCTATTGATGAAGCCGGACATATTGGCCGGCCCGATGTAGGTGGGGCCGGTGTTCCGGAAACCCGAGCTGTAGGCGCCGGCGTTGAGGAAACCGGAACCGAAATTGCCGTGGTTTTCGTATCCCGAAGAGCCGATGGTGCCGATGAAACTGTGCGGCCCGACAGTTTGATCGATGTTGTCGCCGGAATCGATGCCGGAGTTGTTGAAACCCTGATTCGCAAAGCCCGACTGGTTGACACCGCCGTAGCCGAAACCTGATCCGGAGTTGGAAAAGCCTGAGTTCAATACGTTTTGGTCGTAGGGGCTACCGGGGCCGGTGTTGAGATTGCCCCCGTTGAGCAGCCCGGTATTGACGCCGCCGGCGTTGCCGTAGCCGGTGTTGATGTCGCCGGAGTTGAAGCCGCCCGAGTTGATGCTGCCGCCGTTGAAGCTGCCGAAATTCGTACTGCCCGAGTCGAATAGGCCGGTATTGATGTTGCCCGAGTTGAACAGACCGGTGTTGGTGTCGCCGGAGTTGAACAGGCCGGTGTTGGTATCGCCGGAGTTGAAAAAGCCCGAGTTCGTCATGCCCGAGTTGAACAGGCCGGTACTGTAGCTGCCCGAGTTCCCCAGGCCCGTATTGAGGGTGCCCGAGCTTCCCACCCCGGTGTTCCAAACGCCCGAGGTGCCGAATTCGAGGCTCAACGGGCCTACACCCTGACCGGAGTTCGCGACGCCCCAATTACCGTCGCCCGAATTGAAGAAACCGATGTTGTCATCGCCGGAGTTGAACAGTCCGAGGTTTCCGCTGCCGCTGTTGAGCGCGCTGAAATTGATGCCGATCTGGTGGTCGCCGGTCAACCCGAAGCCGATGTTGTTGCTGCCCTTGTTCCCCAAGCCGATGTTGTTGCTGCCGAGGTTTCCATAGCCGATATTGGCGTTGCCGAGGTTGCCGCCGCCGAAGTTCGCCGAGCCGGTGTTTCCGCTGCCGACGTTGCCCGTGCCGGTATTGCCGAGACCGAAATTTGCGTCGCCGGTGTTTCCGCTGCCCTGGTTCAGATTGCCGGTGTTGCCCGAGCCGATGTTGTTGCTCCCGGCGTTGCCGCTGCCGAAGTTGGTGCTGCCGGTGTTTCCGCCGCCCAGGTTGAAGTTGCCGAGGTTGCCGCTGCTCAGATTGAAGTTGCCGAGGTTGCCGCTGCCCAGGTTGTAGCTGCCGATGTTGCCGCTGCCCAGGTTGAAGCTGCCCGGAAGTTGTGCCGCCGAATCCCCCTTGCCCGAGCTGCCGTTTCCACTGCCCAGGTTGAGCGTGCCGAAGTTGCCGGTGCCCAGGTTGAAGTCGCCGACGTTGCCGCTGCCCAGGTTCAGGTTGCCGATGTTGCCGATGCCGGGGCTGAGGTTGCCGATATTGCCGATTGTCAGGTTGATGGTGCCGTCCAGGAATGGGATGTAGATGTAGATGCCCTTGGCTCCGGCCGACAGACCAGACACCGCCTGCCAGGGACTCAAGGACGCAACCGCCGCCGAAGCCTGCGCGTAGTAGCCGCTCATCGCCGCCACATCCTGGGCCCAAATCTCCTCGTAGCCCGCCTCGGCGGCGGCAATGGCGGGCGCGTTTTGACCGAACAGATTCGAGACCACCAACGACGCCAACTCAGATCGATTGGCCGCCACCACCGCCGGATGTATGGTGGCCGCCCGCGCCGCTTCGAAGACGTCGGCCAGGGCTTTGGCTTGACTCGATGCCAGCCCGGCCTGGCCCGTCGCGGCCGTCAAATACGCCGCATACGTCTCGGCGACGCGTGTCATGGCCTGCGCCGCGGCGCCTTGCCACGCCTGTTCGGCCAGCCCCGCGACGGTCGATCTGAAAGAGCTTGCGGCTGAGTCTAATTCGCTGGACAGCGTGTCCCAGGCTGCCGCCGTCGCCAACATCGGGGCGGACCCCGGACCGGCCCAGATCAGCCCCGAATTCACCTCGGGCGGAAATACCGTGAAATTCACCTTTTCGCAAGCCTTCCCATAATGCTGGTGCTGCCAAACACACCGACAAACAGGAGATCCTACGAAGCGCCGAGGTCTCGCAATGTGTTTCGCACGAAGCGGGACAATGTGCCCAATCACGTTCGTAAAAGTGCACATTCATTGAAGCCGGTCCGATTTGTGTGCTACGAACCTTTGGCGATGACGGAATTCACCATACCGGTCACCTGGACGGGTGAGCAGTACGCGCGGCGTTATGTGCTGAGCACGGCGTTAGTGGTTGCCGACGGCGGACGGTTCCGGGTTACCCGAGTCAGCGAGGCCGGCGGTCATGGGGTGCCGGTGGTTCTGGTGCCGGGCATGTTCGACAACCGCAGGTTGTATTTGTGGCCGGGCGGGGGCGGGCTGGCCGACACGCTGGCCGACGCGGGGTTCGAGGTTTGGATCGTCGAGCGGCGCGGAACGGGCGGCGTGGCGTTGTCGACGGGTGCTCGTGCGGGGTGGGAGGAGGTGGTGTGCGTCGATCTGCCCGCCGTCCAGCGGCTGATCGCCACCCAAACCGACGTCCCGGCCTTCTGGGTCGGTCATTCATTCGGCGGGGTGGCACTGGCCCGGGCCGCGGCCGAGACCATGCAGCGATCGCAGATCGCGGGGCTGGTGCTGGTCAATTCGGCCGTGGACATCCCGTTGCTTGCCAATCGGATCGTTGCCGCGACGCTGGGCGCTCGGCTCTGGCGCGGTGTGTTTCCGGCGCGGCGGTTCGGGCTGGGCCCCGAAGACGAGCCGGTCGCCGCCCTCGCCGACGCGATCTCTTGGGGCGCCGCCGAACGAACCGGAGCCGGGCTATCGGCGGTCCTGGGCGCTGTCGACGTTCCGGTCCTGGTCTTCACCGCGCCGCGCGATGCCATTGCGCCCGCTACCCGGTGCGCCCGGCTCGCGCGACCGTTCGCCGGCGCCGACGCGCGTGTGCAGTCGGCTGCCCGCCGCACCGGCTTCGCCCGTAACCATTCGCACGAGTCACCCCTGCTGCACCCCGCCGCCACCACGGATGTGTTCCCGTTCCTGCGTGACTGGCTGGTCGCCAGGACCACCGCGGCCACCCACGGCAGCGGCACGGTCGAACTCGCGCGCCGTTATCGCGTGCAGTCCACCGTCGAACTCGAGGCACCGGCCGAAGCGGTCTTCGGTGTTCTCAGCCGCCGGTGGTCCACGCTGTGGCCGGTGCGCCAGCGCCGGGTGCGCGACGGCGTGGACCCCACCGAACCGGACGGCCTGCGTTCGGTGCGGGCCCAAAAAGTGTTGGGGCTCTGGCCAATACAGGAGGAGATCGTCTGCTACCGCCCGCCCCGGCTGATCGAATACCGCACCATTCGCGGCCCAGTCCGCAATCACCTCGGCCACATCCAACTGACCGACCTGGCGGGCGGTCGCACTCGACTGGACTATCGCATCGCCTTCGACACCCCGTGGTGGGCGCCGGGCCAGCTATTGGCCGCCGCAATCGGCACGACCTGGCGGCGCTGGAGCCTGCCCCGGTTGCGCCGCCACCTGGCCCGGCAGCGCTAAGCCGAGAACCGGTAGTCGTCGAGATCGAAACGTCTACTGCGCCAATAGGCTTCGACGGTCGTGGTGGGCCGCAGCGGGACGTCGCCGTTCTTGTCGAAGTAGTAGCTGTTGGCCAGCCGGCAGCTGTCCTGCCAGAACACCTGCCGGTGACGTCGCCGCATCACCTCGGCGAAGTAGCGGGCGTTGGCCTGCTCGGTGACCTCGATCCGGGTCGCGCCGTCGCGCCGGGCCCGCTTGAGGCACCGGATGATGTGGTGGGTCTGCGTTTCGATGAGCGCGAAATATGACGAGCCGACATAACCGTATGGCCCGAAGACGGTGAACAGGTTCGGGTATCCGGGGATACTGACGCCTTCGTAAGCCTGCAGCCGGTGTTCGTCCCAGAACCGGCTCAACGACCGCCCGCCGCTTCCGACGACGGCGAAGGTCGGGACGTTGTCGGTGTCCATCACCTTGAAGCCGGTCGCCAGGATCAGCACGTCGATCTCGTGATCGCCGCCGTCGGTGGTCACCACCGAGGTGGGCGTGATCTTGTCGATCGGCTCGGTGACCAGCCGCACGTTGTCGCGGTTGAAGGTCGATAGATACGTGTTGTGGAAGCCGGGCCGCTTGCAGCCCACGGCGTATCGCGGGGTCAGCTGCTCACGCAGCACCGGGTCGTGGACCTGCTTGCGCAGATACGCCCGTCCCGCCGATTCCATTCGCCGTGCCAACGGGAACACCGTAAAGTACTGCGCCGCAATGGGAAAGGTGGCTTCCACGAACGCCTGGCTGAGCGCGCGCTGCACGGCCTTGCCGCCGGGAATCCGCATCGCCCACCGGGCCGCCTTGGGCAGCGGCACGTCGAGTTTGGGAAAGCACCAGATGGGGGTGCGCTGAAACACGGTGAGCTGGGCGACGATTGGCGCGATCTCGGGAATGATCTGGACGGCTGAGGCGCCGGTGCCGATGACGGCGACACGCTTGCCGGTCAGGTCCTGGGTGTGGTCCCAGCGTGCGGTGTGCATGGTGATGCCGTCGAAGGAATCCACCCCGTCGATGTCGGGCAGCTTCGGCGTCGTCAGGACTCCGCTGGCGCTGATCAGGTACCGGGCGGTGATCTCGCCGCCCGGGTCGGTCTGTACGCGCCACAGACCATGCTCGTCGTCGTACTCCGCGGCAAGGACCTTGGTGTTGAACCGGATTCGGTTCCGGATGCCGTACTTGTCGACACAGTGTTCGGCGTACGCCTTGAGCTCGCGGCCGGGTGCATAGGTGCGCGACCAGTCCGGGCTCTGCTCGAACGAGAACTGGTAGGAGAACGACGGAATGTCCACGGCGATACCGGGATAGGTGTTCCAGTGCCAGGTGCCGCCCACGCCGTCACCGGCCTCGATCAGCAGGTAGTCGTGAAATCCGGCCTCGTCGAGTTTGATCGCGGAGCCGATTCCGGAGAATCCGGCACCGACGATCACTATCGGGTAATCGGGTGTTGTGCTCATGACCGCCTGCTTCCAATGAGGTGCATTCCGTGCTTGGGCCGCAGCGTCAGCGTCGCCTCGAGTTCGACGACGTGATCTGGCGCCAGGTCAAAGGTGAAGCGCTGACTCATGATTGCTGCCATGAGAACCATCTCCATCAGAGCGAAGCTCTGCCCGATGCATATGCGCCGGCCGCCGCCGAATGGCAGATACGCCGAGCGGTGACGGCTCTTGACGGCGCCGGCGTCCAGGAACCGGCCGGGATCGAATTCTTCGGGGTCCGGCCACCAGCGCGGGTCGTGGTGAATGTGGTGAATCGGGATGACGACGGTGCTGCCGCGGCGAACGTGGTGCCCGTCGATTACGTCGTCGTCGATGGCCTCGCGCGCGATGACCCACACCGAGGAGAAGTAACGCTGCGCCTCCTGCAGGCACGCGGTCGTCCACGGCAGACTGCTCAGGTCGGCGGCGGTCGGGCGGCGGCTGCCCAGCACCTCGTCCACCTCGGCGAGCATCCGCTCGCGCGCCTCGGGATGCAGGGCCATCAGATACCAGAACCAGGACAGGGCGTTGGCGGTCGTCTCGTGGCCGGCGAGCATGAAGGTCAGCGCTTCGTCCCGGATCCGCTGGTGAGGCCAGGAGCCGCCGTCCGCGCGCAGCAGGACATTGAGCAGGTCGGGGGAGTCGGTCGGGCTTTTCAGCCGCCGATCGATCACAGCGTTGACCGCGTCGTCGAGGGCCAGGGTGATCTTCTGCATCTCTCGCAACGGTGGTGGTAGCCGAACGCCCGCGTAGGTACACCGCATCAGCGCGTCATACATCGGCGGCGGCATCAGGCCCCACAGCCCGAGACGCTCCAGCTTTTCCGCGCGCCGCAGCCCACGCGTGGCAAGGTCGTTCATGCTCTGCACCAACGGCCCGAAGTCCTGGCTGAACAGTGCGTTGGCGACGACGCGCAGGGTTGCCTCGACCATCGTGTCGTGCATGTCGAACACCACACCCGCCGCCGGCAGGGCGGAGGTGACGTCGACGATCGGGTCGATCATCAGGTCGACGAGTTCGTTGAGGTGACGGCGGGCGAAGGTCGGGTTGAGCACCCCACGGTGACTGGCCCACGAGTCGCCCTCATCGGTCAGCAGGTTGAGCCCGGCGGCGGCCCGGATCGGGCCGTATTCGTCGGACTTGACGTATTTCAGCCGGGCCTCGTGCAGCACGTGGTCGACATAATCCGGGTGGCATATCGAGACGAAACGCCTTCCGGCGCAACGGAACCGAGTGATATCACTGCCGCGAACCCGGCCCAGGAAGCCGTCGCCGACGTCGAATCCGACGGTGATGGCTTCCCGGGTCATCGTCCAGGTGCGCAGGCGTCGGGCCGGTCCCCTCTGGGGCCGCTCAGCGATCAGGGTGGCCATAGCTCCACTGTATGGATGACACGGGCGGCCCGTAATGAGACTATGGGACACCGACTTGGGAGTTTAGGACAATTCCGTGAGAACCGAGGTGACCCACCCGGTGTATGCCACCCGGGTGCTGTGCGAAGTGGCCAACGAACGCGGGGTGTCCACCTGCGACGTGTTGGCCGGCACCGCAATCGACCCCGCCGACCTGGACAAGCCGGACACCGTCGTCAGTGCGCTCGACGAGATCACCGCAGTGCGCAGCCTGCTGGCCCGGCTGCCCGACGACGCCGGCGTGGGCATCGATGTGGGCAGTCGCTTCACGCTCACCCATTTCGGTTTGTTCGGGTTCGCCGTGATGTCCTGTGGCACCTTGCGCGAACTGTTCGGCATGTCGATGCGGTACTTCGCCCTGACCATGCTGCACATCGACATGACGTTGTTCGAAACCGCCGACGACTGCCTGGTCGACCTGGCCGCCGCCCACCTGCCGGCCGACGTGCAGCGCTTCTTCATCGAACGCGATGTCGCCGGAATCATCACCACCACAATGAGTTTCGCGTTGCCAGTGGCCGAGAAATACGCTGAACAGGTATCCGCGGAGGTAGCGATCGACGAAAAGCTGCTGCGCCCACTGCTCGGGCTCATGCCGGTGCACGACATCGCCTTCGGCCGCGCGCACAATCGGTTGCACTTTCCGCGGGCCATGTTCGACGAGCCGTTGCCGCAGGCCGACCGGCACACCTTGGAGATGTGTATCGCGCAGTGCGACGTGCTGATGCAGCGCAACGAGCAGCGCCGGGGCATCACAGCGCTGGTGCGCACCAAGCTGTTTCGCGATTCCGGCCTCTTTCCCGCGCTGTCCGACGTCGCCGACGAGCTCGACATGCATCCGCGCACACTGCGCCGCCGACTTGCCGAAGAAGGCACGTCTTTTCGCGCGTTGCTCAACGAAGCGCGCGCCGCGGTGGCCGTGGACTTGCTACGCAATGTGGGGCTCACCGTGGAGGAGGTGTCCACCCGTCTCGGATACACCGAAGTCTCGACGTTCTCCCACGCCTTCAAACGCTGGTACGGCGCCCCGCCCAGCGCATATTCGCGCCGAGGCTAGCCAAAAACTAGGCGTGCAGCGCCTTCTGCAGCGCCGCCAGCCCGCGGTTGGTGGCCTGGGCCGCGGCGGGCACCACCAGGGCGAAGTTGACGTAGCCGTGGACCATCTGCGGCTCGTTGCACAACTCCACTTGCACGCCGGCCGCATTGAGCAGCTCGGCATAGCGGGCGCCGTCGTCGCGCAGCGGGTCGTGCTGGGCGGTGGCGACGAACGCCGGGGGCAGCCCGGCCAGGTTGCCGTTGCCTGGGGCCAGGGTGGCGGGCAGCACCGTGTGGTCACTGAGGTCGTGGCCCGGCAGATACCAGGCCAGGAACGCGTCGATGACTTCGAGGTCCAAGATGTATGCCGTCGCGTGCTCGGTGAACGACGGCAGCGACAGGTCGCCGATGCACGAGGGGTACCACAACAGCTGATACACCAGGTCCGGGGAGGCGTTGTCCCGGGCCAGCTGGGCCATGACCGCCGCGAGGTTGCCGCCTGCCGAATCACCCGCGACGGCGATCCGGGTCGGGTCGCCGCCCAACTCGGCGGCGTGCTCGCCGACCCAGCGCAAAGCCGCCCAACTGTCGTCGACCCCAGCCGGATAAGGGTGCTCGGGGGCCAGCCGGTAATCGACGGACACCACGATGGCGTCGGCGCCGACGGCGTGTGCGCGGGCGACCGGGTCATGGGTGTCCAGGCTGCCGAGCGCCCATCCGCCGCCGTGGTAGTAGACGACGACGGGCAGGTTGTCCTCGTCGATGGGCGGCCAGTAGATCCGGATCGGAATGTCGCTGCGCCCGTCATACCCGACGGTTCGGTCCTCGGTCCGCAGCTTCGGCAGCAATTCGGGGGGCACCTTCAGTGCGGCGAGCGCCGCGCGAGCGACCTCGGCGCCGTCGGCGGCGTTGAACGTCATCGGAACGGCATCGAGCAACGCCTTGAAGACGGGATCGATGCCGGGTTGGGCATTTGTCTCCCTCATTTCCCCACTTTAAGCAACGCCGGATCTAGGGGTGTAGCGCCACGCGCAATGCGGCCAGCCCGCGCTCGAGCGCCGCTGTGGCCGCCGGCACCACACCCGCGTAGCCGATATAGGCGTGTACCAGCGTGTCGGCGTTGTCGACCTGGACGGGCACACCGGCGGCCGCCAGCAACTCGCCGTAGCGAATGCCGTCGTCGCGCAACGGGTCGTGGCCCGCGACGCCGATGTAGGCGGGCGGCAGGCCTGCGAAGTTTTCGGCTCGGCCCGGAGCCAGCCCGGCCGGTGGGTTGGACAGGTCGACTTCAGCGCCGTACCAACGGGAGAACTCGGCGATGGCGTTGGTGTCCAGGATCGGTGCGGTGGCGTTCTCGGTGAACGACGGCAGCGATTGATCCCACATGAGGGAGGGATACCACAACAGCTGAAAGGCAAGCGGCGGCGCGTTTTCATCGCGGGCTTTCTGTGCCATTACCGCGGCAATGGTGCCGCCCGCCGAATCGCCGGCGACGGCGATCCGGCCGCTGTCGGCTCCGAGCTCAGAACCGTGTTCTGCCACCCAACTCGTTGCGGCCCAGGCATCTTCGATGGCGGCGGGGTAGGGATGTTCCGGTGCCAAGCGGTAGTCGACCGACACCACTACCGCGCCGGTGCCTACCGCATGCTGACGGCAGGAGCCGTCGTGCGTGTCGAGATCGCCCATGACGAAGCCGCCCCCGTGGAAATACACCACCACGGGTGGATCCGTGTCGTGATCGGAATCGCTTGGCGGCCAATAGATCCGGAGACCGATGCTACTCGCCGGGCCGGTGATGGCCCGATTCTCAACCCGCAACTCCGGATGCACCGCGCGCCGCGGCAGGTCGCGCAATCGCTGGCGCATCGCTTCGATTCCGTTCTCGGGTGATAGCCGAAATGGAACCGCATCCAGTACCTTCAGCATGATGGGATCGACAGCGGGCTTTTCCTCGTCGGTGTTCTCCAAGTTGGGCATGGAGGTACCGTACGCATCTCGTCTGGTTGCCGGTTTCTGGGTTGCGGCCGGCTGGGCGGGAATCGCCTATGGCGTCTACCTAACCGTCCTCGCGATGCGGTTTCCGCCGGGCGGCGAACTCACCGGACACTGGATCTTGCAGCCGCCGTTCAAAGCGTCGATGGCGGTGCTGTTGACCGTCGCCGCGGTTGCGCACCCCGTGGTTCGAGAGCGGCGCTGGCTGATGCCGGCGCTGCTGTTCTCGGCCGCCGGCGACTGGTTCCTGTCGATTCCGTGGTGGAGCCCGTCGTTCGTGTTCGGGCTAGGGTCATTTCTGTTGGCGCACTTGTGTTTTCTGGGGGCGATGGTGCCGCACGCGGCGCCGTCGCGGTGGCGCCTGAGTGGTGTTGCCATCATCGTCGTGGCGTGTGCGGCAATGCTGACCTGGTTGTGGCCGCACCTGGCTGAGCAGAAGCTGACGATTCCGGTGACGGCGTACATCACGGTTCTCTGCGCCATGGTGAGCGCGGCACTGTTGGCGCAGTTGCCGACGATCTGGATCGCGGTGGGCGCGATATGTTTTGCGGCTTCGGACTCGATGATCGCCGTCGGCCGCTTCATCCTGGGCAATGAGGTGCTGGCCGTACCGATCTGGTGGCTGTACGCCGCGGCGGAGATATTGATCACCGCAGGGTTCTTCTTCGGTCGCGAGGGAATTGCCGGCGCCCCCGAGTCCACCGAGAAAGATATTGCCTAGCAACGCATCTCGGGATCGACTGCCCATTGAGGTCGAACCGATAGCGCGAGTGCTGCCGATGCTTTCGGTGCCGCACCTGGACCGCGAGTTCGACTACCTGGTGTCCGCGGAGCAGTCCGATGACGCCCAGCCGGGGGTGCGGGTGCGGGTGCGGTTCCATGGCCGGCTGGTCGACGGGTTCATTCTGGAACGCCGCAACGACACCGACCATCACGGCAAACTGGGCTGGCTCGATCGCGTGGTATCACCCGTTCCCGTCCTCACCCCCGAGATTCGGCGACTGGTCGACGCGGTGGCGGCGCGCTACGCCGGCACGCGGCCCGACGTGCTGCGCCTGGCGGTACCGGCGCGGCACGCCCGGGTGGAGCGTGAGACGCCGGTGCAGCCGGGCCTGCCCGTCGTCGCACCCGTCGACCCCTCGGCCTGGGAGAGCTACGGCCGGGGCGGTCAATTTCTGACCGCACTCGCTGAAGGCCGGGCCGCGCGGGCTGTTTGGCAGGCGTTACCGGGTGAGCAGTGGGCCGACCGGTTCGCCGAGGCCGCCGCCGAGACTGTGCGCGCTGGACGCACCGCGCTGGCGATCGTGCCCGACCAGCGCGACCTGGACCTGCTCCGCGAAGCGGCGGCCAGCCGGGTGGGCGCCGACCACCTGGTGGCGTTGTCGGCCGGCCTCGGGCCGGCTGCGCGGTACCGGCGCTGGCTGGCGGTGCTGCGGGGAACCGCGCGGCTGGTGATCGGCACGCGCAGCGCCGTGTTTGCGCCGCTCAGCGACTTGGGGCTGGTCCTGGTGTGGGCCGACGGCGACGACAGCCTGGCCGAGCCGAGAGCACCTTATCCGCACGCCCGGGAGGTGGCGATGCTGCGCGCGCATCAGGCGCGCTGTGCGGCGCTGATCGGTGGCTATGCCCGCACCACCGAGGCGCATGCGCTGGTTCGCAGCGGGTGGGCGCATGACGTGGTAGCGGCACGGACGGTGGTGCGGGCGCGCACTCCGCGCGTGGTTGCCCTCGATGACAGCGGCTATGCCGAGGAACGCGATCCGGCCGCCCGCACCGCCCGGCTGCCGTCCATCGCGCTGCGCGCGGCCCGCTTGGCGCTGCAGGCGCAGGCGCCGGTGTTGGTGCAGGTCCCGCGGCGCGGTTACGTGCCGTCGCTGGCGTGTGGGCGTTGCCGCGCGATCGCGCGATGCCGGCATTGCACCGGTCCGCTGTCACTGCAGGACACGGGCCCGCTGTGCCGCTGGTGTGGCCGGATGGATCCGACGGTGCGCTGCGCACGGTGCGGGTCCGACGCGATCCGTGCCGTCGTCGTCGGGGCCCGGCGCACCGCTGAGGAGCTAGGCCGCGCATTTCCGGGCACCGCGGTCATCACGTCGGCCGACGACACCGTCGTTCCGGAGGTCGCGGCCAAGCCCGCGCTGGTGGTCGCCACCCCGGGGGCCGAACCCCGGGCGGCCGGCGGCTACGGGGCCGCGCTGCTGCTCGATACCTGGGCGCTGCTGGGCCGGCAAGACCTGCGGGCGGCCGAGGACGCCCTGTCGCGGTGGATGGCCGCGGCCGCGCTGGTGCGACCGCGCGTTGACGGGGGCGTGGTGACCGTCGTCGCCGAATCCTCCCTTCGCACAGTGCAATCGCTGATCCGATGGGATCCGGTGGGCAACGCCGAAGCCGAACTGGTGGCTCGCATGGAAGTCGGGCTGCCGCCGAGTGTGCACATCGCCGCGGTCGACGGTCCCGCTGAAGCTGTGACGGCACTGCTGGAGGCGGCCGGGCTGCCCGATGATGCGGAGCTTTTGGGTCCGGTGGATCTGCCGCCGGGCGCTCGCCGCCCGGCGGGCACGCCGGCTGGCGCGCCGGTTACCCGGATGCTGGTCCGCGTCGGCCGGCGGCACGGGCTGGAGTTGGCGGCCAGCCTGCGGCGTGGCGTCGGCGTGCTCAGCGCGCGCCAGACGCATCAATCATTGCGGGTGCAGATCGACCCATTGCAAATTGGCTAGGCGGTGCTAGCCGGACTGGTGATACCCCCGCTTGCGAGCGGTGAAAATCAGGTATTCCCACTCCATGACGCCATCGATGAGGTATTCGCGGCACAGCACGTCGAGTTCGCCATCGAGTTTGGCGACCTGGGCGGCATGGTCGGCGATGTTGCGATAGGCGTTGATCACCGGGCCGTAGCAGTTCTTGAAGTAATCGCGGCACGCTTCGGGAACGTTGAACCGGTCCACCGTCAATGTGCCGCGCTGGGTGCGGACATCGGTGACATGGTCGCGGAACAGGTCGCTGACGTACTCCTCGTTGCCCCACCACACCTCATGAGGTGCGCCGGCCGGCAGGGTCGGCCGGAACGGTCGGATGGTGGAAAGCAACTGGCCGTAGAAACCGTCGGGTGTCCAGCTCAGCACGCTGATCTTGCCGCCGGGCCGGCAAACCCTGGCCAGCTCGTCGGCGGTGCGCTGGTGACGCGGCGCGAACATCGCCCCGATCGTCGACAGCACGGCATCGAAACTGCCGGCTCCGAACGGCAGGGCTTCGGCGTTGGCTTCCCGCCAGCCGAGTTCGAGGCCCTCGGCCGATGCCCGCGCCTGGGCCCGGCGCAACAGTTCCGGGGTAAGGTCGCTGGCGATGACATGCGCGCCGGCCACCGCTGCGGGGATCGCCAGGTTACCCGTACCGGCGGCTACGTCGAGCACCCGATCGCCCGGGCGAATACCGCTGGCGGAGACCAGAATCGGCCCCAGTGGGGCCAACACTTCCTCGGCGTAGGTGGGGTAGTCACCCAGTGCCCACATGTCCCGATGCGTGGTCGCCGGAACTTGGCACTCAGTGGACGCGTCGATAGCCATCGGATCTCCTGCGGAGGGAGGGAGGTCAACTGCGACGTCGTCGTCGCCGGGGCAGTTAAAACTCGACTACCAAAATCCGAACATGCCCGGCGCAAAGTGTATACAAAGGAAATAATTAAAGTCTACGATTGTAGGACGTTGTTACACTTTCTCTGCTGTAGCGCGTGTATTACTACAACGAAGTTGACGGCCCGGGGAGACCGGGAAAGGGGGCCATAATGCCAACCGACAATGCGACCGAAGTCGAGTCGCTGGATGCCATCACCGATTCACTGCTGACAGCGTCTCGGCTACTGGTCGGCATCTCGTCTTATTCCATCGCGCAGGTCGACGACACGATCACCATCCCGCAATTCCGGACCCTGGTGATTCTGTCCAATCGCGGTCCGATAAATCTCGCGACTCTGGCAACGCTGCTCGGCGTGCAGCCGTCGGCGACCGGCCGGATGGTCGACAGGTTGGTCAGCGCCGGGATGATCGACCGCTTGCCGCACCCCACCTCCCGGCGGGAGCTGCTGGCCGCGCTGACCAAGCGAGGGCGCGAAGTCGTCGCGAAGGTCACCGCGAACCGGCGGGTGGAAATCGCCCGCATCGTGGAGCAGATGCCGGCCGCCGAGCGGCAGGGACTGGTCCGTGCTCTTACGGCGTTCACCGCAGCCGGCGGCGAGCCCGACGCTCACATCGATCTAGATCACGTGTAAGCGCCGGGCCCATCGGCCCGGTCAGCGCTTGGTCGCAGTGACCAGCAAGTACTCCCACTCCATGACACCATCGGTCAGGTATTCCGCGGCGAGTTCGACGAGTTGGGCGTCGAGCTCGGCGGCCAGCACCGCGTTGTCGCCGATGTTTTCGTACGCCTCGATCGTCGGACCGTAGTTGTTCTTGAAGTAGTCGTGCACTGCCTGCGCGGTGTCGAAGCGCTTGACCTCGAGGCCGGCGCGCTGCGTCTTGACGTCGGTGACACTGTCGCCCAGCAGCCCGGTGATGTAGTTCTCGCGTCCCCACAGCGCCGACGGGGGCAGCGCCGCCGACAGGCTCGGCCGATAGGGCCGGATGGTGGCCAGCATGCGGCCGAAGAATCCCTCCGGGGTCCAGCTGATCACGCCGACGGTCCCGCCGGACTTGCACACCCGCACCAGCTCGTTGGCCGAACACTGGTGGTCTGGCGCGAACATGATGCCGATTGCCGACATCGTGATGTCGAACTCGCCGTCGGCGAAGGGCAGAGCCTGGGCATTGGCTTCCTGGTACTGCAGCGTCAAGCCCTGCTGCGCGGCCCGGGCCTTGGAGCGCTCCAACAGCTCCGGCGTGAGGTCGGTGGAAACGATCGTGGCGCCGGTCTTGGCGGCGGGAAGTGAGATGTTGCCGGAGCCGGCGGCGACGTCGAGCACCCGAACGCCGGGCTTGATGCCCGCTGCGGCGACCAGGATCGGGCCCAGCGGCGCCATCACCTCTTCTGCCATCAGGGCGTAGTCGCCCAGGGCCCACATCGCGGCGTGCGCTGCCGCCAGGTTCTGGTCCTCGCGGATGGGGGTGTCGATTGTCATCAGATCTCCTGATCTCCTGCGGAGTAAGGGAAGGGACTGCGTACTACGACGTCGTCGTCGGAAAGCGTCGGAAAATGTCCGTCGGACATAGTATGCATTGGCTATATTATAGTTAGCTAAGAATCCCGGGCGCGCGGCTTGTGACCCTCGCCACCTTTGCGGGCTTCCTAGACTGTGTCGGTGCGCCTCGTCTTCGCCGGTACCCCGGAACCCGCGCTGCCCGCGCTGCGTGCCCTCATCGACTCGCCCCGCCATGACGTGGTGGCGGTGCTGACCCGGCCTGACGCCGCGTCCGGCCGGCGCGGTAAGCCGGAGCCGTCACCGGTGGCGCGGGAGGCGCTCGAGCGTGGCATCCCGGTACTGCGCCCGGCGCGGCCGAACGCGGCGGAATTCGTCGCCGAGCTGGCGGAGTTGGCGCCGCAGTGTTGCGCGGTGGTGGCTTACGGGGCGTTGCTGGGCGACGGCCTGCTTGCCGTGCCCGCGCACGGCTGGGTCAACTTGCACTTCTCGCTGCTGCCCGCCTGGCGCGGCGCGGCGCCGGTGCAGGCCGCCATCGCTGCGGGCGACACCGTCACCGGTGCCACGACGTTTCAGATCGAGCCCAGCCTGGATTCCGGACCGGTCTACGGTGTCGTCACCGAGACCATCAAGCCGACCGATACCGCGGGTGATTTGCTTGAGCGACTTGCTGTTTCGGGTGCGGCGCTGCTGTCGGCCACGCTGGACGGCATTGCCGATCAGACGCTGACCCCGCGGCCGCAACCGGCCGAGGGTATCAGCCTGGCGCCGAAGATCACCGTGGAGCAGGCCCGGGTGCGCTGGGAGCTGCCCGCGCAAGTGGTCGAGCGGCGTATTCGCGCGGTCACGCCCAATCCGGGCGCCTGGACCATGATCGGTGACCTGCGGATCAAAGTCGGGCCGGTCCAAGTTGCTGCTGAATCACCAGAAGCCTTGCCGCCCGGCGGGATTCACGTGGATCGTAAGAGTGTATGGGTCGGCACCGGATCGGATCCCGTGCGGCTGGGCCAGATTCAGCCGCCGGGAAAGAAACTCATGAACGCCGTCGACTGGGCGCGCGGTGCCCGGCTCGACGCCGCCGCGCGGGCATCATGACTCCTAAACCAAAAGGGCCGCGCCGCAAGCGGCTCGACCCCGCGCGTGGTGCCGCTTTCGACGCGCTGCGGGCGGTCACTGAGCGCGATGCGTACGCGAACCTGGTACTGCCGGCGTTGCTGCGGGAGCGGGGGATCACGGGCCGCGACGCCGCCTTTGCCACCGAACTGACCTACGGCAGCTGCCGGACGCAGGGTCTGCTCGACGCCGTCATCGCCGCGGCCGCCGGTCGGCCGGCGCAGGCGATCAATCCGGTGCTGCTCGACCTGCTGCGGCTGGGTGCTTACCAGTTGTTGCGCACCCGCGTCGAGGCACACGCCGCCGTTTCTACCACCGTCGATCAGGCCGGCATTGAATTCGACTCGGCCCGAGCGGGTTTCGTCAATGGTGTGCTGCGAAAGATCTCCGCGCGCGACGAGCGGTCCTGGGTGGACGAGCTGGCTCCCGACCCTGCGCGGGATCCCATCGGGCACGCGGCTTTCGTGCACGCACACCCGCGCTGGATCGCCCAGGCCTTCGCCGACGCACTGGGTGCAGACGCGGGAGAACTCGATGCCGTGCTGGCCAGTGACGACGAGCGGCCACAGGTGCACTTGGCGGCGCGCCCCGGGGTGCTGACCGCCGGTGAGCTGGCTGAGCAGGTACACGGCACCGTGGGCCGCTATTCGCCGTATGCGGTGTACTTGCCGGGCGGTGATCCCGGCGAGCTGGCGGCGGTTCGGGAAGGCACTGCGCTGGTGCAGGACGAGGGCAGCCAGTTGGTTGCCCGGGCGCTGACGCTGGCGCCGGTCGCCGACGACAGCGGCCGCTGGCTCGATCTGTGCTCCGGTCCGGGCGGGAAGACCGCTCTGCTGGCCGCGCTGGGAGTGAGTTCGGGAGCCCGGGTGACCGCGGTGGAACCGGCCCCCCACCGCGCGGACCTGGTTGCAGCCAACACCCGCGGACTGCCGGTGGAGGTGTTGCGGGTTGACGGCCGGCACACCGATCTCGAGTCCGGATTCGATCGGGTGCTCGTCGATGTGCCCTGCACCGGGCTGGGCGCCTTGCGCCGACGGCCGGAGGCCCGCTGGCGGCGCCAGCCTTCCGACATACCCGCGCTGGCCAAACTGCAGCGCGAACTGCTGGCCGCGGCGATCGCACTGACCCGGCCGGGCGGTGTGGTGCTCTATGCGACCTGCTCGCCGCACCTGGCCGAAACCTCGGGTGTGGTGGCCGACGCGCTGCGCCGGCAGCCGGTGGCGGCGCTGGATGCCCGGCCGTTCTTCGAGCCGGTCAGCCAGGGTCTGGGGGAGGGGCCCCAGGTGCAACTGTGGCCACACCGACACGGCACCGATGCCATGTTCGCAGCTGCCCTGCGCCGGCTTCCCGGGGATTAGTAGTCTGTCGCTCATGCCTCGTACGGGGGGACCGCTGATAGCGCCGTCAATCCTGGCCGCCGATTTCGCCCGTCTGGCCGACGAAGCGGCCGCGGTACACGGCGCCGACTGGTTGCACGTCGACGTGATGGACGGCCATTTCGTGCCGAACCTGACGATCGGGCTGCCAGTGGTGGAAAGTCTGTTGGCCGCCAGCAAGATCCCGATGGATTGCCATCTGATGATCGACAACCCCGACCGATGGGCGCCGCCGTATGCCGAGGCCGGTGCCTACAATGTGACGTTCCACGCCGAGGCCACCGACAACCCCGTCTCGGTGGCCCGCGATATCCAGGCCGCCGGCGCCAAAGCCGGGATCAGCATCAAGCCGGGCACCCCGCTGGATCCGTATCTGGAAATCCTGCGGCATTTCGATACGTTTCTCGTCATGTCCGTCGAACCCGGCTTCGGAGGCCAGAGTTTCATCCCCGAGGTACTCAGCAAGGTGCGTACGGTGCGCAAGATGGTCGATTCGGGGGAGCTGACCATCCTCGTCGAGATCGACGGCGGCATCAACGAAGACACCATCGAGCAGGCCGCCGAGGCCGGCGTCGATTGTTTCGTCGCCGGATCCGCGGTTTACGGCGCGGATGACCCCAGCGCGGCGGTCGAGGCATTGCGGCGACAGGCCGGTGCCGTGTCCCCCCACTTAGGTTTGTGAACGGCTTATGAACCAGCCTCTGGACCAGACTCAGACGGTCAAAAGCATCGATGAGGCCATGCGCCTCGCCATCGAGCACTCCTATCAGGTCAAGGGGACCACGTACCCGAACCCGCCGGTCGGGGCGGTCATCGTCGACCCCGAAGGCCGGGTCGTGGGTGTCGGCGCTACCCAGCCGGCCGGCGGCGATCACGCCGAAGTCATCGCGCTGCGCCGGGCCGGCGGTTTGGCCGCCGGCGGTATCGCGGTGATCACCATGGAGCCGTGCAATCACTTCGGCAAGACCCCGCCGTGCGTGAACGCGCTGATCGAAGCCAGGGTCGGCACGGTGATCTTCGCTGTCAACGACCCCAACGGGATCGCGGGCGGCGGCGCGGGGCGACTGTCCGCTGCGGGGTTGCAGGTGCGCTCTGGCGTGATGGCCGATGCGGTTGCGGCCGGTCCATTGCGGGAGTGGTTGCACAAGCAGCGGACCGGGCTGCCGTATGTCACATGGAAGTACGCCACCAGCATCGACGGCCGCAGCGCTGCCGCCGACGGCTCCAGTCAGTGGATCAGCAGCGAGGCTTCCCGGCAGCACCTGCATCGCCGTCGGGCTGTCGCCGACGCGATCGTGGTCGGAACCGGCACGGTCCTGGCCGACGATCCGACCCTGACGGCCCGCTTGCCCGACGGGTCGCTGGCCCCGCAGCAACCGCTGCGGGTGGTGGTGGGGATGCGTGACATCCCGCCGGAAGCCAAGGTGCTCAACGACGATTCGCGCACCATGGTGATCCGCACCCGCGAACCCGTGGAGGTGCTCAGGGCGCTCTCGGATCGCACCGATGTGCTGCTGGAAGGCGGCCCGACCCTGGCCGGTGCTTTCCTGCGTCAGGGGGCGATCAACCGGATCATGGCCTACGTCGCGCCGATCTTGTTGGGCGGCCCGATCAGCGCGGTCGACGACGTCGGGGTATCCAGCGTGGCGCACGCTCTGCGTTGGCAGTTCGACAGTGTCGAGCAGGTCGGCCCGGATCTGCTGCTCAGCCTGGTGGCGCGTTAGCCGGTCCGGGGCGCGACGGCCTGCTGCTCGGGGACGTCTGGTTCTTCGGCGTGGACGTGGCGGCTGCTTAGCAATAGACCCAGCAGTGCTCCTACCGCGCACACCAGTGCCGTAACGGTGAATATGTTGCCGTACATCAGGGCGAATGCCTTCTGGTACATGCCTCCGATTGCGGCGGCGCGTTCCAGCAACGTGGCCTCGGGCGGGATTGCCGCCGACAAGCCCGACAGGATCTGGTTGAACCGGTATAGCCCCCACGCGCTCAGCGCGGCGACACCGATCAACATGCCGGTCATGCGGGCCACCACCACCGCCGCTGAGGCGATGCCATGCTGGGCTGCAGGGACAGCACGCAGTGTTGCCGAGGACAGTGGACCGATCACCAAACCCAGCCCGAGACCCGCCACCAGCAGGTCGGCGTGCATCGCAGGCACGGTGAAGAGTCCGAAGATGTTGTGGGTCTGGTCTGGCAAGTCGACCCGCCAGTGCGATATCAGCAGGTAACCGCATGCGGCGATGAGCAGACCAATCAGGGTCACCCAACGGTCGCCGGCGCGGGTGGCGATCCAGCCGCCTACCACCGCCCCGATCGGCAGGGCGATGAGGAACCAGAGCAGCATTCCCGCGGCTTGCGTCTGATCCTTTTGCAGCACGCCTTGGCCGAACAGCTCGACGTTGACCAATGTCACCATCAGCGCCGCGCCGGCGCACAGCGATGAGCCCAACGCGGCCAGGAAAGGTCGGAAGTGCACGCCGGCCGGTTCAATGAGCCGGGTGCGGGCCAGCCGCTCCCAAACGAAGAACGCGATCGCGGCGACGACCGCCCCAATAACCAGGAACAACCCATTGGGCGGCAGAATGTGTTTGCCGTCTGGGCTGGGGTTGTACAGCCCGAAGACAGCGAGCCCTAACGTGAGGGCCAGCAGTAAACCGCCAAGGATGTCGACCTTCTCCGGGTTGGCGCTGCGGTCGTGCGACGGCAAGCTGAACTGGATCATCGCCATGGCGATCAGCGTCAGCGGGACGTTGATCCAGAACACGTCTCGCCAATCGTGGAGCAGCCACACGATGAAAATGCCGTACAGCGGACCCAGCACGCTGCCGAGTTCCTGCGCCGCGCCGATCCCGCCGAGCACACCGGCGCGGTTTCGCTGCGCCCACAGGTCGGCGCCCAGTGCCAAGGTGATGGGCAGTAGTGCACCGCTGGCGATGCCCTGGATTATGCGGCCGGCCAGCAGCATGTCGAAACTGCCAAAGTGCCCGGCCAACGCGGTCACCACCGAACCGACCAGGAACAAGGCCAGGCTGACCTGGAGCATCAGCTTGCGGCCGAACCGGTCGGAAGCTCGGCCCAACAGCGGCATGGCGGCAATGTAACCCAGCAGGTACCACGTGATGATTGGGGTGATCCGCTGCAGCTGGTTCACCGGAATCCCGACGCTGTTCATGATGTCGCGCATGATCGTCACCACGACATAGGTGTCCAGCGCGCCCAGCAGCACTGCGAGGCTGCCTGCGCTGATGGCGACTCCACGTCCAGCCCGCATGGTCATCAGCTCACCGGTGGCTTCGTCACCTGGACCTGCTGGCCCCAGTTCGACAACGTCATCTGGACGGAATTGCCCGCGCCGCGCTCCATCTTGACCTGCGCGAGTTGGTGGTCGCCGCTCTCCTGAATCCAGACGGTGGCCGGCACCGGGTCCGTCGCATTGAACGGCGGCGCAATCTGATTCACCGCGGCCGCCGTCACCTTTCCACTGATGCGGACCGTGGTCTGTCCGTTGATGGTGTCGCGGCCTTCGGCCTTGGCGTCGGTGAAGTTGGCCAGCACATTGGCCAGGCCGTTATCGGGGCTCAAAATCTGCGACGGATCGTAGATGTCGGCAGCCTTACCGAAATCGCTCCACTTGTTGGGGGTCAGGGTGGCGTAGAGGTTTCCGTCGAAAACCACGAAGTCGGCGTCGATGTCCGACCCACCGAGGACGAGCTTGACGTTCCCCTTTGCGGCGGTGGGGTTGGTGGTCAGATCGCCGCTGAGCGTCTTCATGGACAGTCCGGGGATCTTGCCATTCACCGTCAGCACGATGTGTGCGCTCTTGACGTTCTTGGTGACTTCGGTGGACTGCTTCACCAGATTCGTCGCGTCCGGGAGCGGTCCACCACTTGGCTTCGACTCCGACGAACAGCTGGCAACCAACAGGGTTGCCGCGCTCAGGGCGGCGAGCAACGCAAAGAGACGGCGGGGGGTCTGCATAACTTTGCATCGTAGAGGGTGCCTGTGACGCGCCCGGTGAGCCAGTCGGGTGCAGGTCTGCGGTAATAGCCATTAACCTGGTCCGATGTTCACCGGAATTGTCGAGGAACTCGGAGAGATCACTGGTCGGGAGACCCTCACCGACGCCGCACGGCTGATCATCCGCGGCCCCACCGTGACCTCCGACGCGCGACACGGCGATTCGATTGCTGTCAACGGCGTATGCCTGACGGTCGTCGACGTCATGGCCGACGGTCAATTCAGCGCCGATGTGATGGCCGAGACCCTGAATCGCTCCAATCTCGGCGACCTGCGTCCGGGTAGCCGGGTGAACCTGGAGCGCGCCGCAGCGGTCAACAGCCGGTTGGGCGGGCACATCGTGCAAGGACATGTGGACGGCACCGGCCAGATCGTGTCGCGCAGCCCCTCCGAACATTGGGAGGTGGTGCGCTTCGAGATGCCTTCCACGGTGGCCCGTTACGTGGTCGAGAAGGGTTCGATCACCATCGACGGGATTTCACTGACGGTTTCCGGCTTGGGGGCCGAGCCGCGGGACTGGTTCGAGGTGTCACTGATTCCGACGACGCGAGAGCTCACCACGCTGGGTTCGGCTCCGGTGGGAACGCAGGTGAATCTCGAGGTGGACGTGATTGCCAAATATGTCGAACGGCTGATGCAAACAAGCTGAGAAAAGGTCATCGCAATAACTGCGGCCGCGCCGTGGTTCATACTTGAGGGCAATTAGCCGGTTCCACAGCAAGGTAGCAGCGATGACGAGGTTGGATTCCGTCGAGCGGGCGGTTGCCGACATTGCGGCGGGAAAGGCCGTCGTCGTCATTGATGACGAGGACCGCGAGAACGAGGGCGACCTGATCTTCGCCGCGGAAAAGGCGACGCCGGAGTTGGTGGCGTTCATGGTCCGCTACACCTCGGGGTATTTGTGTGTGCCGTTGGACGGCGCGGTTTGCGACCGGTTGGGCCTGCTGCCGATGTATGCGGTCAACCAGGACAAGCACGGCACCGCCTATACCGTCACCGTCGACGCCAGAAACGGTGTGGGAACCGGCATCTCGGCGTCCGACCGGGCCACCACCATGCGGCTGCTGGCCGACCCGGCCAGTGTCGCTGAGGATTTCAGCCGTCCCGGTCACGTGGTTCCGTTGCGGGCCAAGGACGGTGGGGTGTTGCGCCGTCCCGGTCACACCGAGGCCGCTGTGGACCTGGCGCGGATGGCGGGGCTGCGGCCGGCCGGGGCCATCTGTGAGATTGTCAGCCAAAAAGACGAGGGCTCGATGGCCCAGACCGACGAGTTGCGGGTCTTCGCCGACGAGCACGGCCTGGCCATGATCACCATCGCCGATTTGATCTCCTGGCGGCGCAAACACGAAAAGCACATCGAGCGGGTTGCCGAGGCGCGGATTCCCACTCGTCATGGGGAGTTTCGCGCCATCGGCTACACCAGCATCTACGAGGACGTCGAGCACGTTGCGCTGGTGCGCGGCGAAATCGCCGGCCCCACCGCCGACGGCGACGACGTGCTGGTGCGGGTGCACTCGGAGTGCCTGACCGGCGACGTGTTCGGGTCGCGCCGCTGTGACTGCGGGCCACAGCTGGATGCCGCCATGGCGATGGTGGCGCGCGAGGGTCGGGGGGTGGTGCTCTACATGCGTGGTCATGAGGGCCGCGGCATCGGGCTGCTACACAAGCTGCAGGCCTATCAGCTGCAAGACGCCGGGGATGACACCGTGGACGCCAACCTCAAGCTGGGGCTGCCCGCCGATGCCCGCGACTACGGGATCGGCGCCCAGATTCTGGTTGATCTGGGGGTGCGGTCGATGCGGCTGCTGACCAATAATCCGGCCAAGCGGGTGGGTCTGGACGGCTACGGTCTGCACATCATCGAGCGGGTGCCGCTGCCGGTGCGGGCCAACGCCGACAACATCCGGTACCTGATGACCAAGCGTGACCGAATGGGCCATGACCTGACCGGTCTGGACGATTTCCACGAATCTGTGCATTTGCCAGGCGAATTCGGCGGGGCCTTATGAGTGGTGGGGCCGGCGTGCCGGAGATGCCGGTACTGGATGCCGCCAGTGTGCGTCTGGCCATTGTCGCCAGCACGTGGCACACCCAAGTGTGTGACGCGCTGTTGGCCGGTGCCCTCAAGGTAGCCGACGACTCGGGCATCGGCAGTCCGACGGTGGTGCGCGTGCTGGGGGCCATCGAGATTCCGGTGGTCGCGCAGGAATTGGCTCGCAATCATGACGCCGTCGTTGCACTCGGCGTCGTGATCCGTGGCGAGACACCGCATTTCGACTACGTCTGCGACGCGGTGACCCAAGGTTTGACCCGGGTCTCGCTCGACGAGTCCACGCCGGTGGGCAATGGGGTGCTGACAACCAACACCGAGGAGCAGGCGCTGAATCGGGCTGGGCTGCCGGACTCCGCCGAGGACAAAGGCGCCCAGGCGACCGCGGCGGCCCTTGCCACCGCCCTGGCCCTGCGTGATCTGCGCGCACGGTCGTGACGACACCGCCCGAATGGGATGCCGAACTGCGTCCCCGCCTGACACCGTTATTCGCTTATATCGCTGCGTTTGTGATCGCAGCTGCACACATCGTGGTGGGCCTGCTGCTCAAAGTGAGGTCCAGCGGCGTGATCTTCCAGACCGCCGATCAGGTGGCGATGGCTGCGCTGGGGCTGGTCCTCGCCGGAGCTGTGTTGCTCTTCACGCGGCCCCGGCTGCGGGTGGGGGCTTCCGGTCTGCTGGTTCGTAACCTGTTGGGAGACAGGCTAATACCGTGGTCCGCTGTGGTTGGTGTGTCGTTTCCCGGCGGCAGCCGGTGGGCACGCGTCGATCTGCCCGACGACGAGTACATTCCGGTGATGGCGATTCAGGCCGTCGACAAGGAGCGTGCCGTGGCTGCCATGGATACTGTGCGCTCGCTGCTCGGCCGCTACCGGCCAGACCTGGTGCCGTCGCCCGATGGGACCTCCTCGGCGTAGCTGGGCCGGGGGCACGTTGGCGATCGGCCGCGACACTGTCGCGGTCTTGGACTGCAGGGGCATGCGATTCTGGTGAGCCTGGTTGGTTCTTGGGTATCGCGTAGCTCGGCGAGGGGGGCGGGTGTGGTGTGTGGTGGTGGCGCGCCAGTGCGCGGCCGCCATATTCGCCATTTGCTCGGCTCCGGCGTGTAGCTTGGCGGCGACGCTCGCGTTTGCGTCTTGCACGCGAGCGACTCGATGAGTGATGAAGCTGCCATGTGTCGCCGCGGCTTGTTGGCGCGCTATCCGCTCAGCCGGCGGAATCCCGAAACGGTTGTCGGTTACCGACAAATCTTCACCCACACTAAAGCCGTCGTTCTCGGCTTCGGCGATTGCCTCTAAGGCATCTTCGCGTGCACCGCGCAGCACATCGCCGCCGCGCCGCGCGATATCAGCCATTTGGTGTGCGTGGTTGGAAGCGGAAATCGCAGCAAGCTTGTCCGCATGGGCCATCTGGGCCGCCGATTCGGCGGTTTGCCCAAACTCATCGAGTCCCGTTGGGGCAGTTCATTTGTCCGGCATATGCATCTGCGGTGCCCTCCAACGGTGCTGCGCGGGCCCGCCATTGGGCGGCGGCAGCGGTCAACGTGTCCGCTGTGTGGGCAAAGGCCTCAACGCGAGAACGTGTCAGCGGCTCGTCGACGTCGGTCATGCAAACGGCTAGAGGAGGTGAACGGATCTGACCGACGCCAGGGCCGCGCTGTTGGTTTCATCCGTTGCGGCAAACGCCCCAGAAGCCACAGTCAACGCCGCCGACGCCGACGAAAGCCGTTGGTCGCATGCGGCGCAATACTCATCCAATGCGACATGCATGGCTGCAGCGGCTACCCCTGATATTTCCGACGACCCGATCAAATGTTCGAGGGACGAGGCCACTCGCGCGGCGTGGTCGGCGACGATCTTGGACGCAGCGCGCAGCGCTGGCGCAACCACAGCAAGTCAATTGCCACTCAGCCCCGCCGGCCATTGCAGGCTGACCCCCCAGGAGTCCGCGCGCCGCACGAGGTTGCCACACCGGTGGGAGTGGGGCCAGTCGGCTGCGCCGTCCCCGAGCCCCCGCGACGAAACACGCCGGTTGGACCGGATTGTGTAAGCATGGACACGATCCAAACCGAATTAGTTTGCACACGAACGCGCCGACTCGACGTGCTTTTCAGGTCCTAAGAGCAAAGTGCAGTGGCAATTAGGTGCTTGCTCGTCAAAAGCCGAAACGGTTCTTCTCCTGCGGAAAGCGTGACACGGTCAGCACTGGGCTGCTAAAACGAATCTGGCGAGGCGCAGTTGGCACTGATGGACAAATTCGAAAGAGGCGCCGTTTCCAAGAACAGCGTGTCCTTCGGTCACCGGCGTAGTCCGAGTCCTCGCACGCGGGCTCCAACAGCGATGGGAGCTGAGTATGACGAGCCAAACTGCACCGGCAACCGCCTCCGCCGTTCCTCCTTCGGCCAGCGATTCGATCACCTCCGCACGTCGCAATGTCATATTCGGGGCGCTTGCGCTCGGAGTCTTGGTAGCGGCTATGGACCAGGCGATGGTGGTGCCTGCACTGCCGACGATCGCGGAAGACTTAGGTGACTCCGGCCAGCAATCGTGGGCTGTCGCTGCCTATCTGCTCGGGGGCATTGTCGTTGTCCCGGCGGCCGGCAAACTCGGTGATCTGCTGGGCCGCAAGCAGGTGTTGCAAATCGCCGTCGTGGTCTTTCTGGTCGGCTCGGTGTTGTGCGCCTTGTCCGGCAGCATGGCGATGCTGGCGCTCTCTCGGATGGTGCAGGGTATAGGCGCCGGTGCCACTTCAGTGACGGCCTCCGCGCTGGTCGGTGAGGTGTTTCCGCTGCGGGACCGGGGCAGCTATCAGGGCATCCTCGGAGCGGTATTCGGGGTCGCCACAGTGGCCGGTCCGTTATTCGGCGGCTTCTTCGCCGACTACCTGAATTGGCGCTGGGCATTCTGGGTCAACGTGCCCACTTCCATCGCGGTTCTCACGGTCGCCGCCGTAGCCATCCCCGCGCTGCCCCGGCGCGCCAAACCGGCTATCGACTACGTCGGGATCCTGGTGATCGCGTTGGCCACCACGGCATTGATCATGGCCACCAGTTGGGGAGGCACCACCTACGCGTGGGGTTCGGCGCCGATTATCGCGTTGTTCGTCGGCGCCGCGGTGGGCCTGGTCGTATTCGTCGGCGTGGAAAGCCGCGCCGCCGCCGGCATCCTGCCACCCCGACTGTTTCGCAGCCCGGTGTTTTCGGTCTGCTCCATTCTGTCGTTGCTGGTCGGATTCGCGATGCTGGGCGCGCTGACCTTCGTGCCCATGTATCTGCGCTACGTCGACGGCGTCTCGGCGACCACCTCGGGTCTGCGCACGTTGCCCATGGTGGTCGGCCTGCTGACCACGTCGCTGGCCGCCGGCATCCTGGTCGGCCGGACCGGCCGGTACAAGATCTTTCCGCTCGCGGGGACGGCACTGATGGCCGTCGGCTTCTTGCTGATGGCGCGCATGGATGAGTCGACGCCGTGGCCGGTGCAGTTCTGCTACCTGGTCATCCTGGGCGCCGGAATCGGCTTCGCCATGCAGGTGCTCATCCTGATCGTGCAGAACACCTCCTGTTTTGAAGACCTGGGCATCGCCACCTCGGGTGTGACATTCTTCCGCCTGGTCGGCGGTGCATTCGGTGCCGCAATTTTCGGTGCGCTGTTCGCGAACTTCCTCAGCCGGCGAATAGGTTCGGCGTTGACGTCGGCCGGCGTGTCCGCCGAGGCCATGCATTCGCCAACTGCCATACATCAACTGCCGCAGCACATTGCCGCCCCGATTGTTCGGGCGTATGCCGGGTCGTTGGCGCAAGTGTTCCTCTATGCCGCCTTTATCGCCCTGGTGGGATTCGTTCTCTCGTTGTTCTTGCGCGAGGCACCACTGACCGGAATCCACGACAGCCCCAGCTGCCTCGGAGACGGATTCGCCGTGCCCAGAATCAAAACACCTGAGGACGTCCTGGAAATCGCGGTCGGACGCGTGCTGGACGAAGCGCCCAAATTGCAATTGGACGATATCGCCAAGAAACGCGGTTGTGAACTCGATGTCGCCGGGCTGTGGGGAGTGCTGCGCATTTATCAATACCAGCGATTCTTCGAGACGGTACGGCTCGCCGACATCGCCATACACCTCCATTTGCCCCGGCAGGTCCTCGAACCCGTCTTCGACCGCCTGGTCCAAACGGGTTACGTATCCCGCGACGGCGACCAGCTATCGCTTACTCCGGACGGGCTGCGGCAAGTCAACTCGGTGTCTGCCGCCATCCGGACCTGGCTCGTCGACAATCTCACCTTGTCACCTGGCTTCACCGATCAGCCGGACGAAGCGGATTTCGACGCGGCGTTGCAGCGCATTGCCGACGGGATGTTGATCCAACGCGACTGGTACGAAGACATCGACGAGCTGACCCCGCCGGACAACCTCGCCGCCGCGCGATAGCGTCCCGGCTAACCGGTGGCGGAAAGTTTGCCGGTTTCCAGCCAGCGGGCGCACTGCGCACCCAGTTTTTGCTGGGCGACTTCGTCGAAGCGCGCAACTTGTTGCGCCGTGAGCTCGCTGCGGTAATCGCGGTTGGGGCCTTTGTGGAAGAAGGCTTTGGCGCTGGACATGTGTTGTCCGTTGAACGGAGCCATCTTTTCCGCTCGACCGCTCATGTACTCGAACGAGCAATGCTCGACGATGACGTCCATGCGCAGCGACCCGGGATCGATGCCCAAAAATTCTGCCAGCCGCACGATTTGGCCCGCTAAGTCTTCTTTGAGCTCTTGGTAGTGCAGCAGTAGCACGTTTGGCTCATCGCGCAGCTGCCACCACGACTTCACCAGGTCAAACAGATCGCAACAGCCATAGCCGTCCGTCTCCAGCCACAGGTCGAAGAATGCCTGCATGTCCTCGGAAATCACCAACGGCGTAGCGTCACCCGACCACTGAGCGTGAATCTCGTTGATCTTCGACATCGTCGATTCGGAATAGTTGTAGATCATATGGTGAAAGCTGATTCCGGTGTCTTTGCCATTTCTGCCGACAAACACGTACCGGGCCTCGGGGGCAATTGGCAGGGCAGCTGCGGGCAGATGCGACTTGACCACTCGCCGGATACCGGCTTCGCGCTGCTGATTGAGTACATCGAGCATCTCGGCGTGATCGCCCCAGCTGGAGTCGAGCCACGGGGAGCTGTCTGAAAGGCTTCCGTCGTTCTCGGCCCCGTTGCGCAATATCTGCTGAATTATTCGCTGGGTCCATGTCGTTCCGGACTTGACGGGGGTGGCGATGACGATATCGCCTTCGACGAACCCGCCCTGGGCCAAAAAACCGTCCCACACCAGCGAACTGGACAAATAATCCCGCACCACTCTGGTCGGAGCAATCAACGGTTTCGTCATCAACCCTGCTTTCTGTGGGTACGACTCGAGGTGAATTGCAAAAGGCTGAAGGCCCTGACGCGACCGACGATACGACATTGTTGTTCCGGTTTCCAGGAGTTGCGCACCGGGTTTCGCCGCCTCGTCTGCGGAAGCTCTGCGCCTGCGCTGGCGAGCCGGAGGGCATGCGGCCGACACTCAGCCAGTCAAGCCACAGGAAACCCACAAACTCATGGGATGTCCGTCAATCATCAAGTGCCACAGGGTATTTGGCATCATGATCCACAACGCGCGACTTTACACCTGGCGCATGCGCACGAAAGTGGCGCCGGATGAGATGCGTCGGCTGGAATGAGATGCAACGATGGCCGCCGAAATGAGTGGATCGCCATTGATGACCCGCGTGTGCCGGGCCCTTGCCGTAGTCAGCACAATGCTCGGTGTCGCCGCGTTCAACGCTGGCACGGCACATGCCGACGGCCCCGTCCAGTTGAAGAGCCGAATGGGCGATTTTTGCCTGGATTCCCCGAGTGGTAGTTGGTTCACCCCGATAGTGATCAACCCGTGCAATGGGACCGACTTCCAGCGCTGGAACATCACCCCGGACGGGCAGTTTGAAAGCGTGGCCTTTCCCGGGAATTGCTTGTCGCAGCCGGGCGAGAGTTGGGTGTCGCACCTGCAGGGCTGCCTGAATTGGTTCACCCAGAAGTGGACGATTCATTCCAACGGCCAGATCACCGGTGACCTGAGTGGCTGCCTCACCGTTCTCGGCGGGCCGGACCCCGGGACTTGGGTTTCTACCCGCTTTTGCGACGGCAATATCGATCAGGGTTGGGACAGCGTTCCATGACCAGGGCGCGGTCGTTGGGCGGGGTTCGCCAGGCCGTAGTCGTAGTCAGCACATCATTCGGTATCACGGCCTTCAGTGCTGCCGCGGCACACGCCGACGAACCGGTCCAACTGAAAAGCGGATTGGGCGATTTCTGTCTGGACGGCCCCAGCGGAGACTGGTACACCCCGGTAGTTATAAACCCGTGCAACGGTGCGGATTCCCAGCGTTGGAATTCCACCGGCGACGAGCAGGAAAGCGTGGCCTTTCCCGGAGAGTGCCTGACAAGACCCTACGAGCATCGTGACGTATTCCTCCAGCCCTGCTCCAATTGGCCGTCCCAGCATTTCAGTTACCAGCCCAATGGCCAGATCAGCAGTGGATTTGGTGGTTGCCTAGCCGTCAATGGCCCCCCAGCCCCGGGGGCCTCCTTGTATATAGGCTTCTGCATCCCCGACGCGCCCTACCAACATTGGGACAGCGTTCCGTGACCGGGCTTGCCCGGCGAACACCGCCGCGCTAGGCGTTGTCGTAGCGACCATTAGCCTGGATACGTGCCAGATCCCGCCACGTACCGCCCCGCGCCGGGGTCCATCCCGGTCGAGCCTGGCGTGTACCGATTCCGGGACCAATACGGGCGAGTCGTCTACGTCGGCAAGGCCAAGAGCCTGCGCAGCAGGCTGACGTCCTACTTCGCCGACGTCGCGAGCCTGCACCCACGCACCCGGCAGATGGTGACCACCGCGGCCAAGGTCGAGTGGACGGTGGTCAACACCGAAGTCGAAGCGCTGCAGCTGGAGTACAACTGGATCAAGGAGTTCGACCCGCGCTTCAACGTCCGCTACCGCGACGACAAGTCGTATCCGGTGCTGGCGGTCACCCTCAACGAGGAGTTTCCCCGGTTGATGGTCTATCGCGGCCCCCGACGCAAGGGGGTGCGGTATTTCGGGCCCTACTCCCACGCGTGGGCGATCCGCGAAACGCTGGATCTGCTCACCCGGGTGTTTCCGGCGCGCACCTGTTCGGCGGGAGTCTTCAAGCGGCACAACCAGATCGACCGTCCCTGCCTGCTCGGCTACATCGACAAATGCTCGGCTCCGTGCATCGGGCGGGTCAGCGCCGAGCAGCATCGGCAGATCGTGACAGATTTCTGCGATTTCCTGTCCGGCAAAACCGACCGCTTCGCCCGCGAGCTCGAACAGCAGATGCAGGCCGCGTCGGACCAACTCGATTTCGAGCGCGCCGCCCGCCTCCGTGACGATCTCGGCGCACTCAAGCGCGCCATGGAAAAGCAGGCCGTTGTGCTCGGCGACGGCACCGACGCGGATGTGGTGGCCTTTGCCGACGACGAACTCGAAGCCGCCGTGCAGGTGTTCCACGTCCGCGGCGGCCGGGTTCGCGGCCAGCGCGGCTGGATCGTCGAAAAGCCGGGGGGCCCAGGCGAATCCGGTGAGGAGCAGCTGGTCGAGCAGTTCCTCACGCAGTTCTACGGGGACCAGGCCGAGCTCGGCGGCGCAGCCGACGAAGCCGTCAACCCGGTTCCCCGCGAGGTACTCGTGCCGTGTCTGCCGTCCAACTCCGACGAATTGGCCAGCTGGTTGTCGAACCTGCGCGGTGCACGGGTCGCGTTGCGGGTGCCGCGGCGCGGCGACAAACGTGCCCTCGCCGAAACCGTGCAACGCAATGCGAAAGAGGCTCTGCAGCAGCACAAGCTGAAGCGCGCCGGTGACTTCAATGCCAGATCCGCTGCGCTGCAGAATATTCAGGACGCGTTGGGTCTTGCCGATGCGCCACTGCGAATCGAATGTGTCGACATCAGCCATGTGCAGGGCACCGATGTGGTGGGCTCCGTGGTGGTATTCGAGGACGGCCTGCCGCGCAAATCCGACTACCGTCACTTCGGGATTCGGGAAGCCGCCGGGCACGGCCGCTCCGACGACGTCGCCTCCATCGCCGAAGTCACCCGCCGGCGCTTCTACCGACATCTGAGCGACCAGAACGATCCGAATCTGCTTTCGGCCGAAGGGAAATCACGCCGGTTCGCCTATCCGCCGAATCTCTACGTCGTCGACGGCGGCGCACCGCAGGTCAACGCGGCCAAAGCCGTGCTTGACGAGCTCGGCATTACCGACGTAGCGGTGATCGGCCTGGCCAAGCGGCTGGAAGAGGTATGGGTGCCGGCGGAGCCTGATCCAATCATCATGCCGCGCAACAGCGAGGGGCTCTATCTATTGCAGCGGGTGCGCGACGAAGCGCACCGATTCGCCATCGCCTACCATCGCAGCAAACGATCCAAGCGGATGACGGCGTCGGCCCTGGACTCGGTGCCCGGCCTCGGCGAGCATCGGCGCAAGGCGCTGGTCACCCACTTCGGATCCATAGCCCGCCTCAAGGAGGCCACCGTCGACCAGATCACCGCCGTCCCGGGCATCGGCCTGGCCACAGCCACGGCAGTGCTCGAGGCACTGCGACCAGACGAGCCGGAACCCTCTGGAGCCGGAGCATGACCAGCGAAGACGTGCCCGCCGGCATCGACGTCGTCCTGGTCACCGGGTTATCCGGAGCCGGGCGCGGCACGGCGGCCAAAGTGCTCGAAGACCTCGGCTGGTATGTCGCCGACAATCTGCCGCCCCAGCTGATCACCCGCATGGTGGATTTCGGATTGGCGGCCGGATCCCGAATCACACAGCTGGCGGTGGTGATGGACGTGCGGTCGCGCGGGTTCACCGGCGACCTCGACGAGGTGCGCAACGAACTGGCCACCCGCAACATCACCCCGCGCGTGGTGTTCATGGAGGCCTCCGACGACATGTTGGTGCGCCGTTACGAACAGAATCGGCGCAGCCATCCGCTGCAGGGCCAGCAGACCCTGGCCGAGGGCATCGCCGCCGAGCGCAGGATGCTCGCGCAGGTTCGCGCCACCGCAGACCTGATCATCGACACGTCCACGCTGTCGGTGCGGGGGCTGCGGGAAAGCATCGAGCGTGCGTTCGGCGGAAACGGCGGTGCGACGACGAGCGTCACCGTGGAGTCGTTCGGCTTCAAGTACGGACTGCCGATGGACGCCGACATGGTCATGGACGTGCGATTCCTGCCCAACCCGCACTGGGTTGACGAACTGCGGCCGCTCACCGGCCAGCAACCGGCTGTCCGCGACTACGTGCTGGGCCAGCCCGGCGCGGCTGAGTTCCTGCAGACTTACCATCGATTGCTATCCCTGGTTGTCGACGGCTACCGCCGGGAGGGGAAGCGATACATGACGGTCGCCATCGGATGTACCGGCGGCAAGCATCGCAGCGTGGCGATCGCAGAGGCCCTGATGGGGCTATTGGGATCCAACCCGCAATTGTCGGTACGGGTACTGCACCGGGATCTGGGCCGCGAATGACGGACAGCATTGTCGCGCTGGGTGGCGGACACGGTTTGTATGCGACGCTCTCGGCGGCCCGTCGGCTGACTCCTTATGTCACCGCCATCGTCACCGTCGCCGATGATGGCGGCTCGTCCGGCCGGCTGCGCAGCGAATTGGATGTGGTACCGCCGGGGGATCTGCGAATGGCCTTGGCGGCGTTGGCATCCGACAGCCCCTATGGCCGGCTGTGGGCGACCATCATGCAGCACCGATTCGGGGGGAGCGGCGTGCTGGCGGGCCACCCGATCGGCAACCTGCTGCTGGCCGGCCTCAACGAGGTGCTGGCCGATCCGGTCGCGGCCCTCGACGAACTCGGACGCATTCTGGGCGTCAAGGGCCGGGTCCTGCCGATGTGCCCGATCGCGCTGCAGATCGAGGCCGACGTCTCCGGCCTGGAGTCCGATCCGCGAATGTTCCGGCTGATTCGGGGTCAGGTGGCGATTGCCAGCACCCCCGGAAAGGTGCGCCGGGTGCGGCTGCTGCCCGCCGATCCGCCGGCGACGCGGCAGGCGGTGGACGCCATCATGGCGGCCGACCTGGTGGTGCTGGGGCCAGGGTCGTGGTTCACCAGCGTGATCCCGCACGTGCTGGTGCCGGGGCTGCTCACCGCGCTGCAAAGCACCACCGCCCGCAAGGCGCTGGTGCTCAACCTGGTGGCCGAGCCGGGGGAGACGGCGGGCTTCTCGGTGGAGCGCCATCTGCACGTGCTGGCTCAGCACGCGCCGGAATTCACTGTGGACGAGATCATCATCGACGCCGAGCGAGTGCCCAGCGACAGGGAACGTGAGCAACTGCGCCGTACCGCCACGTTGCTCCATGCCGAGGTCCACTTCGCCGACGTGGCCCGACCTGGTACACCTTTACATGACCCGGGCAAGCTGGCAGCCGTGCTGGACGGGGTGCGGGCGCGTGACAGGGTCGGCGAGAAAGACCCGGCGACGCCTCCGGTGACGGCCACGGCAGAGCGGCCGATGGACGGTGGACGACCAAGGGGTGACGACGCGTGGCGATGACGACCGAAGTCAAGGACGAGCTGAGCCGTCTGGTAGTCAAATCGGTCAGTGCGCGCCGCGCCGAAGTCACGTCTCTGCTCAGGTTCGCCGGCGGTTTGCACATCGTGGCCGGCCGTGTGGTGGTCGAGGCCGAAGTCGACCTGGGCAGCATCGCCCGCCGGCTGCGCAAGGACATCTTCGATCTGTACGGCTACAACGCGGTGGTGCATGTGTTGTCGGCGAGCGGGATTCGCAAGAGCACCCGGTATGTCCTGCGGGTCGCCAATGATGGTGAGGCGCTGGCCCGTCAGACCGGACTGCTGGACATGCGGGGTCGGCCGGTGCGTGGTCTGCCGGCCCAGGTTGTCGGCGGCAGCATCGGTGACGCCGAAGCCGCCTGGCGGGGAGCCTTTTTGGCGCACGGGTCCCTGACCGAGCCGGGCCGCTCGTCGGCGCTGGAGGTCAGTTGCCCCGGGCCGGAAGCGGCCCTGGCGCTGGTGGGTGCCGCCCGCCGGCTGGGAGTCAGCGCGAAGGCGCGAGAGGTGCGTGGCGCCGATCGGGTGGTGGTGCGCGACGGCGAGGCGATCGGCGCATTGCTGACCCGGATGGGGGCGCAGGACACCAGGCTGATCTGGGAGGAGCGCCGGATGCGCCGCGAGGTGCGGGCGACGGCCAACCGGCTCGCCAACTTCGACGACGCGAATCTGCGCCGTTCGGCGCGGGCCGCGGTCGCCGCGGCCGCCCGGGTGGAGCGGGCGCTGGAGATCCTTGGGGATACGGTGCCCGAGCACTTGGCCTCGGCCGGCAAGTTGCGGGTTGAGCACCGCCAGGCGTCGCTGGAAGAGTTGGGCCGGCTCGCCGATCCGCCGATGACGAAAGATGCTGTGGCGGGGCGTATTCGGCGGTTGTTGTCGATGGCCGATCGCAAGGCGAAGGTCGAGGGAATTCCGGACACTGAGTCGGCGGTGACCCCGGATCTGTTGGAAGACGCCTAACGACGATGCGCGCCGCGTAGCTAACCGCCTTCCCGCCGCCAGCCGTTCGGGGCTACGGTTCATGGCATGAAGCGGCTCTCGAGCGTTGATGCGGCGTTTTGGTCAGCAGAGACAGCAGGCTGGCACATGCACGTGGGTGCACTGGCCGTTTGCGATCCCACTGACGCGGCCGACTACAGCTTTCATCGACTCCGCGAACTGATCAACGAGCGACTTGCCGAGCTCCCGCAGTTGCGCTGGCGGGTGACGGGCGCCCCGTTGGGCCTGGACCGCCCGTGGTTCGTCGAGGACGAGGAACTCGACGTCGACTATCACGTCCGTCGCATCGGCGTGCCGGCGCCCGGAGGCCGACGCGAACTCGAGGAGCTCGTCGGCCGCCTGATGTCCTACAAGCTGGACCGCTCCCGCCCGTTGTGGGAGCTGTGGGTCATCGAGGGTGTGGAGGGCGGCCGTTTCGCCACGCTGACCAAAATGCATCACGCCATTGTCGACGGCGTTTCCGGCGCGGGGCTGGGCGAAATCCTGCTGGACATAACGCCGGAACCACGACCGCCGCAAACGGAGAAGGTGGGATCGCTGGTAGGGTTCCAGATCCCCGGCCTGGAGCGTCGCGCCATCAGCGCTCTGATCAACGTCGGAATCATGACGCCGTTCCGGATTGCCAGATTGCTGGAGCAAACCGTGCGCCAGCAGATCGCGGTCCTCGGCGTGCGCAGCAAGCCGCCGCGATACTTCGACGCGCCCAAGACCCGGTTCAATGCGTCGGTCTCGCCGCACCGCAGGATCACCGGAACCCGCGTCGACTTGGCGCGGGCCAAGGCCGTCAAGGATGCCTTCGGCGTCAAACTCAACGACGTCGTGCTCGCGCTGGTGGCCGGGGCGGCCCGCGAATACCTGATCAAACGCAACGAGCTGCCCACCAAGCCGCTGATCACCCAGATCCCGGTCTCCACCCGCACCGACCAGACCAAGGAGGACGTCGGCAATCAGATCAGCTCGATGACGGCGTCGCTTGCCACCGACGTGGAGGATCCGGCCGAGCGGCTCCGGGCCATTCACGAAAGCACGCAGAGCGCCAAGGAGATGGCCAAAGCGTTGTCGGCCCATCAGATCATGGGGCTCACCGAAACCACGCCGCCCGGCCTGCTGCAGCTGGCTGCCCGCGCCTACACCGCTACCGGACTCTCGCACAACCTGGCCCCGATCAACCTGGTGATCTCCAATGTTCCCGGGCCGCCGATCCCGCTGTACATGGCCGGCGCCAAGCTGGAATCGCTGGTGCCGCTCGGGCCGCCCGTCATGGACGTCGCACTGAACATCACCTGCTTCTCCTACCAGGAACACCTGGACTTCGGTTTTGTGACGACACCCGAGGTCGCCAACGACATCGACGAGATGGCCGATCTCATCGAGCCGGCATTGGTCGAACTCGAGCGCGCCGCCGAAGCGCTCTAGGCGACGCAGTCGCGGGCTACGGGTCGTCCTCGTCATCGGGGTCGTCTTCTTCCACCAGGAGTTTCTCCGGATGGTGGAAGGTGTTCGTTCGTGGCTGGCCGTGGTCGAGGTGGGGCGGCGGAATCCATTCGGTGTCGCCGTGGGCGTTCTTGCGGGTGGCCCAGCCCTTTTCGGCCAGCGGGTGATGGCCGCCGCAGGCGAAGGTGAGCTGGTCGACGTCGGTGCTGCCGCACTGGGCATACGGGATGCAATGGTGCACTTCACAGTAGTACCCGGGCGTATCGCAGCCCGGTGCCGAGCAGCCACGTTCCTTGGCGTACAAGACAATTCGCTGTCCTGGTGAGGCCAGACGTTTGGTGTGATACAGCGCCAGGGGCTTGCCGTCGTCGAAAATCGCCAAATAGTGGCTGGCCTGGCGGCCCAGGCGGATCACGTCGGACATGGGCAGGATGGTGCCGCCGCCGGTGAGGCCGCGCCCGGCCGCAGCTTCTAAGTCCTTGAGTGTGGTGGTGACGATGATCGAGG
>NZ_MVHE01000236.1 GCF_002086155.1 Mycobacterium angelicum | reverse complement strand
AGCCCGAGCTTGGTGTCGCCGTAGATGTCGCGCTTGCCGATCTCGACAAACCGGCCACCCACTGCCAGCAGTTTGATGCCGGCCCGTTGTGCCGCCCCGACGACCGAGTTGAGGACGATGTCCACGCCGTAGCCGTCGGTGTCGCGACGGATCTGCTCGGCGAACTCCACACTGCGCGAGTCGTAAACATGCTCGATACCCATGTCGCGCAACAAGTTCCGGCGCTTCTCGCTGCCGGCGGTGGCATAAATCTCGGCGCCGGCCGCCCGCGCGATCGCAATCGCCGCCTGCCCCACCCCACCGGTCGCGGAGTGAATCAGCACCTTGTCACCGGCCTTGATCCGGGCCAGATCCTGCAACCCGTACCACGCCGTGGCGCTCGCGGTCGTCACCGCCGCCGCCTGCGCGTCCGTCAGACCCTCCGGCAGCTTTACGGCCATGCGGGCGTCACAGGTGACGAACGTGCTCCAGCAGCCGTTGGGCGACATGCCGCCGACATGATCGCCCACCTGGTGGTCGGTGACGTCGGGGCCCACCGCGGTCACCACACCGGCGAAATCGGTGCCCAGCTGTGGTTGCTTGCCGTCCGCGGTCTGATACAGGCCGAAGGTGACCAGCACGTCGGCGAAGTTGATGCTGGACGCGCTGACGGCCACCTCGATCTGCCCAGGCCCCGGCGGCACCCGGTCGAACGCCGCGAACTCCA
>NZ_MVHE01000235.1 GCF_002086155.1 Mycobacterium angelicum | reverse complement strand
GGGTGAGCGCGTCCGCCGCCGGTACAACATCCAGTAACCGGGGTGGAGTGCCGCATCCATGGGACACCGGCGATCACGAACGGAATTGGCAGGGCTACTTCATCCCCGCTATGTCCGTCTTGAGGAACCGGGTCGGCGCTCGAACGCATGCCGAACTGCGTGATGCCGAGAACGACCTCGTTGAGGCCCGGGTGATCGAACTCCGCGAGGATCCCAATCTGCTGGGCGACCGCACAGATCTCGCATACCTGCGGGCGATTCACCGCCAGCTGTTCCAGGACATTTACGTCTGGGCGGGAGATCTGCGGACAGTCGGCATCGAGAAGGAGGACGAGTCTTTCTGCGCGCCGGGCGGCATCAGTCGGCCCATGGAGCATGTGGCTGCGGAGATCTACCAGCTCGACCGGCTCAGAGCGGTCGGCGAAGGTGATCTCGCTGGCCAGGTCGCATACCGGTACGACTACGTGAACTATGCCCACCCGTTCCGCGAGGGCAACGGCCGCTCGACCCGCGAGTTCTTCGATCTCCTGTTGTCCGAACGCGGTTCTGGCCTCGACTGGGGGAAGACCGACCTGGAAGAGTTGCACGGCGCTTGTCACGTGGCGCGCGCCAACTCTGATCTCACGGGCCTGGTCGCGATGTTCAAGGGGATCCTCGACG
>NZ_MVHE01000234.1 GCF_002086155.1 Mycobacterium angelicum | reverse complement strand
CAGCGTTCGCTGGTGCGACGGTGGAGCCCTACCTCTCCGAGCGCGCCGTGGTGGCCACCAAGCTCATGGTCGCGCGGACCGCCGCCAATGCGATCACGACGTTGTGGACCTACACGCCGGAGAACATGGACACCCTGGCCGATCGGGCCGCGAATTACCTCAGCGGTGATTTCGCGGCTCAGTACCGCAGATTCGTCGACCAGATCGCCGCAGCAAACAAACAGGCCAAGATTACCAACGATACCGAGGTCACCGGTGCTGCCGTGGAATCGCTGAGCGGCCGGGATGCCGTTGCCATCGTCTACACCAACACCACGACCACCAGTCCGGTGACCAAGAACATCCCAGCATTGAAGTATCTGTCCTACCGGCTGTTCATGAAGCGTTATGACGCGCGGTGGCTGGTGACCAGGATGACGACCATCACCTCGCTGGATTTGACGCCGCAGGTGTAGCGGGACCGAGCCCGCCGGCGCTGCGAAGCCTTAGTTGAACGCCAGCCAGCTGGGCAGCGCCCGCTCATGGGAGTCACAGAGCACCTGACGGGTGTCGCACGATCCTTTCGGCGACCCAGCGCCGGCCCACATGCCCCCGGTATCACGGCGCAGAACGATCGCCGATGACCCCCCGCCGTCGAGCAGAATCGCGGTGTCACTACCC
>NZ_MVHE01000233.1 GCF_002086155.1 Mycobacterium angelicum | reverse complement strand
GGCGGAGATTCGCTCGACGCGACCGGGGGTGTCGGCGGGACCGGTGGTAACGCAGGTGCGCTGTTCTCCAGCGGCGGCATCGGCGGGGCCGGCGGATCCACCTCAGGTTCGTTCGGTGGCGCCGGAGGTGCAGGCGGGGCCGGCGGCAACGCGGGTGCGCTGTTCTCCAACGGCGGAGCCGGTGGCGCAGGCGGATTCGGCTATCACGGTGACGGTGGCGCCGGCGGAGCCGGAGGCAGGGCCGGCCAACTGATCGGCAATGGCGGCGCGGGCGGCGCCGGCGGAAACAGCACCACAACCGGCGGGGCCGGCGGTGTCGGCGGCAATGCCGTGTTCCTGGGCACGGGCGGCAACGGTGGCAATGGCGGCTTCGGCCCGGTCTTCGGGCACACCGCGGCCAACGGTTCCGGCGGGCCACTCGCGGGCGTCTTCAACGCGGTCAACGGTCCCGCCGAGGCATTGTTCGGACGTCCGCTGATCGGCAACGGGGCAAACGGCGGCATCGGAACCGGTGCAGCCGGTGGAGCGGGCGGGCTGCTGTTCGGCGACGGCGGCGCCGGTGGGTCCGGCGGATTTGGTCAGCACGGCGGTGCCGGCGGGGCCGCCGGGCTGTTCGGCACCGGTGGCGCGGGCGGTGCGGGCGGCTTCGTGACGGGCGGCGGCAGTGCCGGGGCGGGCGGTGCCGGCGGCGCGGGCGGGCTGCTGTCCGGCAACGGCGGGACCGGTGGGGCCGGTGGCACCGGGGC
>NZ_MVHE01000232.1 GCF_002086155.1 Mycobacterium angelicum | reverse complement strand
CCTCCCAAGCCAAAGCGGTCGCCAGCGCATTCGAGGCGGCCAAGGCAGCCACCATTCATCCGCTGCAGATAGCCGCCAATCGCAACGCATTCCTACAGCTGGTGCGCTCAAACTGGTTTGGGCTCAACGCGCCCGCGATCGCGGCCGCCGAAAGCATCTATGAACAGTTTTGGGCAACAGACGTCGCGGCGATGTTCGGCTATCACGCCGGAGCGTCGTCGGCGGCTGCGGCGTTGAGTCCCTTCGAGGAACTGTTGATGCGGCTGCCCAACCTGGGCGTCGGTAACACCGCGGCCAATGTGGGCAGTGGCAACAAGGGCACCGGCAACCTGGGCAACGGAAACAACGGCAACACCAATGTCGGCGGCGGAAACATCGGCAACAGCAACGGCGGCAGCGGTAACCGCGGTAACGGCAACGTCGGCTTCGGAAACATCCGCAACGGGAACATCGGCCTCGGCAACACCGGCGTCGGCCTCAATGGTGGCCTGAATGTGGGCATGGGCAATCTCGGCAATAGCAACGTCGGCTTCGGCAACCAGGGCAACAACAACACCGGCGGCGGAAACAGCGGCAACGCAAACATGGGCGGCGGAAACGTCGGTAACAACAACATCGGCTTCGGACTCACCGGCAACAACCTGATCGGCGTGGGGAACACCTTCTATAACTCGGCAACCGGGCAGTTCACCTTCGGCGGGCTGAACTCGGGCGTCGACAACATCGGCATCGGAAACTCCGGGGCCGGCAACATCGGCTTCTTCAACTCCGGC
>NZ_MVHE01000231.1 GCF_002086155.1 Mycobacterium angelicum | reverse complement strand
TCAACCCCGACAGGCTGGCTTGGAAGGCCGGCAGGCTGCCCGAGAGTGCGGCGCTGAGGGTGGCGTTGAAGGCCGCCGAGAGGGCGGGGAAGGTGGCCGAGAAGCTGGCCGACAGGGCGGGGAAGACCGCGCTCAAGCCGGCCGTGAAGTTCTGCCCCGCGGTCAGCAGTGCACTTAGCGCGCCTTGTAGCGCGGGGGCGCCCGACAGCGCAGCGTTCAGGGCGGCGTTAAACGCCGCGCTCAACCCCGACAGGCTGGCTTGGAAGGCCGGCAGGCTGCCCGTCAGTGCGGCGCTGAGGGTGGCGTTGAAGGCCGCCGAGAGGGCGGGGAAGGTGGCCGAGAAGCTGGCCGATAGCGCGGGGAAGACCGCGCTCAAGCCGGCCGTGAAGTTCTGCCCCGCGGTCAGCAGTGCACTTAGCGCGCCTTGTAGGGCGGGGGCGCCCGACAGCACAGCGTTCAGGGCGGCGTTGAACGCCGCACTCAACCCCGACAGGCTGGCTTGGAAGGCCGGCAGGCTGCCCGTCAGCGCGGCGCTCAGGGTGGCGTTGAAGGCCGCCGACAGGGCCGGGAAGGTGGCCGAGAAGCTGGCCGACAGGGCGGGCAGGATGGCGCTGAATCCGGCGGCGAAGTTCTGACCTGCCGTGATCAAGGCGTTGAGGGCGCCTTGTAGGGCCGGGGCGCCCGACAGCGCGGCGCTCAACGCGGCGTTGAACGCTGCGCTGAGGCCGGACAGGCTGGCTTGGAAGGCGGGCAGGCTGCCCGAGAGTGCGGCGCTGAGGGTGGCGT
>NZ_MVHE01000230.1 GCF_002086155.1 Mycobacterium angelicum | reverse complement strand
TCACGGCAGGTCAGAACTTCGCCGCCGGATTCAGCGCCATCTTCCCCGCCCTGTCGGCCAGCTTCTCGGCCACCTTCCCCGCCCTCTCGGCGGCCTTCAACGCCACCCTCAGCGCCGCACTCTCGGGCAGCCTGCCCGCCTTCCAAGCCAGCCTCTCGGGCCTGAGTGCGGCCTTCAACACCGCACTGAACGCCGCACTAAGCAGTGTTCCGGCCGTGCAAGGCGCTCTAAGCGCGATAATCAACGCTGGCCAAACCGTGGCCGCCAACTTCAGCGCCGCGCTTCCTGTCATCGCCGCGCAGCTGGCAGGCGGCTTCGGAGCCACCTTCCCCGCCCTCTCGGCGGCGTTCAACGCCACCCTGAGCGCCGCGCTGTCGGGCAGCCTGCCGGCCTTCCAAGCCAGCTTGTCGGGGTTGAGTGCGGCGTTTAACGCCGCGTTGAGCGCCGCGCTGTCGGGTGCCCCGGCGCTACAAGGCGCGTTGAGCGCTCTGGTCACGGCGGGGCAGAACTTCGCGGCGGGCTTGAGCGCCATCTTCCCCGCGCTATCGGCCAGCTTCTCGGCCACCTTCCCCGCCCTCTCGGCGGCCTTCAACGCCACCCTGAGCGCCGCACTCTCCGGCAGCCTGCCGGCCTTCCAAGCCAGCCTGTCGGGGTTGAGTGCGGCGTTTAACGCCGCGTTGAGCGCCGCGCTGTCGGGTGCCCCGGCGCTACAAGGCGCGTTGAGCGCTCTGGTCACGGCGGGGCAGAACTTCGCGGCGGGCTTGAGCGCCATCTTCCCCGCGCTATCGGCCAGCTTCTCGGCCACCTTCCCCGCCCTCTCGGCGGC
>NZ_MVHE01000229.1 GCF_002086155.1 Mycobacterium angelicum | reverse complement strand
GCGCCAACGCCTGGCTGTTCGGCATCGGCGGCGACGGCGGAACGGGCGGCGCCAGCGTCAGCGCCGACGGCGGCGCGGGCGGGGCGGGGGCCAGCGCCGGCTTCCTGCTCGGCGCCGGTGGTTCCGGCGGATACGGCGGCTCAACCAGCTTCAAGGGTGGCTCCGGCGGCAACGGTGGGGCGGCCGGCAACGCCTGGCTGATCGGCAACGGCGGCACCGGCGGCAACGGCGGCGACGGCACCAACCTGACCGTCGGCGCCGGTGGCAACGGCGGCAACGGCGGCAATGGCGGGTGGCTGCTGGGCGACGGCGGGGCCGGCGCCAACGGCGGCGTCGGCGTATCGGGCGGCGGCAACGGCGGCGCCGGCGGACACGCGATGCTACTCGGCAGCGGCGGCGACGGCGGCAACGGTGTGCTCGGCGGCGTCGCCGGCAAGGCCGGGCTGCTGATCGGCAACGGCGGCGACGGCGGTACCGGGCGGGCCGGCGCCGACAGCGGGCTCTTGTGGGGTAACGGCGGCAACGGCGGCGACGGCGGCAATGTCGTGATCGGCGACGGCGGCGCCGGCGGGCGGGCCTGGCTGATCGGTAACGGCGGCTCGGGCGGCATCGGCAGCACCGGCGTGGTCAGCATCGCCGACGGCGCCGGCTTGACCGGGGGCCGCGGCGGCGACGGCGGATTGCTCTTCGGCTGGGGCGGCTGGGGTGGTGCCGGTGGCGCCGGCGGGCCGACCACGGTGCTGGGGTCCGGCACCGGCGGCACTGGCGGCGCGGGTGGCAACAGCGGCTGGGTGATCGGCGGCGGCGGGGCCGGCGGGGCCGGCGGACATGGCGGGAC
>NZ_MVHE01000228.1 GCF_002086155.1 Mycobacterium angelicum | reverse complement strand
GGGTGGCGTTGAAGGCCGCCGAGAGGGCGGGGAAGGTGGCCGAGAAGCTGGCCGATAGCGCGGGGAAGACCGCGCTCAAGCCGGCCGTGAAGTTCTGCCCCGCCGTCAGCAGTGCGCTCAACGCGCCTTGTAGCGCGGGGGCGCCCGACAGCGCGGCGCTCACTGCGGCGTTAAACGCCGCGCTCAAACCCGACAGGCTGGCCTGGAAGGCCGGCAGGCTGCCCGACAGCGCGGCGCTGAGGGTGGCGTTGAAGGCCGCCGACAACGTCGGGAAGGTGGCCGAGAAGCTGGCCGACAGGGCGGGGAAGACCGCGCTCAAGCCGGCCGTGAAGTTCTGCCCCGCCGTCAGCAGTGCGCTCAACGCGCCTTGTAGCGCCGGGGCGCCCGAGAGCGCGGCGTTCAATGCGGCGTTAAACGCCGCGCTCAAACCCGACAGGCTGGCCTTGAAGGCCGGCAGGCTGCCCGAGAGTGCGGCGCTCAGGGTGGCGTTGAACGCCGCCGACAACGCCGGGAAGGTGGCCGAGAAGCTGGCCGACAGGGCGGGGAAGATGGCGCTGAATCCGGCGGCGAAGTTCTGACCTGCCGTGATCAAGGCGTTGAGGGCGCCTTGTAGGGCGGGGGCACCCGACAGCGCGGCGCTCACTGCGGCGTTAAACGCCGCGCTCAAACCCGACAGGCTGGCCTGGAAGGCCGGCAGGCTGCCCGACAGCGCGGCGCTGAGGGTGGCGTTGAAGGCCGCCGACAACGTCGGGAAGGTGGCCGAGAAGCTGGCCGACAGGGCGGGGAAGACCGCGCTCAAGCCCGCCGCGAAGTTCTGACCTGCCGTGATCAAGGCGTTGAGGGCGCCTTGTAGGGCCGGGGC
>NZ_MVHE01000227.1 GCF_002086155.1 Mycobacterium angelicum | reverse complement strand
GGGGGGTGGAGGCGGTTGGTGTGGTGCCGGTGGGTCGGGGTATTGGTGTGGGTCGGGCGGGTTTGATTGAGGGTTGTGGTGAGTTTGATGCGGGTTTTTTTGGGATTTCGCCGCGGGAGGCGGCGTCGATGGATCCGCAGCAGGGTTTGGCGTTGGAGTTGTGTTGGGAGGGGTTTGAGGATGCGGGGGTTGTTGTTGATGGGGTGAGGTCGTTGTCGGTGGGTGTGTTTTTGGGTGTGATGGCGAGTGATTTTGCGGATTTGATGGGGACTGTTCCGGATGAGCAGATTAGTCCGTATTTGCATACGGGTATGGGTCGGAGTTTGATTGCTAATCGGGTTTCTCGGGCGTTGTGTTTGTCGGGGCCGAGTTTGACTGTTGATACGGGTCAGTCGTCGTCGTTGGTGGCGGTTCATTTGGCGTGTGAGAGTTTGCGGCGTGGGGAGTGTGGGGTGGCGTTGGCGGGTGGTGTGAATTTGATTTTGTCGCGGCATCACAGTGTGCGGACGGCGAAGTTTGATGCGCTTTCGCCGGATGGGCGGTGTTATGTCTTTGATTCGCGGGCGAATGGGTATGTGCGGGGTGAGGGTGGTGGGGTGGTGGTGTTGAAGTCGTTGGCTGATGCGGTGCGTTCGGGTGATCGGATTTATGGGGTTATTCGGGGGAGTGCGATCAATGCGGGCAGTGGTCATGCGGGTATCACGGTTCCTTCGGAGGCTGCGCAGGCTGAGGTGATTGCAGCGGCGTTGGCTGCTGCGGGGGTGGGTGCTGAGGAGGTTGGTTATGTGGAGCTTCATGGGTCGGGGACTGCGGTGGGTGATCCTGTTGAGGCGGCTGCGTTGGGTGCGGTTTATGGACGGGGTGGGGGG
>NZ_MVHE01000022.1 GCF_002086155.1 Mycobacterium angelicum | reverse complement strand
CGCGAGGGCCGGAAGTGATGGCGGAGCCGGCGGGCACGGCGGCGACGGTGGCCTGCTGTACGGACAAGGTGGTGGCGGTGGCAGCGGCGGTAACGGCCAATTCGGTCACGGTGGGGTTGGCGGCGCCGGAGGCGACGGCGGCCTGTTAAGCCGTGGTGGGGTCGGGGGTGCCGGTGGAGCCGGTGCCAGCAACGGCGGAGACGGTGGGGCCGGCGGTACCGGAGGCCTGGTCGGTCCGGGTGGAGTTGGCGGCGCTGGAGGCAGCGGCCACGACGGTGACGGTGGGTTCGGCGGCGCCGGTGGGGCCGGCGGGTTTTTGAACGACGGCGGTGACGGTGGTGCCGGTGGTGCCGGTGGCAACGACGGCGGCGCTGGTGGCGTCGGCGGCCGCGGCGGCCTGCTGTTGGGTTCGGGCGGCGACGGAGGTGCCGGCGGGAGCGGCCAATCCGGTGACGGTGGGATCGGCGGTGCCGGTGGCGGCGGCGGGTTGTTGAACGACGGCGGGGTCGGTGGTGCCGGTGGTGCCGGCGGCCATAACGGCGGCGCTGGTGGGATCGGCGGCCGCGGCGGCCTCCTACTAGGTTCGGGCGGTGATGGAGGCGTGGGAGGTAACGGTCAACCAGCGAGTGGCGGGACTGGCGGGGACGGCGGGGCGGCCGGTTTATTTGGTGCCGGCGGCAACGGCGCTGTCGGGGGCGCGGGCTTCAGCAATGGCGGAGCCGGCGGGAACGGTGGCCATGGAGGCATTTTGGTGGGACCCGGCGGGGACGGCGGTCGCGGCGGCGCCAGCGCCACCAACGGGGGTGCGGGCGGTGATGGAGGCGATGCGGGCCTCGCCTTCGGGTCTGGCGGGGAGGGCGCTGCAGGCGGTTCCGGGGGCTTTGCTGCGGCAGGCGCAGGCGGCAACGGAGGCCGTGGAGGTAAATCCGGGGTGATAGGCCTCGGCGGAAATGGCGGTGCCGGCGGGGACGCGTCATTCACGGGCAGCACCGGCGGTAACGGTGGCGCTGGCGGTGCTGCTTGGCTGATCGGTAATGGTGGTAATGGCGGTAATGCCGGAACGGGTGCAACACCGTCGTCACAGGGGCTTCCCGGCCCGGGCGGCGCGGGTGGGTTGCTGTTGGGTGACGACGGCACGAATGGACTGGTGTGACACCGAAGGCCTAATGCGACGTACCTGCACGATTAGCACCTAGGCGCTCCCGGTCGGTATCATCCTCGGTGAGGAATTCGGCCCGAAAACCCAATCGCCGCATAGGATTTCCGTAGTTGCCGCCGCATGCTTGCCGCGTGGGTTTCCGTGCGGCCGGCAAATCGAGTCGCGCTAGGGCGTGTCGGCCGTGAGCGCCCCACGGCCGCATCATCTTTCATGTTGGGTACCTGCAGACCATCAGCCAGCTGGATACACCCGCGCAGTCGGCACTGCAGTGCGATACCCGATTGCTCTTAAAAACCTTGCATCACAACCGAATAGCCGGCCCACCCTGGCCGCGTCGTTGCGAATCCGAAGCCTAAGGCCCGATGGTCAGCGGCATCGGCTGGCGGGCTAGCGGTGATGCGGCGGTTGCTCGTCGCGGAGTCGGCCCTCGTCCGACGCCTCGCGCATCTGCTCTTCGTCGCCGAATCTTTCCAAGTCCTCGGGCGTGACGAGTGGTCGCGGTGGTTTCGCCGCGGCCGCCCGCGGTTGTGAGGGTTCGGTGGGCATCTGGCCATTGTCGCTGCTTTGGACCGCACCGCCCAGCCGGGCGCCGTGAGGGGTTCACCGTCCGGTCGAAACTACGGCCGGGGTGCTTCCGACGGCGAAACTTGCGGCGGCGGCGGCGTGGGGTCCCCGGGTTTCCAACTGATAACGCCCAATTCACTGGCACATATGTATTCGTCGTAAAACTGGCCGGCATTCATTTGTCGCAAACCTGTGCTTCGAAAGTTTCTTCCGACGTCGACCCACCGGTCGGTTCCGTCCGGCGTCGTGACGTGGACTTCGAGTTTCCACTCGACGGAATCGTTGGGCAACTTCACATTCACTTGCAACGTGGTCGAATCGCCCCCTTTGTGTAGTGGGATTGTCTTGCTGTTTCGCAACAGCGCCACTTGCCCGGCGGCGTCTTTGACCGTGCATGGCGCGTACCTATCAGCGTCGAGTCGCTGGCTGAGATCGCACGAGGTCGGTTCGTCAGGTACCGGCGGTCCCATTCGCGATGGGGCACACCTGAGCAGGGCGCCGCCGGACGGAGGGAAATGGCGCAGCAATTCTGCTCGCAGATCGACGATGGTCACATCGGTTTGTCCCCAAAGCGTGAGCTTGTATTTTGCGCTGTTTGGTGGCTGGCCGTTTGCTTTCAAACCCGTGTGCCAGAGGTCTGCGCAATCCTTGCCCGCCGGTAGCTGTGGTGGGGAAGGGCGCGGCACCGGCGGCAGCGCGTGTGGATCCGGTACAACCAGTTCCCAGGTATCGGGCGGGTCAATGCCGTCCAGCATGGGTTCCGTGTGCGCTACGACAAGTGGACCCCGCCCCCAGATCAAATCGTGTACGGACTGGACAATCCAGGGACCCGCGGGGGTCACGGCCGCCATGAATATCGCGGCGGCCACGGTGCCAAGCGATTTGATCGCCCACCTTGCTGGCTTGTTATCCCAGAGACTTGAAGCCAGCGTTTTGGTGCCTCCGGCGGACATAGCTGACTCTCCTCTGAATCGGCGCAACTGTCGCATTCATTAGACGCGTCGTAGCCCTCCGGCTCAAAGATCTCGACAACTCGGGGTAGGCCGCGATCAACCGGCGATTCGCTGCACTGGTGACCTTCGAATTCTCAAGGGGGGCCGTAATGCCCTGGTCAGACGCACTGACACGCGAGTACTGTCCGGTAGGTTCGGAGTTTTCTTGAGCGCCCCGGACGGAGATAATCTCGGTAAGGGAGTACGTAGATGTTAAACAGCCTAACTGTCCACAACAACGGCGTCCCTCAGCAGCGCGCGCAGGATGCCGAGCTACTAAAAAAGTCTGGTGTGCACAAGCTCGTCGTCGCTGACCGCGAGGGTAACTGCTTAGCTTTCGTATTGGCCTGGGACAGTTTCGACTACGACGCCGAGACCGACACCTACGTTTGCGTCGCTGATACCGATGGCCGAGAACTCATGACCATGTACACCGCCGGTGAGATCAAGTCAGCACCCGGTTCGAACTTGTATGTCGTAACTGCGCCGCTCGGAACCAACGGCTGCCGGACGTTGCAGGCCCTCTGACTTTCGGACAGCCCCCAAGCTGCAACGTTCGGCGTCCTTCAGTCGGTGTGGGAATGTTTCGTGCATTCTGCTGCTGTGGCGTGAACCGTCGCGGTCGGGTGGCCCCGGCATGCGCTTTGACAGGCGTCAAATGCATCAGTTTGGTGAACTGATGGCTTTCGGATGCAACCAGTGTTTCACGGTTGAGCCGGTCGATCGCTCGGCTCAGCCTGCCGTAAACGCTTACGGGGGAGCGACTTTCGAAAATGCAAACACATGGCGGGGTTGGCGAGACGGCGGCAACGCAACTTCTGCGGCCCGACGCGGCACCAGCTAGGGGGATACTCACATCGCGGCGGTTATGATAGACCGTTCGTACGGTTAGTTTATGCCGAAGGTGGAAGATGCCCAGATCGCCTGGCAGGCGTAGCGAGATTCTCGACGCGTTTGTCCGCTATGTCGCCGAACGTGGTTACGACAGAACGAATATCGGCGATATCGCCGACGAGCTTGGCATGTCCAAGGGCACCATCGTTCATCACTTCGGAACCAAAGCGCAGATGTTGCGGGAGCTGGAAGAAGCGCACCTCGCCCGCCAGCTCGATGTGCTGCACATGGTGTGGGGACGCCTGGCGGCCCCACACGAACGTATCGCCGCAGTCATCTACACCTCCGCGCTATTTCAGGTGATCGCCCGCAACGCGACGGTGGCAAGTCAACGTGAAGTGGTTCAGTTGTCCGACGACCCGGCGATGCAGGAAGTGCGCAAGTTGCGCGACCATCTGCAAACGCTGACGGTCGACGAGATCCGCAACGGAGTGGACAGCGGTGTGTTCCGGAACGTGGATGTCGAACTGGCGGCGTTACAGCTGTGGGGATCGCTGGAGTGGATGTGGGTGTGGTTCGACCCCAACGCTTCTCGGACACCCGAACAAGTGGGGGCCGCGTTCGTGGATGTGTTCCTCGGCGGGCTGCTGCTCGACCGATTGGCGCTCAGCAAGTGGGCGAACCCCGACGCCGAAGTCGTCTCGGTGGTGCACGAATGCCTTGCCACAGTAACGGGCGCAACGGATTGACCGGTTAGCCGCCGAATACTCTGCACTGCAAGGCAATTGTCAGTAGAGGTATTTCCGTGCGGTTCGTCCGTCGGTGGCTCAAGCGGGCCCCGACGGTGGCAACATTGACGGCGTTCCTCAAGAAACCTGACTGTACGTGTAGTCGGTATTTCAGCGCCAACCAGCAGCTTTCCCCGCTCCAGGTACCCTCGGGCACTCCCGCGGCGGGCGGCCGCTTAATCGCCAAAACCCCTGGTGGATAGATGAAATGCGAGTATGGCGGCCGGTCGCGAGGGCGGTGGTCAAAAGAGCCGATCAGCAGAGGCGAATAGATAGATTGACTGACCGTACGGTCTGATGCCATAGTGGCTGCGTGGCGCTAACGAGGGCGGCATGGAGCCGGCGGGCAAGTACTGACGCTGCCGGTTGGGAGGGTCACATGGTCGGCCGGCGTTGCGGACGAGGTGACGCGCCGCGGCGCGAACTCCGCCAAGAAGCCATGCATCACTACCCCGAGCGCAGAGCCCGGAGATCGTCGCCGCTCCCGCCGAGCGCGAAATATCTTGTGGCAAGCCATGTGTCACAGACACGGCAGCTGCCGGTCACAAGAACGTCGGGGCTGGGCCGATGACTACCTCGAAAGTGTTCACCGGCAGATTGGGCAGCCATGTCCGGCCGGGCGCCGAAGTGGCCGGCGGGTTCTTCCGAATGTGCGTGTTGACCGCCAAAGCCTTGATGCTGCCGTTCGAGTGGCGTGAGTTCATCTGGAACGGGTGGTTCCTGATGCGGGTGTCGCTGCTGCCCACTATCGCGGTGTCCATCCCAGAAACGGTGCTGCTCATCTTCACCCTCAACGTTTTGCTGGCCGAGTTCGGCGCCGCCGACGTCTCCGGTGCCGGCGCCGGGATCGGCGCGGTCACGCAACTGGGCCCGATCGTCACGGTGCTGGTAGTCGCCGGTGCCGGAGGCACCGCCATCTGCGCCGACCTCGGCGCCCGCACCATCCGCGAAGAGATCGACGCGCTCGAGGTGCTCGGCATCGACCCGATCCACCGGCTGGTGGTGCCCCGCGTCGTCGCCTCGACCATCGTCGCGGTGCTACTCAACGGTCTGGTGATCGGTGTCGGCCTGGGGGGCGGCTACCTCTTCAGCGTGTACCTGCAAAACGTCTCGAGCGGTGCCTACCTCTCCACGTTGACAGCGCTCACCGGCCTGCCCGAGGTGGTGATCGCGAACATCAAGGCCGCGACGTTCGGGCTGATCGCCGGCCTGGTCGGCTGTTATCGCGGCCTCATCGTGCGGGGCGGATCCAAAGGTCTCGGCACCGCCGTCAACGAGACCGTGGTGCTCTGCTTCATCGCGTTATTCGCCGTAAACGCCGCGCTGACCACCATCGGCGTCCGGTTCGGAACGGGGCGCTGAAATGACCACAACCGCCATACTGCGTGCGCGCTTCCCCCGGGCTGCCGCCACGGTCGGGCGATACGGGGACGCCCCGGCGCGGCAAATGGTCGACATCGGGCAAATGATCTGGTTCGCCCTGAGCGCCGTCGCGCAGATCCCCTTCGCGCTGCACCGCTACCGCAGAGAGTTCGTCCGGATGGTCGCCCAGATGGGCATGGGCACCGGCGCAATGGCGGTAGCCGGTGGCACCGCTGCCATCGTCGGATTCATCACCCTATCGGCGGGCTCATTGGTTGCCATCCAAGGCTTTGCGTCCCTGGGCAACATCGGTGTCGAGGCGTTCACCGGCTTCTTGGCCGCAATGGTCAACGTCCGGTTCGTGGCACCGGTAGCCGCCGGTCAGGCGCTGGCGGCTACCGTCGGCGCCGGGGCCACCGCCGAACTGGGTGCCATGCGCATCAGCGAAGAGATCGACGCGCTCGAAGTGATGAGCATCAGGTCGATCGCCTATCTGGTGTCCACCCGGGTAGTGGCGGGGCTCGTGGTCATCATCCCGCTCTACGGGCTGGCGATCACCCTTGCCTTCCTATCCGCGCAGGCCACCACGGTGTTGTTCTACGGGCAGTCCGCGGGTACCTACAACCACTACTTCCACACATTCCTGCGCCTCGACGACGTCGCCTGGTCGTTCGCGGAGGTGATCCTCGTCGCGGTGGTCGTGATGACCACCCACTGTTACTACGGCTACACCGCAAGCGGCGGCCCCGTCGGCGTCGGTGAAGCGGTCGGCCGGTCGATGCGGTTGTCGTTGATCACCATCGTTGTCGTGGTCGTCCTGACCGCGATGTCGATCTACGGCAAGAACCCGAACTTCAACCTCACCGTGTAGCCGCCATGACGTACCCGGTGAAGCAGAACCCGCCACGGATCCCGCCGTATAAGACCGCGACGGTGGTGTTCTTCGTCGTCGCCCTGGGGGTGTTGACGTTTGTGTGGTTCCAATTTCGCGGCGAACTCACCCCCAAGACGCACTTGACGATGGTGGCGCCCCGGGCCGGCTTGGTGATGGATCCCGGGTCGAAGGTCACCTACAACGGGGTGGAAATCGGCCGGGTGGCAAGCATTTCGGAGATTCAGCGCGACGGCGTGCCGGTGGCCAAATTCACCCTGGACGTTAATCCGAAGTATATCCAGCTGATTCCGGCCAATGTGGACGCCGACATCAAGGCGACCACGGTGTTCGGTAACAAGTTCGTCTCGTTGACCTCGCCCAAAGATCCTACGGCTGAACGGATTACCCCGCAGCATGTGATTGACGCCGGGACGGTGACGACGGAGTTCAATGCGTTGTTCGAGACCCTTGTCTCGATCGCGGAGAAGGTGGACCCGGTCAAGGTGAACCTGACGCTGGCCGCGGCCGCGCAGGCGCTGGCCGGGCTGGGCGACAAGTTCGGGCAGTCGATCGTCAACGGCAACGCCATCCTCGACGACATCAATCCGCAAATGCCCCAGATACGGCATGACATTCAGCGGCTGGCGGCCCTGGGCGACACCTACGCCAACGCCGCACCGGATCTGCTCGACGCCCTCAATAACGCCGTGGTCACGGCTCGCACGCTGCACCGGCAGGAGGCCGAGCTGGATGCGGCGTTGTTGGCCGCGACCGGGCTGGGCAACACCGGCGAAGACATCTTCGCCCGTGGCGGCCCCTACCTGCAGCGGGGGGCCGCCGATTTGGTGCCGACCGCCCAGCTGCTCGACACCTACAGTCCCGAATTCTTTTGCACCATCCGCAATTACTACGACGCCGAGCCCCTGGGTTATGCGACGACGGGCGGCGGCAACGGCTACTCGCTGAGAACCATGACCGAGCTGACCTCAGGGCTGGGCGGCATCCTGACCCTTCCGGGCTTGGCCGGCACCGTGCTGACCCAGGGACTCCTGGGGCTCGCCGGAGTGGTGGGCGGGGCACCGAATCCTTATGTGTACCCGGACAATCTGCCGCGGGTGAACGCGCGCGGCGGGCCGGGAGGTGCGCCGGGTTGCTGGCAGCCCCTCACCCGTGATCTGTGGCCGGCACCGACTCTGGTGGTCGACACCGGCGCCAGTCTCGCGCCTTACAACCATGTGGATACGGGTTCGCCGTACGCGATCGAGTACGTGTGGGGCCGTCAAGTCGGGGACAACACGATCAACCCATGAAAATCACCGGCACCGCAATCAAACTCGGCATCGTCTCGCTGGTGCTGCTACTGATCACGGTGTCGATCGTGGTGGTGTTCGCCCAGATGCGTTTCAACGACACCAACGGCTATACCGCGGAGTTCAGCAATGGCAGCGGGCTGCGCAACGGCCAATTCGTCCGCGCCTCCGGAGTGGAGGTCGGCAAGGTGAAGAAGGTGCAGTTGGTCGACGGCGGCACCCGGGTGCGGGTGGACTTCGAAGTCGACCGCTCGATCCCGCTCTACCAGTCGACGACCGCGCAAATCCGCTACCTCGATCTGCTGGGCAATCGCTTCCTGGAGCTCAAACGCGGCGAGGGTGAGGGTGCCGACCGAATCCTGCCGGCCGGGGGATTCATCCCCCTGTCCCGGACTGCACCGGCTCTGGATCTCGATGCCCTGATCGGTGGTTTCAAGCCGTTGTTCCGGGCGCTGGATCCAAAGAAGGTCAACACCATCACCTCGGCCATCATCACCGTGTTCCAGGGCCAGGGCGGCACCATCAACGACATCCTCGACCAGACCGCGCGAGTGACCGCGCACCTCGCCGAAAGTGACCAGGCGATAGGGGAAGTCGTCAAGAACCTCAACATCGTGCTGGACACCACGGTCAGACATCGCAAGGAGTTCGACCAGACCGTCGACAACTTCGAACGATTAATCACCGGGCTGAAAAACCACGCCGATCCCCTGGCCGCGGGTACCGCGCACATCAGCAACGCCGCCGGAACGGTCGCCGAGTTGCTGGCCGACAATCGCACGCTGCTGCACAAGGAGATCAACTATCTGCAGGCTCTGCAGCAGCCACTCCTTGACCAACGCGATCAGCTCAACGATCTCATCCACAAGACGCCCACCGCGCTCAACCTGATCGGACGCAGCATCGGCCTCTATGGCGACTGGGTGAACTTCTACGTCTGCGACCTCACGATCAAGTGGAACGGCCTACAGCCTGGGGGCCCGGTCCGCACGGTCCGGCTCTGGCAGCAGCCCACCGGCAGGTGCACGCCGCAATGAGAACACTCACTGACTTCAACCGCGGCCGGGTCGGGCTGATGGGCGTCACCGTGATGGCGCTCGTCGTTGCCGTAGGCCAAAGCTTCACCAGTGTCCCGATGATGTTCGCCAGTCCGAGCTACTACGGGCAGTTCACCGACACCGGTCAACTGAACAAGAACGACAAGGTGCGCATCTCCGGTGTGAACGTCGGCAAGGTGGAGGCGTTCGAGATCGACGGCGACCACGTCGTGGTGAAGTTCTCTCTCGGCGCCAACACCATCGGCACCGAAAGCCGGCTCGCGATCAAGACCGACACCATCCTGGGCAAGAAGGTGCTCGAGATCGAGCCGCGCGGAAACCAGACGTTGCGGCCCGGGGGGATGTTGCCGCTGGGCCAAAGCACTACGCCGTATCAGCTCTACGATGCGGCCTTCGACGTCACCAAGGCGGCCACCGGCTGGGACATCGACACCGTCAAGCGGTCGCTGAACGTGCTGTCCCAAACCATCGATACGACCTACCCGCACTTGAGCGCCGCGCTCGACGGTCTCGCCAAATTCTCCGACACCATCGGCAAACGCGACGAAGAGATCAAGCACCTGCTGGCTCAGGCCAACAAAGTAGCCAGCGTTCTGGGTGACCGCAGCGAACAAGTCAACCGATTACTGGTCAACGCCAAGACGCTGCTGGCGTCGTTCAACGAACGCGGGCAGGCCATCGACGCATTGCTGGGCAACATCTCCGCGCTGTCGACCCAGGTGCAGGGATTCATCAACGACAACCCGAACCTGAATCCCGTGCTGGAGCAATTGCGTTCCCTCAGCGATCTATTGGTGGCACGCAAAGACGACCTGGCTCAAACCCTCACGTACGTAAGTCAATTCGCCGCATCGCTGGGGGAGTCCGTCGCGTCGGGGCCGTATTTCAAGATCGTTCTGTCCAATTTGCTGCCCTACTGGATCCTGCAGCCGTTCGTCGACGCCGCCTTCAAGAAGCGCGGTATCGACCCCGAGGACTTCTGGCGCAGCGCCGGCCTGCCCTCGTTCCGGTGGCCCGACCCGAACGGCACCCGGTTCCCCAACGGGGCACCGCCGCCGTCACCTCCGGTGCTGGAAGGAACGCCGGAACACCCGGGACCGGCCGTCCCGCCGGGAACGGCGTGTTCCTACGTGCCCGCGCCCGACGCGCTGCCGCGGCCGTGGAATCCGATGCCGTGCGCGGGCGTCGACGCCGGACCCTTCGGTGGCAGTTTCCCGGCACCACTGGACGTGCAGACGTCGCCACCCAACCCCAATGGTTTGCCGCCGGCACCGGGAATCCCGATTGCCGGACGGCCGGGCGAGGCCCCTCCGGACGTCCCGGGAACCCCGGTGCCGTTGCCGCCCAACGCGCCGCCTGGGGCGCGCACCGAGGGCCTGCAACCCGCCGGACCAACCGCGCCGCCATCGACTTTCGCACCGGGCCTGCCGCCCGGGCCGCCCGCGCCGCCGGGACCCGGACCGCAGCTGCCGGCCCCGTTCATCAACCCGGGCGGTACGGGCGGCAGCGGCATCACGGAAGGTAACCAGAATTGAGCACCGTCGCTATCGGCAAACCGCGCCTGCGAACCGTCATCGGATGGCTGGTGGTGGTGCTGGTCGTCGTCGCCGGCTACGTCGGCTGGCAGTTCTACCAGGCGTTGACCAACAACACCGTGGTCGCCTATTTCCCAGAGGCGAACGCGCTCTATCCCGGCGACAAGGTCCAGATCATGGGCGTTCGAGTGGGTTCGGTCGACAAGATCGAACCCGCGGGCAACAAGATGAAGGTGACGTTTCACTACAGCAACAAGTACAAGGTCCCTGCCGACGCGTCCGCGGTGATCGTGAACCCAACGCTGGTGGCGTCGCGCAGCATTCAGCTGGAGCCGCCTTACAAAGGTGGTCCGGTAATGGCCGACAACGCCGTGATCCCCATCGAGCGCGCCCAGGTGCCAACGGAGTGGGACGAATTGCGCGACAGCGTCGCCAACATCATCTCCAAACTCGGGCCTACACCCGAGCAGCCCAAAGGCCCGTTCGGTGACCTCATCGAAAGCTTCGCCGACGGTCTGGCGGGCAAGGGCAAGCAGATCAACACCACGCTGGACAGCTTGTCGCGGTCACTGTCCGCGCTGAACGAGGGCCGTGGCGACTTTTTCGCGGTGGTGCACAGCCTGGCGCTTTTCGTCGACGCCCTGCACAGGGACGACCAGCAGTTCGTCGCGTTGAACACCAACCTTGCCCAGTTCACCGACAAGCTGACCGGGTCGGACCGCGAATTGGCCGATGCGATAAAGCAATTCGACGGCCTGCTCTCCACGTTGCGCCCGTTCCTGACCAAGAATCGTGAGGTGCTCACGCACGACATCGACAATCTGGCCAATCTGACCACCACGCTGGTCCAGCCCGAACCGCTGAACGGTTTGGAGACCGGCCTGCACGTCCTGCCGACGCTGGAGACGAACCTCAGCCAGATCTATCACCCGTCGCACGGCACCCTCATGTCGATTCCGGCGATCCCGAACTTCGCCAACCCAATGCAGTTCATGTGCAGCATGATTCAGGCCGGCAGCCGGCTGGGCTATCAAGAATCCGCCGAACTGTGTGCGCAATACCTGTCGCCGATTCTCGATTCCATCAAGTTCAACTATCTGCCGTTCGGGCTCAACCTGTTCAGCACCGCCGAGACGCTGCCCAAGGAAGTCGCCTACTCCGAGCCAAGGCTGCAGCCGCCGAACGGCTACAAAGACACCACGGTGCCCGGGATCTGGGTGCCCGACACCCCGCTGTCGCACCGCAACACCCAGCCCGGATGGGTGGTGGCGCCGGGCATGCAGGGCACCCTGGTCGGGCCCATCACGGGTGGCCTCCTGACGCCGGAATCCCTGGCCGAATTGATGGGCGGCCCGGATATCGCGCCCCCGGAGTCGGGGCTGCAGACCCCGCCGGGACCACCCAATGCGTACGACCAGTACCCGGTGTTGCCGCCGATCGGCTTGCAGGCCCCGCAAGTGCCGATCCCGCCGCCCCCACCGGGACCCGGTGTGATCCCGGGACCGGTCGCACCCACACCCGTGCCTGCTGGATCACCGCTACCGGCCGAGGCGGGTTCGTGAGCGCGCTGCGCGGGTTGACCGCGCGCACCAGACACCGGGCCTGGCAGTGGCTGGCACTACTGGTCGCCGGGCTGGCCCTGACGTCCTGCTCGAGCTGGCGCGGAATCGCGAACGTACCGATGCCCGGCGGTCCCGGCAGCGGGCCCGGCTCCTACACCGTCTATGTGCAGATGCCAGATACGTTGGCGCTCAACAACAACAGTCGGGTGCGGGTGGCCGACGTCTTCGTCGGAACGGTGCACGCGATCAAGCTGAAGAACTGGGTCGCCACCCTGACCCTGAGTCTGGACAAAAGCGTTAAGTTACCCAAGAACGCCACCGCCAAGATCGGGCAGACCAGCCTGCTGGGTTCTCAGCATGTCGAGCTGGCCTCGCCACCTAACCCCTCACCGGAGCCGCTGAAGGACGGCGACACCATCCCGCTGAAAAATTCGTCCACTTACCCCACGACCGAGCAGACGCTGGCCAGTCTGGCCCTGATCTTGCGTGGCGGCGGCATCCCGAACCTCGAAGTGCTGCAAAACGAGTTGTACAACATCCTGAACGGACGCGCCGACCAGATCCGGGCCTTCCTCACCAAGCTGGACACCTTCACCGCGCAACTCGACGAGCAACGCAACGACATCACCCGAGCCATCGATTCCACCAACCGGCTGTTGACCTACGTGGGTTCCCGCGCGGACGTTCTGGACCGGGTGCTCACCGAATTCCCGCCGCTGCTCAAACATTTCGCCGACAAACAGAACCTGTTGATCGACGCGGTGAACGCCGTGGGCGGGCTCAGCCGGGTCGCCGACCAATACCTGTCCGACTCCCGGGCCAATATCCACCAAGACATGCTGGCCCTGCAGTGCCCACTGCGGGAACTCGGACGTGCGTCGCCGTATCTGATCCGCGCGCTCAAGTTGATCCTGGTGCGCCCCTTCGACATCGACGCCGTACCCAAGTCGTTCCGCGGCGACTACTTCAACCTGTCGCTGACGCTCGACCTGACCCTCAGCGCTGTCGACAATGCCGTGCTCACCGGGACCGGATTCTCCGGGGCGCTGCGCGCACTGGAGCAATCGTGGGGCCGCGACCCCGAAACGATGATTCCCGACGTCCGGTACACGCCGAACCCCAACGCCGTCCCCGACGGGCCGCTGGTCGAAAGGGCGGATAGGCAATGTTGACCCGCTTCGTTTGGCGCCAGCTGATCCTGTTCGGCATCATCAGCACGGTCACAGCGATCGCACTGGGCTGGTATTACCTGCGGATTCCCACCGCGCTCGGCATCGGCCAGTACACGCTGAAGGCGGACCTGCCCAGGTCGGGGGGCCTGTACCGGACGGCCAACGTGACCTATCGCGGTGAAACCATCGGCAGGATCACCGCCGTCGAGCCGACCAAGACGGGCGCCGAGGTGACGATGAGTATCGCCAACCGCTACCAGATCCCGATTGACGCGTCGGCCAACGTCCATTCGGTGTCTGCGGTCGGTGAGCAATATCTGGACCTGGTGTCGGAAGGCAATCCGGGCAAATACTTTTCGCCGGGACAGACCATCACCAAGGCGACGGTGCCGACCGAGATCGGGCCGGCGCTGGACGCCGCCAACCGCGGGCTGGCCGTGCTGCCCAAGGAGAAGATCGCCACGCTGCTCGACGAAACAGCCCAGGCCGTCGGCGGTTTGGGCCCGGCACTGCAACGACTGGTCGATGCCACCCAGGCGCTGGCCGGCGACTTCAAGACCAACATCGGCGATGTCAACGACATCATCCAGAACTCCGGGCCGATCATCGACAGCCAGGTCAACTCCAGCGAGGCGATTAAACGCTGGTCGCACAACCTCAATGTGCTGGCCGCGCAGAGTGCGGAAAACGACCAGTACGTGCAACGCATCCTGACCCAGGCGGCGCCGACGGCCGATCAGGTCAACGCGGTGTTCGGCGACGTCCGCGAGTCGCTGCCGCAGACGCTGGCCAATCTCGAGATCGTGCTGGAGATGCTCAAGCGCTACCACAAGGGCGTCGAGCAATTACTGGTCGCCTATCCGCAGGGTGCCGCGGAAGGCCAGACGGTGACGGCACCTTTCCCCGGTTACGCGACGCTCGACACGGCGCTGACCATCAACCAGCCCCCGCCGTGTCTGACCGGCTTTCTGCCGGCTCCGCAGTGGCGGTCTCCGGCGGATACCAGCCTCGCGCCGATGCCGTCGGGAACATACTGCAAGATCCCGCAGGAGACTCCGGCCAACGCCGTGCGCGGCGCGCGCAACCTGCCGTGTGTGGACGTCCCTGGGAAGCGGGCGGCCACGCCGCGAGAGTGCCGTTCCACCAAGCCATATGAGCCGGCCGGCACCAACCCGTGGTACGGCGACCCCAACCAAATCCTCACCTGTCCAGCGCCTGCGGCGCGCTGCGATCAACCGGTGAAGCCCGGCATCGTCATCCCAGCCCCGTCGGTAGACAACGGCATGAACCCGGCGCCGGCCGATCGAGTGCCGGGGACGCCGCCACCGATCAGTGACCCGTTGTCGCGTCCGGGAACGGGTTCCGTGCTGTGCAACGGGCAACAGCCCAACCCGTGTGTCTACACCCCGGGCGGCCCCGCCACCGCGATGTACAACCCGCAGAGCGGCGAACTGGTGGGGCCCGACGGCGTCAGATACTCCGTCGAGAACTCGACCAAAACGGGGGACGACGGGTGGAAGGACATGCTGGCGCCGCCGCGCTGAACCACCCCGACGCCCGGGTCGACGACAATTCCGGCCGCCGGACCGGTTGCATCGCTGGTTGAACGATCAATCATATTGGTATAGAAGGGATTCCGCTTCAGTGTGGCCGTGCCGGCTTGCTACCGCGCCACGCTCGGAACAGTTGACACTGACCGCACGTACAGTCATATACTAGAGGCGATGCTGTGCGGCTCTGCGCACGCAGCGATCGGAGCGAAATGCGGGAAGTGATTGGCCTAGGCCAACTTCGGAGCAACGCGTGCACGTATCTTGAGCGGGTTGCCGCCGGGGAGACGATCGATGTTGTCCGTCGCGGCAAATTGGTGGCACGCATCGTGTCAGTCGGCGACTGGAGGGTGGCCCCGATTCCCGCGCGATCGGTGAAAGTGGCGCGGGACGCCGGCGGGTGGGTCGGGCTTGACGAACTGCGCACCCGGGCCGGGCGGTGCTTCGATCGGGTTGAGGCGGGCGAAACGATTTACGTCGTCCGGGGCGGCAAGTTACTGGCCCGGATCGTATCGGCCGGTGACTCTAGGATGGCCCCGATCCCGACCGACGATGGTGGTCCCATCGAACTCGACGAATTACGAAAGCGGGCAGGGCGCTATTTCGATCAAGTTGCGGCAGGGCAGACGATTGAGGTCATCCGCAGCGGCAAGCTGGTTGCTCGCATCGTGTCCGCCGCCCGCGGTTGATGCCGCGGCCGCGCCGATCGGGTAGCAACCGTCATCCCAGATAGTTGGCGCTTTCCGCGTCGCCCCACTATCTTCTTCGGGGTGATCTCCTCAGCTGCTGGTGCACTTGCGCGTTGGATGGTTCCCTTCATGGCGGTTACCGCCGTTGCCGGCACGGCCTTGGTAGCCGACCCGCACCAGGTCGGGCAGGCCCCGGCGATGCGTCTAGTCGATGCGTCCAACCCGTTGGCCGGGCAGCCCTTCTACGTCGACCCGGCGTCGGCGGCCATGGCCGCGCACAACGCCAATCCGGGGAACGCCCAGCTCACGGCCATCGCCACCACGCCGCAGGCCTACTGGATCGACCAGGCATTTCCGGCCGGTTCGGTCGGCGGCACGGTCGCGCGGTACACCGGCGCGGCCCAGGCCGCCGGCAGCATGCCGATTCTGACGCTCTATGGAATCCCGCATCGCGACTGCGGCAGCTACGCATCCGGCGGGTTCGCGTCAGGCGCCGACTACAAGCAGTGGATCGATGCCGTCTCATCGGGGCTGGGCGGCTCGCCGGCCGCGATCATCGTCGAACCCGACGCACTCGACATGGCCGACTGCCTGTCGGCTGACCAGCGCCAGGAACGTTTCGATCTGATCCGCTACGCGGTCGACACGCTGACCCGCGACCCGGCCGCCGCGGTGTATGTCGACGGCGGACACTCGCGCTGGCTGAGCGCCGAGGAAATCGCCACCAGGCTCAACCAGGCCGGTGTCGGCCACGCGCGGGGTTTCAGCCTCAATGTTTCGAACTTCTTCACCACCGACGAGGAGACCGGCTACGGCGAGGCGGTCTCAGGGCTCACGGGCGGATCGCACTACGTGATCGACACCGGGCGCAACGGTGCTGGACCCGCGCCCGATGGAGCGCTCAGCTGGTGCAACCCGAGCGGTCGCGCCCTGGGCACCCCGCCCACTACGGCTACTGCGGGCGCGCACGCCGATGCCTATCTGTGGATCAAGCGTCCCGGTGAATCCGACGGCTCGTGCAACGGGGGAGCCCAGGCCGGCCACTTCGTCAGCCAGTACGCCATTGACCTGGCCCAGAACGCGGGGCAGTAGCGCCGAGACGTCACCCGACGCTGCCCCTGGCGGATCCCTCGTGATCATCGGCTGTGCGCGCAGCTCGACCATCGGCGATTACGCCGCGAATGCGGTCGGCGGCGTCCAGCACCAGATCTTCTCGCGAACTCGGGGCTACTGGCAGCACACCGCACCCGTGCTGCTGGATTTCTCCCTCACACCTATTCGCAAGTTCGACAGGCTGCGGAGGATGTCCTTCCCCGGTCGGCGTGGCGTCGACTCCCGCTTTGGCGCTACGCCCTCACGTGGAAGAAACCCCGTTGAGCCTTGCGTTGTCCGAGGATGTAGGCGGGAACTTCGTCACCAATCGCGTTGCACGAGAGTCGCATCCAATTTCTAGAGAGCTCGCAAGTGGGTCTCTGGCGGCAAGAAGACGACCTCGCCGGCGGCTTCCCGGCGTCCGGTAAGTCGTGCTACCTCATCTTTGGTCAGTCCCGCCGTCCTGAGGAGGGTCTGACCAATGGTACGGGCGAGTTCTGGTGTCTCATCAGCGATTGCGCCGGCAGCGGGTTCATTCCGGCGCCATCCACGAGCGTTCATAGTGCGGTAAAACCGCTGCCGATCAGTGCTTGTTGCTTTGCCGAGCCGGTATGCATGTTCGAAGAGGGCGGCCATCGACACGCCCCACTGCTTTTTCAGCGCAATCAGCCGTGATGGGGTCAGGTCTCGTAGATCGGGTTCGATGACGTGGCGTGGCATGAGGAACTCGGCGGCGAACGCGTCGGCTTGGGCTTCCACGTCGGGATCGACGTAGTTGGAGTGCAGGACCAGATGACCCAGTTCGTGTGCGAGAGTCCATCGCTTTCGGTCGTTGGTCAGATCTGCATTCAACAGCAACACCGGATAGTCACTTGCCCATTGCGACAGGCCGTCAATTCGCTTGGTACCAAGGTGCTCTTCGATCACGATCACGCCTGCTGACTCAATCCATCTGGTCAGATTGCGCACGGGACCGATCGGCATTCGCCATTGGGCGCGCACCATCTTCGCCGCGTCGGCCGGCGTCGTGTCGTCGGGATCGAACGTCGGAATGTGATTGGTGGGATTGATCGGCACACGGCGCATCAGGAACGCTGAGCGCATACGGTAGAGGTTGAGCTTGGCTTCGGCTGCCTTCCAGTCACTGACCTTCGTAGTTTTCTGGCGCCGCATGTGTGCATCGGCGGCGATCGCGCCCGTGAGATGGAACGCGTGAGTCAGGAACTCAGGTGATACGTCGAGGGCTTCGCTGATCTTCGCGACGGCCTCCTCATCGGGTTCACGCAAGTCATTCTCATAACGAGACAACGCCGCCTGGGTGATACCCAGCCGTGTGGCGAGTTCTTCCTGCGTCAGACCTGCGGCACGTCGGGCTGTGAGAATTACGTCGCCGATCCTGGTCATGATCCTTCATCCGCCGAACTCTGGTCGTCGTCCACGATTTCGCTGAGATCGAGCTGCGGCAACTCCGGCGGTACGGGTGCCCAGGTGATGTCGGTAGCGGATTCACCCTCGTTGGAGTTCAACGTCACCGACCATATGGGGTTGTCCTTGCCATCGCGGAACGACAAGATTGCGTCGCCGATCTCGCCGATATCGGGATTCCAGATATAGCCCATGGCCAAGGTCATGAGCTCCAAATCGGGCAGTGTGGCGCGATTGGTCCAGAATGCCAGTGCGCCCGGTGTCGGGAAGGACTCGATTTTCAGGGCGCTGGAATGGCGTTTGAACCGCACCACGTAGTTGCTGCCGAAGTGAATCTGACGGGTGGGCTCGTTGTCGACGATGGTGACTTCAGCGTGGTCGATGAGCTGCCGCACCATGCCGGCCCACATACGTTCATGGATGAAGTTGGCCACGAAGCGCTTGGAGAAGTTCACGAACCACTCGGGCCGGAATTGCTCGAACGCAGTGAGGTCATTGCGCGCGGTATCGACCGCTTTCGCGAAGGCCAAGAGGAACTTGTCGCCAAGGTCGTCGATGACCTTCTGCTGATCCGGGTATTGGAACATGCCAGAAAATATACCGGCCTCGTACGACAACTTCGCGACAACATGCCTGCCCTAGTCCGTGCCCACGGTTCCACACGTCGTCGCTGATCGATCAAACACCTCACGGTCGGTATCAGAGACCGATCATCTTCCCGAACGTCGACCACTACAACAGATCCGTCGCGGCGACGCACAAAGTAGTCAGGAGATGTCGGGCGTCATCTTGGCCAGTGGATCCAAAACTGTTGAACACAACCCAACGACCTCTGGATCAGCGTCGAGCGCCATCAGCCCCTCGGGCATCGGTCACTGTGACGAAAAGCGGCCCCGACTGGCTGGGCTCGGCCGCGGTGGATGAACGCTATCATGATAGCATCGCGACGTGGCGCAGATTCTCATCCGTCAACTTGAGGACGACACCAAGGCCAAATTGCAGCGGCTAGCCCGTCAGCACGGGCGCAGCACTGAGGAAGAGGCGCGCGAAATCATCCGGAACGCGGTCCGCAACGTCGACAATCCCCCCGGGCGGCTCGGGTCTCGTATCGCGTCACGCTTCAAAGGCAGGGGCTTGACCGAGGACATACCCGAACTGCGGGGACAGCCTGTCCAGCCGGCACATTTCAACGAATCATGATCGTGCTCGATACCAACGTGCTCTCCGCGCTGATGCGGGACACGCCCGATCCGGCCGTCGTGGAATGGCTCGACACTCAGCCCACCGAATCAATCTGGACGACATCGGTCACAGTATTCGAGATACGCACTGCCATCGAACTTTTGACGCCAAGCCACCGACGCAAGAGGCTCGACGAGACCTTTTCTCAACTTCTCGACGAAGACCTCGATGGTCGTGTGCAATCCTTCGACCTGACGGCTGCGATTGCCGCTGGGACCATCGCCGCCACCCAACGACGAGTCGGGCGCGCGGTTGAAATTCGTGATGTGCAGATCGCCGGCATCGCTGCATCTCGGCACGCGACCGTGGCCACCCGCAATACTCGCCACTTCGACGGAACAGGCGTCGGCCTGGTCGACCCCTGGAACTGACGTCGTGCCCGATAGTCGCTCAGAATGCCCATGATCCGGTGATGACGGACATCATGGGTCGACGATGTGGCGCGTGCTGCGCTGGCTGCTGACTGGCCGGCCGTTTATGCCGTCGGTGAGCACCTATCCGTCGAGGTAACACTTGCCGCCGCGGCCTAGCCCGGGGAGCGAATCGAGCGTTCCGGTAATGGCACAAAGTCCCGTCCATAAAGGACGGCGTGCTCTCGTATCGGCGCTCGGATCGGGCGATTGTCGAAAGCAGGACTTCCTGGCTCGAAAGGAACTCAAGTCATGAGCGCATTCTTCCCAGATGCAGGCACGATCCATACGGTGTTGACGCTGGCTTCTCGCGCGCCGTCGGTTCACAACACCCAACCGTGGCGCTGGCGCGTGGGCCAGTCGAGCCTGCATCTGTATTCCGATACCAGCCTGCAACTGCCCCACACCGATCCAGAGGGTCGCGACCTGTTGTTGAGTTGTGGCGCGGCGCTGAATCACTGCATCATCGCGCTGGCGGCCACCGGGTGGCAGGCCAGGGTGTCCCGGCTGCCGAATCCGGCTGATCCCAATCACCTGGCAGCGATCGAGGTGTCCCCGCAAGCACCCGATCAGCTCGACATCATGCTGGCCGCGGCGATACCGCGGCGCCGAACCGATCGCCGACAGTACGGCTTCTGGGAGGTCCCGGTCGCCGACATCGCCCTGATGGCCGCGCGGGCCGCCCGCAATGGGGTGGCGCTGCATCGAGTCGAAGCGATGGACAAGCTGAATGCGATTGTGTCGCAGTCGGTTTCAACACACGCCGCGGATCCCGAATACATCAGCGAGCTTGCCACTTGGAGTGGGCGGCATGCCTCGGAGGCTGGTGTCCCGGCTCGCAACACGCCGGCATCGGACCCGGCCGCGGCGATCCCGAGTCGGCGTTTCGCCGCCCCTACGCTGGCCATGCCTCGCAACGAACTCACCGATGACGACACCGCCGTAGTTCTCGCACTGGGAACGCGCACCGACGACCGCTTGGCACAGCTGCGCGCCGGCGAGGCCACCAGCGTTGTGCTCCTCACCGCGACAGCGATGGGGCTGGCCAGCTGCCCGGTCACCGAACCCCTGGAGATCCCCGAGACGCGTGCGGCCGTGCGCGCCGACGTTTTCGGCAACCACAGCTATCCGCAGATGCTGCTGCGGGTGGGCTGGGCTCCGATCAACGCCGATCCGTTGCCGGCGACGCCGCGACGTGCATTCTCCGAAACCGTTGAGTGGCTGACTGATCCGGAACCAAGCGATGTCCGATCGAACCGATGAAGACGCGCTCACCGTGGATCCGCACACCTGGCTGATCGTGCGCATCGTTGGGCGCAACCCGCTGCTCAGGCGTGCCGACCGCATCGAAGCGTTTGTCATCGTGCTGGCTCTGGTGGTGTCGCTGGTCGCCATACCGGTCGCTGGTGTGGTGGCCGCGTCTGTCTACAGCGCGCGGTGGCGGTCGTACGACCAGCAGGCGCAGACGCGTCATACGGTCACGGCAACAGTCGTCAACGCGACCGTGACCCTCGATCGGGAGTCCAATCAGGCTGTTGTGCAGGCAAAGTGGTCGGTGGGTGCCGACGAGCGCAGTGGCTCGTTCGAACACCGCAGCCCGGTCAAATCAGGCGACCGCATCCAGGTTTGGGTGGACTCCGCCGGCAACCTGACTCCGCCGCCCATCCCGACTTGGCGTGCGGTGGGCGATGCCGTACTCAGCGCGATGACGGTGCTGCTGGTCGTCGGTCTGGCGGTCAGCTGGCTGCGCGGTGCGGTGCGGTCGAGACTAAATCGAACCCGCGACGCGCAGTGGGAGCACGAGATCGCCTGCTTGGAGGAACATGGCGGCCGGACGAATTGGCATTGACGATCACGTGGTGAGTATTGACGGGTAAAAGTGCTATGCAGCGCACCTGGATTGGACGGATGATGTGTCGGTGACCGGACACGACGAAGACTCCGTCGCTGGGTTGCTCGACCCGGCCGGCCTGCACCGCCTGGTGGACGTGTTGATCGAGCGAGGCTATCGCGTAGTCGGTCCGACGTTGCGCGACAACGCCATTGTGCTCGCAGAACTGGAAACCGCGCGCGACCTTCCGTACGGCTGGGGCGTGGAGGTGAGCCCGGGGCACTATCGCGTGCGTGGCCGCAACGACCGTGCGGCGTTCGGGCATTCGGCCGGGCCTCAGTCGTGGAAACAGTTTCTGCATCCGCAACGGGAGCGGTTATGGGCGGGCACCCGCAACGGGTGCGCCGACGACGAACCCGTACCAGAGACGCCGCGGTATGCATTCCTTGGTGTGCGCGGTTGCGACCTTGCCGCGATCGCGACCCTCGACCGGGTGCTCGGCGGCGGCGCCTATCCCGACAACTCGTTCGTCACCCGTCGCCGACAGATCTTCGTCGTCGCGGTGAATTGCACCGAACCCGGCGGGCTCTGCTTCTGCGCTTCGATGGGCACCGGGCCCGCGGTGGGTCCCGGTTACGATTTGGCGCTGACCGAGCGCCTCGACGGCGGGGAGCCGACCTATGTCGTCGACGTCGGTAGCCCAGCGGGCGCCGACGTCATTGCCGCGCTGGCGCCGCAGCAGGCGACCGATGCCGAAATCGCTGGCGCGCGTGAAGATGTCGCGAACGCCGCGAACCAGATGGGTCGGCACATGCCGGAAGCCGATCTGCGCAGCCTACTGGCCGACTCGCGGGAATCCGATCAGTGGGAGGAGGTGGCCAGCCGCTGCCTGACCTGTGGCAACTGCACGATGGTGTGTCCCACGTGCTTTTGCACCACCACCGAAGACGTCAGCGACCTGACCGGTGACCACGCCGAACGATGGCGGCACTGGGCATCCTGCTTCGAATTCGACTTCACCTACGTCCACGGTGGGGGCAGCGTCCGTCAGTCCGGCGCATCGCGCTATCGGCACTGGCTGACGCACAAATTGGGCACCTGGCACGACCAGTTCGGCATGTCCGGCTGCGTTGGCTGCGGGCGATGTATTGCCTGGTGTCCCACCGGCATCGACATCACCGCGGAGATGAACAAGATGGCCGGCAATGACTGAATGGACGACGGCGGCCACGCAGGCTCCCTCGGCCATGGCCCCGCTGCCGTATCGGGTGCGCAGTCGTGTTGTGGAGAGCCCGGATTCGGCGACGCTATGCCTGGAGCCGGTAGGCGAGGCGGTGCGCTCACCGGAGCCCGGCGAGTTCATGATGCTGTACGCCTTCGGCGTCGGGGAGGCTGCTATCTCGATCAGTGGCGATCCCACGGTCACCGACGGATCCATTACCCACACCATTCGCGCGGTCGGCGCGGTCAGCCGTGCCCTGCACGACGCTCAACCGGGCAGCATCATCGGGATGCGCGGGCCCTTCGGAACAAGCTGGGGGTTGGCCGATGTCGTCGGCCGCGATCTGGTCATGGTCGCCGGCGGCGTGGGGTTGTGTCCGCTGCGCCCGGCGATCCTCGGCGCGCTGGCGCAGCGCGAACGCTACGGCAAGGTGATGCTGGTCGTGGGTGCCCGGTCGCGGGCCGACTTCGTATTCGCCGCTCAACTGCAAACGTGGGCCGACGACCCACGGATCGACGTGCACCTGATCGTCGACGCGCCGACGCAAGGCTGGAGCGGGGAGGTGGGACTGGTCACCGAACCGCTGCGCCGGCTGGCGCTCGAGGCGGGTCGCACCAGCGCGTTTCTCTGCGGACCCGAATCGATGCTGCGGTTCGGCGCTGACGCCTTGACCGCCAAAGGCATTGCACCCCAGGATATTCGAGTGTCGCTTGAGCGCAACATGCACTGCGGCGTCGGCTGGTGCGGACATTGCCAGTTGGGTCCGCTGTTGCTCTGCCGGGACGGTCCGGTCGTCGGCTACGACGTCGCCGGACCGCTGCTGCGGGTGAAGGAGCTGTAGATGAGCCCAGTTACGTTGGCGGTGTGGAAATTCGCTTCCTGTGACGGGTGTCAGCTGACACTGCTGGACTGTGAGGACGAGCTACTCGCGCTCGCCGACCAGGTGACGATCGCCACCTTCGCCGAAGCGTCCAGCGCCATGCTGGATGGGCCCTACGATGTGTCTTTGGTCGAGGGCTCGATCACCACCCCGCACGACCAGCGGCGCATCCGTGAAATCCGGGACCAGTCAAAGCTATTGGTGACCATCGGCGCCTGCGCAACGTCCGGGGGAGTGCAAGCGCTGCGCAACTTCGCCGACGTCGCGGAATTCGCGTCGGTCGTATATGCCAAGCCGGAATACATCGACACGCTGGCCACCTCGACTCCGGCGTCGGCTCACGTCAAGGTCGATTACCAGCTGCAGGGCTGCCCCATCGACCGCGGGCAGCTGCTCGATACGCTCGCGGCCTTGTTGATCGGGCGCAAGCCACGGTTGCCGGCCAAAACGGTGTGCACCGAATGCAAACTTCGCGGCGTGACATGTGTTGTCGTCGCCGACGGCATCCCTTGTCTGGGGCCGGTCACTCACGCCGGCTGCGGGGCACTGTGTCCCAGACATCACCGCGGTTGCTACGGATGTTTCGGTCCGTCCGCGGCGCCGCAAGTGGCGACGCTCATCCCGCTACTGCGCCGCGATGGAATGTCCGACGGTGACACCGACCGGGTGTTCTCGACCTTCAACGTCGCACGGTTCGCCGGCGAGCGGAGGCAGGCATGACCCCGCGCGACCGCACGCTCAGCGTTGGCACCATAACGCGAGTGGAAGGTGAAGGGGCGCTGCACGTTACGTTGAAAGACGGAGCCCTGGAAAGCGTCCAGCTCAATATCTATGAGCCACCGAGGTTTTTCGAGGCCTTCCTGCGCGGACGCGCCCACACCGAGCCGCCGGATCTGACGGCTCGGGTCTGCGGAATCTGCCCGGTGGCCTATCAGGTCAGCGCCTGCAACGCGATTGAACAGGCGTGTGGTGTCGAGCCGGACGCCGACCTGGTGGCCCTGCGCCGGTTGCTGTACTGCGGCGAGTGGATCCATAGCCATGTCCTGCACATCTACCTGTTGCACGCCCCGGATTTCCTGGGCTACGACGACATCATCGGCATGTCCCGAGATCACCGCGAGGTTGTCGAACGTGGGCTGGAACTGAAAAAGTCGGGCAATCGCCTGATGGAGTTCGTCGGGGGCAGGGCGATACATCCGGTCAACCTACGCCTAGGCGGATTCTATTCCGTGCCAACGCGTTTGGAGCTCAAACCGATAGCCGAGCAGTTGCGCCGGGCGCTGGACGACGCACTGGCCACCGTCGAGTGGGTAGCCGGCTTCGAATTCCCCGATCTCGACCTCGACCACGAGTTTCTTGCACTGACCGCCGCGGGCCAATACCCGATCGAAAACGGCACCATCGCACGCAGCGCCGGTCAGCCGTTTCCGGTGGCCGAATTCACCAGCCACGTCGTCGAAGCTCAGGTGCCGTACTCCACGGCTCTGCACGCGACACTCGATGGCGGCCGTTATCTGACCGGGCCGCTGGCGCGCTACTCGCTGAACTCGTCGGCGCTGTCGCCGGTAGCGGCGCAGGCCGCCGCACGGGCCGGGCTCTCGGCGCCATGCCGAAATCCGTTCCGCAGTATCGTGGTCCGCGCCGTAGAAGTGGTCTACGCGATCGAGGAGGCGCTGCGCATCATCGACGAGTACCAGCGGCCGTCGCGCCCATTCATGGATGTCCCGGCTCGCGCCGGCGTCGGACATGGCGTCAGCGAAGCACCCCGCGGTCTGCTCTATCACCGATACCGCATCGGGGCGGACGGGCTGGTTGCCGCTGCGACGATCATCCCGCCCACGTCGCAGAACCAGGCTGCCATCGAAGCCGCGCTGGCGCGGGTGGTGTCGGAGAACCTCGAACTCGAGGACACCGCGCTCAGCGCACTGTGCGAGCGGGTGATCCGCAACTACGACCCGTGCATCTCGTGCTCGACGCACTTCCTGTCTCTGACAGTGCAGCGCACGTGACCGGCGGAATCGTCGTGATAGGCCTGGGAAATCGCTACCGCCGCGACGACGGTGTGGGGGTTGCCGCCGCCACCGCACTACATGAACGGGGATTGCCCGGTGTCCGTGTGGTGACCGACATCGTGGAGCCCATGGCTCTGGTCGAGGCCTGGTTGGGCGCCGGCCTGGCCGTGGTGATCGATGCCGCCATGGCGACTGCGTTGACCGCGGGGCGAGTGCGTCGCTGCGCCCTGGGCGACGTCGCCGGCGTGGCGCAGGGCCTGAGCTCGCACAGCATCGATATCGGCCGCACGTACGCGCTCGGCCAGTCACTTCGCCGCGCCCCCGCCGCACTTCAGATATTCACCGTCGATGTGGCCGATATCGGTCACGGCATCGGACTGACACCTCAGGTCGAACGCGCTGTACCCGAAGTCGTCGGCCTGGTACTGGCTGAAATCAACTGTGAGACAAGGAGGCTCGGATGACCGCATGCGATAACACCAAGACGTGCCAGATCGATGTGCTGATCGAAGAGGGTGACGAGCGCACCCGCGCCAAGGCGCGAATGGCCTGGGCGGACCAGACATTCGTCGGTGTGGGGCTTTCGCGACTCGATCCGGCCGACGAACCGGTGGCTCAGATCGGCGACGAGCTGGCGATCGCTCGCGCGCTGTCCGATTTGGCGAATCAGCTGTTTGCTTTGACGTCAACGGATATCCAGGCCAGCACGCACGCTGCGGTCACCCGCCTGCATCACTGAACAGGGCAGGTCCGAGGTGATCGGTGAACCTGTGCCGGCTGCTTCGGCTGCCGTGCGCGAAACCACAACCCCGTTTGGGTGCCAGGGAATCGCCCGAAAACCGTTGCGGGCATTGCGTAACAGGGCGATCACCTCGTCGTCGGAGGTCTGGTCGAAGTTGCGGTATGCCTGGCCGACCGCGAAGTACGGGACGGGTGTTTCCAGCAGCACCACCTGGTCGGCATATCCGGCGAACAGTTCTGCGGTGTCGCTGGGACCGATAGGTGTCGCCAGCACGACTCTGCTGGCTCCCTGGGCGCGGGCCACCTGATCTGTCCCCGCTGTTTCGAGCCGTGGTTATGCGAGCTGAGGGATCGAATAGGTGGACGTCCAGAGCGTTTCGAACTCTGTCGGACTGATGTTACCGAGGTAGCTGTGGCGCCGTTCGACGTTGTAGAAGTTGTCGATGTAATCGGCCATGGCGGCAGCCAACTCGATGGTGGTGGCCCATCTGCGGGTGTTGAGTAGTTCGACCTGGAGTCTGGCCCAGAACGACTCCATGGCCGCATTGTCGAAGCAGTCGCCCACCGTGCCGAACGAGCCGAGCAGGCCCCATCGCCGCATGTTCTCCCCGAAGCTCCAAGACGTGAACTGGGTGCCGTGGTCGGCGTGCAGAATTGTTGGGCCACTTCGTGTTCGGTTTCCCACGGCCATGTTAACCGCATTATTGACCAGTGCGGTGTCAGCGGTCGTGGAGAAGGTCCGGGCTACGATCATGCGCGAGAAGCAGTCCAGGATCGCACAGCAATACACCTTGCCATCGCGGGCCGGATGCTCGGTGATGTCGGTGCACCACAATTCGTTGGGGCCAGTGGCGATGAAGCGCCGATTAACCAGGTCAACAGGTGTGTCGACACCGATCAGATTGGGCTTACGCCGTCCCGGGCGCGGTAACCCACACAGGCCTTGCTCGGACATGATCGAGTTGACCAGCTTGAGGTTGACGTTCATCTCGTAGTCGGCAAGCAACGCGGCTCGGACTCGCCGGCGCCCGTAGGTGCCGCGCGATCGCTGGTGGATCTCGCTGATCGTGTCGGCCACGATGAGCCGGCGCACCTCGCGGTCTGGGATAGGGCGACGCCGGTGATATTGGAGTAAGGAACGCGCTAATCCTGTTATCCGGCAGGCGGATCGGGCTGAATGACCTCGCGCGATCAGCCCTTCAGCGATCGCGCGTCGGCGTTTTGGGGGCACCACCGCCTGGTCATCAAACAGCTCGCAGGCGTCCCGGGTTAAGGCCAGCTCGGCTTCCAACGCAGCGATACGCTTGCGAGCGGCCGCCAGCTCGTCGGCCTCCACACTGGGGGTGCCCTCGATGACTCCGGCATCGATGAGTGCCTGACGTTTCCAGCGGAACAATGTGGCCTGGCATATCCCGGTATCGACCGCCACGGCGGCCACCGGTTCACCCGATCGCAGCCGAACAACGATTTGCCGGCGCACCGACGACGAATACATGCGGGGCATGTGACCTCCTGATGATCACTCTGCCCTCGACTCTCACAACCGTGGACCTACAACACGGGAACAGATCAACCTGGCATGCGACCTGTGCGGTCGCGCCGGTCGCGATGCCGTCGTCGACGATCAGCGCGATCCGTCCGTTCAGTGCCGTCGGGGGATCGTCGCCGCGGTAGCGCTTCGAACGGCGTTGCAGTTCAGCCCGTTCCCGATCTTCGACCGCAGCGATCTCCTTTTCGCTGAGCCGCGCTTCGCGGACAACGTCGTCGCTGATCACCCGCGCACCGCCGGCGCCGATGGCGCCGAAGGCTACTTCCGAATGGAACGGCACCCCCAGCTTGCGCACCAGCAGCACGTCGAGGGGGGCTTTCAGCGCCTTGGCGACCTCGTAGGCGACCGGCACTCCGCCGCGCGGCAACCCGAGTACCACGACATCGTGACCACGCAGGAAATCCAGGTGTGACGCCAATCGCCTTCCGGCAGCGGCGCGATCGTTGAACCGCCTCATCGCTGTCCACTCACCTTGCGGCTGCGCCCTGCGCCGGTTTGCCCACGGCTGACGGTTGTTCGTACAGAGCTGCCAGTCGGTCGGCGAACTTGTCGATGACCGCTTTGCGGCGAAGCTTCATGCTCGGTGTGAGATCGCCTGCCTCGACCGAAAGTTCGCGATCGATGATGCTGAACTTCTTGATCTGCTCCCAGCGATTCAGCTCCGAGTTCAGCGCATCGATGTATCCGGCGATCAGTTCCCGGGTCTGCTCGTCGCGCGCTATCCCGGCAAAAGACTGATCGGGCAGACCATGTTTGCCCGCCCAGTCGGCGATCGCCTCGCCGTCCAGGCTCACCAGCGCCACACAGTAAGGTTTGGTCTCGCCGACGACGATGAGTTCGCCCGCATAGGGGCAGAGTCCTTTGAATCTCACTTCGATCGCCGAGGGTGCCACGTACTTGCCCTGCGAGGTTTTGAACATGTCCTTCTTGCGGTCGGTGATCCGCAGATAGCCGTCGTCGTCGATCTCGCCGATGTCCCCGGTGCGGAACCAGCCGTCATCGTCGATCGCTTCGGCGGTGGCGTCGGGCAGGTCGTGATAGGAGGTCATCACACCGGGCCCGCGGAGCAGGATCTCGCCGTCCTCGGCGATCTTGACCTCGGTGGCCGGGAACGGCCAGCCCACCGTTCCGAACCGATAGGCGTTGGGGCGGTTGATGAATGACGCCGCTGAAGTCTCGGTCAGGCCATAGCCTTCGAGCACGGTGATGCCGACCGCGTCGAACCACTGAGCCACGTTGCGATCGAGGGCGGCGGCCGCGGACACGAAGAACCGGACTCGTCCGCCGAACCGTTGCCGAATGGTGGAGAACACCAGCCGGTCTGCCAATCGGTATGCCAGTGACTCGGCCAACGAGGGTTTCTTCCCGGCCTGCCGGGCTTCCGACATCCTGATCCCGACCCCGAGTGCCCAATCGAATATCTTCTTCGTGACCCTGCCCTGTTCGGCGACCATGCCCTCGATGCGGGCATGTGCCTTTTCGAAAATGCGTGGCGCCGCACCCATGATGGTGGGACGCAAGGCGGCCAGGTTGTCGACGATCTTGTCCACCCGACCGTCGATCGCGGTGGTGAAGCCGATCTGCAGCGGCAGGGCAAGCATCACCTTGCCGAACGAGTGCGCCAACGGCAGCCACAGGAAGTTAAGATCCTCGGGTCCAAGGACATTCAGTGCGTCGATGGCCGCTGCGGTATAAGTCCACGCCCCGTGGGTCAGCCGCACGCCCTTCGGCCGTCCGGTGGTCCCGGACGTATAGATGAGGCTGGCGAGCCGGTCGGGACCGACCGCTGCGATGCGCTCGTCGACAGCATCGGGGGAGTCGGTGAGCAGTTGCTTGCCCAGTAACTCGAGATCGCTCAACGTGATCACCCAATCGCCGTCACCCTTGCCGTCGATGATCACCACCTTGCTCACGTCGGGCAGATCCGCGCGATGTTCGATCAACTTGTCCACTTGGGCTTGATCCTCGGCGACCACGATCCGGCTACCCGAGTTGGCGACGATGTATGCGACATCGGTGGCGTTCGTCGTCGGATACACCGTGGTGGTGGCGGCGCCTGCGCACATCACGGCGAAATCGACCAGCACCCACTCGTATCGCGTCGAGGACGCGAGTGCCACCCGATCTTCTGGGAGGATCCCCAACGAGATCAGCCCGCCGGCGATGTAGTGGACGCGGTCACCCACCTGCTGCCAGGTGACGCCCTCCCAGCTGTCGCCGCGCGGGTACCGGAAAGCCTCCGCATCCGGGGTGGCCGCGACGCGGTTGACGAACATGTGTGCCACCGACGGTGCGCGGTTCTCGATTATGGTGAAGTCTGGCCTCTCCAATGAGGCGAGTGGTGTTTTCATCATGCTTATCCGTTGCTCGCGAAGCGATTATCACCTCTGATCATGCTGATCCGTAGCGGCCGGAAATAGAGACCAAAGTCATAAAGATGGGCACAATAGCGCGACCACTCCTGAAGTGACCTATGCCCCTGAGCCTTAGCGGCCTTACGCCCCTTCCGGAAGCAGCGGCATCCAGACAGCATCGACCGCTAGCGGCCGATGCTGTGGGGGAAAGGAGTCCGAGGTTGTCACACCCGGCTCGGTCGACCCCGAAAACCTTTGCGTGGGCTACCAATCGTTGACCTGGCCGTCGGTCAGGCCGGTGTCCGCCTACGATGCGGACTTCACGTGTCGATAATCGATGGCTATAGCAGGATCGTCAGAAGCAATCATTCTGAGCTTGCCGGCCTCGTCAAAATGCTGGTGTAATCGAATTCGTCAGCCTGGCGCTGCGGCAATATGCGACAGCAATGGAACGAGAACGGTTTTGGCGCCCGACGGCGGCGAACGCGGCCATGCGGTGCTTACCACTCGATTAGCGACCGCGGATCCAGACACCAGCGATGTTGTGGCGATCGGCTTTTTTCCGTATAGGCGTGCCCGCGGTCACCCGCAAACCAATCCGTCCGACCCGCAGCAGGAAGGCGGCCCAATGACCAGATCCCGTAGCCCGCATGCAATCTCATTGACCGACGGCGAGATCGTCGAAGAGTCCGCGCTCGGATCGATCCGGCGCGTCACAGCCGACAATTTCCCGATCCTCAACGGCGTCTCGATCAAGCGGGTCGTCATCCACCCGGGGGCCATGCGTACTCCGCACTGGCATGCCAACGCAAATGAACTCACCTACTGCGTCGCGGGCACGGCGTTGGTGTCGGTCCTTGACACCTACAGCCAGTTTTCCTCATTCGTCGTCAGCGCCGGTGAAATGTTCCACATCGACTCGGGGTCACTGCACCATATCGAGAACATCGGTGTGGGGGCAGCCGAATTCATCATCGCATTTCGCAACGAACGGCCCGAGGATTTCGGATTGTTCGCCGCGTTCGGCGCGATGACCGATGCCGTGCTGGGCAACACCTACGACCTTGACGCCTCGGATTTCGCCAAGATCCGCCGCGACACTGCCGACCGCCTGCTGGCCAAGCGCACCGGTGAACCGGTGGTGCCATCGACAGCTCATTTCGGTAATCCCCACAAGTTCTCCGTCGAGGCGCAAACCCCACAGATCAGCATCGCGGTCGGTTCAGCTCATCTGGCCCGGGTCCAGTACTGGGCCGCCCTGAAGGATTTGTCGATGTATTCGCTGCGCATCCGCGAGGACGGGATGCGCGAACCGCACTGGCACCCCGTCACCGCCGAGATGGGTTATGTGCATCGCGGATCGGCCCGGATGACGGTGATGGACCCCGACGGGACGCTTGACACCTGGTATTTGCAGGAGGGCGACGTCTACTTCATTCCGCGCGCCTACCCGCATCACATCGAAGTGGTCGGATCCCCCGACATGCATTTCCTCATCTTCTTCGACCAACCCACCCCTGGCGACATCGGCTATCGCGCCTCGATCAGTGCGTACTCGCGGGAAGTCCTTGCCGCAACCTTCGATGTGCACATCGACGACCTGCCCGACTTCCCGTTCACCAACGCTGACCCGCTGATCGTCACCCGGGGCAATCCGGTCGACGAGCGCGCAATGGGCGAGCGGTAGCACCACACCGGCATGCCGAACGCCCCATTCAAGGTCGCAGCAGTCGAATTCAATCCCGAGTTGTTCGAGTTCGACCGCAACCTCGAACGCGCGTGCACTGTTATCGACGAAGCAGCGAGCAACGGTGCCAGGCTGATCGTGATGCCGGAGGCCGCACTTTCGGGCTATGTCTACCGCGACCTCGACCAGTTCCTGCCGTACATGGACACGGTGCCGGGACGGGCGACCACGAAAATTGCCGAATTGTGCCGCAAGTACGGCTGTTACGTCGCTATCGGCATTGCCGAGGTTGATCGAGAGACCGGGCTCACCTACAACACCGGTGCACTGGTGGGTCCGAACGGCTATATCGGCAAGTACCGCAAGAGTGGGCTGAATCCAAGCGATGTCATGTGGTTCACGCCCGGCAACACCGGATATCCGGTGTTCGAGACTGAGCTCGGCCGGATCTGCATGCTTATCTGCTATGACGACACCTATTGGGAGCCGGCACGTTTGGCCGCAGTAAAGGGCGCAGACCTGATCGCCTACATCTGTTCGAGTGACCGAGTGTTGACTCAGCTGGGTCGGGCGGCCGCTGGTAATCACTCCACCATCGCTGCCGTACAGCAGTTTTCGGCGTGGAACGGGCTGGCCATGGTCGCCTCCGACCGCAACAACGTCGAGACCAATCCGACCACCGGCATATCGGTCTTCTATGGAGGGTCAGCGTCTGTTTGGCAGGCTGACGGCCGGCGCACGGGCCATCTGCCGGCGACCAACCAGAACCTCACCGCCGCCAGTCCCGGGGCGATCCTTTACGGCTACATCGATCCCGCCCGCTATCTGAACGACCAGAAAGCGACCTTGGATCGCCGGCGGCCCGAACTCTACGGCGACCTCGCCTTCTACCGGGCCCCGGCCGATGCCCAAGCATCGACGGATTCCCACACCGTCACAGTCAGTGCCGTCCAATATCAGCTCAGCGCCGGCGAATTCGACGACAACATCGCCCGGGCGGACGAACAGATCACGAAGTTGGAGGCCAACACTTCACCACCGGGACTCGTGGTGCTTCCCGCGTTCAGCACCGCGGGCGCCCCGATCGACGTGCAGGCCGCGGCAGCGCAAGCCGAATCACCATTCGGGCGCACTGTCCAGGTACTGTCCGATTTCGCGGTTCGGCTGGGGCGCTACGTTGTGGGCAGCCATATCGAGTGCGACGAAGACAAACTGTTTCACACCGCGGTCCTGGTTGGTCCTAACGGCAAAGTTGCCGGCAGATACCGTCAGTCCCACCTCGACACCGGCTACACGTGGGCCCGCCCGGGTGACGATCTGCCCGTGTTCGACACCGACATAGGTCGCATCGGCATCCTGCTGGGCGAAGATGTCCGCTTCCCCGAGGCAAGCGGGGTGCTGGCTGTGCGCCGTGCCGACCTCATTGCGATTCCCACCTGTTGGGATGGCAATTATGGTGGTCCACTGCAGGAGTCCGAAGGGCTGTTCGCGCATGGGTTTCCGGCCAACACGATGTGCCTGTGGTATGCCGTTGCCAAGACGGCCCAGGCTTACACCGTCGTCGCCAACGCAGTTGGTGCTGGCCGACAGGGATCGAGCGGGATCTTCACCATCAATCCGGTCAACGCCGAGGCTCCGATTATCGCGTCGGCCGACACTGCCGAGGCGGTGACCACGACGATCACCACACGAGGAGATCCCGACTGGTGGATGGACCAGCAGCGCTTGATCGCGGGCCGGCGGTCCGATCTGGTCGTACCACTTCGGCTCGCTGCGCACTGCGCTGCATTCCAGAACTGGAAACACAGCCCTGGCTACGACGTATCCGGTTGGACCGGCTATGTCCAATAAAGTATTAAGGCTCAGGCGGTTTCATGCCCGGAACCGTTTGTGCCGCCGCGGGTGAACAAGCGCTATTTGTTCATCGCTTCGCCGGCACTACGCACCACGCTGCGCAGAAATTCGATACGTGCGGTCACCAAGTCGTCGGCCAGAGTAAGGGCGGCGTCGACAACGGTCTTGCGCCGCGACTGCTCGGGGATCAGATCATCCATTTGGTCGACGAATTTGCGCACCGCATCGATGGCTTGGGTCCGGCCGGTTTCGACCGATTCCAGCACGTCGTCGGAAATCTCGGCCCAGCGTGGCATGGATTGTTGAGGTGCCTCGGTCATAATCCCACTCCTCGGGGACATGTTCACCGTCTCCAGCGGACTTCAGTATTGCGGACTTACTCGACGTTACGGCCGGCCCAGTGCCACCACGAGTGACTAAAGTCCTCTTGCGTCCAGTCATCCGTCCCCTCTGCACAAGGTGATAAACCTCGATTGGCGGTCAAGGACTTTGGTGAGTTCGGCAGGGCCATTGGTCCCTACGGGAGGTCCTCGGCGGGGTGTTAGCGTGCGGCCATGACGATGCCCACCAGCCACGAGCATCAACGCACGGGTGCGTTTGATTGGTCTGTGCCCGGCGTCACCGGTTTGACCGTCGCTGCCGCGCCATTCATGCATACGGGCCGCTACTTCGCCCAATCATGGCGCGATTACCTTGGCCAAGCGCCGGACGAACTTCCGATCGCGCGTCCGACCGTCGCCCTGGCGGCACAGGCTTTTCGCGACGAGGTTGTCCTGCTGGGTCTGAAGGCGCGCCGCCCGGTCAGCAGGCCCGAGGTGTTCGAGCGCATCACCGCTGAGGTGGCCGCCGGGCTGGATTTCTACGGAAAGAAGGGCTGGCTGGTTCGGCCCCAGGAATTCTTCGCGGCTCCTCCGGCGCTTTCAGACGTGACAGTCCGAAAGGTGAAGGGGCGCAAACGTTCCTTCTATCGCATGGTGTTCGACAGCGGGTACACGCCGGATCCGGGCGAGCCCGGTGCGCAGCGGTGGCAGGAGTACACAGCGAACGACCGCGAGTACGCGTTGCTGCTGCGCCACCCGGAACCGCGACCGTGGTTGGTGTGTGTGCACGGTACCGAGATGGGCCGCGCTGCGGTCGATCTCGCCCTGTTCCGGGCCTGGAAGTTGCACGAAGACCTTGGTCTAAATGTCGTCATGCCGGTTCTTCCCATGCATGGGCCCCGTTCCCGCGGGCTGCCGAAGGGCGCTGTGTTTCCGGGCGAGGATGTGCTCGATGATGTACATGCGACGGGTCAGGCGGTGTGGGATATCCGCCGGTTGCTGTCCTGGATCCGGTTGCAGGAGCCCGAGTCACTGATCGGATTGAACAGCCTTTCGCTCGGCGGTTACATCGCGTCGCTGGTTGCCAGCCTCGAAAAGGGGCTCACCTGTGCCATTCTGGGGGTTCCGGTGGCCAACCTGGTGGAAGTGCTGTCGCGCCACTCCGGTCTGAGCCACGACGACCCCCGCCGTCAGACAATGGAATTGGCCGAACCCATCGGGCGGATGATTTCGCCGCTGTCACTCGAACCGCTGGTGGCCATGCCCGGACGTTTCATCTACGCCGGCATCGCCGACCGCCTCGTTCATCCACGCGAGCAGGTGAACCGCCTCTGGCAGCACTGGGGCAAACCGGAAATCGTCTGGTACCCCGGCGGTCACACCGGGTTCTTCCGCTCGCAGCCGGTGCAGCGGTTCGTATGGGATGCGCTGCAGCAGTCCGGGCTACTGGGCGGCCCCGCGGTGCAACACGACCGTCCCGCTTAGCCGCCGAGGCGAGATGAACCCGCTCGACCCGCTGGACGCCGCGATGATGACCGCGGAGTTGGTGTCCAGCCCGATGCATGTCGGCGCGGTGCTCGTCCTGTCGCCGCCCGCGGACGCCGGCCCGAACTACGTGGACGAACTGTATTCCTGGACGCTCGACGCCGGTGATTCGATCGATCCGCGGCTGCGCCGGTATCCACATCACGGTGTGGATACCGGCGGCCTCTGGGTCTGGCGCGACGTGGATTCGGTTGACCTGAGCCAACATTGCCAGCGGGTGAGGGCTCCAGCGGGCGACGGCGCGTTCTGGCGGCTGATCGGTGAGCTCGATGCCATCCGCCTGGACCGGTCGCGCCCGATGTGGATGTCGTATTTGATCGACGGTCTTGACGAGGGCCGCTTCGCCTTCTACATCAAAGTCCACCACACCGTCATCGATGGTGTGGCCGGTTTCCGGATGATCGCCGATGGGCTCAGCGCTGACCCGGGGCAGCGTTCGATGGCGCCCTTTTACGCGGACCGTCGCGACGGATCAACGCCGTCAACGCCATCCAGTGGACTGCTGACCCGTCTGACGGCGCCGCTTCGGTCGGTGGTAGGCAAGGCCGCGACAAGTGTCAGGCTGATCGAGCGCGTCATCACGGGCGAGTTGACGACCGTGATCGACAGCCTGGTCGGACACACGACCGTGTTGCCCCTCGGAGCACCCCACACGCGGTTCAACCGTCGTCTGGGCCTCGAGCGTGCGGTCAGCGCGGGCAGCTGGCCCAAGTCGCGCATCCAGGCCGTGCAGCGCGCGGCCGGCGTCACCGCCAACGACGTGACAACCGCATTGGTGGCCGGCGCCGTACGCCAGTGGCTGCGTGGCCGAAGGGAACTGCCCGATCAGTCGCTGGTGGCCATTTGCCCGATCACCGTACGTGGCCGGGCTGGTGATCTGTCAAGAGAACAACACGGCAACATGTTTGGCCTCTGGCTGTGTCCGCTGGGCACCGACCTGGATGACCCCGCTGCGCGGCTTGATTTGATTCACCGGTCGATGTCGGAGGGAAAGCGCTGGGTAGGCCGGCGCGGATCGGCACCATCGCTGCTGACGGCCGCCGGCAGTATCGCCGCGACGGTGATATTCCCGACGCTCCCGTTCACCCCGAAAATCCGTACCGGATACAACGTTCCGATCTCTCATGTTCCCGGCCCGGCCGACGAAATGTATTGGAACGGTGCACATGTCGAGGAGATCTATCCGGTATCGACGGTCTATGACGGTCAGGGACTCAACGTGACGACCTGTTCATACGCCGATCGAGTCGGATTCGGCTACGTAGCAGGCGCTGAGGTGGTTCCCGACATCGAATCCCTCATACCGCTGACCGAGGCGTGTCTGGCCGAACTCGAAACCGCCCTCGAGGTTTCTTGAATCGTCATGCCGCACGGCGGATATCGGGTGCCGAGCTGGCCAGCTGCGGGCCCGGCCGGCTGGCGGTCGGCATCCATCCGACGAAGGTCAGGTAGCCCCCGACTATCGCCATGGCGACAAATCCCACCCGCCACCAGATAAGGGCGTCGACCGCGGTGCCGGCGAACGATAGATAACCTTGTGGCAACGCCATCAAGAAGAATCCTTTGAGCGCCGTCATCCATCCGAACACCGACACGATGATCGCCGGGGCGCCTCGCCAATACGGATGCAGCGCAATGACGACCAATCCAATCAACAAGACGAATGCGCCAGTGACCCAGGGCCATACGGAGTTTGCCTGGAAGTCGTTGAGCAGCGTTCGCATGGCCGAGGCGCGTACGATCGCCGTGCCGGTGATGATGATGACAAAGGGGCCGATCACGCGGGCAAACATGCGCGTGGTGGCCAGGGTTGGTTGCGAAGAATTCATGACTGCACCTCTCTCAAGACTCGGGAGTCTTAATTCCAAGATCATCGGACCGCTTCGCATGCGCCGGTGATAGGGACGGAAGTCACCAATGATGAGGAACAACGACGGGCCATTTCGCGGCGATCCCAGGCAACGTCAGTGTTGCTGGCACATCCAGTTGACGATCTTCCCGCCGGGCAGCTTATTCAAAGCGTCGGCTTCTGCCATGCTGCGCGAGTAGCCGTTCCCACCTTGGTAGGTCGAGCCGTCATAGGCGACCGCGCCGCATAGGTTGAAGCGAGCGATCACCTTGCAATCTTTGTCACCGCAGTTCTCCAAGGCGGCTTGGTCCGCCAGCGACTGAGATTCGTAACCGCGCGATCTACCCCACGCGCCGTTCGGCGCGTAGGCGATTGCACCGTAGCGCATTATGTGTGGCAGCGGCATTTCGGCCGCCATACCCATCTCGGATAACACGGCATTGTCGAGATTCGCGCCTACCTGGGGAACTAGGGGGAGAGCTAGGACCATCAATCCCGCTGTGGCCCCAACGCTAGCGACTGCAAGTGCGATTCGATGCCCTCGTTTGTTGATCATGTTCTTATCGCCTTTCTGAGGGTCGCAATACAGCGGGCTGAGCGGGAGTCGTGCTGCGCTACGGGTGCGGCATCGGCTGGGGCGTTGGGGTAGCCGTTTGCCCTGGTGTCATGGGTCCCCCCGGGCCCATCCGGCCGGGCGTCATGCCTCCGTCGGATCCCATCATCGGGCAGACACCGTCTCGCCCGCCGTCGGAAACCCGCAAGCTCCCATAGGGGTTGTCGGTAGCCCGACCCAAAAAGAACCCCGAAAAAAAGATCACGGCGACAACGAAAACGACGCCGGCGGTAATGCCCACCACGGCCCAGATTTGATCCAACCGACCGGGCCGGTCAGATCGATCCGACTGGCTGGGCTGACCGGTCGCGGGAGTCGTTGCGGCGGAGTCTGGCGTTTCCATAATTCAAATGATGCGATTTCCATACCCCTACGGGGTAGGGACTAAAGTCCCGAAAGTCGCCTGGGCTGTTCGGCCCCTCGGCGCGCTTACCAAACGATTTGGCGGCCCGTCACGACGTCGCCACGCTTTAGCCGTCCGGACCCGCCGCTCTCGGGCGGATGCGGGCCGGCTGGCCACCGCCTGCGGCCGAAGGTCCTCTGCGTCTGGGGGACTTTTGGCCCTGGCCCGCAACCAGTTCCATCGCATAGCACTGTAAGCATGGGACAGAGAACAGAATCGCCGGCGGGCATCGACGTCGACGTGACAACTCATGACGAGTTTCCGGGAGCGGCCGAATACGCCCGCACCAAGATCGGCGAGCTCGGACGATACACCAGCCAACCGGTGCTGCATGCCCGGGTCAGGCTGACCAGGCACCGCGATCCGGCCGTGCCGCGGCCCGTGGTCGCACAGGCAAATATTGATGTCGATGGCCGCCCGCTTCGCGTTCAGGTCCAGGCGGAATCGGCGCGAGAAGCGGTCGATCTTGTTGCGGCGCGGCTGCGTCGGCGCCTGGAACGCACGTCCGCACACCGGGCGGCCCGCCGCACCGAACAGCGCGCGGTCAGCGGCTCAGAGTGGCGGCACGACTCCGAGCCGGGGCACCGGCCCGAGTACTTGCCTCGACCGGCAGATGAGCGCCGCGTCATCCGGCGCAAGTCGTTCACTCTGGGGCCCTGCACAGTCGACGAGGCCGTTCGCGAAATGGAGCTGCTTGACTACGGCTTTCACCTGTTCACCGAGCAGGGCACCGGTGCCGCGGGCGTCCTGTACCGGGCTGAGCCGACGGGCTACCGGCTAGCATTGGTGACACCCGATTTGGCCGACCAGCTGAGCCCCTTCGTGCTGCCCGTGGCCATCAGCCGCCAGCCGGTGCCGTGCCTCACCGAGGACGAGGCCGCTAACCGGCTAAGCCTGCTCGGCCTGCCGTTCCTGTTCTTCATCGACGCCGCCCAGGGGCGTGCCACGGTGTTATATCACCGCTACGACGGGAATTATGGGGTGATCACGCCGGCGGGCTAGGCGGGCTAGGGCGGGCTAGGCTTCAATGCGCTTGGCAGCCGGTCGCTTATGGGCCAAGGCCCGAGCCAGCAGCCGCGCCACCCCGAGTTCAATGCCGCGGGCAAGCTCGTCAACGTCCGGCGTGGCGTCGTAATCGGCAGTGATGCCGAACGCCAGTTCGTCGGCGTAGCTGAGCATGCTCACGACGGTGCGCAGATGCATTGCGATGGGTGGAACGGGCAGCAGCATTTCCACTGGCCGGCCCAATAGTTGCAGCCGTTGGCGGGGCCCGGGAACATTGGTGGCCAGCGTGACCACACTGCGCTGAGGCAGCCGCGCCAGCAGCCGAATTGTCCACGCGCTCAACATGAACGGCACATAACTGCTCACTTTTACGAAGGTGCTCGCCGCTTGTCGTTCGCCGCTTTCTTTGAGCGTGTTAAGCCGCGCGTGCACCAGCCGTAGCCGCTTCACTGGGTCGCCTTGCTCGACCGGCAGGTAAGGCAACATCGCCGAAACGCGGATATCGGTGCGGTCCATGGCGTCTGGTGGTCGCACCGAAACCGGCACCAAGGTGCGCAGCGAATTGCGCTGCGGCTTCTCACCACGATGTATCAGCACGGCGCGGAAGCTGTCGGTCATCGCGGCGAGGGCGACGTCGTTGAGGGTCACGCCGAAGACTTGGCTTATCGTCTTGACGTCTTTGAGCGACACCCTTGCCGCGCTGTATCGCCGCATGTTGGCCACCGAGCCGTGCAGTGATGATCCAGCTGCCGGAGTCAACAGATTGAGGGTGAATTGGGTGGCGCCCCTGGTGGTTTGGCTGACGATGTTGGCCGCCGTCTGCGAGGTGCGCCACAACAGGCCGGGCCAGCTCAGCGGGTTGAGGCGCAGCGGCGAGGACGTGGCCTTCGGTGCCGGTTCTTCCTTGGCGGCGCGGATCTCGGTGGCAAACGTCGTACCTGCGCCGCTGTCAAAGACATCCGCCAACATGTGCATCGCGGCGATCCCGTCGGCGATGCAGTGATGGATCTTGATCAGAATCGCCCACCGTGCTTCCGGCAGGCCTTCGATAACCCAGCACTCCCACAGCGGGTGATCGCGATCGAGTCTGCGCTCCATGATGTCGGCAACGGTGCGGAACAGAGCGGGATCATCGCCGGGCCGCGGCACCGCAGCCCAGCGCAGGTGGTGGGTGATGTCGAAGTTCGAGTCGTCAACCCATTCCGGCGCGGCGACTTCGAGTGCGTGTTTGTGCACCAGTTGGGTGAGGCGGGGGACAGCGCCCAGACGCTGCGACAGCGCGGATATCAGCTCGTCGCGTCCTGGGAGAGGTCCGTCGATAACCGCCACTGCGCCGATCGCCATACTCACGTGCCGGTCGGCATCTTCTGCTTCCAGGAAGCTCGCCTCGATGGTTGTCAGCTGCGTCATCACCACCACCTCCGAGTTCGCTCGTGCGCTTCACTATCCGCGGTGACGGCAGCGGCCGATAGTGCCGTAAGTCCCAAACCTGATGTCGGACTTACCAGCCGGCGATTGCCGGGGCGCTCGAGGTGGGCACAAAGGGGGTACCGCCAAGGACCAATGACCCTCGCGAAGGGCGCAACCCCCGACGCAGACTGGGGCCATGGCCAAAATCAGGCGCATCGCTGAAGTGACCGCGCTGCTCACCGTTCTCTATTGCGCGCGAGAGTATTACCGCAATTGGGGCGCGACCAAGGCGGAATACCGGATGCAGCTGCCCGGCGATGCACTGGTCGGCGATCCGGCGATTCAAACGACCGAGGCGGTCAATATCGACGCGCCTGCGGCCGTGGTCTGGCGCAGGCTGCTGCAAGCGGGCCAGGGCAGCGGTGGTGATCGGGAACCTGCGATTGGTGACGTCGTGCGGCTGTGGCCGCAAGGCCGGCTGGGGCTGGCGGATGAGCTGGAGTTCACGGTTGTCGACATCGTGGCAGAGGATCACCTCGTGCTCAATGTCTTGCACGCGGACCTGCGCTGGAATGCGGTGTTGTCGATCCATCTGCAGCCACACTGGCAAGACCGGGTACGGCTTCTGGTCCGGGCCCGAATCGCCTTGCGCTACCCGGGGGAAGTGATTGCCTTGGAAATGCTCAGGCCGTTGACCGCACTGGGAACGCGCGCATTGATGCTGGGTGTCAAGCAGCAGTCGGAGCGCCGAGCGCAGGGAAACTCCTTGGCTGCCAATGCGGTTCGGAGGTTCGACGGTGCGTGAGGCCATCCCGGTGGGACGAATCGCCGGGTTTACGGTAAAAGTCCACTGGAGCGTGGTGGTGATCCTGTGGTTGTTCACCTGGAGCCTGGCAACGACCCTGCCCCGTGACGTGGCCGCCTGACAGAGCACGCGCCGCCGTCGGCGCTGCCCACGCCGGGCGGGTGGTCGCACTCATCCTGATCACCCTGGGGCTGGTTGAGTTTCTGGCGGGCGCCTACGTCGGTGGCATCTGGCTGGCGTTCATCGGCTGGTTCATCTTCGCCGCCGCGCGCGAGGAGGAGATTCAGGCAACAAATCAGGAGCTCTTTGCCGGAGTTCGCGTCGGCGACGCGATGACCGCCCGACCGCATACCGCCCCCGGCTGGATTACCGTGGCAGATTTCATCCGGCGTTACCTGCTGGGCGATCGGCATTCGTCGTATCCCGTCACCGAGCGGGACGGGTCGATCATGGGTTTGGTCACGCTGAAGCAGCTGCGCGATCTTGCGCCCGGTCAACGGGATGCGACCACCGTTCGCCAGATCGCTCTGCCACTGAGCGAGGTGCCGACCGCGGCACCCCAGGAGCCGCTCGGCGCGTTGCTGCAGCGGATGGCGCCGGTCGGTCCGCGCAGCCGTGCCCTGGTCATGGACGGTGGTGAGGTAGTCGGCATCGTTACGTCCGGCGATGTGGCGCGGCTGGTCGATGTCTACCTGCTGGCCCGGCCGGCTAACCGTTGAGAAGGCCCACCGCTGCGGGGCGTTTCGGCCTGTGCCACTGGCTGATTCGGTTCCGGGCGCCAGCCGACGAAGGTCAGCCAAAGCCCGACCAGGCCGATCGAGATCTCGACACCCACCCAGAGGGGAGTCAGTTCGAATGCGGCTTCAGTGGCCGACATGAAGGCTTGCGGGAAGGTCATGAGCAACACCGCGCGCAATACGAGGAGCCAGCCCACCACAGACACCGTGATCGCCGCCGCACCGTGCCAGTACTGGTGCAGCGCGACGATGACAAGGGCGGCCAGAAGCATGAGCGCGCCTGTTATCCACGGCCACGGGGTGCTGGCTTCGAAGTCGGAAAGCAGGGTCCGCATATCCGGGCGCGCGACTGTCGTCGCGGTGGCGATGACAAAGAACGGGCCGAGAACGCGAGCCAACATCCGCGTCCGTAGCTGTTGCTGCGCGCTGCTCATTTGCCCTACTTCCGTTGCTGTTTGGCAGGCGTGAAGCTCACGGGTCAGGCGTCGATCGACTTCCCAGTCGGCGCCGGGCTGAATTGGAAGCGCCGGCCGGTGACCATCTCGGGGCGGATCCGCACATAGTGCGATTTCTCGTAGCCCGTCCATGGCAGTACCTGGGCACGATCGGCCTTCTCGATCTCTTCGTCGGTACGAAGTGTGCGTGCGGTTCCTTTGACGACGACGCTCCAGCCCTCGGCGACGTTGTGGTCGTCGACCTCGAACACCACGTAGTTGTTGATCGCGGCGCTGACCAGCTTGGTGCCTTCGGCGGTGCGAAACAGAATCGTCCGGCCCTGGACCGCGTAGTTGACCGGGAAAATGTCGGGCCGGCCGTCGACGCTGGTCACCAGCCGTCCCAGTGTCCTACCCGCCAGCAGATCCCAGCACTCCTGCGCCGGCAGGATCGTGACGCCATCTTCGTTCGGCATGTTCATAGTGACCATCCTATTGTCGAAGGCTGGAAAAATCGGTGGCCAAAAGTCCCGCCGGACAGGGACCAAAGTTACGTTCGCTATTGAGGTTCGACGCCGGCGGAGCGTTTCCTATCGGCGTAGCTCACCACATCGGCCAGCGTGCGCAGCGTCGCGTAATCCGATTCCGGTATGTCGATGTGCAGGCGCTTGTGAATTCCGCGCAAGAAGTTGAGCCAGTCCATGGAATCCAGATCGACTTGATCGCGCAGCAGCATGTCGTCCTCGATCTCATCGGATTCGACTTCCGGAGCAATGCTTTGCAGTACGGACAAAATCACGTCGCGCGTGTCGTTTTCAGTCATGGCACATCACTTTTCTAGCAGGTCGGGTTGCTGTAGTAGTTCGTTGATTGCGGTGAGGAACAGGGCGCCGCGATGACCGTCGCTTGCCCGGTGGTCGGCGGCGAGGGTGGCCTGCACGGTAGTGACCACTCGGATACCGCCGTCGATGACACACACCCGTGGAGCCGGCTGGCCGAATCCGACGAGAGCCACCTGAGGCGGGTAGATGACGCCGAAGACGGTGTCGACGCCCTTGTCGCCCAGGTTGGTAACCGTGATGGTCGGGTCGGACATCTCCGAGCTGCGCAGCGAGAAGGAGCGTGCCCGCGCGACCAGATCGGTGAGGTCGTCCATCAACTCGTCGAGCTTCTTGTCCGGAACATCATGAATAGCCGGCGCCACGAGCCCGCCGCCGCGCAACGAGATTGCTACGCCCACATGGACTTTGGTAGCCGGCTCGAAGCCGTCTTCGCGCCAGAATCCGTTGAACTCACCGAACCGCTGTGCTGCGACGCCGACGGCTTTCAGCAACAGGGCGGCGGGCAATACCCGTTCGTCGATGGAGCGCTGCGCGTTTCGCGCACTCAGCCACGTCAACGAGTGCTCAAGGAGGATTTCATCGGCCAGGTAGTAGTGCGGAATCTCCCGCTTGGACCGACTCATCGCCGCCGCGATCGACTTTCGCATCTGGGCGGCGCGCTCAGCCGGCGACGACTTCGACTTCGGCTTGGCGGCCGGTTGCTCAGCAGAGGCGGCCGCATGCTCGACGTCGCTGATGGTGACCGCTCCTTGCGGCCCGGAGCCGGTAACGCCCGCAATGTCGACGCGGAGACTTTGAGCCAGGCGGCGGGCAGCCGGTGAGACCCAGCGACGCCGCCGTGCGGCCGTCGTGGGAGCGGCTTTCGCCGGCTCCTCGGGCGCTCCTGTCGCGCCTGTCGTTGTCGTAGCCTTCTTCGCCGGGCCGGTGCGCTGGGCGGGAGGCTTGGCGACCGCCTCGCCGGCTCCGGTCAGCGTGGCCAATACCGTTCCCACTTGGACGGTTTCACCGACGGGCACGATCAGTTCGCTGACCGTTCCCTCTTGCCAGCATTCGATCTCGACTGCGGCCTTGGTGGTGTCGACGACTGCCACTATTTGGCCCCGCGCCACCTTGTCGCCGGGTTTCACCAGCCATTCGACCAAGGTGCCTTCGTCCATATCGGAACCCAGTGAGGGCATGGTGAACTCGATCATTGCCGGTCTCCGAATAGTCCATGCACGGTGGCCACGATATCGGCGGCCTGCGGCAGAGCCGCCTGCTCCAGGTGTTTGGCATAGGGCATCGGCACTTCGGTGCTGCACACGCGGGCAACCGGCGCGTCCAGCTCGTAAAAAGCGCCCTCCATTATTCGAGCCATGATCTCGGCCGCCAGGCTCCCGCTGCGCCACGCTTCGTCGATTACGACGGCGCGGTGTGTTTTGGCGACCGATTCCAGAATGGTGCCCTCGTCAAGCGGTCGCAGCACGCGCAGATCGATTACCTCGCAATCGATCCCGGCCAGCGACAGCTCGTTGGCGGCGTCGAGTGCTTTGGGGAGCGATCCGCCGTAGGCCACCACGGTCACGTCGGCGCCGGTGCGGCGGATCGCTGCCCGAGAGATATCGGTAGGGGATAGAGCATCGATGTCGCAGGAGGTGTTGTAGAGCTGAACGTGTTCGAAGATCACCACCGGGTCGGGGTCGGCCAATGCCGGGCCGAGCATGCCGTATGCGTCCTCGACGGTGGCCGGAGACAGCACCTTGATGCCGGGTATGTGCGCGTACCACGGCTCCAGACTGTGCGAATGCTGCGCGGCGAGCTGGCGTCCGGCGCCGGTGGCCATCCGGACGACGAGGGGGACCGAGAACTGCCCGCCGGACATATGACGCAGGGCCGCAGCGGTATTGACGATCTGATCGAGTGCCAGCAGGCTGAAGTTCACCGTCATCACTTCGACGATCGGACGGAGTCCGTTGAGAGACGCACCGATTCCGACACCGACGAAGCCCAGTTCCGACAGCGGGGTGTCGCGCACCCGTTCCGGACCGAACTCCTCGAGTAGTCCCTTGGACGCCGCATATGTGCCGCCGTAGCGTCCGACGTCCTCACCCATGAGAACGACACGTTCGTCCTCGCGCAGGGCATCGCGGATCGCGTCGTGTACTGCGGTTCGATAGGTGGTTTTCATCGTGCCGGCTCCGGTGTCGGTTGTTCGAGCGTATTCCATTCGTCGCAAGGGGAGGGCGTCATCACGTCGCGCTCGAGATCGGCTGTGTCCTCCCATGTCCCCGCCTCGGCATACGCCACGGCGGACTGGATCTCTTCGGCCGCAGCATCTTCGATGCCACGCACGTCGTCTTCGGACATCGTGCCGTCCAGCAGGCACTGCTTGATGAACGACTGGATCGGATCGCGCTCGCGCCACCGCTCGACCTCGGCCTTGTCCCGGTACAGCTCCGGGTCGAACATCGAATGCGCCCGGAACCGGTAGGTGCGGAACTCGAGGAAGAAGGGCCCACCGGTGCTGCGGACGTGCTCGGCACCCTGCTGGGCGGCGGCATGGCAGGCCTGGACATCCATTCCGTCGACAGCCAGCGTCGGAATCCGGTATGCCGCCGCTTTGAGGGTGAGATCGGTCTGCGACTGTGCCCGGTCCAATGCGGTTCCCATCGCGTAAAGGTTGTTCTCACAACAGAACAGCACCGGCAAGTGCCACAGGACAGCCATGTTCAAGGACTCGTGAAATGCGCCCTCGGCCACCGCGCCGTCACCGAAATAGCATGCGGTGACCCGGCGACGCTGAAGCATTGCGTCGGCGAGTGCAATTCCTACCGCCAATGGCAGGCCGCCGGCGACGATCGCGTTGCCACCGTAGAAGCGCCTGGACGCATCGAATAGGTGCATCGACCCGCCACGTCCGCGTGAGCAGCCTTCCTGTTTGCCGTACATCTCGGCCATGATCGAAGTCATCGGGATACCACGCAAGAGTGCATGCGCGTGCTCACGGTATGTCGCCACGACCGCGTCATCGTCGGTGAGCGCACTCAGTGAGCCTGCGGCGACGGCTTCCTCTCCGACATACAGATGCAAAAATCCGCGAATCTTCGCTGCGCTGTAGAGCTCTGCGCACTTTTCCTCCATGCGGCGCACGCGAACCATATCCGACATGAGTTCGTGCGCAAGCTTGGCATCGGTCATGACGGAACTCCCTCGGCCTGGTGATTAACGTGCTGCTCGATCGTGGAGGTATCGCCTTCGGGCAGCCCCAGTTCGCGTGCCTTCAATAGCCGCCGCATGATCTTGCCGCTACTGGTGTGCGGCAACGACTCGACGAACTCGATCTCCTTGGGCGCCACCGCCGCTCCGAGGCGCTTGCGTGCGTGACCGAGCAACTGCAGCCGCAGCTCTTCGTCGCAGACGACACCGTCTTTGAGGGTGACGAAGGCCTTGACCAGCTCGCCGACGGTGGGATCAGGTTTGCCGATCACCGCGGCTTCGGCCACTGCCGGATGATCGGTGAGTGCGCTTTCGACTTCGAAGGGGCCGATGAGGTGTCCCGCGGACTTGATCACGTCGTCTTTGCGTCCGACGAACCAGAAGTACCCGTCGGCGTCTTTCTTGGCCAGGTCTCCGGTCAGGTAAAGCCCGTTTTCGAAGCACCTCTGGTAGCGCTCCTCGGCATCCAGATAGCTGCGAAACATGGAGGGCCAGCCCGGTTTGATCGCGAGTTCGCCCTCGACCCCGGGTTCGTCGACGACCGTCGAGGTGCCATCATCGTTGTGCCGCACGATATATGCGTCCACCCCGGGCAGCGGCCGGCCCATCGACCCGGGCTTGATGTCGAACGCCGGGGTATTGGCGATCATGATGCCACCGGTCTCCGTCTGCCACCAGTTGTCGTGAATTGGCAAGCCCAACACCCGTTTTCCCCACCACACCGCTTCGGGATTGAGTGGCTCGCCGACACTGGCGATGAAACGAAGGCGCGGGAACTGGTAGTGCGACGGCAGTTCGGATCCCGTTTTGATCAGCATCCTGATCGCGGTGGGGGCCGTGTACCACACCGAAACACCTTGGTCCTGCAAAATCGCATACCACCGTTCGGCATCGAACTCCGCCTCGTCGAGGATGGAGGTGACCCCGTGCAGCAGCGGACTGATGATGCCGTACGACGTTCCGGTGACCCAGCCGGGATCGGCTGTGCACCAATAGGTGTCGTCGGGATGCAAGTCGAGCGCATACAAGCCGGTCATGTAATGCATTGCGACCGCGCCGTGTACGTGTAAGGCGCCTTTCGGCGTGCCGGTGGTGCCGCTGGTGAAGTGCAACAGCGCCGGATCATCGGCGGTGGTGGGTTCGATCGGTGTGTTCGTCTCGGCCGCGTTCATCCAATGCCAGAAGTTCAGCGTTCCGGACGGCTGGCCGTCGGTCTTGTCCTCGATGATCAGCACGTATCGCAGCGACGGTAATCGGTTGCGTACCTTGGCGATCTTGCGGTCGTAAAGCGCCTTGGTGGTTACCAGGACATCGGCTTGCCCGATGTTCACCCTGGTCGCAATCGGCTCCGGGCCGAAGGCCGAGAACAACGGAGAGACGACGCAGCCGTTTCGCAGCGCTCCCAGCACGGTGATGTAGAGCTCGGGGATGCGGCCCATGAGTGTGAAGACGCGGTTGCCCTTGCTGACGCCCAGCGAACGCAGCACGCTCGAGAATTGTTTGGTGAGACGGTCGAGTTCGCCGTAGCTGAGATCTCGGGTGGCGATCGCACCGTCCCAGCCCTTGTCGGTGATAAACCTCAGCGCGGTGCGTTTCGCGGCCGGTCCCATCGCATGCCGTTCCACGGCGGCATAAGCGATATTGCACTTGCCGGCTCCCATGCCTTCGCACAATGCCGGCACATCAGACCAGTCGAACAGCGCCCGCGTCTGCTGATAGTCGGTGAGGTTCGGCCGCACGCGGCGGTCGTGAGCTGTCTTTCGGATGAGTTCCATTAGGGGTCCTAACGGCGTGGCCGGCGGTTCACTGCCTTTGCAGTCGCCGGGAGACCTTCATCGTTTTCCGCGCACTCGGTGCCGCAATAGAGACGAAAGTCATCAGTCGCGGCGGGCGAGGGTTCCTTGGGACCAAAGACTCGTACCTTGCGGCCCAACGACCCTGTCGCCACCGGTGGAGGTTCCATACGGTCGGCGTTATGCGGAGCACGCACACCGATCTACAGTTCGGGCCCGAAAGCCGCTATCCAGAAGACGGGCCGGGGATGGGCGGGAACTTGCTCTCACCCGCGCCCCGGGCGCGACGCTGGCGCAAGTGGCTCGCAGTGACAGTGGCGGTCGTGTTGATCTGTCTGGTCGTCGGCGCTGTCGCGGGCATTATTACGGCAAGAGAGACCAAGCGCGCGGCTTCGTCGCATCCGGTGAGCGCGGCGGTGACGCCGCTGCAGGAATGGTGGCTGCGGGCCAGCGACGACTTCACCGAGGTGCAGCGTGCGTCCGTGGATGTGGTACGCGCCGCGCGGATCGGCTTTCCCGAGGCTTTGGAGCCGGCATGTCTGCACCTGCACGACGCCGCGGAGGTCAAACTGCAGTCCCGGTTGCCTTCGCCCGACTCGGAGCTGACGGCCGAGCTGCGGGGGGCCATCGAAGATTTTCATTCGGCCGCGCACATGTGTCTGTCCACCCTTGCCGGGGCGAAGACCAATTACCACAGCGAGTTCGTCGCCTACCTGTTTCTGGCGGATCGGCAGATGACCGCGGCTCAGGAGCGGATCAACAAGACCTTGATGCGAAGTGCGTGAGGTGGCCCGGAAATGGCTGTGAATGAATCACTTTCGCCGTCCGTCGTCGTCGGCATCGATGGCTCGCGGACGGCAATCCAGGCGGCATTGTGGGCGGTCGATGAAGCGGTGAGCCGCGACTTACCTTTGCGCCTGGTTTATGCGATCGAACCGGACGATACGCCGCAGAACCGCGTGGAACGGGCGGCCCGCAAACTGTCCATCGCAGAAAACGCGGTTCGCTATGTCTCGATGGCCGTCGAGGCCGAGGAGAAGCCGGTCAAGATCGAAGTCGAGATCGACCAGGAGTTCCCGATCGTGTCGTTGATCCGGGCTTCGGCGTCTGCTGCCATGGTGTGCGTCGGTGCCGTCGGCCTGCACCACTTCCGGCCGGAGCGGGCGGGTTCAACCGCGACCGCGCTTGCGGCATCGGCGCATTGCCCGGTGGCCATCATTCGCGGCCATGGAGGTCACGAGGCGCGTGATGGCCAGTGGATCGTCGTCGACGCATACGGGTCGGTCGACAACGATGCGGTGATGGGTGCAGCGATTCAGGAAGCGCGGCTGCGCCAGTTGCCCCTTCGGGTAGTGGTGAGCTACCGCCACGGGTCGGGCGGTGGCTTCGGCGCGCAAGTCGGCAGCGAGGACGGCGATCACCAGATGCTATGCCACTTGGACCGCCGCCTGGCGCGGTGGCGGCGGCACTACCCGGACGTCGGCATCGATGCCGCGGTGTGGCATGGCACCTTGCTCGACTACCTGTCCGAGCACCGGCGAACGGTGCGGTTGGTCGTTGTCGGCATTCGCAACCGCGAGCAGCTAGAGCAACTGGTGGGGCCGACGGGCAATGCGGTGCTGCACAACGCGGACTGCTCGGTGCTGGTCGTGGATCGTCAACATCTGTGAGCGGTGCTGAGAGCAGACAGCGGGAGGGGCGTGAGCAATGACTCGAACGATGGTGGATACCGAAGTCATCAGTAAGGCACTGGAATTGGCGTGCCGAGCTCCTTCTCTGCACAACAGTCAGCCCTGGCGGTGGATCGTTGCACACACCAGTGTGGACCTGTTCGCTGACCCGCACCGAATCGTGAGCGAAGCCGACAGCTCGGGCCGCGAAGCGATCATCAGCTGCGGGGCAGTACTGGACCACTTCAGGGTCGCCATGGCCGCGGCCGGCTGGGACTGCCAGGTCGACTACCTGCCCAACCCGAACAATCGTGATCATCTCGCCGCGATCGACTTCGCACACCTGGACTCCGTCGCCGAGGCCCGGCGCGACCGAGCCAAGGCGATTTCGCAGCGCCGCACCGATCGGCGTCCGTTTCGCGCACCGAAGGACTGGTCGTCATTCGAGCCATTGCTCTTCAGTTGCTACGACAGCGAATTGGCCGCACTCGAAGTTCTGCCTGACGAGGTGCGCCCGCAACTCGCGGCGGCGTCGCTTCTCGCTGAGTCGCTACGCCGGTACGACGACGAATATCAGCACGAATTGACTTGGTGGACTGAACCTTCCAGAGAGTCTGACGGGATACCGCACAGCGCATTGCTATCGGAGTCACAGGCCCGCCGGGTCGATGTGCAGCGCCGGTTTCCGCCCAGGTGGTACCAGGAGCGCGGTGCCTCCAGCGGGCAAGACGAGGCGAAGATCCTCTTGCTCACCACGCCCGCCGACACGCGTATGGATGCGTTGAACTGCGGCCAGGCGCTCTCTTCGGTCCTGTTGGAGTGCACCATGGCCGGACTGGCAACCTGCCCGGTATCGCACCTCACCGAGGTGAAGAACAGCCGCGACATGGTGCGGCAGCTCATACGCGCCACCGAAGCGATGCCTCAGGTCTTGATCCGGGTCGGTATCGAGCTTTCCGGCAAGAGCCGGCAGCCGACGCCGCGGCGGCCGCTCAGCGATGTAGTGGAGATTCATCGTTAGCGCTCAGAATGCCTGTCCTGAAACGGGACTCACGTCACGTGAAGCGGCACGCCGACGCGAGGTATATGGACCCAACGAGCTGCCGGCGGCCGGCCCCCAACGACGCCTGGCCGGGTTGCTGCGGCAGTTCAGCCATCCGTTGGCGCTGCTGCTGTGGCTGGCAGCTGTTCTTGCGCTGGTGTCGGGCTCAATGGTGTTGGGGATCGCCATTTTCGCCGTCATCGTGCTCAACGCGCTGGTGGCCTTCTTCCAGGAACAGCACGCTGAGCACGCCGTCGAGGCGCTGAGCGCGTATCTGCCCCAACGGGCCTGGATTCAGCGCGACGGCCATCGTGTTCAGGTCCTAGCGCGCGAACTGGTTCCCGGCGACGTGTTGTTCATCGACGAAGGCGAGCGCATTTCGGCCGACGTGCGCCTCATTAAGGGGAGCGTAGAAGTCGACATGTCGGCGCTCACCGGAGAGTCGACACCGGTCGAACGCAGCGCCGGCGATGCCGGCGAATCCCAGCGTCCGCTCGACTCAAAGGTGTTGGTATTCAGCGGAACAACGTGTGTTGCCGGATCGGCTGTCGGGATCGTCCGCAACACCGGCAGCCACACCGAACTGGGCCGGATCGCCACGCTGTCGCGGCAAGTGCGCTCCGACATGAGCCCGCTGGAGCGTCAGGTTCGGCGAGTGGCGTGGATGATCGCCGGCGTTGCGATCGCGGTGGGGCTGTTGTTCCTACCCCTGGGCTTTTTCGCCGGTCTCAGCCTTGGCGCCGCGTTCTTATTCGCCATCGGGTTACTGGTGGCCAATGTTCCCGAGGGGCTGCTGCCCACCATCACGCTGGCGCTGGCCGCCGGTGCGCGCTCGCTGGCCCGCGTTGGCGCTGTGGTGAAACGGCTGTCGTCGGTCGAGACACTGGGATGCACCGCGGTCATTTGCACCGACAAGACCGGCACGCTGACCGAGAACAAGATGCGAGTGGTCGAGGTCGAACCCGTCGGCGCCAGCGAGCCGTTGCTGATCGCGGCGGCGCTTTGCACCACCGCCACCTACGACGGCGATCGGATGGGGGATCCTACCGAGATAGCACTTCTCGACCACGCCGCTTCATCGGGGTTGTCGATCGACGTAGCACAGCGGGATAACCAGCGCCTCAAGCTGTTTCGTTTCGAACCTCAACTCATGCGCATGTCGACACTCGACGGGGTGGCCGAGCGAAAGGTCCTGCATACCAAAGGGGCGCCCGAACAAGTCCTGCCGCGTTGCACCTTGGCGCCCGAGGCCGGCCGACGTTGGCAACAGCGAGTCGACGGCATGACCGAACGTGGACTGCGGGTGCTCGCGATCGCCAGCCGCGACTTGACAACCGAAAGTCCCGATCTCGCCCGGGAGCAGGCCGAAGACCAGCTCAATCTCCTTGGGCTGATTGGCATGCTGGACCCGCCGCGACCCGAAGTCCTTGCGGCGGTGAATGAGTGCCACAGCGCGGGGATCCGCGTGCATGTGGTGACCGGGGACAACGGCCGTACCGCCGCCGAGATCGCACGTCAGGTCGGCATCAACGCCCAGCAGGTGATTGACGGCGAGAAACTTGACCAGATGAGCGAGCGCGAGCTCGACGAACTGCTTACCAGCGGAGACGAGATCATCTTCGCTCGGGTGCTGCCAGAGGCCAAGCTGCGCATCGCCGATGCGCTGCATCAGTTGGGTTTGGTGGTGGCGATGACTGGTGACGGCGTGAACGACGCACCGGCGCTGCGTCGCGCCGACATCGGTGTCGCCATGGGCCGCAGCGGGACTGACGTCGCCCGCGAGGCGGCCATGGTGGTCATCACCGACGATAATTTCGCGACGATCGGAGCAGGCATTCGCGAAGGGCGACGAGTTTTCGCGAACGTTCGAAAGTTCGTGATGTATATCTTCGCCCACGCGGTGCCCGAGGTCGTACCGTTTCTCGTCTTCGCACTTTCCGGTGGCGCCGTCCCGCTGCCACTGACCGTGGTGCAGATCCTTGCGGTGGATCTGGGCACCGAGACGCTGCCGGCTCTGGCGTTGGGCCGCGAACCGGCCGAGGCGGGTTTGATGGAACAGCCACCACGCTCGCAATCGGAGAATGTCATCACTCGCCGCTTGCTCTGGCGGGCCTGGGGATTGATGGGAACGGTCTCGGCGGTGGCGGTCATGGCCGCATTTCTGGCGGTGCTGCTGCACGGCGGCTGGCATCCGGCAGCTCCCACCGGAGTGGGAACACCGTTGCATCGAACGTATTTGCAGGCGACGACGATGTCCTTCGCGGCGATTGTGGCGTGTCAGGTCGGCACGGCGCTGGCATCGCGAACGGCGTGGGCATCGCTGAAGTCGGTTGGTTTCATGACCAATCGACTCGTGTTGAGCGGCATTGCGTTCGAGTTGATCTTTGCCGCCGCAGTGATCTACCTGCCCCCGTTGCAATGTGTCTTCGATACCGCGGCTCCCGATCCATGGATGCTGCTCATGCTGGTGCCTATGCCATGGGCCGTCTGGGGCGTCGACGAGATCTACCGCTGGCGGTTGCGGCGGCAAAGGTGACTTCTGACCCTATTGGCGAGCCGCCTATCGCCGAAACAATGGTTCTGACCAGAGTTTTCAAAGCGTATCTGGGCGCAGGGAAGTGATATGACAGTCAGCCTAGGTGGACCGTTGACATTGACTGATTTCGATATTGATGCAATTGCGTGCCAATTTCTCAGATCCGCATACGCCGATAAAACCTATATCGATTGGACGCTGGATCGGCGGCTTGAGGGGTTTCTCCGACGCGAGGGATTTGACCGTCTCTTCGAAGACGGCGATGCCTACGTTCTGCTGCTTGACAGTGTCATGAGCCATATCGGCCAAGCTCGCCGGACGCGGGCCGGTCAGCAATGCGATCGACTAATGGCCTCGAAAAGGGGGACTTCGGTCCCTGTCGGAGACGGTGGCTGACTGGTCGAATGGATATCGATAATCCACCAAACTCTATTAGGAGCCAATCATGAGTACGGTTCCCGCACAGCGTGCGTCGAGGTCGCTCTTCCCGGAGTTCCCGGACTTGTTCGCAGCGTTCCCGTCATTTGCCGGTCTGCGTCCGGTCATTGATACCCGCGCGATGCGGCTCGAAGACGAAATGAAGGATGGCCGCTACGAGGTGCGCGCCGAAATCCCGGGTGTCGACCCGGCAAAGGACATCGATATCACTGTGCGCGACGGTCAGCTGACCATTAAGGCAGAGCGCAGCGAGAAAAAGGACTTCGACGGCCGATCGGAATTCTCCTACGGCTCCTTCGTCCGAACCCTCTCGTTGCCGGACGGGGCCGACGACGGCGACATCAAGGCCACCTACGACAAAGGCATACTCACTATTTCGGTGGCCGTCGCACAGAAGAAGCCGGCCGAGCGGCGCGTTCAGATCCAATCGCCGAACTAGCCCGAATACCGGTGTGAAATGACCACAGCAGCCAAGCTCAGCCGGCACTCACCGCGGCGGGTATTCCGAGACCGCCGCGAAGCCGGCCGGGTGTTGGCAACACTGCTGAGCGCGTACCGCAACCGCGAGGACGTGATAGTCCTCGGCTTGGCGCGGGGCGGAATACCTGTCGCGTGGGAGGTCGCCGCCGCGCTGCAGGCGCCCCTGGATGCGTTCATCGTGCGCAAGCTTGGCGCACCCGACCACGAAGAGTTCGCGGTTGGCGCGTTAGCCAGCGGCGGCCGCGTCGTCGTCAACGACGATGTATTGCGCGGACTGCGAATCACACCCCAGCAGCTGCGTGACATCGCCGAGCGGGAGGGCCGCGAGCTGGTCAGGCGCGAGGCCGCCTATCGTGCGGGGCGCCCGCCGCTGGTGGTGACCGGCAAGACGGTGATTCTGGTGGATGATGGTTTGGCCACCGGAGCCAGTATGTTCGCCGCGGTGCAGGCGTTACGCGACGCCGAGCCCGCACACATCGTGATCGCCGTGCCGGCAGCTCCGGAATCCACCTGCCGGGAATTCGCGGGTTTGGTCGACGACATGGTTTGCGCGTCGATGCCGACTCCATTTCTCGCGGTCGGCGAATCCTTTTGGGACTTCCGCCAAGTCACCGACGATGAAGTCCGGCAGCTGCTGTCGACCCCGACGGTCGGGTCCACCATCACCGCTGCGGCGGCGCCGACCGCCGCGGAGGTGATTCGCAGCGTGGCGGTCGACGCTCCCGGCGGTTTTCCGCCGTATGACACGCTCGAGGAGATCATTGGGGACGCCCGGATCGTGCTGATCGGCGAAAGTTCCCATGGCACCCACGAGTTCTACGAGGCGCGGGCCGCCATCACGAAGTGGTTGATCGAGAACAAGGGCTTCTGCGCCGTCGCCGCGGAAGCGGACTGGCCTGATGCATATCGGGTCAATCGGTACGTCCGCGGCGTCGGCGCAGACGGCAACGCCGATGAAGCGCTGAGCGGTTTCGAGCGATTTCCGGCCTGGATGTGGCGCAACGTTGTCGTGCGTGACTTCGTGGACTGGCTGCGCGCGCGCAACCAACGGTGTGCGGCAACCGGTGCGCGACAGGCCGGGTTCTACGGTTTGGATCTCTACAGCCTGCACCGGTCGATGCAGGAAGTCATCAACTACCTCGACGACATCGACTCGAATGCGGCGGCGCGGGCGCGCGCTCGCTATGCCTGCTTCGACCACGCGTCAGCCGATGATGGTCAGGCATACGGCTTCTCGGCGGCCTTCGGCGCAGGACCCTCATGTGAGCGTCAGGCGATCGAGCAACTCATCGACATGCAGCGCAACGCTTTGGCCTATGCGCGGCGCGACGGCCTGCTTGCCGAAGACGAACTGTTCTACGCGCAGCAGAACGCACAAACGGTCCGCAACGCGGAGGTGTATTACCGCGCCATGTTCAGCGGGCGGGTCACCTCCTGGAATCTGCGCGACAAGCACATGGCGCAGACGTTGGAGGCGCTGCTGAAGCACCTGGACCGGCACGGCGACGGAGCCCGAATCGTGGTGTGGGCCCACAATTCTCACGTAGGGGATGCGCGGGCCACCGAAGTGGGGTCCGACGGACAGCTCACCCTCGGCCAGCTCGTTCGACAGCAACACGGTGACGAGTCGCGCCTCATCGGGCTCAGCACCTTCACCGGCACGGTCACGGCTGCCAGTGAGTGGGGCGGAATTGCCGAGCGGAAGATGGTGCGGCCGGCGCTCAACGGCAGCATCGAAGAACTGTTCCACGAGACCGGCAGGGATGCCTTCGTCGTATCGGCGGCGCTGCACCCGCGGGCCGCTGACCCGCTGGCCGTCGTCCGGCTCGGGCGCGCCATCGGGGTGATCTATCTGCCCGCGACCGAGCGCCAGAGCCACTACTTCCACGTCCGGCCTGCCGATCAGTTCGATGCCATGATCCACATCGACAAGACCCGCGCACTCGAGCCTCTCGAGACCACGAGTCTATGGATCGCCGGCGAAACTCCGGAAACCTACCCGAGCGGCTTGTAATCGAAATGATCAGTGTAGAAGCGGACTTTGAGGGCCCGGTAGGACAGGCTGCGACCGAACCGCGGATCGTCACACTGACCATGAATCCGGCGCTCGACATCACCACAGACATCGGCGTGGTGCGGCCCATGGACAAGATGCGTTGCGGTGCACCGCGCCGCGATCCCGGTGGCGGCGGCATCAACGTCGCTCGGATCCTGCGGGTTCTGGGCGGGTCGGTGTTGGCGGTGTTTCCGGCCGGCGGGCCCACGGGTGGTCTCATCACGGCTTTGCTGCGCAATGCCGGCGTGCCCTTTCAGCATGTGCCGATCGGGGAGGCGACGCGAGAAAGCTTCACTGTCAACGAGACCAGCACCGGCAGGCAATACCGATTCGTGCTTCCCGGGCCGCGGCTGACACCGGCGGAACAAGAGGAATGTCTGGGCAGGCTACGGACGGCCGCAGAATCGGCCGATTTTGTGGTAGCAAGCGGCAGCCTGCCCCCGGGGGTGCCGGCCGATTACTACCAACGGGTTTCCGACGTTTGCCGGCACGCGGGTGCCGTCCTGATTCTGGACACCTCCGGCGGCGGACTGCGGCACATTTCTTCGGGGGTGTTCCTGCTCAAGGCGAGCCTGCGGGAATTGCGGGAATGCGTCGGACGCGACCTCCTCACCGAGATCGACCAATTGGCTGCCGCACAAGAGCTCATCGAACGCGGTCGTGCCCAAGTGGTAGTAGTGTCCCTGGGTGCCGACGGCGCCTTGCTTGCGACACGCGATGGCGGACAGCGCTTTTCGGCGGTTTCGATGCCCAGCGGCAGCGGGGTGGGTGCCGGTGATGCGATGGTAGCCGCGATCACCATGGGCCTCAGCCGCCGATGGTCGCTGGTCGACTCGGTTCGGCTAGGCATCGCAGCGGGTGCGGCGATGCTGATGACGCCCGGAACCGCCGCCTGCGATCGGGCCGATGTGGAGGACTTGTTCGAGCGAGTCGTCGATCCCACGGAGGTCGTTGCCGCAGCGCCCGCCGACGTGTGAGTCCTTCCTTGGCCGGTTGAGGACGAACGGCAGCGCAGGTGAGGACGAACGACTCCTGCGCAGCCGGCGATGGGCGCAATAGCCTGACGTTGAGCCAATGGAACCAACCGGGAGCCGACATGAACCAACTGGACGCCAAGTCGGTGGTCGTGGGCGTCAATGGCACGCAAGCCGCCGTCAACGCGGCTAAGTGGGCGATCGACGAAGCGATCAGCCGGCAGATGCCCCTTCGACTCGTTTATGTCGTGCGGCGTTCGGGTGACGCCGCCGCATCGGCTCCCGCCTCCGACTGGGAGCTTGAACGGGGCGAAATGGCGCTCTCCCAGGCCGACTGTGCCGTACAGGACGCAGGTCGACCGGTCGAGGTGGAAACGGCGATTCTGTCCGGCGATCCCGTTGAGGTGATGATAAACGAGTCGCGCGATGCCGCCTTGGTTTGCGTGGGCACCGCGCGACGGGGATGGGCGGCCGATGGATTACTGGGTCCCACCGCCGCGGGGTTGGTGGCGCGGGCGCACTGTCCGGTGGCCGTCATCCGAACCAATCCCGACGGATCGCCGACCGACGTCGGCGTGATCGCCGTGGTTCTCAACGATGATCCCGACAACGACGAAGTCGTACACCAGGCAATGGAAGAAGGACGCCGCCGCCACGCAGTCGTTCGGCAGATCGATCGACGCGTGGACAGCTGGGTACGCCGGTATCCGGATGTCCCCGTCCAGATCGTCGCCGCGGGCACCGGCGCCAAGGGCGCTGAAACTCACAGCAGCGCAATCGGATTGGCGGTGGTGGGGCAGGCCGATGCCGAGGAGCTGCCAGGTCTGGTCACGCCGAACTGCCATCCCATTTTGGGCTACCCGGATTGCTCGGTGCTGCTGCTGCGGCACTAGCAGTGCCCGGTGCCGTTTGCCGGTGTCGAAGTCACATGAGCCACAGGCGTATCGGCAAGCGTGCCAATAGGCGATTCTGAAGTGCGATATCGCGGGTGATATCGCAGCCCGGGCCGAATTGACCCAAGTAGCGACCGCCGCCCGGGATAGCAAGTGGGGCAACGATTTCGACATTGCCTTCCACTCGGCATCGGGCCGGCTGTGTCGACGGTAGTGCCGGACGAACATCTGCGAGGTCCGGCCATCCCTGCGCCGCATCGCAGGGCTAGTGGGTGGGTCTCGCTGTGCAACCCTTCGGCCAGTCCGCTGCCGCGCCGTGTGCCGATCATCTTGTTTGCGCATCGTCACATGTGAGAGGTTGGCCTATAACCTGCGGACTTTACTTCGCATGCTCGGCCGGAAGGATTCGCAATGGTTAAGGTTTTCCTGGTCGATGACCATGAGGTCGTACGTCGCGGACTGGTCGACCTGCTTAGCTGCGACCCTGAACTGGAAGTCATCGGCGAAGCGGATTCGGTGTCCGCCGCGATGGCCAGGATTCCGGCGTTGCGGCCCGACGTCGCCGTGCTCGACGTGCGCCTGCCCGACGGTAACGGAATCGAGCTGTGCCGCGACCTGCTTTCCGCGGTTCCTGACCTGCGCTGCCTCATGCTGACGTCGTTCACCTCCGACGAAGCGATGCTCGAGGCGATTCTGGCCGGGGCCAGCGGCTACGTCGTCAAAGACATCAAGGGTATGGAGCTGGCCCGGGCCATCAAAGACGTCGGAGCAGGTAAATCGCTGCTGGATAACCGGGCCGCCGCGGCCCTGATGGCCAAGCTGCGCGGCGGTACCGAGGAACAGGACCCATTGGCCGGATTGACCGAGCAGGAGCGGACGCTGCTTGGGCTGCTCAGCGAGGGTTTGACTAATCGGCAGATCGCGGCGCGGATGTTTCTGGCCGAGAAAACAGTGAAGAACTACGTCTCGCGATTGTTAGCCAAGCTCGGCATGGAGAGGCGTACCCAAGCGGCGGTTTTCGCTTCTAAGCTGGGCCGAAAGTCGAGTTCGCCGAGTACCGGCAACTAATACGTGCAGCTAAAGCAAAAGTTAGCTGGTCTTGCCAAACCTGGTCGTCGGGCGACGGCCCACTACACTGAAGTCATTCGGCTGACCGCGGGACTTGGCCGGCTGAACCCAATGCGCGTGGAGGTATCGGGTGGCAAACGAGCAAACCGGCTCGGTGTTTGCTGGGCTCGGTCAGCCCGGACTCGTGAACCGAATGCACCAACAGCTCGACGAGTTGCTGGCAGCCCGCGATCAGATGGAGCAGTTGCTGCGGGTGATCGTCGAGATCGGTTCAGATCTCGACCTGGAGGCGACGTTGCATCGCATCATCCTCGCAGCCAGGGAACTGACCAGTGCTCCGTACGGCGCCCTGGCCGTCCGTGATACTGACGGCACCTTGCTGTCGTTCGTGCACGGGGGAATAGACCCCGATACGGCTGACCGGATCGGGCATCTGCCGGTCGGTAAGGGCGTGCTGGGCGTATCGCTGGTCGAAACTCCGGCGCTGCGGCTGGACGATCTGACCATGCATCCGGCCGCTGTCGGCTTTCCCGAACACCATCCGCCGATGCGTGCCTTCCTTGGAGTACCGATCACGATCCGGGGAACGGTTTTCGGCAGTCTGTATCTGACCCATGTCGAGCCGGGCCGGGTGTTCTCCGAATCGGATGAATTCGCCGCGCGTGCTTTGGCTTTCGCGGCGTCCGTCGCCATTGACAACGCGCAGGTATTCGAGCGCGAACGGACTTCGGTGAAGTGGATGGAGGCCAGCCGGGAAATCACTACCGCCCTGCTGGCCAACACCGAGGGCGAGCTACGGCCACTACAGCTCATCGCTGAGCGCGCCTGCGCGCTGACCGACGCCGAACAGGCGATCGTGCTCGTCCCGGTCGACGCCGACTTGCCGCCGGACGAAACCGACACGCTGGTCGTGTCCGCCGCGGTGGGAGTGCACGCGGCTGAGGTGGTCGGTCAGCGGGTTCCGGTCGACGGCTCTACCACGGGTGAGGTTTTTCGCTCAGGGCAACCGCAGATCACCGAGTCATTGAGTTATCCGATCCAGGCGTTCACCGACGTCGGGCAGCGGTCGGCGATCGTGATGCCGCTGCGTGCCCATGACGAAAGTTCCGGTGTGATCGCGCTGGCTCGGGGCGCCTACCAGCAGCCCTTCGTCGACAGCGATCTCGACGTGGTAGAGCAGTTCGCCACGCACGCGGCGATAGCCCTCATGCTGGCATCCGGCCAGGAGAACGAGCGACAGCTGACGATTCTGGGGGAGCGCGAGCGCATCGCGCACGACCTGCACGATCATGTCATTCAACGGCTGTTCGCGACCGGGATGGATTTGCAAGGAACCCTTGCCAGGGCGCGTTCGCCAGAAGTCGCCACTCGGCTCAATCGGACGCTCGACGACCTGCAGACCATCATCGAGGAGATTCGCACCACTATCTTCCGGCTGAAGTCGACGCCGGTAGCCGACGGCAATTTCCGGCAGCAACTGCAGCAAGTCATCGCCGACCTCACCGAGAACCGCGACATCGTCACCACCGTCCGCATCGACGGGCCCATGACCGCTATCGGTGGTGAACTCGCTGAGCAGGCCGAGGCCGTCGCCACCGAAGCGATCAGCAACGCCGTTCGCCATTCCGGCGCCTCGCGACTCACCGTCGAGGTCGTCGCCGCCGACATGTTCACCTTGACCATCACCGACAACGGTTGCGGCATGCCGGACCACAACCGCCGCCGCAGCGGGTTGGCCAATATGGCGCGTCGCGCCGAACAACTCGGGGGCACCTGCGAGATCATCACCCCGCCCGAGGGCGGCACCCGGGTCTACTGGACGGCGCCGCTACCCGACCGGTGACGGCGAGCCCGGCCGGGTAGGCGAGAACTCATTCGCGTACCACCAGTACCGAACACCCGGAGTGGCCGAAATGGGCACTGACCGGACCGACGATTTTGCTGACGTGATCGGCGTCGGCGCTGCCGAGTACGGCCAATTGAACCGGTTCCTGCGTGCTGGTGAGAAATGTCGCGGCTCCCCGCCGGGCCGCAGCCGGCTGCACGTGCACCTCCGGATACCGGGAAACCCACTGTCCGAGACGGTGATTCAGCTGTTCGTACGGAATCTCACCGAAACCCCACGGCCACACGCCCAACGCCAAGATGGGTGCATTACGTAGCCGTGCCTGCCGGAAGCCGTGTTCGAGCACTGCGTCGTTGTCCGGCGCGTCGTCGACGACCAGGGCGATCCAGTCCGAATCCGTACGCGTGGCGTATTCGTGATCGGTGCGAATGATCGCCGCCGGGCAGAGCGAGTGGCGTGCTACGGCTTCGGCGGTCGAGCCGAGCAGTTTGCGTGCCAGCACACCGATTCCCACCGAGCCAACGCAAACCATTGCCGCGTGGGATGATTCGTCGATCAAGACATCGGCCGGGGAGCCGAGGACCATGTCGGTTTCGACCTTGACCGGCTGACCCGTGGCGTGCACCGCGGCCGAGGCCGCGCGCAGTGCCGTCTCACCGTATTGCCTGTCCAGGTTGATCTCGTCCGGCGGCGCATCGGCTTGCTGTTCGGCGATGGCATGGATGAGGTGCAGGGGGATGTCACGGCTGTGGGCTTCCGCGGCCGCCCATATCGCGGCATTGATGGCAGCGGTTGAACCGTCGATGCCTACCGCGATCGATCGCGGCGACGTTCGATCACTCATCAGCTGCTCCGTCCCCATGGCTGGATTTCCAGCATCATCTGCCCGAGAGGCTATCTGCGGCAGCGGATTTCCAGCAGGGCCGTTCGGCCCTGGTTTTGCCTGCCATGGTCATCTCGCAACTGCTAGTGAACCGCGATGGCTTGCCCGGGCTGCAGGCGCTGCACCCGGCCACGGCATTCGATCTCGATCGGCCTGGCGTTGCCTGCTTCGGCGGTGAGATCGGCGGTTCGTCCGCTGATGCGGAGGTGAAGGCGGTGACCCCGGTAAACGAATGGGAATTCGATCGACCCCAGGTCAGTTGGCCAGTGCGGGTTGATAATCAGCCGGTCGTCGCGAGTCTCCAGACCGGTGAAGCACCGCTGCAGCAGGTCGATGCTGCCGGCCATCGCCGCCAAATGGATGCCCTCGGCCGTCGTACCGCCTTGGATATCAGCGATGTCGGAATTGAGCACCTGTTCGAAGTACTCCATGGCGTTATCGCGGTTGCCGCGGGCCAATACCCACGAGTGCACGATCTCGCTCAAGGTCGATCCGTGCGAAGTGCGCGCCATGTAGTACTCGACGGTCTTTGGGATCTGTTCGGGAGCGAAGTGGTAACCGAGCCGGCCGAATAGGCCAAGCAACTCATCGGCGGAGAGCAGATAGAACAACATCAGGGCGTCGGCCTGCTTGGACGCCTTGTAGTGGTTGACGCTGTCGCCCTCGGCTTCCAGGATGCGATCGAGGCGCCGGATGTTGCCGTAGCGCTGCTCATAGCGCTCCCAATCCAGCTCTTTGAGTTCCGCATAACCTTCGAACTGACTGATCACATTGTCGTGGAACGGGACGAACATCCGCCGGCTCACGAGATCCCACCGGTCGCGCTCCTGCGTTGTCAGCCCGACCTTTCCGACGATTGCCAGCCGATCGCGCAACGGCAGCAGATCCAGCGCGTCCATCGCCCGCATGATCGCCCAAACCGCCATGACGTTGGTGTATGCGTTGTTGTCTATCCCGTCGTACTCACGGCCGGGATAGCCGGAGTGGAACTCGTCAGGACCGATGACTCCTCGTATCGTGTAGCGGCCCAGACCGTCGTCGAAGTCGGCCAGGCACACCCAGAAACGGGCGATCTCGACCAGCGTCTCGGCCCCGTAGTCGACGAGATACTGATGGTCACCGGTTACCTGGTAGTGCTGCCACACGTTGTAGGCGACGGCGAGGCCGACGTGGTGTGCGCGCGCACTGGCGTCCGGATTCCACCGGCCCGACTGCGGATTGAGGTGGACCTCCTGGCTTACCTCACGTCCATCACTGCCCGACTGCCAGGGAAACATCGCACCCAGATAACCCGCCTTGTGTGCCGCGCGCCGGGCCTCGGGAAGCCGGCGATGCCGATACAGCAGCAACGACCGCGACACGTTCGGCATCCGCATGTTCAGCACCGGAGAGATGAACAACGCATCCCAGAAGACGTGTCCCCGGTAGGCCTCCCCGTGTAGGCCACGGGCCGGGACGCCCGCGTCCAGTTCGGCGGTATGCGGTGAAATGGTCTGCAGCAGGTGCACCAAATGCAAGCGCAGCACCCGCAGTGAGTTGGTGCCGTCCAGCAGGCCGATGCTGCACTGCTCCCACAGCCGCGCCCAGGCGCGGGCATGTTGCTGGTGCAGTTCACCGTAGCGGCCGGCTTCGTCGAGATAATGCCAGGCGGTGCTGGACGGTTCGGAAATGGCGGCGTCTCGGCCGGTGAATATGACAGCAACTTTCTCACAGGCAATCGATTGTCCGGCCGACAGCGTCACCGGAACATCGTGGCCGCCGCGGTTGGGTTCGCGGACCACCGTGTAATGAGCATCCACCGGGATATCGTCGTCGCGCCACAACGTAGTACGCGCGGCAACCGCAATCGCTATACATGATTGCGAAGTTCGAGTGCGCAGTAGCACCGAGCCCGGTGCTATTTCTTCTATTTCAGAGTCGGTGAGGTGGATGCTGGACAACGAACGATACCGCTCCACCTGGGTGTTGCCCACGGTTGCGTCCAGCAGTGATCTGAATTCGACTGTGCCCGACCAATTCTCGGCGTTGACGACAGTGCGCATGGCAAGTACGTGGGGCTGGTCCATCGAGGCGAACCGTTGCTGCGTCAGCGTGGTGATTCGGCCGGCGGTGTCGCGGAAGCGCAGTGTCCGGGTGAGTGTCGCGTGCCGCAGGTCGAAACTCTGACGATAGGACATCAACTCCGCGTCGTCGACGGAAAACCAAGGGCCGCCGTCGATCCGGAACGTCAATGACAGCCAGTTGGGCAGGTTGACCAGGCTTTCGTTCTCGATGGCCCGGCCGGCGATCCGATCGGTCAGCGTGTTGTATACGCCGCTCGCATAGGTGCCGGGATAGTGCCTCGCTGCGGACGTCGCCTCCGGTGCGCAACCGCGGGTGGCGACGTAGCCGTTGCCGATCGTGCACAATGACTCGCGCAGCGGCTCGGTATCGGGATCGTATCCTTGGTAGACGAGTTCCCATTCGTCGCTTGGATGGGCCGCGGCATCTCGTAAGTCTTCGGCCAGGACCTGAATGAATTGCACTACCGCGAGCGGGTTTTCGAGACTGAACGAGGCGGCAGAGGGCCGGTTGCGGTTCTTGTCGTGACGCACCACAATTCCCACGCCGTCGAAGCGGACCGCGTCGAACGCATCCTCGTCGGTGATATCGTCGCCGATGTAGATCGGCAAAACGGTGGCAGAATCGGCAGCGCCGTCATTTCCGGAAAGGTGTCCGAGCATCCATTCCAGCGCTTTGCCCTTGTCCCAAGCCATGTTCGGATAGAGTTCAATCGTCTTGCGGGTCATCGTCACCCGCCAGCCTTGGGAGCGCCCGAGTCGGCGCACCGCCGCGATCACGCTGTCGATGTGCTCACGATCGACTTTGCGGTAATGCACGGCCACCGAGAACCGCTTGAGCTCCACCAGTATCCCTGGCGTGCCGCTCAGCTCTAGGTTCAGTTGCGCCGCCGCACTTTCCAATGTGTTCGTCGACGGGGTGGACACCCGGTTCTCGTGCCGCGCGCCGGCCGGGGTGACCAGTTCGAAACCGTGGCTACCGGCAAACCAGAGTTCGTCGACATTGACCCGCTCCCGGATATCGGCCAATTCCCAGCTGCTGATCAATACCGCGGGGCAGCGTTTGGCCAGCAATTGCAGCGCCTCGGTGGCGTCGGCGACCAGCCCTGTCGACTCGGGGTGATCGATGATCTCGGACAAGGTTGCGTCTACGTTGAGGAACACTGCCGGTCGTCGGCCGTTCATCAGTTCTTTTATCTGGGTGTAGCTGCGTAGGGCATCGGGAATGGCCGAGATGCCGGCGTCACCGCTGCGCACCGAGATTTCGGCCAGGTCGCCGATCACCGCATCGGCTCCGCAGGAGATGAGTCCGTCGACGTGTCCGGTGCGGTCGAGACCGAATACCAGGTTGAATCCGCCGTAGCTGCCGAGCCGAACCCCGGACTCGTCGTCGGCGACGACGACGCAGCGATCGGGACGGCTGCCCAGCCGGTTGGCTACCGCGATCAGGACCGCCTGATTGAGTCGTCCGGCGGCGTCGCCGGCGGTCACGTTGACAAGTTCGTTGATGCCGGCCTCGCGCAACAGTTGCGTGCAGTTGCCGCTGCGCGAGTAGACGCCGGTCGCGATACCAACGGTGCGCAGCTGGCGCAGCAAGGGGACGGTTGAGTCGAAGGCGCGAACGCGGCCCGAGGCGGTATCGGTGAATACCATTGCGTCGAGGTCGAAGACGACCGCGTCGTGGTAACGCCCATCGATGGTGGCTGGCCATTCGGTCACCCTTGTGACGATGCCACCGGCATGAGCCGCGATCTACCCCGTGCGGTCGATGAGGGTCTCAGGGCTACCCGTTAGAGGACTAAAGGCCCCAGCCTGGCGAGAATTCCCGCAATAGCGTTTTGGGTGACGGACTAAGGAGAGCAACATGTCCACCACCTTGAAGCGTTATGGCATCGTCGTCGGCGTCGACGGATCCGCCGCATCGAATGCCGCAGTCTATTGGGCGGCGCACGAGGCGGCGCTGCGCAACGTCCCGCTGACTGTGGTCCATATGCTGCGAGCATTCGTGCCCACCTATCCGCAGATGCCCATGCCGAACGGAATTGCGTTGTGGCAGGAGGAAGATGGCCGTCAGGTGCTCGAGCAGGCGGTCAAGATCGCCGAAGACGTCGCGGCAACCGAACGACCGATCGCGATGACCCACGAAATGAAGTGTTCGCCTCCGGTACCGACGCTCGTCGAGATGTCCGACGATGCCGAGATGGTCGTCGTCGGCTCCACCGGGCGCGGCGCGGTCGAGCGGACCCTGCTGGGCTCGGTGAGTTCGGGTGTGGTGCACAGCGCCAGGTGCCCGGTCGCGGTCATCCGCGACGAGGCTTCGTGGCTGCCGCGGTCCAATCGGGCCCCAGTTGTGGTGGGCATCGATTGCTCGCCGGTCTCCGAGCTTGCGCTGGCCATCGCATTCGACGAAGCGTCGCGCCGGGGTGTGGAACTCACTGCATTGCACGCATGGAGCGATATCGCGGTGTATCAGCTGCCGTGGCTGGACTGGCAAGCAGAAGCCGAGCGCAGCCTGGCCGAATACCTGGCGGGCTGGCAGGAACGCTATCCAGATGTCAAGGTGAACCGGGTGGTCGTTCTCGATCACCCCGGTCGCGCTCTGATCGACGAGTCGCAAACCGCTCAGCTGGTAGTCGTGGGCAGCCACGGCCGCGGCGGGTTGACCGGCATGCTGCTGGGTTCGGTCGGCAACGCGGTTGTGCACTCGGTCTGTGCGCCGGTGATCGTGGCACGCCCGGCATAGGAGTGCGTGAAATACCTTATTCGGCAACAATTTACGGGGTTCGGCGATGGTCGCTGGCGCGGAAACCGCGGGGGGCCTACGGATGTGGCGGCTGCGTTGGCTGGTTGAGTTGGGCATGGTGGTGCTCACGGTCAGCGGCCTGGCCGCCGGTGGGGTCGCCTGGCTGATCGGCAGGCCGACGCTGGCCGATAGTTGCTGGATTGCGGCCACCGCGGTGGCGATCATGCCCGCGCTGGTATGGGTAGTGGTCGCGTTGCGTCGAGGACGCGTCGGCGTGGACGTCGTCGCGGTGCTGTCGCTGATCGGCACCCTTTTGGTTGGCGAGTATCTGGCAGGCGCATTGATCGCGGTGATGCTGGCCGGTGGCCGGGCGCTCGACGCTGCCGCCGAGCGCCGGGCCTCGCGGGATCTGCGAGGTCTGCTCGAACGTGCTCCGCGGTTCGCGCGGCGACGGGTCGGAACCCAGGTCAGCGTGATCCCGCTGGCGGAGGTGGCGGTCAACGACACCTTGGTGGTCGGCCCCGGCGAGGTCGTCCCGGTGGACGGCCGAATCGTCGACCTGGTGGCAGTTCTGGACGAGTCGGCGCTGACGGGGGAGTCGCTGCAGGTCGAACGGGCGGTCGGTGAACCCGTCCGTAGCGGTGTGGTCAACGCGGGCAGCGTTTTCGAGGTTCGTGCCACCGCCAGCGCCGACGACAGTACATACGCCGGCATCGTGCGGATGGCGCAGCAAGCCGGCGCCGAGAGCGCGCCGATCGTCCGGTTGGCCGACCGGTTTGCGGCCTGGTTCCTGCCGCTGACACTGCTATTGGCCGGGGTGGCCTGGCTGGTCAGCGGGTCGGCCGTGCGAGCCGTCGCGGTCCTGGTAGTCGCCACCCCATGCCCGCTACTGCTGGCCGCGCCGGTGGCGATCGTCGCCGGTCTATCCCGGGCGTCGCGTGCCGGAGTGGTCATCCGCAGCGGCGGCGCACTGGAAAACCTAGGGCACGCAACGACTTTGGCGATGGATAAGACGGGCACCCTGACCATGGGACGACCGGCGGTCATCGATCTGCCGGTCACGCCCGGTGTCGACGCGGCCGACCTGTTGCGGCTGGCCGCTTCGGCCGACCAATTCTCCCCGCATGTACTGGCCGAGGCCATCGTCACCGAGGCGCTCAACCGGGGCCTGCAGCTGTCGCTGCCAACCGATGTGGTCGAGCAGCCGGGCCACGGTGTGGCCGCGACCGTCGACGGGCGTCGAGTGTCGGTCGGCAAGTTGCCGGCGGACACCGTCACCGGCCCGTGGGTGGAGTCGGTACTCAACCGGGCGCGGCTGGACGGCGCAGCGATCGCCTGGGTGTGGCTGGACGGTGAGCCGGCGGGTGCCCTGTTGTTGCGGGATCCGTTGCGCTGGCAGGCCCCGCGCACGGTGCGGCGGTTGCGCGAGGCCGGATTCACCCGGTTGATCCTGCTCACCGGCGACCGGGCCGAACCGACTCGCGAGGTGGCCACCATCCTGGGTCTGGATGAGGTCTATGCCGACCAGACTCCGGCCGACAAATTCGCTGCCGTGCGTGCCGAAACCGCACGCGCGGTCACGGTGATGGTGGGCGACGGCGTCAATGACGCTCCGGCGCTGGCCGCGGCCACCGTCGGGGTGGCCATGGGTGGGCGCGGGGCCACCGCTTCGTCGGAAGCCGCCGACATCGTCCTCACCACCGATCGGCTGGACCGGCTGGCCGACGCGATGGACATCGCACGCTGGTCACGTCGCATCGCCGTACAAAGCGCGGTCGTCGGCATGACCCTGTCACTGATGGCCATGGGGATTGCCGCACTGGGCTGGTTGCCGCCCGCAGCCGGGGCACTGCTGCAAGAGGGTATCGATCTGGCCGTCATCCTCAACGCCCTGCGTGCGCTGCGCGGCGACCCCGCCACCGACGTGTCGTTAGCCGCGGGCACCGAGCAGCTGCTGCACCGCTTCGCCGCAGAACACGACCGGCTTCGCGACACCGTCGGACGGCTGCGCGCCACCGCCGACGAACTGGTCTCCGGTCCGCCTGGTGCGGCCCTGGAGTCGCTGGGGGCAGTGCATACCTTGCTGACCGAACGAATTCTGCCGCACGAGGACGCCGAGGAAACTCAGCTTTACCCGGCGTTGGCGCGCCCCCTGGGCAGCGGCGAAGCGACCGCCACCATGAGTCGAATGCACGCCGAAATCCGGCGGATGTCCGACCGCATCGGCACCCATCTGGCCCTTGCCCAAGCCGCCGGCGGCATCCAGCAGGACCAAGTCGGCGACCTCTTGGCGTGCCTGTACGGACTGTATGCGCTGTTGCGTCTGCACTTCGCCCAGGAAGAGGAAAGCTACTTCATTCTTGCTGTCGACGATATCGAGCAAGACGAAAAACGGGGTACACCAACGCCATTGTGATCGTCGGCTGCCGCTCGCGTCCTCGACGCCACGGGTTGCATCTGAGGTCGCATGTCCATGCGGTTGGGGACTAAAGCCTCACGACCAACCACCGCGTGGTCACTACCGTTGCAATTACTTGTTGAGGGAGAACAAATGTCCACACCCAAACGTCATGGCATCGTGGTCGGAGTCGACGGGTCGCCCGCCTCGAATTCGGCGGTCTGTTGGGCGGCGCGCGATGCCGCGCTGCGCGGCCTCCCACTGACCTTGGTGCACATGGTGAATCTCGCTCCGACGTGGCCGGAGATGCCGATGCTTGCCGGCATCTCGGTGTGGTTGGAAGAAGACGGCCGCCAAGTCATTGAGCAGGCGATCAAGATGGTCAAGGACGCTTTGGCGTCGGACAAGGTTCACATTTCCAGCCAGCTCATCTGGTCGCCGCCCACTCCCACACTCATCGAGCTATCCCGGGAGGCCGAGATACTGGTCGTCGGTAGCCACGGGCGGGGTGCGGTCGCGCGCGGATTGCTCGGCTCGGTCAGTTCGGGCGTGGTGCGAAGGGCGAACTGTCCGGTAGCGGTGATCCGGGAGGAAGGCGCCTCGGAGCCCCATCCGATTGATCCCGAGTCGGCTCCGGTGCTGTTGGGAATCGACGGCTCACCGGCGTCAGAGCTGGCGACCGCCATTGCTTTTGACGAAGCGTCGCGCCGCGGCGTGGAGCTGAATGCGGTACACGCGTGGAGCGACGTCGAAGTGGTGGAACTGCCGGGGCTGGACTGGTCTGCATGCCAGGAGGAAGCGGCGCAGATTCTGGCCGAACGTTTGGCGGGCTGGCAAGAACGCTATCCCGACGTGAAGGTCCACCGCTCCGTTGTGTGCGATCGCCCCGCGCGGCGCCTGCTCAAAGATGCGTCTTCGGCTCAGCTCGTCGTCGTTGGCAGCCACGGCCGAGGCGGCTTGGCCGGAATGCTGCTGGGCTCGGTCAGCAACGCGGTCGTCCACTCGGTTCATATCCCGGTCATCGTGGCACGACAGTCGTGACGCTGGAATCCCCGATGCCGAGCTGACTCAACGTCATGAATGCCACGATCCCTACCACCGATACCGCCGGGTCACTGACGGCCGCGGCGGGGGCCTACGTCGAGGTTCACGAAACCCACACCGGCGTGGTGCTGCTGGTCGGCGACCGGGCCTACAAGGCCAAAAAGCCGGTGCTAACCGACTTCCTCGACTTCCGCACACCCGAGTTGCGCGAACACGCGTGTCGCCGGGAAGTCGCGTTGAACAGCCGGCTGTCCGCGGGCACTTACCTCGGGATCGCCCATCTCGAGGATCCCGCCGGAGGTCCGCCCGAACCGTTCGTCGTCATGCGCCGCTATCGCGACCGGGACCGATTGGCGGCATTGGTCACACGCGGGCGCACCGGGGAAGACGACGAGTCGGTCCGAGGCGTGCTGAACGCCATTGCCAGGGTGCTGGCTCGCTTTCACGAGCGCGCCGAACGTAGCCCGGCGATCGACGCACAAGGCAGCACCGAAGCCGTTAACCGACGCTGGATGGACAACCTGCAGGAACTGCAGCGCTATGCGGGTGCAACCTTTTCCGAGGAGTCGCTGGCACGGATTCAGCAGCTGTTCACCGAATTCATCGCGGGTCGCGCGGCGTTGTTCGCCGACCGCATTGCGCAGGGATGCATCGTCGACGGCCACGGCGATCTGCTCGCCGACGACATCTTCTGGGTACGCGGCGAGCCGGCCATCCTCGATTGCCTGGAGTTCGACGACGCACTGCGGTATGTCGATCGCATCGACGACGCCGCGTTCCTGGCGATGGATCTGGAATTCCTGGGTCGAAAAGACCTTGGTGATTATTTCCTGGAACGCTACGAAGCCCATTCGGCCGATTCGGCGCCGGCGTCACTGCGCGACTTCTATGTCGCCTATCGAGCATTGGTCCGGGCCAAGGTCGACTGTGTCCGGCTGTCCCAGGGCGCAGCGCAGGCCGGGATGGACGCCGCCTGTCACCTCGCCATCGCAACCTGGCACCTGGAAGACGGCGGCGTCCGGCTGGCGCTCGTCGGGGGAAATCCCGGCACCGGGAAGTCTACTTTGGCGGCCGCACTCGCTGAACACGTTGGGGCCCAGGTCATCTCCACTGATGAGGTGCGCCGAGAGCTGCGCGATCAGGGCGCCATCGCAGGAGAGCCCGGCGTCTTGGACGCCGGACTTTACCGCCCGCAAAACGTCATGGCCGTCTACGAGGTGGCGCTGCGCCGGGCCGGTGAGCATCTGGTCAATGGGCAATCAGTGATTCTCGACGCCACCTGGCGTGATCCCCACATTCGTGCACTGGCTCATTGCCTTGCAACCGAAACACATTCGGCACTGGTCGAGTTGATGTGCGCCGCGCCTGTCGATGCGGCGGCGGGCAGGGTCCGGACGAGAGAGCCGGGTAACTCCGACGCGACGCCGGAGATCGCCGCTGCCCTGGCCGCACAACACAACGGCTGGGACACCGCGCACGTACTGCAAACCGATCGGCCGCTTGAGGATTCATTACGAGAGGCTCGCGACATCTGGCGTCGAGCCAACTGGAAGGAGTAGGAAATGCCTACAGACACTGACGTCAACGCTTTCGCCTCGGACATAGCGACATTGCGGCTAAGTGATGCCGAGGAAGCCGGCGGTAAGGGCGCGAACATGGGCGAGCTGGTCGCTGCTGGTCTTCCCGTTCCACCGGGATTCGTGCTGATGCGAAGCAGCTACCTGGCGTCGATGCAGGCGGGCGGAGTCGACGCCGAACTCGCCGCGCTGCACCGCGAAGCACTCGAGCAGATCGGCAACAGCGCCCGGCTCTCGGAGCTGTGCGGGCGGATGCAGACTCTGGTGACCAAGGCCGGCTTGAGCGATGACGTTCGCACCCGGCTGCTCGACTCCTACCAACGGCTAGGGCCCAATTGTGTTGTCGCGGTGCGTTCGTCGGCAACGGGCGAGGACGGCCGCGACGCGTCGTTCGCGGGAATGAACCAGACCCTGACCAATGTGATGGGCGAAGACGAGTTGATCGGCGCCGTCAAGCAATGCTGGGCTTCGCTGTTCAGCCCGCGGGTAATCACCTATCGTGCCAGCCGTGGCTTCACGGCGGATCCCGCGATGGCCGTCGTCGTCCAGCAGATGATCGCCTCCGAGCAGTCGGGCGTCGCATTCACCACCGACCCCAGCACGGGGGAGCGGGATCATCTCGTCATCGAGGCCGCCGTCGGCCTCGGCGAGGTGGTGGTGTCCGGGAAGGTCCAGCCAGACACCTATCTCGTCGACAAGAAGACACTCGAGGTCCTCGACGTGCGAATCGGGTACCAGGCGTTCAAGATCGAGCGCGGCCCCGACGGCCACGACATAGTGGTGGAGCTGACGCCGTCGCAGGCCGAAGCCCGGGTTCTCGATGACGCATCCCTGCGCCGTGTCGCCGAACTGGCGATTGCCACCGAGGCCCACCACGGCTGCCCGCAAGACGTCGAATGGGCGATCGCCTCGGGACAAGTGTGGCTGGTGCAGGCCAGGCCCATCACCACGTTGGGCAACAACGGAACCGAAGAGCCGGGCGATTCGAGTGTGTTGTTACGCGGACTGCCCGCGGCGCCGGGCTCGGCGTCGGGACGGGTCCGAGTGCTGCAGACGCCGCAAGAGGGAAACCGATTGCTGGACAACGAGATTCTGGTCGCCCCCATGACCAACCCGGACTGGTTGCCCGCCATCCGGCGGGCGGCCGCACTGGTCACCGAGACCGGCGGCATGACCTGCCACGCCGCGATCGTCGCGCGTGAGCTGATGGTTCCGTGCGTGGTGGGAGCTCGCGGCGCGACGACCACCCTGCACGACGGCCAGCTGGTGACCGTCGACGGCGCGCACGGGAACGTCGTAGCGGGAGCCGCCAAAGCGCAGGTGCAGGCTGCGACGATCGAACGGCCCGTGAGCATTTCGGCCGGCGTCACCACCGGCACCAAGATCTACGTCAATCTGGCCATACCCGACTCGGCCGAAGCTGTCGCGGCACAGGATGTCGACGGGGTGGGCCTGTTGCGCGCGGAATTCATGCTTACCCAAGCGCTTTCCGGGCGGCACCCACGCGACCTCATCGCACACGACGAGCAGTCCAAACTGGTGGATGCCATGGTGGGGTCCATCGGCCGAATCGCGTCGGCGTTCGCGCCCCGGCCAGTCGTCTACCGCGCTACCGACTTCCGCAGCAACGAGTTTCGCGGCCTGCGTGGCGGTGATGCTTACGAGCCGGCCGAGCACAATCCGATGATCGGGTACCGCGGGTGCTACCGATACATCAAAGAGCCGGACTTGTTCGCCCTGGAACTCGAGGCCTTGGCGCGAGTGCGCGAGCAGAATCCCAACGTGCATCTGATGATTCCGTTCGTACGCACCCGATGGGAACTGGAAACCTGCCTGTCATTGGTCGACTCCAGCCCGCTCGGTTCGCAGCGGGGTCTGCATCGCTGGGTGATGGCCGAGGTGCCTTCGGTGACCTACTGGCTGCCCGAGTACGTCGGCATGGGAATCGACGGAGTGTCCATCGGCAGTAACGACCTCACCCAATTGGTCCTGGGCGTCGACCGCGACTCCGATATTTGCGCCGAGCTGTTCGACGAATCCGATGAGGCTGTGCTGGATGCGATCGGTCGCATCGTGGCGACCGCGCGCAAACACGGCATTACCTCTTCGCTGTGCGGGCAGGCGCCGTCGACCAACCCGGCCTTCGCCGAACACCTGGTCCGCATGGGGATCACTTCGGTGTCGGTCAACCCGGATGCGGTCGACGCCACCCGTCGCACGGTTGCCGCCGCAGAGCGGCGGTTGCTGTTGGAGAACGCCCGCGGAGGTGCATAACCGACGTCGTGTGCGCCACGGTGATGCCCTTTCGATGCTTGCGTTGCGTGCAATAGTTACTTCGTAAACTTTTGCTAGACGCTGGCATGCCGGTTTCTTAGCGTCATCACGTGACTCGTACACGGCGACCGAACCGGCACCAAAACCAGCAAACCTTCGGTCACTGATTGGTGATTGGAGGTACGCGATGTCGTTTGTGAGCGTGACGCAGGAATATGTGGCGGCTGCCGCGTCGGATCTGGCTGACATCGGTGTGGCGATCAATTATGCGAACCAGGCCGCGGCCGGCCCGACCAGCGTCCTCGCGGCCGCCGGCGCCGATGAGGTGTCGGCGGCGATCGCGGCCGTGTTCGGCAGCCACGCTCAGCAGTACCAGGCCGTCACCGCGCAGGCCGCTGAGCTGCACGACCGGTTTGTCCAGGCGCTGCGGGCCGCCGGGAGGGCCTACGGGCTGGCCGAGGCTACGAACGCCTCGCCGTTGCAGACCGCCGAGCGCGCGGTGCTTGCCCTGGTCAACGCGCCCACCGAGGCGGTGTTACAGCGCCCGCTGGTCGGCAATGGCGCTAATGGCACGGCCGCACATCCCAATGGCTGGGCCGGCGGCGTGCTGTATGGCAACGGCGGCAATGGCTTTACGCAAACCGCGACCGGAGTCGCCGGCGGGGCCGGTGGTGCCGCGGGGCTGATCGGCGCAGGCGGGGCCGGTGG
>NZ_MVHE01000226.1 GCF_002086155.1 Mycobacterium angelicum | reverse complement strand
ACTGACCATGATGACCTCCTACCCGACCCCACCGGTCGCCCTCGAAGCGACCAGTACCCGTATGGAATCGGGCAATTCACCGTCAGATGCTACGACTCGGCTGGTATCGGCATTGCGTTTTAGCGCAAATGCGCGCAATCGTGATTTTCGGGCCGAACGAAATTATTGCGCCGCAGCAAATATTTCGACAACTATGTAAACAATTCCCGGTCCTCGCTTGCGGTTAAGGCAACAACCGGCTGAGGTTGAGCAAGCCCGAAACGCCGGTGCCCATATTGAACAAACCGGAGTCGACTCCGGCGGTGGTGGTGCTCAACGAGGCATTCAAGACTCCGACGTTGCCAATGCCCGAAATTTGGCCGTTAAAGCTAGGAGCGCCGCTGACCGAGTTGAAGAAGCCGGACATAAAGCCGTGACTAGTGCCGCCGGAAGCGGTGTTGAAGAATCCGGAGATCGAGGTTCCTGAGTTGCCGTAGCCGGAGTTGACGGCGGCGGAGTTGGTGGTAGCCCCGACCGTCGTGTTCGTATTGCCCGAGTTGAACAATCCCGTGTTTACGCTGCCCGAGTTCCCCACACCGGTGTTTTCGCCGCCCGCATTGTCGAAGCCGGTGTTGATGCTACCGGCGTTGCCGAACCCGGTATTCGCAGAGCCGGAGTTACCGAAGCCGGTGTTGAAGCTGCTCGTGTTGCCGAAGCCGGTGTTGCCGACACCGGAGTTGCCGAAGCCGACGTTGCCGGTGCCCGAATTTCCGATGCCGAGCGCGTTGAGATGGCCCGGGTGAAGAGCGTTAACGCCGGAGTTGAAGAAGCCGATGTTGCCCTGGCCGGAGTTGAAGAAGCCGATGTTGCCGGCCCCGGAGTTTCCGATGCCGATGTTG
>NZ_MVHE01000225.1 GCF_002086155.1 Mycobacterium angelicum | reverse complement strand
GAGGGCGTGCTGCCGATGCCCGAGAGCACGCATTACCCGCTGGCCGAGGCGGCCACTGCGATCCGGGTGATGGGGGCCGCCGAACACACCGGCAAACTCATCCTCGATGTGCCCCACGCCGGGCGCAGCAGCGTGGTGTTGCCGCCCGAGCACGCGCCCGTGTTCCGCGGCGACGGGTCCTACATCATCACCGGTGGTTTGGGTGGGCTGGGTTTGTTCCTGGCCGAGAAGATGGCCAATGGCGGTGCGGGGCGCATTGTGCTCAGTTCGCGTTCGCAGCCCAGCCAGAAGGTGCTCGAGACCATCGAACTGGTGCGCTCGATCGGCTCCGACGTGGTGGTCGAATGCGGCGACATCGCACATCCGGGCGCGGCCGAGCGGTTGGTGGCTGCGGCTACCGCCACGGGCTTGGCGTTGCGGGGTGTGCTGCACGCCGCGGCGGTGGTCGAGGACGCCACCCTTGGCAACATCACCGAGGATCTGATTGAGCGTGACTGGGCGCCCAAGGTGTATGGGGCCTGGCGTCTGCATGAGGCCAGTGCGGGGCAGCCGTTGGACTGGTTCTGCTCGTTCTCCTCGGCGGCGGCTTTGGTGGGTTCGCCGGGTCAGGGGGCTTATGCGGCGGCCAATAGTTGGCTGGATGCCTTCACCCAGTGGCGGAAATCACAAGGCCTTCCGGCGACCTCGATTGCCTGGGGTCCGTGGGCCGAGATCGGTCGTGCGACGACGTTTGCCGAACAGGCCGGCGATGCGATCGGCCCGGAGGAAGGTGCGTACGCGTTCGAGGCGTTGCTGCGCCACAACCGCGCCTACACCGGCTACGCCCCGGTGATCGGGTCGCCGTGGCTGACGGCGTTCGCTCAGCGCAGCCCGTTCGCCGAGATGTTC
>NZ_MVHE01000224.1 GCF_002086155.1 Mycobacterium angelicum | reverse complement strand
GGGCAACGGCGGCGCCGGGGGCAACGGGGGCGCCGGCGGTGCGGGCGGCTTGTTCGGCCAGGCAGGGGCCATTGGCGCTGGTGGGCACGGCGGCACCGGCGCCGGAGGCGGCACCCCGGGCGCGGGCGGCGCGGGCGGTGCAGGCGCGGACCCGAATGGTGGCGTCGCAACCGTTCACGCCGCTAACGGAGCCGTCGGCCAACACGGCCTCCAAGGCAATAACGGCGGCACCGGCGACAACGGTGGAACACAAACCTATGCCGGCATCGTGTCCCAACATGTCGCCGACGCGATCAATGTGCCCGCCCAGTCGCTGCTTGGTCGCCCGCTGATCGCCGACGGTGCGAACGCCACCAGTCCAGGCGGCAACGGCGGCGACGCCGGCATCCTGTTCGGCAACGGCGGCAACGGCGCGGCCGGCGCGCCCGGTCAGGCGGGCGGTAATGGCGGCGCCGCCGCACTCTTCGGTACCGGCGGTGCAGGCGGCGCGGGCGGCGCGGGAGCGCCCGGCGGAAACGGCGGGCTCGGCGGCCTGATCAGCGGCAACGGCGGGGCGGGTGGCGCCGGCGGCTTCGGCGCTGTGGGCGGCCACGGCGGGAACGCACCCGCCTTCGGCAGCGGCGGGGTGGGCGGCGCAGGCGGCGTCGGCGCGAACGGCGGCATCGGCGGCAATGCCCTGGGCATCGGCGACGGCGGCGCCGGTGGCGCCGGTGGCGCAGCCGGGGCAAACGGTGTGGGCGGTGTCGGCGGCAGGGGCGGCAACGCCATGCTGTACGGCAGCGGCGGCGCCGGCGGAAACGGCGGGGCCGGCGCCGACGGCGGCGCCGGCGGCAATGCGGTGCAAATCGGCAACGGCGGTGCCGGCGGTCGCGGCGGCGACGCCGCGCAGATC
>NZ_MVHE01000223.1 GCF_002086155.1 Mycobacterium angelicum | reverse complement strand
ACCCCGGCCAACGCGAACGGCACCCGCGGACCCGTGGGGTCGGCATCGAAGCCATCCAGACAGACCAAGGGGTGCAGCGCGGCGTCAAGCAACGCCGGATGCAGGGTGTAGCCGCCGATATCGACATCGGCAGGCAACACGATTTCGGCGCAGACGGTGTTGGGGTCGGTTGGGTCGTGGCCCAGAGCGACCACTCCGTGGAACCGAGGACCGTACTGCAATCCGGCGCCCGCCAACTCGTCGTAGAAACCACCGACGTCGATGGCCTCCACCGCCCCCAATTCCCGGGGCGCCGGAGGAGGAATCTGCTCAGCGCTCAACGACGCACTGGCATGCAGCACCCAGGTGCTGTCGTGCTGATCGACGCTGCTGCGTGCATGCACTGTCACCGATCGCCGACCGGTCTCGCTGACCGGGTGAACAGCGATCTGCACATCCGTGGGATGGTCATCGACAAGCACCAACGGGGTGTGCAGGACCAGCTCGTCGACACCCGGGCACCCGACATGACCGCCGGCATACAAAACCAGATCGAGGAATCCCGTCGCCGGGAACACCACCGCGCCCCCGACCCGATGATCAGCCAACCACCCCTGGGTGCTCGCCGAAAGGCGTCCGCTGATCAGGGTTTGGTCTTGATCGGCCACGGTGGTGATCGCGCCCAGCAGCGGATGCTCGGGGCGGTGCAGACCCGCAGCACTGACGTCGGCGGTGGTGGCCGGAGTCAGCCAGTAACGGCGGTGCTGGAACGGATAAGTCGGCAGCGCAACGGTCTGTGTCTGGGGGTACAGGCTCTCCCAGGAGGGGCTGTGGCCATGGGTGTGTAGGCGAGCCAGCGCGCTGGCCAAGGTGTCCAGATCGGGGCGGTCACGGTGAGCGGTGATGATCACGCTGCCCGCACCGGT
>NZ_MVHE01000222.1 GCF_002086155.1 Mycobacterium angelicum | reverse complement strand
CTGCGGGTTGGCCGGTCGCCAACCCGGCCAACCCGCCCAACAACTGCTCCCGATCCACACCCACCACCACACCCCGGTGCTCCAACCCCGCCCGACCCGTGGCCAACGAAAACCCCACATCCGCAGCCCCCAACCCGGGACGCTCCACCAGATAAGAACGCAACCGCGCCGCCTGAGCCCTTAGGGCCACCTCAGTCTTGGCCGATACCACCCACGCCAACACCGGAGCCGCCCCCGCCAACACCGGGGCTGGCACACCCTCACCAGCGCTGTCGGGCACGGCGGCGGTGGGGTGTGAGGGGGCCTGCTCGATGATCACGTGCGCGTTAGTGCCCGAAATCCCGAACGAGGACACCGCGGCCCGCCGCACCCGCCCGTTGGACGGCCAGGGCTGGGGCTGGGTCAACAACGACACCGCACCCGCGGACCACTCCACATGCGCAGACGGCTGATCGACATGCAACGTCGCCGGCAACACCTCATGACGCAGCGCCTGGACCATCTTGATCACCCCGGCCACCCCCGCCGCGGCCTGGGTATGCCCAATATTGGACTTAATCGACCCCAACCACACCGGCTGATCAGCGGGGCGGTCTTGCCCGTACGTGGCCACCACGGCTTGGGCCTCAATGGGATCACCCAACACCGTGCCCGTCCCATGAGCCTCCACCACATCCACATCCGCAGGCACCAACCCCGCACTGGCCAACGCCGCACGGATAACCCGCTCCTGAGCCGGCCCGTTGGGCGCCGACAACCCGTTCGAGGCCCCGTCCTGATTGACCGCACTACCCCGAATCACCCCCAACACCTCATGCCCATGACGGCGCGCATCCGAAAGCCGCTCCAACAACACCAAACCCGCCCCCTCAGCAACCCCCGTCCCATCCGCACCCGCCGCAAACGACTTACACC
>NZ_MVHE01000221.1 GCF_002086155.1 Mycobacterium angelicum | reverse complement strand
CACCGATGCCGCAGCAGGCAGCGGCGCCACCGGCGGCACCGGTTTCGCCGGCGGCGCCGGCGGACAAGGCGGCCAAGGCGGTAACAGTGCCGGCGGCACCAACGGCTCCGGCGGCGCCGGCGGCGTCGGCGGCACCGGCGGAACCGGCGGAACCGGCGGCAGCGGCGCCGACAGCACCACCGGAGTCGGCGGCACCGGCGGCGACGGCGGTATCGGCGGCGCAGCAGGCGCCGGCGGTGGCGGCGGCGGAACCGGCAGCGGCGGAACCGGCGGCACCACCGGCGCCACCGGCAAGGCGGGCACCGGCGGCACCGGCGGTCAAGGCGGCGATGGCGGTACCGGCGCCGACGGCACCGATGCCGCAGCAGGCAGCGGCGCCACCGGCGGCACCGGTTTCGCCGGCGGCCAAGGCGGTCAGGGGGGCCAGGGCGGCGACTCCGGTGCCGGTGGCACCAACGGCTCCGGCGGCGCCGGCGGGGTCGGTGGCAAGGGCGGCACCGGCGGAACCGGCGGTTCGGGTGCCGACAGCACCACCGGAGTCGGTGGCACCGGCGGCGACGGCGGTGTCGGCGGCGCAGCCGGCGCCGGCGGTGGCGCCGGTGGCGTAGGTAGCGGCGGGACCGGCGGCACCACTGGCGCCACTGGCAAGGCGGGCACCGGCGGCACCGGCGGTGTGGGTGGCGCCGGAGGCGGTGGCGGCGCAGGCACGGATGCCGCAGCCGGCAGCGGCGCCACCGGCGGCACCGGTTTCGCTGGCGGCGCCGGCGGACAAGGCGGACAGGGCGGCGACTCCGGTGCGGGCGGCACCAATGGCTCCGGCGGCGCCGGCGGGGTCGGTGGCAAGGGCGGCAGTGGCGGCGCCGGCGGCAGCGGTGCCGACAGCACCACCGGAGTCGGTGGCACCGGCGGCGACGGCGGTGTCGGCG
>NZ_MVHE01000220.1 GCF_002086155.1 Mycobacterium angelicum | reverse complement strand
CGGCGGTGGCGGGACCGGAGGCAACGGCGGCCTCGGTACCGGGGCGGCCGGCAGCGGTGGCGTCGCGGGTGCTGGCGGCAACGGCGGGGCCGGCGGAGCGGGCGGTACCGGCGGCGCCAACTTCGGCGGCGGTCAGGGCGGTAACGGCGGTGGGGGCGGAACCGGCGGCTTCGGCGGCTTCAGCACCGACGGAGTGATCGCCAACGGCGGCATCGGCGGCAACGGCGGCCAGGGCGGGGCCGGCGGCACCGGCGGGGTCGGCACCACCGGGCTCGCCGGATCCGGCGGCATGGGTGGTACCGGCGGCAACGCCGGCGCGGGTGGGTTCGGCGGCGTCGTCGGCGCCGACGGCACGGGCGGACAGGGCGGCGCCGGCGGCGCGGGCGGCACCGGCGCCAACGCGACCGTCGCAGGTCAGGCCGGGTCTGGCGGCGGCCAGGGCGGCCAGGGCGGCGCCGGCGGATCCGCGGGCGTGGGCGGCGTCAACGGCAACGGGGGCGCCGGCGGCGCCGGCGGCACCGGCGGCAACGGCAAGGCCGGCGCGACCGGCCTGATCGGCGGAGGTGGCGGCCAAGGCGGCAGCGGCGGCGGCGGCGGTAACGCCGGCACCGGCGTGGGCGCGGCCGCCACCGGCGGCGTGGCCGGCAACGGCGGCCAGGGCGGCCAGGGCGGCCAGGGCGGGACCGGCGCACCCAACGCCAACGGCGGGCAGGGCGGCCAGGGCGGCGGCGGCGGTGCCGGCGGCGTCGGCGGCCTCAACAGCGACCAACTCACCAGCGCAGCCAGCGGCACCGGCGGCAACGGCGGCCAGGGCGGCCAGGGCGGCCAGGGCGGCGCCGGCACGGTCAGCAAAGCCGGCGACGGCGGTGGGGGTGGGGCCGGTGG
>NZ_MVHE01000219.1 GCF_002086155.1 Mycobacterium angelicum | reverse complement strand
GTTGCCGCCTGCGCCACCGCCCCCGCCTGCCCCTCCATCGCCACCGGCCTGGCCCGCAGCACCGGGAGTGCTGCCGTTGGCGCCGGTGACACCGAAACCGCCGGCCGCGCCGTTGCCGCCCTTGCCGCCGTGGCCGCCGGCACCGCCGTTGCCGGCGTCGGTTCCGCCGTGACCGCCGTTGCCGCCGGCCCCGCCCGCACCGCCGCTACCGCCGACACCCCCGGACTGGCCTGGGGCAACCGGCGAAACCCCTACGGCGCCGGCCGCTCCGTTGCCGCCGTTGCCGCCATTGCCGCCGTCCGCGGCGCTGAGCCCGGACAGTCCGCTGGCGCCGGGGGTGGACCCGGTGCCGCCGGCCCCGCCGATACCGCCAAAGCCGGCATTGCCGCCGTTGCCGCCGCGGCCGCCGGCGCCGCCGTTGTCGCCGGCTTTGCCAGCCAGTGCCCCGGGGGCGCCGTTACCGCCGTCGCCCGGGGCGCCGCCGGCGCCGCCGTCGCCGCCGTCGCCGCCGGTGCCGCGCAAACCGTTATGGCCCGAAGCCGCCAACGCGATGCCCCCGGACCCGCCGTTGCCGCCGGCGCCGCCGGCGCCACCGGTTCCGCCGTCTCCGCCGGCCTGGCCGTCGGCGCCCGGGGTGAGGCCATTGCCGCCACTCGTGCCGTTTCCGCCAATGCCGCCGCGGCCACCGTTGCCGCCGGCCCCGCCAGACCCGCCATTGCCCGCATCGGTGCCCCCGTGTCCACCGCTGCCACCGGCGCCGCCGACACCGCCGCTACCGCCCACACCACCCGATTGACCAGGACCCACGGGTGTGGCACCTATCCCGCCGGCGGCCCCGTTGCCGCCGTTTCCACCGTTGCCGCCGTCGGCGGTGCTGGCGCCGGACAGCCCCGCCGCGCCGGGGGTTGCGCCGGCGCCGCCGGCCCCGCCCGCGCCGCCTGCCC
>NZ_MVHE01000218.1 GCF_002086155.1 Mycobacterium angelicum | reverse complement strand
CCCCAGCCACAAACAACTGCCCCACCCCACCCAACACCGAAGCCACCTCCGAGCCCTTACGACCCAACACCGACACCACCAACCCCTGCCCACCAACCAACGACGCCTCCACCGACGCCGCCAAACCACTGGCCGGACCCACCTCAATAAACCGCGTCACCCCAAGGCTTTCCACACACCGCACCCCATCAGCAAACCGCACCGCCTGACGCACATGATCCACCCAATACTGCGCCGACCCATACCCCGGCCCCGCCAACTCCCCGGTCACATTCGACACCACCGGAATCGACCCCACCCCCACCCCCACCCGCGCAGCCACCTCACCAAACTCGGCCAACATCGGCTCCATCAACGACGAATGAAACCCATGCGACACCGCCAACTCATGCACCCGCCGACCCCGACCCACCAACTGCGACACCACCAACCCAACCGCCTCCCGAGCACCCGAAACCACCACCGACTCAGGACCATTGACCGCCGCAATATCCACCCCAGCCACCAACAACCCCGCCACCTCAGCCTCTGCCGCCCCCACCGCCACCATCACCCCACCACCAGCCAACCCCGCCATCAACCGAGCCCGCGCCGCCACCAACATCGCCGCATCCCCCAACGACAACACCCCCGCCACATACGCCGCAACCAACTCCCCCACCGAATGCCCCATCACATAATCCGGCCGAACACCCCAATGCCCCAACAACTCCCACAACGCCACCTCCACCGCAAACAACGCCGGCTGAGCAAACTCCGTCGAGGTCAACAACCCCTCATCCTCACCCCACACCACCTCACGCAACGGCAACCGCAAATACCCATCCAACACCCCCACCACCGCATCAAAAGCCGCCGCAAACACCGAAAACCGCCCATACAACTCCCGACCCATCCCCACCCACTGAGACCCCTGCCCGGGAAACACCACCACCGACTTACCCACCACACCAGCCCGCCCCACCACCACACGA
>NZ_MVHE01000217.1 GCF_002086155.1 Mycobacterium angelicum | reverse complement strand
TGCCGCCGGTGCCACCGCTACCTACGCCGCCGCCGCCACCGCCGGCGCCGGCCGCGCCGCCGACACCGCCGTCGCCGCCGGTGCCACCGACTCCGGTGGTGCTGTCGGCACCGCTGCCGCCGGTTCCGCCACTGCCGCCCTTGCCGCCCACGCCGCCGGCGCCGCCGGAGCCGTTGGTCCCGCCCACACCGGAGTCGCCGCCCTGGCCGCCTTGTCCGCCGGCGCCGCCAGCAAACCCAGCACTACCGGTGGCGCCGCTGCCTGCTGCGGCATCGGTGCCGTCTGCGCCGGTACCGCCGCCGCCGCCTTGACCGCCGGTGCCGCCGGTACCTGCCTTGCCGGCGGCGCCGGTGCTGCCGCCGGTGCCACCGCTACCTACGCCGCCGCCACCACCGCCGGCGCCTGCTGCGCCGCCGATACCGCCGTCGCCGCCAGTGCCGCCCACGCCGGTGGTGCTGTCGGCGCCGCTGCCGCCGGTTCCGCCGGTGCCGCCCTTGCCGCCCACGCCGCCGGCGCCGCCGGAGCCGTTGGTGCCACCGGCACCGGAGTCGCCGCCCTGGCCCCCCTGACCGCCTTGGCCGCCGGCGAAACCGGTGCCGCCGGTGGCGCCGCTGCCTGCTGCGGCATTGGTGCCGTCGGCGCCGGTACCGCCGTCGCCGCCTTGACCGCCGGTGCCGCCGGTGCCTGCTTTGCCGGTGGCGCCGGTGGTGCCGCCGGTTCCGCCGCTGCCGGTTCCGCCGCCGCCACCGCCGGCGCCTGCTGCGCCGCCGATACCGCCGTCGCCGCCGGTGCCGCCGACTCCGGTGGTGCTGTCGGCGCCGCTGCCGCCGGTTCCGCCGGTTCCGCCGGTGCCGCCGACGCCGCCGGCGCCGCCGGAGCCGTTGGTGCCGCCGGCACTGTTACCGCCTTGGCCGCCTTGTCCGCCGGCGCCGCCGGCGAAACCGGTGCCGCCGGTGGCGCCGCTGCCTGCTGCGGCATTGGTG
>NZ_MVHE01000021.1 GCF_002086155.1 Mycobacterium angelicum | reverse complement strand
GCTGGCGATGGGGAATTGCTCGTGCGGTGACGCCGCGGGGGCCTGCGTGGCGGGCGGGCTGGGCTGAGTGGCGGCCGCCGGGCGGACGTCGGAGGTCAGCGAGACCACCAGCACGCCGGCCGCAAAGGCCGCGATCCCGGCCATTGCGCCGCCGGTCAGCACCAGCGGCCGGCGCCGCCGCGGGCTGTCGTCTTCGTCGTCGTCTTCGGGCTCGTCAGCCTCGTCGTCCAGATCGTCCAGGGCGCTGTAGGCCAGCGCGCCCAGCCCGGCATTGGCACACACATCGAGGTAGCCGGGGGTCAGCGCCCGCGGGTTCACCTCGCCGGTACCAGGGTCCAGCGCATAGGCCAGCGCGGCCGTCGACGACGCGAACAGCGGCGCATTGGCCGAGGCCAGCGCCGCGCCCCGGGCCAGGGCCGTCAAAGGCTCCTCGGGACCACTCACCGCGAGCGATGTCGCCGCCTCCAGCAGTGGCTTGATGCCGACGATGTCGACCCCGCAGCCGATGACGAACACACCGTCGGATCGAGACTCCGGCGCGTCGAGGCCGGCGACGATCGTCGCCAACTCGTGGGCCGCCCCGAAGGGCTGCCGGTGCAGATCGACGATCGAGCCGTCCGCGACGTCGACGACGGCCAGCGTCGCCGTGTCAACCTCGACGAACAGCATCGCGATGTGGCTGTAGTCCAGCGCGCAGCCCACCGTCTGCGCCAGCGCGGCGGCGGCCAGCAACGGCGAAACCAGCATGACGCTGCCCACGTCACGAGCGGCGAGGGCCGCGCGCAGCGCGCCGACGTCGGCCGGGTCCGTCCACGTCACCCCGGTCGACACCAGCTGGTATCCGGCCTCGGCCGCGCCTTCCCGGGTGCCGATCAGCGCCGCGATCGCTTGATCCACCGCGGTCTCATTCGCCGCGACCTCGAAGTTGTCTTCCTCGACGGTGACGCCGTCGGCGTTCTCGCCCTCGATCAGCACCAGGCGGACCGTCGCGGGCTCCATCGATACCCCGAGCACGATGTCCATAACCCCTCCAAAGGGGTCCAGGCGGACGAGCGCACCGCGCGGTCCGCCGTCGAAGTACTACCAGATCGAACCCTACTCGCGTTCAGATCAGGGGGTACCCGGATTCCGGAACGGGTTCTGCGGGGGCTGGTCCTGCGGGGCCGGGTTCTGCGGAGCCGGCACCTGGATCGGTATCGGGACCGGTAGTAGCGGCAGGTGCAACCACTCCGTCGTCATTTTCACTGTCGACGTGGTGGTCGGGGACTGTGACTCGGTGGCCTCCGGCTCGGTGCTCGTGGGGGTCGTCGACGGCGTGGTGACGGGCGTCGTGGTCGGCGTCGTGGTCGGGGTCGTGGTCGGCGCGGTCGTGGTGGCCCGCGGCGGGACGGTCGTGGTGGTGGTGAGCGGTGGCGGGGGCGTGGTGGTCAGCACCGGCGACGGCACCACCGCCGACGGCGGCACTGGCGGCGCCACGGACGGAGGTGGTGGTAGCGGGACGCTGGTGGGGACCGGTGCGGCACTGGGCACCTCGGCGCTGACGGGCGGTGGGACCGCACTGGGCTTCGGGGGCGCGACGCTGGGCCTGACCGGGGTGTGGTGCGCCGGATGCCGTTCGAGGGCTGTCAGCGTGAACGCCACACCGCCGATCGCGGTCATGGCGACCACCGCGCTGAGCCCGATCAGCAACTGCGACACCCGGAACCGCCGCCACGGTGGTTCCTTGGGCGGCTCGATCAGGTTCAGCCGCATCGACCAGCATGGGCCCTCTTCGTTGTACGAATCGCCGGCGAAGCGCACCGGCACCTCGCCGGGGAACTCGGTCTGCGACCAGGCCAGCTCGCGGTCGGTCAAAGCGTCGTGGTCTATCACCAGCACATCGCCGGCCGGCCGATCGATCACACCGCTGCCGGCCTTGGCCGCCCCGGCGGCCGCCATTAGACCGAGCGAGGTCCGCGTCCGCAGGTCGACCGTTTGGCCGCGGGTGGCCATCAGCAACGCGCCCATGGCGGCCGCCTGAGCGGGTTGCTCTGCGGTCAGCACCGGTCTGCGAGTATGAACCTGAAGACGTTGTGCGACAAGGGGAATGCTGGCGCCGCCGCCAACCGTGACCACCGCGGCGAGGTCTGCCCAGCCAGCGTTGTTGCGCGCCAGCATGTCGTCGAACGCGTAGATGAATCCGGTCAGCCGATCCTGGATCAGGTTCTCGAAGTCGTCTCGCGTGACTCGGACGCTGGATAGGGATCCGCGCAGCTCGGCGGCCAACTCGGTGACCGCATCGGTGGACAGGCGCTCCTTGGCTTCGCGGCACTGCTCCCTGAGCTGGCCGAGTTGGACGACGGCGGTGGTGCTTTCCGGATCGATGTCGTCGTGGCCGAGTATGTCGATGACGTGCAGCAGCAGCGCCTGGTCGAGCTGGTTGCCACAGAAATCCTCGTAACGCATTGTGGCGCTGACGGGTTCGAAGTCCGCCTTGGTTTCCACCAGCGTGACATAGGTGCCCGAGCCGCCGAAGTCCAGCAGCCCCACCACACCGCCTGCGGGAATGCCCAATTCGGCGTTCACCGCCGTCAGCGCCGCAATGGAATCCGGCACCAGTCGCGGCGCCATGCCGCTGCGAACGAACCCGACATGGGTGCGCAATCCGTTGCGCAACGCCTGCACCGTCGCCGGTTTCCAGTGCGAGGGAACGGCAATCGAGATCTCCGCGGAACTCACGTCGGCGCCGGCACTGACCACCATCGCGTCCAGCGCCTCGACCATCAGCAGGTCGGGATCATGCGCGGACCCGTCCGGCGACACCAGCGCCACGGAATCGCCGATGCGCTCCACGAAGCCGCTCATCAGCGTGCCGGACTCGGTCAGGTCCGGATTCTGGCCCAGTGCACCGATTTTCGGCGCACAGTGCGGGTACAGGGTCAGGACAGCGCGACGGGTCACGGGTGAGCTTCCGTGCACCGCAGCAACCAGGTTGGTAGTCCCGATCGACAACCCCAGCGGGTCGTACATATATCGAATACTTTCGTCGATAGGGTCGTTGGCCAGCGTTAACCATAGCGGCGGCAGCGCCGTATGTCGTTGGGTCACAACGTCATTGGTATCTGGTCGATGCCGTGTCGTCATCGAAACGGTATGGTTGCCACCTTGACAGCGGGTGTGCTGCAATGACGGGATGAGCCTTGCTGATGACGTCGAAGCGATCAAACAAGTCAAGTACCGCTATCTGCGTGCGCTGGATACCAAACACTGGGACGACTTCGCCGACACGCTGGCCGAGGACGTACGCGGCGACTACGGGCCGTCGCTTGGTGAGGAGTTGCATTTCACCAACCGCACCGACCTGGTGGACTTCATGCGCAACTCACTGGGCCCGGCCATCCTCACCGAACACCGGGTGACCCACCCGGAGATCACTGTCACCGGCGATACCGCGACGGCCAACTGGTACCTGCAGGACCGGGTCATCGCCGCCGACTTCGACTTCATGCTGATCGGCGCGGCCTTCTACCGCGACGAGTACCGGCGCACCGAGGACGGCTGGAAGATCAGCGCGACCGGCTACGACCGGACCTACGACGCGACGATGTCGCTGAAGGCGCTCGACTTCAAGGTCAAGGCCGGCCGCGCGGTAGCCCTTTAACGCCCTACTTGGCGATCGCGATCACCGCGCCGGGCTTCAGCCAGCGGATGATCTGCACCAGGGTGGCGTCGTCGATCGCCACACAACCCGCGGTGGCGCCGCCGTCGGTGGTGTGGAAGAAGAACGCCGAACCGCCGCCGGGCGTCTTGTTCTTGTTCACCCCCATCACCACCGAATGCTTGTACTGCGGGATCTGCAGGTTCTCACTTTCGGCCGTGTTGAACGGGCACTGCGCCTTCTGGCATACCTGCATGCTGTTGAAGGTGGGGCTGCCGTCGTCGCCGCTCCACCAGTGATTGGGTCCGACCTGCGTGTAGGGCAGCCCGCCACCGGGATTGGGCGCGGTGCCGAACGCGGAGTCGAGGCTGTACACACCCATGGGCGTCGCGGGATAGCCGCTCTTGGCCTGGGGCGCCATTCCCGCCGAGCCGACGTGGGTGGGAATGCCGGTTTTCAGCGGCTGCCAGCCGGCCGCGGTGCGCTGATAGATATCCATCTTCGCGTTCGACCCGCCGGTTGAGACCACCGAAACGACCTGGGTGGCGTTGCCGACGGAGTTCGCGAACCACGGGTTGCCGGCAGCGAGCGTCACTGGCGCAAACATCACTGCCGCCGTCGCGACGCACACCGCAGCACACAGCAGGGCTACCAGTCGGCGCATCGCTCAATCGTCAGGGCGGCTAAACCTTAGGGTCAAGTAAAGGTTCAGCAGCGGTTGAGTCACCATGGCGTGACCAAACCAGCCGGGGCCGAAATATCCACAGCGACACCAGGAAATACACGTAGCCCAGCGCCCAGCCAGCGATCACGTCCGACGGGTGGTGCACGTTCAACGCGACCCGGGCAAGGCCGACGAGGACCACACACACCGCGGCCGCCGCGATCGCGGCGACCCGCAGAGCCTGGGTTCTGAGCAACGGCAGGAAGAAAACCAGCAGCGCCAGCAAACTTGCTATCGATTCCAGCGCGTGCCCGGACGGAAACGACGTGGAGGACGCGTAGACCAGCGCGGTCGCCGGCCGAGGGCGTCCCGCCAGATCCTTGGCCACCGTCGTGATGATTCCGTTCAGCGGCGCACACACCAGCAGCAACAGCGCCATCCGGATGTTGCGCTGCACCAGCGAGACCGCGGCCACCACGAAACCCAACGGTCGCAGCACCACGGGACCCAGCACGAAGGACACCACTTCCCAGCAGCGCACCCAGGACGAATGCTTGATTCCGATGTCGTGCGCGGGGTTCAGCAACGCCCAATCGAAAGTGTGCAGCCAGCCCCAATTGTGCAGGTGCCCAATCCAGAGCACGGCGTAGATCACGAGGGCCACCGCAGCGGCGATCAATGCACCGACCGCCAAACGGCCGCATACTGGCGTCATGGCGGTGATTGTGCGGAAGTGGTTCGGCGTGGGCAAATTGCCGGAAGATCTGCGGGCTCAGGTCGAAGCCGAAGGCCTCCTCTATTTGGCCGAGTACGTCGCGGTGACCAGGCGGTTCAGCGGCACCATCCCGGGTTTCCGCTCAGTGGGCAGCATCGCGAGCTACGTGGGATCACTGGCCCTCACCTCGCAGCGGGTGCTGGGGACGCTGTCGGTGGTGCCGAAGCTGGCCGGGCGGGCCATCGACGTGCGCTGGGACGCAGCGCAGACCGGCGCCGCGACGGCCGAGATTTCGGAGACGGGGCTGCAACTCGACCTCGATGTCGCCAAGGTGGATCCAAAATTTCACGGTGAGCTTTCGCTGCATTTCAAGGCCGACATCCCAGAAGACGTGCTCAGCCGCCTGCCCCGGCGGTCCCTCGACTTCGATGTGCCGCCCGAGTACGTCTTCCGGGCGGTGGGTGTCACCTATAGTCCGTGATCGTGGATCACGCGTTTACGGCATCGGAGCGACAGGCCGTATATCGCGTGATCTCCGAACGGCGAGACATGCGCCGCTTCCTGCCCGGCGCCACGGTGCCCGAAGAAGTACTGGCGCGGCTGCTCCAGGCCGCGCACGCGGCGCCCAGCGTCGGCCTGATGCAGCCGTGGCGCTTCATTCGCATCACCGACGATCGGCTGCGCGAGCGCATCCACGCGCTGGTGGATCAGGAGCGGGCGCTCACCGCCCGCGCCCTCGGCCCGCGGGGCGAGGAGTTTCTGGCGCTGAAGGTCGAGGGCATTCTTGAGTGCGCCGAGCTGCTGGTGGTCGCACTGGGCGAGGGCCGCGACGCCCACATCTTCGGCCGGCGCACGCTGCCGCAGATGGATCTGGCCTCGGTATCGTGCGCAATTCAGAATCTGTGGCTGGCCGCCCGCTCCGAAGGCCTTGGCATGGGCTGGGTGTCCCTGTTCGATCCGGGTGCGCTGGCGGCCCTGCTGAACCTGCCCGACGACGCCGAACCGGTGGCCATCCTGTGTCTTGGCCCGGTGCCCGAGTTCCCGGATCGGCCCGCGCTGGAATTGGACGGCTGGGCGTTCGCGCGACCCCTGTCGGAGTTCGTGTCGGAGAACGGATGGGCGGTAGCGAATGACCGATGACGTGCCGAACGACGCACCGGACAACGTGCTCATCGTGCATTGGCACGACCTGGGGCGCTATCTGGGCGCCTACGGTCACTCGGATGTCTACAGCCCGCGACTGGATCAGCTTGCCGCCCAAGGCATTCTGTTCACCAGGGCGCACGCCACCGCGCCGTTATGCACGCCGTCGCGGGGATCGCTGTTCACCGGCCGCTACCCGCAGAGCAATGGGCTGGTGGGCCTGGCCCACCACGGCTGGGAGTACCGCAACGACGTCCGGACCCTGCCGCAGCTGCTCGCTGAATCCGGTTGGTACTCGGCACTTTTCGGGATGCAGCACGAGACGTCCTACCCGGCGCGGCTGGGATTCGACGAATTCGACGTGTCGAATTCCTACTGCGAATACGTCGTCGAGAAGGCCCAAGAGTGGCTGCGCGACAGCGCCCCGACCCTGACTGGGCAACCGTTCCTGTTGACGGCCGGGTTCTTCGAAACCCACCGCCCCTATCCGCACGACCGGTACGAACCGGCCGACAGCGCCGAAGTGGAAGTGCCGGAATCCCTTCCCGACACCCCAGACGTGCGCCAGGATCTCGCGGATTTTTACGGGTCCATCGTTACCGCCGACACCGCGGTCGGCAGGTTACTGGACACGCTGGCCGAAACCGGGCTGGACGCCAACACCTGGGTGGTGTTCTTCACCGATCACGGGGCGGCGTTCCCGCGGGCGAAATCCACGTTGTACGAAGCCGGAACGGGCATCGCGATGATGATCCGCCCGCCAACCCGCCGAATGGCGCCGCCCCGCGTCTATGACGAGCTGTTCAGCGGGGTGGATCTGGTTCCCACGCTGCTGACCCTGCTGGGTCTGGAGGTACCGGCCGAAGTCGAGGGTGTCTCACACGCCCACGCCATCCTGGCACCGAACGTGCATGCCGACCCGGCGCGTGACCAGGTGTTCACCACGAAGACCTATCACGACTCGTTCGATCCGATCCGGGCGATCCGCACCAAGGAATACAGCTACATAGAGAACTATGTGCCGCGGCCGCTGCTGGATCTGCCGTGGGATATCGAGGCGAGTCCGTCCGGGCAGGCGGTCGCGCCGTTCGTCACCGCGCCCCGTCCCGAACGTGAACTCTACGATCTGCGCAACGACCCCACCGAGACGAACAATCTGCTAAACGGTGCACACGGCGAGGACATGCACGCGATCGCCGCCGATCTCGCTGTCCGGCTCAACGCTTGGCGGCAACGGACCAACGACGTCATACCTTCGGATTTCGCCGGCACCCGCATCGCCGAGCGCTATACCGAAACGTATCTGCAGATCCACCACAGGACGCCGACCAGCCGCTCGGCGATCGCCGTCGACCGCGGCATCGAGCTACCCGGCTGAGCGGCGCGCGCCACCCACTTCGGCCACGATGAACACCCGCCGGAACGGGAAGATGGTGGTGCCGTCGGCGCGGCGCGGGTAAGCGTCGTCGAGCAGCGGGATGAGTTCCTGGCGGAACTGTTCCCAGCCCTGTTCGTCGAGCCGTTCGCGCACCGGCACCAGCGCGGTGCCGGTGATCCATTCCAGCACCGGATGCTCGCCGGCGAGTTGGTGCAGGTATGTCGTCTCCCAGACGTCGACCTTGCAACCGGCGTCCATCAACAGGTCGGCATACTGGGTCGGCGGGTGCACCACCGCGCCCACCCGAAAAGGTATGTCGCGCATGACCGTTGCGAAGGGTTCGCGGCGGGCCAGCGCCCGCACGGCCGCATGTGACGCCGTTTCGAAGTTGCCCGGGATCTGCACACCGATCCACGATCCCGGGGCGAGTTCGCCGGCCCACCGGACCAGCAGGTCGGAGTGCTCGGGCACCCAGTGCAGGGCCGCGTTGCTGACCACTACATCGGTGTCGGGCTGCGGCTTCCAGGTGCGCAAGTCGCCGATGCTGGCGTCGACGCCGCGTTCCCGGGCGGCGCCCACCATCTCCGGCGAACTGTCCATGGCCTCGATCACCGCCTCGGGCCAGCGTCGCGCCAGGTACTTCGTCAGGTGTCCGGGGCCGCAGCCCAGGTCGACAACCCGCCGGGCCCGTTCGGCGCCCACCCGGGACAGCAAGTCGTAGAAGGGACGGCTCCGATGATCGGCAAAGGCCAGGTAGACGTCGGGATCCCACATTGCGGTCCTCCTGATCAGCACCGTCGCTCGCCGGGCGTATAGACAAACCGTACCGGGGAGGCCGGGTTACCATCGAGGAGATGTCTGAGACCTCGGAGGCGTCGGGGGCCATGCATAACGGTGAAATCGGGGCTGAAAGTCCAGCCGACCCGATCGATCCGCCGGTCCCCCTTCCCAACGTTCCCGGTGCCGACGCCGGCGCCGAGGGTCTGCCGCCACTTTCGGCGCTGTCGCCACGCCAGCGCCTGGTCGTCGAGTCCTCGGCGATCGGGGACATCGCGCTGCGCACCGCGGTTTCCTCGGTGCTCTGCACCACCGTGGCGCCGGCCGTCGTCGCCACCGCCATGCACCGTGCCGATTCCGGCAGTGAGCGCAGCAACCTGAACTTCTATGCAGAGCTTGCGGCCGAACACGACCCAGCGAAGTCGTTTCCGGCGCCGACGGAGCCGCCCCGGGTCGCGTCCCGGCGGGCCAGCCCACTGGCGGAGTGGATCGCCCACGGCACCGTCGACAACATCTCCTTCCCCAGCAGCTTCCGGGCGATCAACCCCAACCTGCGCAAGCAGTGGGGTGCGTTGACCGCCAACAACATCGTGCGCGCCCAGCATTGGCGCCATGACGACGGTCCACGCCCCACGCTGTGCGTCATTCACGGCTTCATGGGGTCGTCCTACCTGCTGAACGGGCTGTTCTTCTCGCTGCCCTGGTATTACCGGTCCGGGTACGACGTGCTGTTGTACACGTTGCCTTTTCACAGCAAGCGGGCCGAAAAGCATTCACCGTTCAGTGGTTACGGCTTTTTCTCCAGCGGCCTGTCCGGCTTCGCCGAGTCGATGGCCCAGGCGGTGCACGACTTTCGTTCCGTCGTGGACTACCTGCGCCGCATCGGGGTCGAACGCATCGCACTCACCGGAATATCGTTGGGCGGCTACACATCGGCGCTGGTGGCCTCGGTCGAAGACCGGCTCGAGGCGGTCATCCCCAACTGCCCGGTCGTCATGCCCGGAAGGTTGTTCGATCAGTGGTTCCCGGCCAGCAAGCTGGTCGGGCTGGGCTTGCGGCTGTCCGGCATCAGCCGTGCCGAGCTGGCGGCGGGGCTGTCCTACCACGGCCCGATGAATTACCCGCCGCTGCTGCCCAAAGAGCGCCGGATGATCATCACCGGCCTGGGTGATCGGATGGCTCCACCGGACCACGCCGTAATGCTCTGGGAGCATTGGGATAAGTGCGCGTTGCACTGGTTCCCCGGCAACCACGTGCTGCACGTGAGCCAGCTGGACTACCTGCGGCGGATGACACCGTTCCTGCACGGCTTCATGTTCGACTAGCGGGCTGCGGCCAGTCGCCGGGTCGCCGGCGGATCCATCGCCAGCAGCGCCGGAAGTTGTTGTCCGCGTTGGGCGGTAAGGCCGGCGACCGGCGGGGCACCCGCCGGTGGCTCATCGGTCCGGAAGGCGCAGGCCGCGGCAATCGTGTAATTGCTTCGGTCACCGGCGATTTGCAGCGCCGTCCACGTCTCGCGGGCGGGGTGCGCCCGGATCGCGGCCAACGTTTCCGGCAACTCCGCGGTGTCCGAAATCCCGTACGCCGTAAGGTAGTCCGAGTCGCCCTGGCGCAGCGCGGTCCAGGTTTCGCGGGCATCCGCAGCCACCAGCACCGGGACGTCTTCGGGCACAACCGTGCCGGCGTCCCAGCCGATCTCACGCAGGTGATCGGCGAGCCGTCGCGCGGCGACCTCAGCGGTCTCGTGCAGCGGGATGCGCGCCGAGCGTGCCTGCAGCGCCGCCAGGTTATCGGCAGCCGAGATGGTCAGCCCGATCCAGGTCTGACGTTCGCCGGCCGAGGTGTCGCGGCTGGTGATCCGGATGGTGTCCGCGCGGATCCCGTAGGCGTCCAGGTAGCTGGCGATCAACGGCAACGGCAGCAGGTCGGTGTCGGCGGCCGGGGGCTTTACCCACAGCAGCGCCGTGCTGCGCGTGTCGCTTCCGGAGTCGGTGACCCCGCGCCGCCTGCCGATGATGGCGAACCGGCGGCGCAGCATGGTGGTGAAGTACAGTTCGCGCCACCAGCCGAACAGCACGATCAGCACGCCGGCGGCGATGCCGAGCAGCCAGTAATCACGCGTCGTCTGCCACGGGTAGGCCAGCGCGGCGGGAACCACGGCCAGCAGGGCCAGGCTGATCCGGCCGCTTCCGGGACGCGGGATGCTCACGACGCGGGCTCCTTTCGTCGGCGCGATATCGCCACCGTCACTGCGGTGAGCGCGACCAGCAACGCCAGCGCGCCGGCTCCGGCGAATGCGACGTTGCGCGGGGTGTTGTCCTTGGGCGCCGGTGCCGGCGGCAGGGCTACCGGTTTTGCCGGCGCCGCGGGCTGGTTACCGGCCGGCAGTTGCCAGGTCAGCGCGGCCACCGCGTCCACGCTGCCGGCGCCGACGATGTTGGAGGGGTCGCGGCCGCCGTTGTGCGCGGTCGCGGTGAGGCGGCGCACCACCTCCGTGGCCGGCAGCCCGGGGTACTTGCTGCGGACCAGCGCCGCCACGCCCGAGACGTAACCCGCCGCGTAGCTGGTGCCGCTGAGCGCGACCAGTTGCCGGTGCTCGTCGGGCAGCCCATTGGCCAATCCCCCGGAGTCCCCGTTGCTCACCGACGCGATGTTCTCGCCGGGCGCCGCGATACCCACCCACGGCCCGGCCATGGTGAACTTCGACGGGCGCCCCTCCGGGGTCAGCGAGCCCACCGACAACACGTAGGGCTGCCACCACGACGGGATGGAGACCGACGTGACGCCGGCCCAGTTGCGGGGATCTTCCGGACGGCTCAGATCGGTCAGCGGATTGGAGTCACACGACGCGCCGCCCGCGGCCGAACCGTTCGAGCCACTGTTGCCCGCGGCGGCCACGATGACGGCGTCCTTGTCCACCGCCGCATACCGGATCGCCGCCCCGAGCGCGGCCTGGTCGACGGGCCGATCGGCGGGCAGGCAGGTGATCGCCGAGATGTTGATCACCCGCGCGCCGCGGTCGGCGGCGTGCACGATGGCCCGGCCCAGCGCGGCGATGTCCAGCGAGGCGCGCGCCAGCAGCGGATCCCCGCCGGGTGTCTGCGGTGAGAACTTGGCCGACGTCGCCCGGATGGCCAGCACCCGCGCGGCCGGCGCGACTCCGGAGAATCCGTCGTCACCCGGTTGTCCCGCGACGATGCCGGCGACCAGCGTGCCATGCCCGTCGCAATCGGTGAGCCCGTCGGTCGTGTCCACGAAGTCACCACCGGCATCGACGTTGGGCAACCGCGGACCCGGCTGAACACCGGTGTCGATGACCGCCACCAGCTGACCCTCGCCGCGGGAAAACTGCCATGCCGCAGGCAGATTCAGCATGGCCTGGCTCGGTGTCGGAAGGCCCGGGTCGGTGCCCGGGATAATGCCGGTAACACTGCACGGGCCGCGCTGCTCCATCGACTGCACCGGCCCGGGCGTTCCGCTCGGCGGCGCCGTCGCGGTGTCGACCACCGGCGGAGTGATCGCCAGCGCCGGCGGAGCAGCCCACACCGCGACGGTCAAAGCCGCAGTGCAGCAAGCCGATCCGGCCCGCATCATCGATTGAGCACCCAGGTGAACAGACCGACCAGGTAGGCCATCACGGGGATCAGCGACGCGTCCAGGCCGGCGGCGACGAACCCCAGCAGCCGGCGCAGCGGCAGTGAGTAGCTGTCCGGCGACGCGATGCCCGGGTTGAGCGCGACGACGACCCAGGCCAGCACCAGCACGGCAAGCACCAGCGCCGCACCCAAGGCGGCGGCGTAGTGCCCGGTTGCGGTGTAGATCACCAGCAGTGTTCCGGCCACCAGATGGGGCTGAGCCAACAGCCACGCCTTGCACGCCGCCGAATCCCATACCCGTGCCCGCAGCGCGGCGGTGGCCCCCGTGGCGGCCACCACGTACCAGCCCACCACGCTCAAGGTGTCCGGACGCAGCGCGATCGCCACCGATCCCAGCGCGCTAAGGAGTACGGCGGCGGCGATGAAACCGCTTTGGTGGGCGTCGCTGACACGAACCCGCCGCGGCAGATCCTCGAGCACCCGCAGCGATGGCGCCGACGGGGTGGGGTCCCCCGGCGCCGGGATGACCGGCAACGGGAAACGCGCCCACAGGGCCGACAGCTGAGCTGCCTGGATGGTGACCAACAGCGCGGCGACGATCAGCCCGCAACCGATGCTGCGCAGCGGCAGCTGCCAGAGCAGTAACGCTCCGGCGGCCAGCAGTATCCCGGCGCCGAAAACCGCGACCGCGGTGAAGAAGGCGACCTCCCGCTCGCGTTCGGCGCTGGGGACCATCAGCGCGATCAGCGACCACGCCGTCACCCCGGCCGCGGCCAGCAATATCTGGGCCGGGCCGAACCTGCCCGGCACCGCCAGCGCCAGGGCGGCGCCGATGGGCACCAGCGCCGCGACCGACAGTGCGACCCCGGTGCGTGGGCTGCGAGCCGAGATCAGCAACCCGACTATCGCGATCACCGCCGCGATGGCGCTGACCGCGACCAGGCCGGCCAGCGCACCGGTGGCCACCCGGTAGGTGACCGATAGGCCGGTGGCCAGCAGCGTCACCGCGATCACGGCGGCCAGCGCGCCGCGCTGGATATGTGTTGTGCCCCACGCCTTTAGCCGCGACGCCGAGAAGATCATGGCCGCATCGGCGATGTCCTCGACGATGCCCGGTGCGGCCGGGCCGGCGGGCACCGGCTGCAGCGCAAGCAGATCGCCGTCGACGACGCCGACCGTGTCCAGGCTGGCGTCCAGGCTGAACGGCGCGCCGCCGATGGGAGCCAGGCTCAGGTGTACGGCCGCACCGGATTCGGGCTCGCCGCCGTCGGCGTCGCCGGTAGCGGGAACCACCAGCCGCTGCACCGCGGGCAGGATTTCGCGCAGCGGCAACTCCGCGGGCAGGGCCATCTCCGTCAGCCGGCTCTCCGCCAGGATGGCGACGCGGACGATCGGCATGACGGTTCCGGACGTCATCGAACCCTCCAGATACGTTGGGGCCGTTGCTGAGACATCGTGCTCTCTTTCTGGTGTCAGGAGGATTTCAGGACGTTTGACCGGAGAAGTCTCGGGACAACCGCTGGCCGGCGAACCATGGCCCGTCCGGCAGGCAGGCGGTCAGCTGTTCGACCGCTACGGCGATCGCGAAGGGAGTTCCGGGGGCGAACGTCGAAACCCATTCGCCGTCGAAGGCCCGGGACGGACTGACCAGCACGCGTCCCGCCGTCGTGTCGACGATGCTCAGCCCGACCTCGGTGGTGGTGTGCCGGCCGTCGCGGTTACAGCCGGCGACGATCTCGACGTAGCTGCGCGGGCCGGAGAACACCGATTCCACCACCGGCCGCGCCGATGCCGGAATACCCAGGTACTCAACGACTTCGGCGAGCGGCGTACCCGACCGCAATCGCTCGTCGGCCCGGGCGCCCACCCGCGTCGGCATGCTGAACTCCTCGAAGGCGGCCGGTGGCCGCTGCGCCAGCCCGACACCGAGAACCGGCACCAGCGCCCGCGCGTCGTCGATTTCCATTGCGGTGAAGGTGATCAACTGCGCGCTACGCAATGCCACCACCGCCTTGCCGCCGCTGCGTAGCGCGACGACACCGCGCAGCAACTCATCCGAGCCGGTGGCCGAACCGGGCCCCAGGAAGCGCAGATCGAGCCACCGGTCGGGGAAACAGACCACTTTGATCCAGTCGGCGACCGCCTGGTTGATGACACCGGATTCCGACATCAGACCCAGCTGGGTCAGTTCATCGCGCTGACGGTCGAAGAACGTATTGCGCTGCGCGGCATCGCAATACGGCGTGGTGATCGCCAGCACCCAGGGGAAGCTGCCCGCCCCGATGGTTTCCGCGATGAACCAGGCGTGATCGACCGTCAGCTCGACGGCGTTGGGCTCAGACTGCATCTAAACGGTTAACCGCCCCACTTGGCGGCTTCGGCGCCGTCGCGCGCCATCATGGCCGTGGTGTTGGCCTCGTGCGTGCTGGCCATCGACTGGTAGGCGCGTACCAGGTCTTCCATGGCCTGGTTCCACTGCACCTGCCACGCCTGGTACGTCATTCCGGTGTCACCCTGCCAGGCATTCGACAACGCGGCCTGCTCGGCCGAGATGTCGGCGCCCAGCCCCTGCATGGTGCCGGCGTAACCCGCCATATCCCCCGCGTGCGCCAGCATCGCCGGGTAGTTGTACATGATCTGTGACATCACAAGTCCTTTCGCTGTGAACGGCGGATTTAGAAGCCCGTATAGGTCGACGCGGCGGCGGCGTCGGTGGCCACATAGGTGCCCGCCGCGTCACCCAGGTTCGCCTGTGCGATGTCGAGCAGGGTGTTGACCTTGGCCGCCACCTCGACGAAACGCGCGTGCGCGGCCTGGAACGCCGCCGCCGACTCGCCCTGGTGGAACGCCTGCGCGGACATCGCCGCCTGCTCGGCCTGACCGATGGTGTGCCGCATCAGCCCCGCCTTGGCGGCGAACGCCGACTGCGAGGCCACCAATTGGGGAATGTGTGCATCCAAAAGACTCATAGCGTCTCTCCTTTCGACTTTTTCAGGTCCACTCGATTCGGCATGCGTTTAACTTTGCGGCCCCCTTCCGTCTGCAGCCTGATCCCAGGTGCCGGGCATCATCGGCATGGTCGGACCGCCGCCGAACTCGTCGCCGTCCAGTGCCGCCAATCCGGCGGCCTGCAGCACCGGTTCCTGGATGGCCGTCCCGGCGAATCCCAGCATCGAGGCGCCCGAATTCGACTCCTGCACACCGTAATCGGGCGAGACACCGATGTCGGCGCCCAGGTCCAGGTATTCGTCGCCGTAGTCGCGCAGTTCGGTTTTCCGGCGCCGGCGCGCCCGGGACTGCGCCCGGCTTGCCGCCGCCGCAGCGGCCGCCGGAACCGTCGCCGCGGGCGCCTTGGCGCCACTGCGGGGACCCAACGTCGGCCCGAACCCGGTCCCCCAATCGGCGCCGCCGCCCACCGCGTAGGCAAACGTCGCGCTGGCCGGAGCGGTCGAAACGGGCGCGGTGCCCGCCGAGGCACCCGTACCTGTTGACGCCGGCGTCCCGCCCGTGCCGGTCACCGTTGGCGCCACTGTCGCCACCGGCCACGCCGACCCGGCCGCGGTGACCAGCGGCGCCACCCCGGCTACCGGAACCAGAACCGGTGCAACCTCGGTGGGCAGCAACGCTATTGCGCTCAGCCCCAGGCTGAGTCCGATCGGCAACAGGAACGGAGAGCTCAAGATCAGTGCCCAGGTGGGCCAGCCGACCAGGTTGAAGAAGATCTGGTAGCCCAGTGCGAACAGCAGCGGGCCGTAGGTGATGATCGCCGCCCACGGATTGGTCAGGAAGGCGACGATGATCTTGATCGTGTTCTGAATGGGATGCTGCAGGAACTCGAAGATGAGTTGGTACATCCAGGCGAACGAGTCGATATAAGCCTTTAACAGCTGCTCGAGCACCTGCAGGAGCCATTGCCAGGGGTCCGCCGCCTGAGCCGCACCGGGGCGGACCACAACGGGTGCCGGGGCGGTGCGTGGCGCCGAGGCGAGTGCCGCACCCGAGGCCGCCTGATACAGGCCCATGGTCGCCGCGGCCTGCAGCCACATCCGCAGATAGTCGGCTTCGTTGAGGGCGATCGGAATCGTGTTGATGCCAAAGAAATTCGTTGCCACCAAGACGCCGTGGATGACGTGGTTGGCGGTCAGCTCGGCCAGCGTGGGCATCGCGGCCAGGGCGGTGGTGTAGGCCGCCGCGGCCGTCTCGTGCTGGGCCGCCACACCGGCCGCATCGGCGCTGGCCTGAATCAGCCAAGCCAGGTATGGCAGATGCGCGGCCACATACTGTTCGGCGCTCGGGCCCGCCCAGGCGCCCGCTTGAACCGCGCCCAGCAGTCCGCTGAGTTCGGCTGCCGCCGAAGCGTATTCGGCGCTGAGCGAGTTCCAGGATCCGGCGGCCGCCAACAGCGGCCCCGGCCCCGGACCACTGCTCAGCAACGCCGAATGCACCTCCGGCGGCGAAGCGATCCAGATGGGCCCAAACATGCTCAGGCGCCGGCGATCCCGTAGGTCGCGGCGGCCGCGGCATCACCGGCGAGATAACCTGCGCCGGCTTCGCCGACCCCGACACCGGCACGACCGAGCTCTGTAACCCCTTGCGCGGCAACGACGGCGTGTTCCTGGCCCTGGGCGCTGAACCCGGCCGCGGTCTGCAGCGACACCGGATCGGCCGCCGGTGGCGCCACCGCGGTGATCAGTGGAGTCGCGCTCGCGTGGGCGGCGGCCAATCGAGCCGTCAGCGCCTCCACCGCCGCGCTGGTCGCAGCCAGCCCCTCGGGAACCACTCGCAACGTCATGACTAACTTCCCTCCTGTTGCGTTTCACCAGATATCGCGGCCGCACCGACCAACGGGTTGACCAACTGCACGTACGTGGGACTGTCGCTGTCACCCAACAACATCGCCCGGCCCGCGGGCAGCCGGCCGAACCGCTGGCCGCGGATCTTGCCGCTATCGGCCGGATTGCCGGCCAGCATCAGCGTCGTCGCCTGTAGGTCGTTGAAGCGCCGCAGCAACGGGTTCGTCATCAGCCCGTGCGCCGAGCCGGACGCACGTGCCGTCACGATCACCCGCAAGCCCAAATCGGCGGCCTGGGAAAGCAGTCCCAGCAGCGGAGTCCACGGTCGTTGCCCGACGTACGGCCCGCTCATCGCCGCGGCGTCCGGGATCTGGTCGACGTCGTCGATGATCAGGTAGTGGGTGTGGCCGTCATAGGACCAACGCGCCAGCTCGGCCGCCGACAAGCCCGCGGGCGGGCGCCGCGACTCGATGAGGTTGGACAGGCCGATCATCGCCGGGATGATCCGGTCGATGTTCGCGGTGTACTCGTTGTCGGGGAACAACGGCTCGTCGACCAGGTGCAGCCGGCGATCGAACACCGTGAATGCCACCTCGTCTGCGGTGGAGTGTTCGCGGATCGTGCGGATGAGGTGGCGCAGCAGCGTGGTCTTTCCTGACTTGCTGTCCCCGAACACCATCAGCAACGGGTTCTCGGCGAAGTCGAGCACCACCGGCGCCAGGTCTTCCTCGCGCTGTCCGATGACCACCTGGCCCGGGCCGCGATACAGCCTGCCCAGCTCTTCGGTTGCCAGGTTGGTAGGCAGCAGTCGCACCGGCGGTGCGGTCAGACCGGGATAGCGGGCGTTGATCGCGGCGATTTGGTTCAGCTCGGGAGCCGCGAACAGGAAATGCTCTGCGGCCATGGTCAATCCGCGACCCGGCTGGTCGTGCGGGACGGCCTCGGCCGGGCGGCGCAGCGCGCCGACGACCCGCACGTTGCTGTCGCGGGCGTCGTGCAGCCTGAGCTCGAGGCGCAACCCGAGCCCGTCGCGCATAGCCAGCGGCACCTCCAGCCAGCTGGGGGTGGTGATGACCACGTGGATGCCGTATGCCAGGCCGACGTTGACCAGCTCGGTTACCTTGGCCAGCAACGGGTTACGCGTATTGAACTGGTCGGTGTTGTCGCGGCCGAAAGCGTACAGGTTGTCGATCACCAAAAACACTTCACCGAAACCGTCATCGCCGGGACCGGAGCCGTTCCCAGAGCCGCTGCCATTGCCGTTCGCGGACCGGTCGCGGAATGCTTCCCGGCGCTGCCGGGACAGCAGCAACTGCTCCAGCTCGCCGAAGGTGCGCCGGATGCGTTCGGGTTCCAGCGCCGAGGCCACACTGCCGACGTGCGCCAGGTTCTCCAGCGCGCGCAGTTGCCCGCCGCCGTAGTCCAGGCAGTAGAAGCTGACCTCGTGCGGCGAGTGCAGGCCCGCGGCCGACAGGATGAAGGCTTGCAGTGCAGTCGATTTGCCGGACTTGGGACCCCCGTGGATCACCATGTTCCCGGCCGAGGACCGCGCGTCGAACACCAGCGGGTCGCGCCGCATCTCGAAGGGCTTGTCGATCTCACCAAGCGGCCAGCGCCACTGTCCGCCCGGCACGCCGGCCCGCGCCAGCACCGAGGTCAGCGGAATCGGTTCGTCCAGCGGCGGCAGCCACAGTTGCGGCGCACGTGGCCCATAGCTCGCCAATTGCTCGCCGATGGTCGCGATCAGCTTGCGCGGCGGGCCCAGCGGTGCTTCCTCATCCGCCCCGGAGATGACGGTGCCCGGATCGGCCTCCACCGCACCGGCACTGAACAGCTTGGGCTCCGGAATGGACTGCACCACAAGAGCTTTCACCTGCTGCGGCGGTTCATAGATGCCGTCGACGTAGGTGCTGCGGAACTTGATCGGCGTCGCGCCGGGCGCCGGCACCAAAAAGCCCACGCCTTTGTGTTCCTTGCCGGCCTCGATGTGGTAGGCGTCCTCCACACCGATGATCTGGCGAGAAACGCTGGCGCTGGCCACCTTCAACCCGATCCGGTAGGAGGTGTTCTTGTCGATGTCCTTGATCTTGCCGACGTCCAGCGTCTGCGACGCGAACAAGATGTGGATGCGGAACGAGCGGCCCTTGCGGGCCACGTAGTCGAACAGCTCCGCGTATTCCGGATGATCGGCCAGCATCAGGGTGAACTCGTCGGCGACCACGAAAAGCGTTGGGATCGGCGGCAACTCATGCCCGGCAGCGATGGCGTTCTCGTATTCGGTCACCGAGTTGAACGCGCTGCCCTGCACGCGGCGGCCCGCCTCGCGCAGCAGCACCTCACGCCGGGCCACCTCACCGCGCAGCGTGTCGGCGAACCGGTCGGCCAGCGACTTCTTCTCGGCCATGTTCGAGATCACCGCGACGACCTGAGGGAAATGCCGGAAGCTATCGGCCCCGGCCTCACCCTTGAAGTCGGCGTAGATGACGATCAGCCGGTCGGCGGAGTGCGTGGTCAACAGCGCCAACAGGATCGACATCAGGGTCTGCGACTTGCCCGAACCGGTCATACCGATCATCAGGCCGTGCGGGCCCATCCCGCCCTCGGCTTCGTCCTTGAGATCGAAGAACAGCGGTTCGCCGGTGGCGGTGACACCGATCGGGACACGCAACTCTTCGTCGCGACCGCGCGGTGCCCACAGCGCGGGCACATCCAATTGCGAGGCATCCGAAATGCCCAGCAGCGTCGTGAAACTCGCGCCGCGGGTGGCCGCCGAGCGCAGTCCGGCGTGGGTGGGGTTGGAGTCCCAGCGCGACAGCCGCCGGGCCAGATGGGCGGCCTCCTCGGCACCGAAGTGGTCGGCGGCCTCGATGTAGGGAGCCCAGCCGCCGGTCTGCCAGCGCTGGATGGCGCCGCCACTCACGCGCAGGATCGGCTTTTCCGGGTCCGAGTACTGCTCGCGATGCGGCTGGGCGGCGCAGATGTGTACCACCGTGACTCCCGCGCGGCCCATCGCCAGTGCCGAGGCTGCCAGGTCGTAGTCGGGATCGTCGACGACGATCAGCAAGTGCCGCAACGCATCTGCCCGGGTACCGGTGAAGGCGGGGCGGTCCACGAGTGCCGGCCCAAGCCGCACGACCAGCTCGTCGGGATCGGTGGACAGGTAGCGGGCCGGGCCGACGCCGTCGATCTGGCCGGGAATGTCCACGTGCGGCAGCCACTTCAGCCAGGACCAGTCGGACCCTTCCAGATCACGGCTGGCCAGCGCCACGCCGAGCACGGTCGGGTCGTGCCAGGTCACCGCCTGGGCGATCCACGCGCGCAACGCGCCACGCACATCGGTGCCGTCCCCGGTGACGCTGATCCGCGAAACCTTGGTCAGGTCGATACCGGTCGGCACGTCGCGCACCGTGCGCTGGGTATCGAGCAACCCGCGTAATGCGCTGTGCGACACCGGTTCCAGGTCGATCTCGTCGGCGATGTCGTTGACCCGCAACGCGATCGCCAACGGCGCGCAGTCACGGCCGGCGCGCACCACCAGAAAGTCGGGGTCGTGCGGATCGCGCTCCCACTGGCGGCGCGAGCCCGGGACCGCTGCCAGCGCGGCCGGCTCGGGATGCGACCACTGCGCGGCGGCGCGCTGCTCTGCGGCCGCGGCCCGGATGTTGTCCCGGATGACCGACAGGTAGCGCAGATAGTCGGCGCGCTCGGCGTCGACCTCCTCGGTGCGCATCTTGTTGTCGTTGCCGCGGTAAAGCGCGGTGGCCGCCAACAGCAGCACGAACGGGAAGAACAGCGTCTGCGGGGAGATCACCCGCATCCCGGTGGCGACCAGCGCGACGATCATGCCGACGATCAGGATGCCGATCATGTACGGCAGCGCCCGGCGCAGCAGCGACGGGGGGATCACCCGGGGCAGTTCGGGCGGCGCCTCGATGGCGATGGTGCCCTTGCGGGTGCTCGGCGGCGCCAGCCGTCGGCGCGCCTCGAAGATCAGTCGGCTCATCGGGGCTCCCCCTCTGCCGCCGCTGGGCGACCGGGCTTGGTGTCGGGTGGCAGGCCGTCGTGCGCGAGCAGCGCATCGGTGCGCGACAGCGTCGGCCCGGGTGCGAACAACGAAAGTACCGACCACGGTATCGAGAGTGCGGGCGCTTGCAGGCCAAGGGCCTCAACGGTTTTGCGCCCGGCCTCACCCTCGGTGTCGATGCCGAATCGCACGCCGGTGTCGGAGACCCAGAACAGTGACCCGGTGGCCGGTGCCGCCGCGCCGCCACCGACAGTCTGGGTGAAATACCCTGCGCCCGGCGGCAGCGCGACACGGGTGGCCACACCCGGAGCGACGCCGCCGACCAGCTCGACGGTGCGCACCGCCTCGGGCACCGGCAGCGCCGAGCCGGACAACAAGGTCAACGAGCTGGTGGCCGCCCCGGCCGGCTTGCTCCAGGAGGCACAGGCGACCGGGCTGCGGGCCGCGTCGACGAGGCTGACCTGCTGGGCGGGGTAGCGCGTGGTGTCCAGCAGCCGAGACACTGGCAACTTGGCCACTTCGTCGGCGCCCAGGCGCGGCGGCTGTTGCAGGCCATAGGAATTGGTGTTGCGCAGGATCGCGGCCAGCACCGGCGAGATCGGTTGCAGGCCGTCGGGTGCCACCGCGTAGTAGCTGTCGGACGGGTTCTTGTCCAGTGAGTAGGCGGTGACCACCGCCCCGATCGGCGCCGGCACGGCGAAGTTCGCCGGGGTGCCGGCGTTGGGGATCACCGGAGACGTCAAGGCCGGCGCTTCGGGTATCGCGTTGAACAGCCCGAGGGCGATGGGCCGCGGCGCCTCGGCGCCCAGCCCGAGAGCACTCGTCACCGCGTGGTCAGCCAGGTCGATGCGGCTGCGTTTGCCGTCCCACAGCAACCAGGTGCCGCCGCCGTTATCGGCCAGGATCGCTTGTCCGGCGCCGAGTGTGGCGGCCCGCGGGCCGGTGCTGTCGGGCGCGCCGGCAACCACCGTGACCCCGGTGCTCGCGGCGCGCCCACCGGCGCCGCTGACCGCATCGCACACCGTCCAGTCCGCGTCGTGCGAGGTGCTTTGCACCATGCGCTCCGGCGCGCCCGGGATACCGATCAGGTTCCCGCGCGCAAACCGGTCCAGCTCAGCGCTTTTCACCGTCGTCGGGTTGACCGGTTTGCCGGCGATGAGCCGGGCCGAGGTCAGGTTGAGCACCGGGTGCAGCTCGTCGCCGACACGCACATACAAAGCGGCGGTCGAGCGATCGGCCAGCACCGGGTTGGTACCGGCCTGCCCGTTGGGCCGGATCAGTGAAAACACAAAGCAGCCAACCAATCCGGTGGCCAGCAGCAGCGCGCCCATCAGAATCGCACGGGACTGGGTCCGCAACGGGTCGACGAGCATCCGGGTGTCGTGCAGCGCGATACCGGAAGCGATGCGGCGCATCACGAACCGCCAACCGGTCACCTGGTGGCGGGTGACGAAGCCGCGGCGGTACACCACCTTGTCGGGATTGTCGTTGGCCGGTGTCCGGGACGCGAATGAACGCCGCTCGTCGATAGGCTCATTGTTGGTCATGCCGGCACCGAGAGCCCGAGACCGCGCAGCAGCGGCTCTACCGATTTGCCCACGTCGGCGGCGGTGATCGTCATCAGTTCCTCGTCGCTGAATTCGCCGGTTCCGGCGTGTTCTGAATGGTCGAGCCGGAATTCACGTTCCTCTTCGGAGCGCTCGACGATGTTGCGCACGAACCGGCCGTTGCCGGCGATGTCCAGGCTGCGCCGCGAGATTCCGTTGGCGTCCGGTGTCGTCGCCGAGGCCAGCTTGGCGAACAACACCTCCAGATCCTGTAGCGCCGACTCTTCGAAGAGGCTGTCGCGCTGCTCGGCCATCTTGTGCGCGATCTCCACCAGCTCATGCGACATGTACGACGGGAAGTCGATGCTGCGGGTGAACCGCGACCGCAAACCCTCGTTGGTGTCCAGGAACTTGTCCAGATCGGCGCGATAGCCCGCGATGATCACCACCAGCCGGTCGCGGTCGTTTTCCATCCGCGCCAGCAGCGTGTCGATGGCCACCAAGCCGAAGTCGTTCTTGGCGCCGGTGGCCACCAGGGCGTAGGCCTCGTCGAGGAACAGCACGCCGTCCAGTGCGCTGTCGATGATGGCGTTGGTCTTGGCCTCGGTCTCGCCGATGTGCTGGCCGATCAGGTCGGCGCGGTGCACCTCGCGAATGTTCTCCCGCTTCAAAAGCCCTAGGCCACAATAGATCTTGGCGACGACGCGGGCGATCGTCGTCTTACCGGTTCCGGGCGGGCCGGCGAAGATCAGGTGGTGGGTGCGCTGGGCGACCGCCAGTCCGCGCTGCTTGCGCACCAGCTCCATGGCCACCGAGCTCTTCAGCCGCGACACCTGGTTCTTGACCTCGTCCAGACCGATGAATTCGGCGAGCTGACGCTCGGCCTCGTGCAGCAGCGCGGACTTGCGTTCGTGTGCCGCGGGGTCGATGAAGTCGTCCGCGCTGGGCTCGGTGGCGACATCCCACGGATCGGTGCGGGCCTCGATCCGCCCGGCCGTGGTGGTCACGATGCCGAAGCTGGTGTCGGAGAGGGCCTGCTCGACCTGTTCGTTCTCCGGATGGGCCGCATACAGGTCCTGCAGCACTTCGGCCGCCGACTCCTCGTCGACGTGGGCACGCAACACCAGCGCCTTGGCCAGCGCGCCGTCAACCGCCGCAACGGCGACCGGACCGTCGGGTTCCTCGAGATAGGACAGCGCCGGCGCGAACATACCCAGCCGGGCCAGCGCGGTGCCCAGGGTGATTTTGGCGGCGTGCGCAAACGCCTCGTCGAGACCGGGATCGTTGACGATCGGCGTGAGCAGCTTGACCACCGTCGACCAGCGCTCGGCCCGGTAGTTGACGACGACGGACAGCCAGCGCGCCTCCCGCCAGCTCGGCCGGCGCGCGGCGATGTCGTTGATCAGCTCGTTGGCCTTGGCATAGTTGCCGACGTCTGCTGTCGACGTCAGTGCGGCGGCGTAGGCGAGCGTGAAGTCGTCGGCGTCGGCGGCGCGGAATCGCAGGTAAAGCCCGGTGTCGTAGTGAAAGCCCAATGCGCCGGGCGCCAATTCCACCTGCCGCTGCAGCAATCCGGCAGTGGCCGAGGTGCGCGCGACGGCTTCCAGGACCGCGACGGACTGGTCGCCGGCGGCGGCCCGCCCCGTCCACGCGTCGCACTGATCGTGGGCGATGCGGGTGAGCGCGGTGAATCCGGTCCGGGCGGCAGTCAGGTCGGCTGGGCGCTGACGCTGGTAAACCGCGATCCCCAGGGCCCGGCAACAGGTGGCGAACCGGCTGACGACGTCCGAATCGACCTTTCCATTTACCGGGCCGTTGGTCCGGGATGCGAGTGGATGAGCCAGCATGCCGATATCACCGCGTTCCACGCCCTCGCTGTCTCCTGCACTCAAGTTCGTCATAGGCCGATGCCGCCCGAAGTAAGCCTCCCGAAGTTAGCATTCCCTAAGCTAACTGTCGAGGCGGCCGAGATCCTGCGATGCCCCACACCATTCCCCTTCTGGATTCCCTGCCAGCCATCTCTGACCTTGGGTGTTATCCGGATACCGAAGCTTACTGAATATGATTTTCATTATCAAAGGTTCCCGGCAGCATGGGACTAACCGGGCCGCCGCCGAACCCGTCACCGGCCACAGCGGCAAGCCCCGCTGCGTCGGCGGCAGCGCCGGACGCCGACGTGCCGGCAAAGCCTAGTACCCCCGCGCCAGGGCCGGCTGCCAGCACCACCACGGGCAGCGGCGCCGAGCCGTCGGCACCCAGAAACTCATGCCGGTACCCGCGATCCGGCATCGCCGCTCGGCGGCGCCGTCGCGCCCGGTCTTCGGCATGGGCCGACGCCGCCGCCGCTGCCGGCGTCGCCACCAGATCGGGTTCCGGCGCCTTGCGGGCGGCGCCGGCGCTCATCGCCGAGCCGCTACCGACGCCGGGCCCACCCACTAGGTAGGGAAAGGGAGCGGCCGCGACGCCCGCGGCCGGCGGTGGCGGGGCCCCGGCCGCGGGAACGGTGGCGGGCGCACCCGCCGGAGCCGGCGCTGGGGCCGGGGCCCCGGCCGGCGCGACCGTGGCACTGACGACCGGCGCATTCGCCACGGCGTGCAACGCGGGCTCGGGGACGGCGGGCGCCCCCACGGCCGCCGCGGGGAGCGCACCGGGCTGGATTCCGGCCAGTCCGCTCAGCCCCGCCGCGCCGCCGAAAAAGCCGAGGTTGGCAGCGGGCAGGGCGAGTGCCAGTGCCTGTAACTCCGGCGTGAACGTGTTGATCACCTCGCCCAGGTGCCCGACCTCGTCGGCCACCAGCAGCGGAATGTGGGCCTCGATCTGCGCGATGGAGCCGGCCGGATCCTGCGGGAAGTTCGCCAGGTCTTGGGCCAGGGTCTGGTACACCTCGGTGACCCGATTCACGTACCAACTCAGCTGGGTCGGGTCACCGCCGTCGTTGTCGACGATTCCGCCGTTGTCGCCGCCGGTGTCGGTGTGGTCGGTGCCGTCGGTCTGGTCGGCATGCGCCGTCTGGATCGGCGGCGCCGGGTCGGTCTGCGGCGCAGCGTCCACCGCGGCGGCCGAGACGGCGTGATAGGTGGTCATCGTGGTGGCCGCCTGAACCCACATGCGCACGTAGTCGGCCTCGTTCAGCGCGATCGGGATGGTGTTGACACCGAAGAAGTTGGTGGCGACCAGGACCGCATGCATCGCATGGTTGACCGCCAGTTCGGCCAGGGTCGGCATCGCGGCCAGCGCCGTCGCATAAGCCGCTGCCGCGGTGTCGTGCCGGGCGGCGGCGCCCGCGCTGTTGGCGGTGGCACGGGTCAGCCAAGCCAGGTAGGGCAGGTGGGCGGCCACATACCGCGCTGCGGTGGGCCCCTGCCAGGCCCCGGCCTGCACGGCCGCCAGGATGCCGCGCAATTCGTCGGCCACGGCCGCATACTCCGCACTCAGCAACCGCCACGCGTCGGCCGCGGCCAACATGCCAGCGGGGCCGGGCCCGCTGCTCAACTGGGCCGAATGGACCTCGGGGGGTATCGCCATCCAGATCGCCATACCCGAGGCCTCCTTGCCGGGACGTGCCGGGATGAGCTCAACAAACGACGCACCCGTTAGGAGTCGTCGGAGCTGCGTCCGGGAAAGTTCCCCGCACACGTCAAATTCATGCCGAACTCAACGCGGATTCACGGTTTTGTGGCGCTCACCAGCGTGTTGCGCGCAAACATCGACGCGGCCTCGGAGTCGGGACCGGGTACCGGCCGGTCGAGCTCGCGCAGATAATCGTTCAATGGCGTACCCAGCGCCGTCCAGCCACGCTCGGTGAACCATTCGGTGGCCGGTGCGCACTGCTCGTTGTAAACCAGCTGAAAGAACTGGCGCCCGTCCCCAGCGGCGGTCGCGGCGCGTTCTTCTTCGACCGCGGCCTGGAATTCGTGGTCGGGCAGCGGGGCGCCATCCTCTACCGCGGCGTGACTGCCGGGGCTGGCCAGTCGGTCGATGCCGACGAACAGCTGCTCCTGGGTAGCGGCCGGCAGATAGATCAGCAGTCCCTCAGCGATCCACGCCGAGGCGCTGTTGGGGTCAAAACCGCTGTCCTGCAATGCTTGTGGCCAATCTTCGCGGAGATCAACGGCGATCTCACGACGCTCGGCACGAGGTTTGACGCCGTGCTGTTCGAGTACCTGGCGTTTGAAATCGAGGACTTGCGGACGATCCAGCTCGAAAACCGTCGTCCCGTCCGGCCACGGAAGCCGGTAGGCGCGCGAGTCCAGGCCCGCGGCCAAGATGACCACCTGACGCGCGCCGGCGTCGGCGGCCCTGCGGAAGTAGGCGTCGAAGTATCTGGTGCGGGCGCCCTGGAAGGTGACGAAGAACTTGCCGAAGTCGCCGGTCTTCAGGGCGTGGTCCGGCGCTTTGCCGTCCACCACGTCGGCCCAGGATCCGCCCACTGCCCGGCAGAACACGTCCGCGTAGGGATCGACCGCTAATGGGTCGGGCTTCTGCGCCTCCAGCGCTCGCGCCGCCGCCACAAACAGGGCGGTCGATCCGACGCTCGTGGTGATGTCCCAGGTGTCCCCTTCACGACGCACCCATCAACCCTACCCAGCTAGCCGCGCGGCGGGGCCGGGTCGGGATCCCAGGTGCCCGGAACCATCGGCAACCGGGGGCCGGCACCGAATTCATCTGCCACTGCCGTCAAACCCGCCGCCGGCGCCGCCGTGGCATGGTGCACCGTCCCGGCGAATCCCACTGGGCCGGCGCCCCGATCCGAAGCCCACACGTCGTCGGGGGGCAGGCCGGAATCAACATCCATGTCGAGGTACTCGTCGGCGTAGTCGCGCCCCACGAGCCGCCGTCGCCGGCGCGCCCGGGCCTGGTCGCGCGCGGCCGCCGCGGCAGCGACAGCTGCGGAATCGGGTTCTGGCGCTTTCCTTTTCGCGCTCGCGCTGGCGGCCGCACTCATACCCGAGCCGAAACCGATACCAGGACCGCCGCCGACCAGAAAAGGGAAGCTGAAACCGGCGGGCGCCGGGGGTGCCGGCGGCGCGGGCCCCGGGGCGGCCACCGTGCTCGGCGCCGGTGCGGGCGCCGACGGCGCAGCCGGCACCGAAGTCGCGACCGACACCGTGGGAGCCATCCCGGCAACCGGAAGCATGGGCGGTGCGGGGGCAGCCGGGGGCACGGCGGCCGGGACCACGGGGTGGATGCCGGCCAGGCCGGACAGACCTGCGAAGCCGGCCACCGCACCCACGTTGGCAATGGCACCACCAAGGGCGACGGCCAGCAACTGCGGGGACTGACTCAGCCAGGTGGCGATCTCGGCGATGTGGGTCGGCCAATCGAACAGCTCGAGTTCCACCAGGAACTGAATGGCCTCAACCGGATTCGTCACCAGCAACCGGGCGAACTCCTGGAAATCCTGAGTGAGCTCCAAGGCCCGGACCACCCACCAGATCGCCTCACCCGGGTTGGTGTACGCGTCGTACGGGATGCCGTTGACGGTGCCCTCGGCGGGGTCCCAGATCACCCGACCGCCGGTGAGGACACGCAGGATATCCGCGAGCACGTCGTCCAGCGGGGTGGCGTTACCCCCGTGATCGTGGCCGTCGTGGTCGTCGGCCGGGGCGTCGGAATTCACGATCGCAGGCGCGACGGCGGTCGGCGGCGCTGAGGCCACCGCCGCCTCGGCAACCGCTTGATACGTCGACATCGTGGTAGCCGCCTGAATCCACATCCGCACGTAGTCGGCCTCGTTGAGGGCGATCGGGATGGTGTTTATCCCGAAGAAGTTCGTCGCGACCAGCGCTCCGTGGATGGTGTGATTGGCGGCCAGCTCGACCAGCGTCGGCATGGTCGCCAGCGCGGTCGTATAGGCAGCGGCGACGCTTTCCTGCCGACCGGCCATATCCGTGGCCATCCCACTCGTCTGCATCAGCCAGGCCAGGTAGGGCGCATGAGCGGCGACATACTTATCGGCCGTGGGCCCCTCCCAGGCTCCGCCCTGGACCGCCGCCAGCAGTGTCATGAGTTCGTCTGCGACAGCGGCGTATTCGCCGCTCAGCGCGGACCAGGCCGCTGCGGCGGCCAACACCGATCCGGGCCCCGGGCCGCTGCTCAACAAGGCCGAATGGACCTCAGGCGGCGACCCCATCCACACCGTGGCCATACGAAAACCCCTCCGCCGGACAGCACCGGTTTCGGAGGTTACTGAATTTGATAATCGTTTTCAATACTGGCCCGACGGCGACGTTGCTACACCAGTGGACGGCCCGTCTTGATCCGGCGATCCAGATCCCACAGCATCAGGTTGAACGGGAACTGCCGCAGCATCCGCGGCAGCTTCCGGTTCACCGCGCCGAACACGCTCATCAACCGGTCAAAGCGGCGTTGCCGGGTGGCGTCCCATGACAACCCCATCTCGTCGCGAAACCGTTGCGGCAGAAAGCCGGTGGTGATGAGCAGGTTGAAGCTCTCCATCCGCTGCTGGATGGCGCGCGGCAAGCGCACTCCCCTTATCCGGGAAACCGCGATCGGATAAAGGAATTCGCGGACGGTGTCGTCGATGTGCACCTTGTCCAGCGACTCCTGCCAGTACCGGTCGAAGGCGGCGCGGTCCGGTGGCCACAGCTCCGGCGGCACCTGCAGCGTGGTGCCGATCGACATGCCCTCGCGATAGAGGCGGTCGGCGTCCTCCTCGGGTATCTCGCCGACGAACGTTCGGTAGATGTCGACGCCACCCTTGTAGATGCAGGCCGCGACCCACAACTGCAGTTCGGGATCAAAAGCGTTGTAGGACACCGGACTATCGGGTGTGGAGTAGACCTGCGCGTGTGCGCGGTTGACGGCGCGGCGAAACGCCGCCTTCTGGGCGTCGGTGCCGGCGTTGGCCACCGCGATATAGGTGAAAGTGGTGCGCGCCCGCTTGATCGGATGACGGTCGATGCGGCCGCTTTCGACGCGGCTCTCGGTCACGCCGTGGCCCACGCCGGGCCGCGACAGCTCCATGATCACGTTGGCCGGACCGGCCAGCAGAGCCACTCCCATCAGGCCGTAGTCACTGGCGACACGGCGCCGCGACCGCTGCGGGCGTGGCGGGTCGGAGATCGGTCGCTCGACATGCGGAAGCGGCGGGCGAACCGTCTGTTGAATTGCCATCGGCTGGCCTCCCAGCACTCGCTCCAGAGGTCGAGAGCTAATTGTGAGAACGCTTGTTTCCTGATTTTGGCGGTAACCTACCCTGGTGTCAAGGTGGCGGGCGTGAGCCGCGGCATGCGGCCGTACCGCGGTGTCGAGGCCGCCGAGCGGCTGGCCGGGCGCCGCCGCCGGCTGCTGGCCGCCGGGCTGGACCTGTTGGGGTCGCAGCAACCAGACCTATCCGAACTCACCGTTCGCGGGGTGTGCCAACGGGCCGGGCTGGCGTCGCGCTACTTCTACGAAAGTTTCACCGACAAGGACGGATTCGTGGCCGGCGTGTTCGATTGGGTGGTGGCCGACCTGGCCGCCACCACCCAGGCCGCGGTGGCGGCGGTACCGCCTGACGAGCAGGCCCGCGCCGGGATGGCCAACGTGGTGCGCACCGTTGCCGGTGACGCGCGCATCGGGCGGCTGCTGTTCAGCACACAGCTGGCCAATGCGGTGGTGATGCGCAAGCGGGCCGAGTCCAGCGCCCTGTTCGCCGTGCTCTCCGGCCAGTATGCGGTCGACACGCTGCGGGCACCGGCAAACGAGCGCGTTAAAGCCGCGGCCCACTTCGCCGTCGGCGGCGTCAGCCAGACCCTGAGCGCCTGGTTGGCCGGCGATGTGCAACTAGAGCCCGTACAGCTCGCCGACCACCTGGCATCGCTGCTTGTCGAACTGACCGAACCAAGCCTGTACCGCACTGGTGACTTCACCGATTCGAAGCAACGCTAGGGCTGCCAGCCTGGAGTCATGACCAGGACTCGCGCCCTCACATTGGCCGCTTCCGCGCTAGCGCTGATCGCAACCGCCGCCACCGTCGCCGGCTGCGACCGCCATCCGGCCACGCCGACGGCCGAATACGCGGTTTACGCCGAATACGCACTGACCAACAAGCCGGTGGTGCCCGGCTGGAACACCCGCGTGTTCAACACCCGGGAAGTCCAGGAAGGCCAGAGCATCAGCCTGGACGACAAGACCGGCGTCGTGACCCTGCAGCCGGGTCGCTATCACATCACGGCCAGCTCAATCGTCAACTACTACGACTCGGCGAACCTGACCACCATCCCGATGAATCCCACCCCGGCCGCCGGCTACGCCCGGCTACGGCGTCTCGAAGACGCCACGCCGCCGAACGCCAAACCCACCCTCCACCTGATCAACTCCAGCAATTCGAAGGCACTGTCGGTCGGCACCGGCAGCAACGCCGACGTCATTCCCAGCCTGATGGAGACGTTCCTGAAGGTGGACACCGAAACCAAACTGGTCGTCGAACACCAGGTGGGCGATCAGGTGAAGGACATTTACTTGCAGGTCAACGGCAACGGGTCGATCTGGCACATCAACGCCCGCATCGCGATTCAGCGGCTGTAGTCATAGAACAGCGGGATCCGCCACAGCCGCGTGTCGGGGTCGACCAACAGCCGCGCCATGCTGAGTCGCAATAGCCGAAGAGCACCCCTGATCAGCAGCCAGGCCATGGGAATCTCGATGAGCATCGCCGTGATCACCGACAACCAGGCGTCTTCGGGTCCGGCGGTGAGCAGGTCGAACCACGCGTCGCAGACCAGCAGCACGCCGGTGGTGAACGCGCTGAGCAGCAGCAGCCGGCGTCGCCGATACCCGAAATAGGCCGTCGACGCCATGAAGAAGACAAGCAGCAGATCGAAGCCCACCCAGGTCACCGGCCAGTTGTGGGCGACATACTTCTGCGGCAGCGTCATCGCGAGGTAGCCGATCCATGGAATCAGGATGATGCAGCCGCTCACGATCAGGCCCAGCCTGATGCGCCGCTCACGGGCCAGGACCTGCGGGTCCTCCACTTCGTGCAAAGGCAGCGCAAGCCGGGCGATCAGCTCGCGGCGCTGCGCCGCGGTGAGCGTAGCGATCTGCGCGTCACTCAAAATACCTTCGGTCACTGACGTCTGGGGTGCTAGTGGCCGGCAGCCATCGCGGGCCGCCGGTCGGCCGCGGTCTTGGGCACCGCCGGCGTGTCCGCGCCGGTGAATTCCTTTACCCAGCAAGCGAATTCCAGGGTGACGCCGTCAGGATCCTGGAAGTAGAAGGAACGCACATACACGCCGGGATGCACCGTCTTCGATACCTGCATCTCGCTCTCGTCGTGGTTGAGCACCGGCCCCACCCGCACGCCCTTGTCCTTGAGCCGCTGCCGGTAAGCATCGAATTTCTCGGCCGGCACATGAAATGCCAAGTGGTTCATGGTGCTCACCGCACTGGTGATGTCCCCGATGCCGGGGATGGCGTCCGGCGACGAGACGCCCGGCACCCGATCGGGGGCGTCGGCGAACCAGAAGAAGGCGACGCAGTCGCCGTTGCCGGCATCGAAGAAGAAGTGCTGTCCCTGCCCGCCGGGCAGATCGAGCGATTTGACGAGCGGCATGCCCAGGATGTCGCGATAGAAATGCACGGTGCGCGCCATGTCCGAACACACCAGCGCGACATGGTTGATTCCGCCGAGCTCGAACTCGGTGTTGGTGTTGTGCGGCTTGATCATTTCAGTCATTTCGTGGCTCCCATCGACCCGGGCGGCACTGGCCAGAATCTAAATCTGAATCTAACATCAGATTCAGTTTTGTTCCAGGGAGGAAGTGCCAGTGTCGACCGCACCCGAGTTCCCGACGCACCGCGGTCGGCGGACCCAGGCGGCGATCGACGCGGCCGCGCGAACGGTCATCGCGCGCAAGGGAATCCTGGCCACCACCATCGCCGATATCGCCGCCGAAGCGGGCCGCTCGGCGGCGTCGTTCTACAACTACTACGACTCCAAAGAAGCGATGGTCCGGCAATGGGCGCGGCGCTTTCGCGACGAGGCCAACCAGCGGGCGCTTTCGGTCACCCACCACGGCCTGTCCAACCGCGAGCGCGCGTACCAGGCGGCGGCGGCACATTGGCACACCTACCGGCATCGCCTGGCGGAGGTGATCAGCGTGTCGCAGCTGGCTATGGTCAACGAGGACTTCGCCCAGTACTGGGCCGAGATGTGCGCCATCCCAATTACTTTCATCGCCGATACGGTTCGGCGCGCGCAGGCGCAGGGGTATTGCCCCGGTGACGATCCGCAGTTGCTCGCCGAAGCCATCGTGGCGATGTTCAACCAGTTCTGCTACGTCCAGCTCAGCGGCTCCGGCGAACCCGACGACCAGGCCTGCATCCAGACCCTGGCCAACATCTACTATCGCGCCATCTACAGCGAGGAGGATCGCTCGAATTGACTGATCTCAGCCGGGAATTCGTCGGGCTGCCGTCGCCGACGGCGCCGCGCGCGGGAGCCGGCGGGCACCCCTGCCAGGGGCTGTATCACCGCGTCTCCGGAAGTAAACCGAAGGTGGCGATGATCGCCACGCACTACCAGATCGACTTCTCCGAGCACTACCTCGCCGAGCACATGGCCGCCCGGGGCATCGGATTTCTGGGCTGGAACACCAGGTTCCGCGGTTTCGAGAGCAGCTTTGTGCTCGATCACGCATTGATTGACATCGGGGTCGGGGTGCGCTGGCTACGTGAGACGCAGGGCGTGGAAACGGTGCTGCTGCTGGGCAATTCCGGCGGTGGCTCGCTGATGGCGGCTTACCAGTCGCAGGCCGCCGACCCGCTGGCCGGCGACGGCTACGTCGCGACCGCGGCCCATCCGGGGCGCCCCGACGTGCTGACCGCCTGGATGGACGGCGCCGTCGTCGACGAAAACGATCCCGTCGCAACCGATCCCGAACTCGACCTGTTCAACGAGAAGAACGGACCGCCGTACTCGCCGGAGTTCGTCAGCCGTTACCGTGCCGCGCAGGTCGCGCGCAACCACGCCATCACCGACTGGGCCGAGCAAGAACTGAAACGCGTTCGCGCCGCCGGTTTTTCAGACCGGCCGTTCACCGTGCTGCGCACCTGGGCCGACCCACGCATGGTCGACCCCAGCATCGAGCCGACCAAGCGCGCGCCCAACCAGTGCTATGCGGGTACGCCGGTCAAGGCGAACCGTTCGGCATACGGCATCGCCGCGGCCACCACCCTGCGCAACTGGCTGGGCATGTGGAGCCTGCGGGTGGCCAAGACCCGGGCCGAGCCGCACCTGGCGCGCATCGACTGCCCCGCGCTGGTGATCAACGCAGAGGCAGACACTGGCGTCTTCCCGTCGGATGCGCAGCGCATCTACGACGCGCTGGCCGGTCCCGACAAACAGCGGGCCGCCATCGACACCGACCACTACTTCACGACCCCGGGTGCCCGTGACGAGCAGGCCGACATCATCACCGAGTGGATCACCCAGCGGTGGCCGTAACAGTTCTGGCTCACTTCGTCCCGGGCGCCAAAGTGCTCGATTTCCTTGCCGCCGAAGCGGATTGGCTTGACATACGGTGGTGCGCGGACAGTGACGACACCGCGTTCTACCGGGAGTTGCCCGACGCCGAGGTGATCTGGCATGTGCTACGGCCATTGTCGGGCGACGACCTGCGGCGCGGCCGACGGTTGCGGCTGGTGCACAAACTTGGCGCCGGGGTGAACACCATCGACGTGGATACGGCCACCGACTGCGGCATCGGCGTCGCCAACATGCCCGGTGCCAATGCGCCTTCGGTGGCCGAGGGCACGGTGCTGCTGATGCTGGCCGCGTTGCGCCGGCTGACCGCACTCGACCGCGCGGTCCGCCATGGCCGCGGCTGGCCGTCGGACCCGGAACTGGGCGAGAAGGTGCGCGATATCGGCGGCTGCACGGTCGGCCTGGTCGGCTACGGCAGCATCGCCAAACGCGTCGGCGAGATCGTCGCCGCGATGGGAGCCACCGTGCTGCACACCAGCACCGGCGACGACGGGCGGCCCGGCTGGCGTCCGTTGCCCGAATTGCTCGCCGCCTGCGACATCATTTCGCTGCACCTGCCGCTGACGCCGGATACCCACCATTTGCTGGACCGGGCGGCGGTGGCGCGGATGAAACCGGATGCGGTACTGGTCAACACCTCTCGCGGTGCGGTTGTCGACGAGCAGGCGCTCGTCGACGCGTTGAGCGGCGGGCGGCTGGCCGCCGCGGGACTCGATGTCTTCGAGATCGAGCCGATCGCGCCGGGCAACCCGCTGTTGCGCCTGGACAACGTGGTGCTGTCGCCGCATGTCACCTGGTACACCGCCGACACCATGCGGCGGTATCTCACCCAGGCCGTCGACAATTGCCGCCGGCTGCGCGACGGACAGCCGCTGGCAAACCTGGTGAACCAACCGACCGGTTGTTAGCTTGGTTACGAACCCCCAAAGAGCTAGGGAAGGCGACCAATGCCGATCGCGATAACCCCTGAACATCAAGACCTGGCCGATTCGGTGCGGTCCCTGGTGGCGCGGGTAGCGCCCTCCGAGGTGCTGCACGAGGCGATGGAAACCCCGATCGAGAACCCGCCGCCGTACTGGCAGGCCGCGGCCGAACAGGGCCTGCAGGGCGTGCATCTGGCCGAAGCCGTCGGCGGCCAGGGCTTCGGCATCCTCGAGCTGGCCATCGTGCTGGCCGAGTTCGGCTATGGGGCCGTCCCCGGGCCGTTCGTGCCGTCGGCGATCGCCAGCGCACTGATCGCGGCGCACGACGCGAAGGCCGACGTGCTCTCCGACCTGGCGAGCGGCGCGGCGATCGCGGCCTATGCGCTGGATTCCGGGCTGACCGCCACCCGGCACGGGCCGAAGGACGAGGCGCTGGTCATCCGCGGCGAGGCCCGCGCCGTTGCCGCGGCGGCCCAGGCGTCGGTGCTGGTGCTGCCGGTGGCGATCGACAGCGGCGAGGAGTGGGTGGTGCTGCGCGCCGACCAGCTCGAGATCGAGCCGGTGCAAAGCCTGGACCCGCTGCGGCCCATCGCCCACGTGCGCGCCAATGCCGTCGAGGTCGGCGACGACGCCCTGCTGACCAACCTCAGCATGGCCAACGCGCGCGCTCTGATGTTCACCCTGCTGTCCGCCGAAGCCATCGGTGTGGCGCGCTGGGCAACCGACACCGCGTCGGCCTATGCGAAGATCCGCGAGCAGTTCGGCCGGCCCATCGGTCAGTTCCAGGCGATCAAGCACAAGTGCGCGGAGATGATCGCCGACACCGAGCGGGCCACCGCCGCGGCGTGGGATGCCGCGCGCGCTTGGGACGAGGAGAGCCCGCACGTCGAGTTCGCCGCCGCGGTGGCCGCCACGCTGGCGCGCGCCGCTGCCCAGCGCTGCACGCAGGACTGCATCCAGGTGCACGGCGGCATCGGCTTCACCTGGGAGCACGACACCAATGTGTACTACCGCCGGGCGCTGATTCTCACCGCCGCCTTCGGCCGCGCCTCCGAGCACCCGCAACGTGTGGTGGACACCGCCACGACCAGCGGAATGCGCGCGGTGGATATCGACCTCGACCCCGAAACCGAGAAGCTGCGCGCTGAGATCCGCGCCGAGGTGGCCGCGCTCAAGGACATGGACCGCGAGTCGCGCAAGGTGGCGATCGCCGAAGGCGGTTGGGGGCTGCCGTATCTGCCCAAGCCGTGGGGCCGGGCCGCCGGACCCGTCGAGCAGATCATCATCGCCCAGGAATTCGCCACCGGGCGGGTCAAACGGCCCCAGGTCGGCATCGCGGCGTGGATCATTCCGTCGATCGTGGCGTTCGGTACCGAGGAACAGCAGCAGCGGTTGCTGCCGCCCACGCTGCGCGGCGAAATGATTTGGTGCCAGCTGTTTTCCGAGCCGGGCGCCGGATCGGATCTGGCCGGGCTGAGCACCAAGGCAACCAAGGTGGACGGCGGCTGGCGCATCACCGGCCAGAAGATCTGGACCACCGCCGCCCAATACGCGCAATGGGGAGCGCTTTTGGCGCGGACGGAGCCCAACGCCCCGAAACACAATGGCATCACCTATTTCCTGCTGGACATGAAAAGCCAAGGCGTGCAAGTGAAGCCGCTGCGCGAGCTCACCGGGCACACGTTGTTCAACACCGTCTACATCGACGACGTGTTCGTGCCAGATGACCAGGTGCTGGGCGAGGTGAACCGGGGCTGGGAGGTCAGCCGCAATACCCTTACCGCAGAACGGGTTTCGATCGGCAGCAGCGACGCCAACTTCCTGGCCACGCTGCCGCAGTTCGTGGAGTTCGTGCGCGACGGGCAGTTCGACCAGGTCGCTCATCACCGCGCCGGGCAACTGATCGCCGAGGGGCACGCCGCGAAGCTGCTCAACCTGCGCTCCACGCTGTTGACGCTGGCCGGTGGAGACCCGATGCCGTCGGCGGCAATCTCCAAGCTCCTGTCGATGCGCACCGGCCAGGGTTATGCCGAGTTCGCGGTGTCCTCGTTCGGCACCGACGCGGCGATCGGTGACACCGACCAGTTGCCCGGCGAGTGGGGCGAGTACCTGTTGGCCAGCCGCGCCACCACCATCTACGGCGGCACGTCAGAGGTGCAGCTGAACATCATCGCCGAGCGGCTGCTCGGCCTCCCGCGGGACCCGTAATCGGGACCCTTAGTCGTCGATGTCCATCTCGCGCAACTCGCGCTTGAGGATCTTGCCGGTGGGGTTGCGCGGCAGTTCGTCGAGGAAGACGACTTCCCGCGGCACCTTGTAACGGGCCAGGTGGTCACGCACATAGTGCTTGACGGCGTCTTCGTCGAGGTCGGCGCCTTCCTTCTTGACCACGAAGGCGCGCAGCCGGTGCCCCCACTCCTTGTCCTCGACGCCGATCGCGGTGGCCTCCACGACGGCCTCGTGTCCGCTGATCAGGTCCTCGACCTCGGCCGGGAATACGTTCTCGCCGCCGGACACGATCATCTCGTCATCGCGGCCGCTGACATACAACAGGTCGTGCTCGTCGAAGTAGCCGACGTCTCCGGAGGACATCAGGCCGTCGATGATCTGCTTGTGACCGCCGCCGGTGTAGCCCTCGAACGGGAAGGCGTTGCCGACGAAGATCCGCCCGACCTCGCCCTGCGGCAGCTCCTTGCCGTTGTCGTCGAGGATCTTGACCTTGACGCCCTTGACCACCGGCCCCACCGTCGCGGGGTTGCGCTCCAAATCCTTGGGCCCGGCGATGGTGGCGAACGCGATCTCCGTCGAGCCGTACATGTTGTAGATGACCGGGCCGAAGTCCTTCATCGCGCGGGTGGCCAGCTCGGCGCCCAACTGCGATCCGGACACGAAGATGATCTTCAGGCTGGACAGATCGGGCTTCTTGTCCATCTTCTCGATCGCGTCCAGCAGCCGCGACAGCATCACCGGCACCACGACCATGGCCGTCACCTTGTACTTCTCCAGGTCTTCGAGCACCAGCGGCGGCTTGAACTTGCGCCGCAGCACCAGCGTGGAGCCCAGGAACATCGCGATGGTGCCGTGCAGATAGCCCAGCGCGTGGAACATCGGCGCCGGCAAGGAGGTGATCTCGTTGGCCTTGAACGGCACGTGCGACAGAATGCCGCCAACCGGGGCCAGTGTGGGCGGCGTGCTGCGGTTCGCCCCCTTGGGAGTGCCGGTGGTCCCACTGGTCAGGATGATGATCGAGGCGTGCTTGCTGGCCTTGGGGGCGGGTTCTTTGCTGCTGCGCTCGATCAGCTCGGCCAGCGTCTCGTCCGTGCTGCCCGACGGCTCGTCGGCGTCCGGGTTGGTGCCCAGCGCCCGCAGCTTGCCCAGCTCAGGTTCGGCCTTGCTGACGGCCTTGGTGTACTCGTCGTCGTAGATGATCAGCTTGGCGCCTTCGCGCTCGGACACCTCTTTGATCTGCGGTCCGGAGAATTCGCTGTTGAGCAGGATGATGCGGGCGCCGGTTCGGGCGGCGCCGTAGTTGGCAATGAGGAACCAGCGTGTATTGCGGGCCAGGATGGCTACCCCGTCGCCGCCGGTGATCCCCTTCTCGATCAGGCCGTTGGCCACCGCGTGGGCGGCTTCGTCGAGTTCGGCGTAGGTGAACTCGCCGTCTTCGTCGATGCACGCCGCGCGCTCGGGGTGCCGCCGGGCATTGAGCGAGGGCAGCATGCCGAACTCGCCCCATTTCTGGATATCGGCGGCCATCGCGACGGTTTTGACCGGCGACTCCAGCCGGAACGCTCCCGCTTCGAAGATCTTGCGCACGTAGTGCAGCTCGGACGCGCCGCGTGCTACGTACTGTCCGACGGACTTCTGGATTTTTCCGACCCCGGGCAGATCACTGAGGTTAGGCATAACCTCACAATATGTGACGGCCGTCGCAATGCGGCCAGAGAGTCGGCCGGAATTAGCATGGACTTCCATGACACACCCGGTGTCACTGGAAGTGGCCGGACGCGAGATCACCATCACTCATCCGGGCAAGGTGGTCTTCCCCGGCCCAAACATCACCAAGCTCGACCTGATCCGCTACTACCTGTCGGTGGCCGACGGGGCGCTGCGCGGGGTGGCCGGGCGGCCGATGATCCTCAAGCGCTTCGTCAAGGGCATCACCGAAGAGGCGGTGTTTCAGAAGCGCGCGCCGCAGCAGCGGCCGGACTGGGTGGACGTCGCCGAATTGCGTTATGCCTCAGGCACTTCCGCCGCCGAAGCGGTCATCCACGACGCCGCCGGCCTGGCCTGGGCGATCAACCTCGGTTGCGTCGACCTGAATCCGCACGCGGTGCGGGCCGGCGATCTCGATCACCCCGACGAACTGCGGGTGGACCTCGACCCGATGCCCGGGGTGGGCTGGCAGCGCATCGTCGAGGTTGCGCTGGTGGCCCGCGAGGTGCTCGAAGACTACGGGTTGGCCGGGTGGCCGAAGACGTCCGGCTCGAAGGGCTTTCACGTGTATGCCCGCATCGCGCCGCACTGGACGTTCAAGCAGGTTCGGCTGGCCGCGCAAACCGTCGCCCGGGAAGTCGAGCGGCGTGCGCCCGACGCGGCCACCAGCCGCTGGTGGAAGGAAGAACGCGAGGGCGTGTTCGTCGACTTCAACCAGAACGCCAAGGACCGCACGGTCGCGTCGGCCTACTCGGTGCGCGCCACCCCGGATGCCCGGGTGTCCACACCGCTGCATTGGGATGAGGTGGCCGACTGCGATCCGGCTGCGTTCACCATCGCCACCGTGCCCGACCGGTTCGCCGAGCTGGGTGACCCGTGGGTGGGGATGGACGACGCCGTCGGCCAGCTGGACCGACTGCTGGTCCTCGCCGAAGAACTGGGCCCGCCGGAAAAGGCGCCCAAGGGCGCCAGGAAGAGCGCAGACGGCAGGCGGGTCTCGTCGATGCCGCTCATCGAGATCGCCCGCACCAAGACCCGGGATGAGGCGATGGCCGCGCTGGACACCTGGCGCGCCCGCTACCCCGCCGCGGCCGAGCGGCTGCAGCCGGTCGACGTCCTGGTCGACGGCATGCGCGGGCCGAGTTCCATCTGGTACCGGATCCGGATCAACCTGCAGCACGTGCCCGCCGATCAGCGTCCGCCGCAGGAGGAGCTGATCGCGGATTACTCCCCTTGGGCGGGGCACACGCCCAAGCCCCGGCCACGTAACTGACGGTCCGGTAACACACGCGATACTCTCTCGCTGTGCATCAGGGCTTGAGTCGGCGGGGATTCCTGCAGCTCGCCGGCGCCACAGGGCTGCTCACGGCGTGCTCGGGAGCCAAGCCCGCGGCGGGCAACGCCGGCGGCGGCGCGGTGACGATCACCCACCTCTTCGGACAGACCGTCGTCAAGGAACCGCCCAAACGCGTAGTCAGCGCCGGCTACACCGAACAGGACGATCTGCTCGCGCTGGGCGTGGTTCCCATCGCGATCACCAACTGGTTCGGCGACCAGCCGTTCGCGGTGTGGCCGTGGGCTCAGCCCAGACTCGGCCCCGCGCAACCCGTTGTGCTCAACCTGGACAACGGGATTCAGGTGGATCAGATCGCCGGGCTCAAACCCGACCTGATCGTGGCCGTCAACGCCGGACTGGACGCGGACACGTACAAGAAGCTGTCGGCGATCGCCCCGACGCTGGCGCAGTCCGACGGCGACGCGTTCTTCGAGCCGTGGAAGGACCAGGCCACCGCGATCGGTCAGGCCGTGTTCCAGGCCAACCAGATGAAGTCGCTGATCGACGGCGTGGACAAGCAGTTCACCGACGTCGGCCAGAAGAACGCGCAATGGAAGGGCAAGAAGGCGCTGCTGATGCAGGGCAGGCTCTGGCAGGGCACGGTGGTGGCGACGACGGCGGGCTGGCGCACCGACTTCCTGAATCAGATGGGTCTGGTCGTTTCCGACAGCATCAAGCCCTTTGCCACCGACCCCCGCGCGATCATCCCGCGCGAACACGTCAACGAGGTGCTCGATTCTGCCGATGTAATTATCTGGACCACCGAGAGCCCCGAGGACCAGCAGGCGTTGCTGGCCGACCCCGATATCGCTGCCGCGCAGGCAACCGCGCAGAACCGGCACATTTTCACCACCAAGGAGCAGGCCGGGGCCATCGCCTTCTCGTCGCCGCTGAGCTACCCGTTGATCGCCGATCAACTACCCCCGTTGATCGGCAAGATTCTGGGCTAGCTGAGCGTTTGCTAAGGCACCTCTGGCAGTGCACCAAAATCTCTGGCCGACCCTCTGATCGCGGCGCTACCGTCAAAGAATGAGCCTGCCGAACCTCTCCATGGAGTCGGTGACCGACCCACAGGTCTGCCCCGTTCTCGACTACGGCGATCAAGCGTTGCTGCTGCAATGTGACACCACCCAGAACGTATTGGCGTGGGCGGACGCACTGCGTGCCGCGGCACTGCCCGGCGTGGTCGACATCGTCCCCGCGTCCCGCACGGTGCTGGTGAAACTGGACGGACCTCAATACCAGGGCGCCACCCGGCAGCGGATACGCAAGTTGCGGGTCACCCTGGACGCGGACGCGGGTTCCGAGCACGGCGAGGAGATCCTGATCGACGTCGTCTACGACGGCCCCGATCTGGCCGAGGTCGCCGGTCACACCGGGCTGAGCACCGCCCAGGTCATCAACGCCCACACCAGCGTCCCGTGGCGGGTGGGATTCGCCGGGTTTGCCCCCGGCTTCGCCTACTTGATCGGCGGCGACGCACGGCTACGGGTACCGCGGCGGGCCGAACCACGTACGGCGGTGCCCGCCGGTTCGGTCGCTCTGGCCGGCGAATTCACGTCGATCTACCCGCGCGAGTCGCCCGGCGGGTGGCAGATCATCGGCCATACCGACGCTGTGCTGTGGGATATCCACCGGCCCGACCCGGCGCTGCTGACGCAGGGCATGTGGGTTCGGTTCCGGGCGGCGTGAGAAGGGAGTGCCCGTGACCACTTTGGAAATCCTGCGCAGCGGACCGCTGGCCGTCGTCCAGGATCTGGGCCGCGCGGGTTTGGCACACCTGGGCGTCGGCCGGTCCGGGGCCGCCGACCGCCGCGCTCACACGCTGGCCAACCGACTGGTCGCCAACCCCGATGACCGGGCCACCGTCGAAGTGACGTTCGGCGGGTTCTCGGCCCTGGTCCGCGGCGGCGACGTCGACATCGCGGTGACCGGCGCCGACGCCGACCCCACCGTCAACGGAAAACTGTTCGGCACCAACAGCATTCACCATGTCAAAGACGGCCAGGTGATCTCGCTGGGCACTCCGCGCGCAGGGCTGCGCAGCTACCTGGCGGTGCGCGGCGGCATCGGCATCGAGCCGGTGCTGGGATCGCGCAGCTACGACGTGCTGTCGGCGATAGGCCCGGCACCGTTGCGGTCCGGAGATGTATTGCCGGTGGGCGAACACACCGACGACTACCCCGAACTCGACCAGGCCCCGGTGGCCGCCATCGAGGAACATCTGGTGGAACTGCAGGTGATGCCGGGGCCGCGGGACGACTGGCTGGACGATCCGGACGCGTTGGTACACACGATCTGGATGGCTTCCAACCGCAGCGACCGGGTGGGAATGCGGCTGGAGGGACGTCCGCTGCAGCACCGCTGGCCGGATCGGCAGCTGCCCAGTGAGGGAGCCACCCGTGGCGCGATCCAGGTGCCACCCAACGGGTTACCGGTGATCCTGGGTCCCGATCACCCGATCACCGGCGGATACCCCGTCGCCGGCGTGGTGGTCGATGCGGACATCGACAAGGTCGCGCAGGTGCGGCCCGGTCAATACGTGCGGATGCACTGGGCGCGCCCGCGCGCCTAGCCCCTGGTAGACACGAAACCGTGCACACCCAGGTACACACGGCTCGCCTGGTCCACACCGCCGATCTCGACAACGAGACGCGGCAGGGGATTCATGAAATGGTGCTCGAGGCCTTCGCCGGTGACTTCACCGATGCGGACTGGGAGCACACGCTGGGCGGCATGCACGCCGTGATCTGGCACCACGGCGCGATCATCGCGCATGCCGCGGTGGTGCAACGCCGGCTGATCTATCGCGATAGCGCGCTGCGCTGCGGTTACGTGGAAGGCGTTGCGGTGCGGGAAGATTGGCGCGGCCAGGGCTTGGTGCGGGCGCTGCTCGACGGCGTCGAGCAGGTGATGCGCGGGGCCTACCAGCTGGGCGCCCTGAGTTCATCGGCCCGCGCGCGCCGGCTGTACGCCGCGCGCGGGTGGCTGCCCTGGCTCGGGCCGACCTCGGTGCTGACACCCACCGGCCCCATGCGCACGCCAGACGACGACGGCACGGTGTTCGTGCTGCCGGTCGACATCGAGCTGGATACCTCGGCTGAGCTGATGTGCGATTGGCGTGCCGGAGACGTCTGGTAGTCAGCCAGCTAACAGATAACTGGGATTCAACTTTCAGGCGATATCGGCCCGATTGAGTTGACGGCCTTCACCCGTGTTTGTGAGCATCAATCAAGCGGAGGGCAGGACTGTTCATCGTTTGGCGCCCACCCGGCCAGCAGCGTGGCCGGCATCACATCGACTCGGACACAACGAGGTCCGCCCCAGACTTCCACGAAAGGCGAACACCCGTATGGGCCGCAACCATCGCATCGCGGAGTGGAATCCCGAAGACATCGCGGCCTGGGAGGCCGGCAACGACAAGATCGCCCGGCGCAACCTGTTGTGCACGGTGGCCGGTGACCATGTGGCGTTCTCCATCTGGTCGCTGTGGTCGGTGATGACGCTGTTCATGCCGGCATCCGTGTACGGCTTCACGGCCGGCGACAAGCTGCTGCTGGGTGCGGTCGCCACGTTCGTCGGCGGCTGCGTGCGGATCCCTTACACCTTGGGTATCGCCAAGTTCGGTGGCCGTAACTGGACGGCCTTCTCCGCGTTCGTGTTGCTCATCCCCACCGTCGGAACCATCGTGCTGCTGGCCAACCCCGGCCTGCCGCTGTGGCCCTACGTGGTCTGTGCGGCACTCACCGGCCTGGGTGGCGGCAATTACGCGGCGTCGCTGGCCAACGTCAACGCGTTCTACCCGCAGCGGCTCAAGGGCTGGGCGCTGGCTCTCAACGCCGGAGGCGGCAACCTCGGGGTGGCGGTGATCCAACTGGTCGGGCTGCTGGTGCTTGCCACCGCCGGACATGAAGCGCCGTACTGGGTCTGCGCCGTCTACCTGGTAGCGCTGGCGCTGGTCGGCATCGCCGCTGCGCTGTTCATGGACAACCTGGATCACGGCATCGAAGCCAACACGATGCGTTCCATTCTGTTCGTGCGGCACACCTGGGTGATTTCGCTGCTGTACATCTGCACCTTCGGCTCCTGGATCGGGTTCGCATTCGCCTTCGGTGAGGTGTTGCAGGTCCACTTCGAGCAGGGCGGCGAGAGCATCAAGCACGCGTCCCTGCATGCCGCCCAGATCGCGTTCGTGGGGCCGCTATTGGGTTCGCTGGCCCGGATCTACGGCGGACGGCTGGCGGACCGTATCGGCGGTAGCCGCGTCACGCTATGGGTACTGGGCGGCATGACCGTGGCCGCGGGGCTGCTGGTCGCTATCAGCACCCTGGACGACAATCACGTCAGCACCAGCACCATCACGCTGGCGGGTTCCGTCGTCGGCTTCATTGCGCTCTTCATTCTGGCCGGCATGGGCAACGGGTCTGTGTTCAAACTGATTCCGTCGGTCTTCGAAGCCCGCAGCCGCGCGCTGAATCTCAGCGACGCTGAACGCCGCCACTGGTCACGCGCCATGTCGGGATCGCTGATCGGCTTCTGCGCGGCGGTCGGAGCGCTCGGCGGGGTGGGCATCAACCTGGCGCTGCGGGAGTCCTATTTGCGCAGCGGCACCGAAACGTCGGCGTATTGGATGTTCTTGGCGTCCTACGTGATTGCCGCCCTGCTCACCTGGGTCATGTACGTGCGCAGGCCGTCTTCGGCAGCCGCGGTCCCGCAAACGAAGGCTGAGTGCGCCGCAGCGGGGGTGTAATTGACACTGGCGCAGAGAGCAATGCGTCAGCAATTGCGCGGTAACGCAATGGAAATTTCTTAGGCATACAAACGTCATATGGCCCAGCCCGAATCTGCGCCACTGACCGGCTACCGGGTCGCGGTGACGTCAGCTCGCCGCGCCGAGGAGCTTTGTGCACTGCTGCGCCGTCAGGGCGCCGAGGTCTGCAGTGCGCCCGCGATCAGCATGATTGCACTTCCCGATGACGATGAGCTGCACCGCAATACCGACGCATTGATCGTTAACCCGCCTGACATATTGGTGGCGCACACCGGCATCGGCTTTCGGGGCTGGGTGGCCGCCGCCGAGGGGTGGGGGCTGGCCAACCAACTCATCAAGTCGTTGTCGGCCGGCCGGATAGTCTCACGCGGCCCCAAAGCCACCGGGGCGCTGCGTGCCGCCGGGCTGCGCGAGGAGTGGTCGCCGGAATCCGAATCCTCACAGGAGGTGCTGGAATACCTGCTCGATTCCGGGGTATCCGGCATGCACATCGCCATCCAGCTGCACGGCGCCGCCGACGCGTGGGATCCGTTCCCGGAATTCCTCACCCAATTGCGTTCGGCGGGGGCCGAAGTGATGCCCATCCGGGTGTACCGCTGGAAGCCGACACCGTTGGGGGGTGAGTTCGATCAGTTGGTCACCGGGATCGCCCGGCGGCAATTCGACGCGGTCAGTTTCACCTCGGCACCCGCGGCTGCGGCGGTACTGGAACGCGGCCGCGAATTGGACATCGAGGACCAACTGGTGGAAGCGCTGCGCACTGCGGTGCACGCGATGTGCGTCGGTCCAGTGACCTCGCGCCCACTGATCCGGCGGGGCATCCCGACGTCCTCTCCGGAACGAATGCGGTTGGGCGCCTTGGCCCGACACATCGCCGAGGAACTGCCCGTGTTGGGCTCCACCACCGTCAAGGCCGCCGGTCACGTTATCGACATTCGCGGGACCTGCGTGCTGGTAGACGGTTCGGTCAAGACGGTGTCGGGTTCGGGAATGGCGATTCTGCGTGCGCTGGCGCAGCGCCCCGGTGACGTGGTGGCGCGCAATGACCTGCTGGGCGTACTGCCCGGCAACGGCGACGACACCCACGCAGTGGACACCGCCGTGCTGCGGCTGCGAACGGCCCTGGGCGACAAGAACATTGTGGCAACGGTGGTCAAGCGTGGGTACCGGCTCGCGGTCGATTCCGGGCGTGACCTATGAGTCTGATTCTGACGGCACACGGTACCCGCAGAGCGTCCGGCATCGCGATGATCGGGGATCTCGCCGAGCAGGTGAGCCGGTTGGTGGACCAGAGCGTGCAGGTCGCTTTCGTCGACGTGCTGGGACCTACACCCGGCGAATTGCTTTCGGGTCTCAGCTCGGCGCAACCGGCAATTGTGGTGCCGGCCTTCCTGTCTCGCGGCTACCACGTCCGCGCCGACCTGCCGGGGCACGTGGCGGCCAGCGGGCATCCGAGTGTCACCGTCACTCCCGCCTTGGGGCCGGGCCCGGAAATCGCGCGGATAGTCGCTCGGCAATTGGTGAAATCTGGCTGGCGGACTGGTGATTCAGTGATTCTCGGCGCCGCAGGTACCTCGGATCGGCGGGCACAGGCCGACCTGTGCCACACCGCCACCTTGCTATCCGCGCTGATCGGGTCCCGAGTCGACCTGGGATTCGCGGCCACCGGGCAGCCGGATATCTACCAGGCGGTGGCCGCCGCCCGGCGCCGCGGCGCACATCGCGTAGTGGTCGCGTCTTATCTGCTTGCCGACGGGTTGTTTCAAGAGCGGCTGGCCGGTTGCGGCGCCGATCTGGTCACCGGACCGCTGGGCTCCGACCCCGGGCTGGCGCGACTGATTGCCAACCGATTCCGCCAGGCCCTGCCGCGCCGAACGGGCGCCTGCCGCGTTCGCCACCTGTCGAATTGCGTGGAGCACAAAGCTTTGCTGGTGAGGCACGCCGGTAGCAGCGGCGCTTGATCTTTGGTGATATCCGGGTGATCCTGGCAACATGGCCCGTCAAGAAGAGCAGTCGCGTGGACTGCTCGACCCGGTGGCGAAGATGCTGCGGTTACCTTTCGGCACACCGGAGTTCATCGACCGCATCGTGACCGGAAGCGTCAACCAGGTAGGCCGGCGGACGCTGTACATGCTGATCACCACGTGGGATGCCGCCGGCGGCGGGCCGTTTGCCGCCAGCGCTGTCGCATCAACGGGCTTGGCCAAGACCGCCGAAATCGTGCAATCCATGTTCATCGGGCCGGTTTTCAACCCGCTGCTCAAGATGCTCGGGGCGGACAAGATCGCTGTCCGCGCGTCGTTGTGCGCCTCGCAGCTGGTAGGACTGGGCATCATGCGCTACGGGGTGCGCTCAGAGCCGCTGCACTCGATGTCGGTAGACGCGCTCGTCGATGCTATCGGCCCGGTGATGCAGCGTTACCTCGTCGGAAAAATCGACTGAGTAGCCCTCCGAACCGGGCTCAGGCGGCCATCCGGGCGACCTGGATGTAGCCCTCCGGCGTCACCCGTGCCGGGTACACCGGCACCGAGACCCGCGGATCGTCAAGGCAGGAGCCGTCGTCAAGGGCGAAAGCCTGCTTCAGGATCGGGGATTGGACTGTCGCGCGACCCGCACGGTCGCCGACGATCCCGCGGGACAGCACGGCCGCACCGGAGAACGGGTCGACATTGCCCACCGCACGCACCGTGCCGTCGTCCAGCCGGAACAGCGCCGCCTGGCTGCCGTCGTCGAGTAGCACGCCGACGCCGCGCCCGGGAATGAGGTGGTTGTAGTCGCAGGCGGTAGTCCACACCTGAATGTCGTTGAGAAGCGTCATGATTCCTCCCTAGTTCGATCTAACGCGGGGAATACCAATGGGCACAGGTACTTTGCGCCCGGCACGTTCGGTGAATGTCACTGTCGAGTCGACCGCCTCTGGGGCGTTGACGAATGAGACGAACCGCGACAGCTTGTCCGGGTCCTCCAGCACGCCCTTCCATTCGCACTGATAGTTCGCCACGTGGCGCTCCATCGCGGCCTCGAATTCCTCGGCCAGGCCCAGCGAGTCGTCGCACACGACCTCGCGGACGTGGTCGAGCCCAAGCGCTTCCACCCACGGCGCCGTGCGCTGCAGCCGGTCCGCGGTGCGGATGTAGTACATGAGGAACCGGTCGACGTAGCGGGTCAGCGTCTCGGTGTCGAGGTCGCTGGCCAGCAGCTGGGCGTGCTTGGGGGTCATGCCGCCGTTGCCGCCGACGTAAAGGTTCCAGCCCTTTTCGGTGGCGATGATGCCGACGTCCTTGCCGCGCGCCTCGGCGCACTCCCGCGCGCAGCCCGAGACACCCAGCTTGATCTTGTGCGGCGCCCGCAATCCGCGGTAGCGCAATTCGAGGTCGATGGCCAGCTGCACCGAATCCTGTTGGCCGTAGCGGCACCAGTCGCTGCCCACGCAGCTCTTGACGGTGCGCAACGCCTTGCCGTAGGCGTGGCCGGATTCCATGCCACCCTCGACCAGCCGCTTCCAGATCAGCGGCAGCTGGTCCACCCGGGCACCGAACATATCGATGCGCTGGCCGCCGGTGATCTTGGTGTAAAGGCCGAAGTCCTGCGCGATCTGGCCGATCAGAATCAGGTGCTCGGGCTTGATGTCGCCGCCGGGCACCCGCGGCACGATCGAGTAGCTGCCGTTCTTCTGGATGTTGGCAAGGAAGTGGTCATTGGAGTCCTGCAGTGCGGCCTGCTCGCCCTCCAGAATGTGGTCGGAACCGGTCGATGCCAGGATGGACGCGACCACGGGTTTGCATATGTCGCAACCACTTCCGCGGCCGAAGCGCTCCAGCAGCCCGGAGAACGTCCGGATCTCGGTAGCCGAAATGATCTCGAACAACTCCGCCCGCGACTGGCTGAAGTGCTCGCACAGCGCCTTGGACTGTTCCACGCCTTCGGCTTCCAGCAGCTGCTTGAGCAGCGGCACGCACGATCCGCACGAGGTACCGGCTGAGGTGCAGGACTTCAGCGACGGAACATCGGCGCACCCGTCGGCGATCGCACACTTCAGATCGCCCTTGGTGACGTTGTTGCAGGAACAGATCTGTGCCGAATCCGGTAGTGCCCCAATGCCCAACGCGCCGGCGCCGTCGCCCGACCCGGCCGGCGCGATCAACGCCAGCGGATCCCCGGGCAACTCACTGCCGACCATGGGCCGCAGCACTCCGTAGGAGGAGGCGTCGCCAACCAGCACGCCGCCGAGCAGGGTCTTGGCGTCGTCGGAGAGCACCAGTTTGGCGTAGGTGCGATTCACCGCGTCGTTGACGGCGACCTCGAGGCAGTTCTCGGTTACCCCCATCGCGTCGCCGAAGCTGGCGACGTCGACGCCGAGCAGCTTGAGCTTGGTCGACAGGTCGGCTTCCGGGAATTCCGCGGCGCCGTCCAGCAGCCGGTCGGCCACCACTTCGGCGCTGGTGTAGCCGGGGCCGACCAGGCCGTAGCACACCCCCTCGATAGCGGCGACCTCACCGACCGCATAAATGTCGGGATCGCTTGCCCGGCAGGATAAGTCGGTGAGCACGCCGCCGCGTTCGGCGATCGCCAGGTCGGCCGCCCGCGCCAGTTCGTCGCGAGGACGGATGCCGGCGGCGAAGACCACCACGCCTGCGTCGATCACTTCACCATCGCTCAGGGTCAGCCGCATCGACTCCGAACCCGCAATGGATTCAATCGATTTGGTGCCGACACCGGTGTGGATGGCAATTCCGAGGTCGGTGATCATCCGGGCCAGCAGGGCACCGCCGGCCTCGTCGATCTGTTGTGCCATGAGGCGCGGCATCATCTCGATGACGTGGGTCTGCAATCCGAACTGACGCAGTGCATTGGCGGCTTCCAGGCCCAGCAGACCACCACCGATGACCACACCGGCACCGTTGTCACCGGCGGCCACCGTGCGCTGGGCACCGGCCTTGATGGCGTCGAGGTCGTCCAGAGTGCGGTAGACGTGGCAGGCGGGCAGGTCGTGACCGGGCACCGGCGGCACGAAGGCGTAGGAGCCGGTGGCCAGGACCAGGGCGTCGTAGCTGTGACGTACGCCATCGGCGGTGACCACCGTCTTTGTCGTGCGGTCGATTTCGGTGACCCGCGTGTTCAGCAGCAGCCGAACCAGCCCGTCACCGGCGTAATCGTTACCGGGCAGCGCCAACAGTCCGCGGTCCCAGCTTTCGGTGTAGGACGTCAGTCCTACGCGGTCGTAGGCGGCGTCGGCCTCCTCGGCCAGCACGGTGATCTGCCAGGAGCCGCTGGTGTCACGGGCGCGGAGCGCCTCCACGAACCGGTGGCCCACCATGCCGTGCCCGACCACGATGACGTGACGGGAGTCACCACGCGCGCGCGCAGTTCCGGCTGAAGACATGGTTTGAAGGTTAAGGGCGGCAAATTACCGGAAAATCGCCTTATGTGACGGGCGGATGACGACCTCCTCACCTCCTGTGAATCCTCTGTGTGACTGCGTTCGCCGCGGGCGAACACCCAGGTGGAACTTTAGTGTGGCCGACTCATGTTTGATCTAGTAGCCGACCGGCTCAGCGCCGGACACAGCTAACTCACAACCAAACGTAAGGAGTTATCCATGAGTAATCTCGCCTTGTGGTCGCGTCCGGCCTGGGACACCGATCGGTGGATCCGCGACTTCTTCGGCCCGGCCGCCAGAGTGGACTGGAACAAGCCCGTGACCAGTGGCTTTAATCCTGCCGCGGAGGTCATCAAAGATGGTGACGACGCGGTGGTCCGCTTGGAATTGCCCGGCCTCGACGTCGAGAAAGACGTCAATGTCGAGGTGGATCGGGGCCGTTTGGTCATCCACGGCGAACACCGTGACGAGCACGCAGAAGACCAAGACGGGCGCACTCTGCGGGAAATCCGCTACGGCTCGTTCCGGCGGTCCTTCCAGTTGCCCGCGCACGTCACCAGTGAGGCCGTCTCGGCTTCCTACGAAGCCGGCGTGTTGAGCGTCCGAGTATCCGGTGTCCACAAAGATCCAGCGGGAACGCAGGCGCAGCGCATCGCGATCTCGAAGTAGCCACTGATCCGGCGGGGCCGCACGGCTCCGCCGGATCACCTCCAGCGGGCCAGCAACTCCTTGGTACGGGCCGATAGGGCGTACTGCAGAAACGGCCCGAAGCTGATCCGGCCGACACCCAGCGGGGCGAAGGAGGCCGGGTCGTCCTGGTCGGGCAGCGCGATCGCGTTGATGGGAAGGGGCAACTCGGTTGCCAAGCGCCGCAACAACTCTGGATCATGACGGCCGACCGGATACAGCACGTCGGCGCCAGCGGCGGCGGCTTCGACCAGCCGCGCCACCGCCCGTTCAACCCGGTTGGATTCGTTACCGTCCTGGCGCAGAAAGAGATCCGTGCGAGCGTTGATCACGACATGCACGCCGGCCGCATCCGCCGCCGATCGCAACGCGGCGACCAATTCGGCATGCTCGCCGGAAGACCGCAATCGCTTGCCCTCCGAGTGCACCGTGTCTTCGATGTTCAACCCGACCGCACCCACGCTCAGCAATCCCTCGATCAGGCGCGCCGGCGGCAGCCCGTAGCCGGATTCGATGTCTACCGACACCGGAACATCGACCGCCGCGGTGATTTGGGCGACCCGGGCCAGCACGTCATCGAAGGACATGCCTTCGCCGTCGGCCTTGCCGATCGAATCGGCCAGCGGGTGGCTGCCCACCGTGAGGGCGGCGAACCCGGCGCCGGCGGCCAGTCGAGCCGACCACGCGTCCCACACCGTCGGCAGCACCACCGGGTTACCCGGCTGGTGCAGTTCCAGCAGCTTCTGGGCACGTTCGGCCGATGACATGTGACCCGACATGGACTGTGGATAGTATCGGTTGGCGTACTGTGATCCGTAACACCCGTGAGCCCAGGGAGCATCCGTGTCCGCCACTGCTGAAATCAACGAACTGCACGACCTCATCGGCGGCCTGCGGCGGTGCGTGACCTCGCTGAAGACTCGCTACGGCGACAACCCGGCGATGCGCCGCCTCGTCATAGACGCCGATCGCATCCTCAGCGACATCCAATTACTGGACACCGACGTTGCCGAATTGGACTTGGATCGCGCCACTGTGCAGCATTCCGCCGAGATGATCGCCATCCCCGACACCGAATACGACCGCGATTTCTGGCGCGATGTCGATGACGAGGGTGTCGGGGGTCACAGCAGGTACTGACCAACGAAGCCCCCCTAATTAGGGGGCTCTCAGTCTGTGTACCCTTCGACAGACAGCCCGTTCGAAGGAACAGTAGATTGAGCGCACCCACGGCGAACCGTCCTGCGTCCGGCGTTTTCTCGCCCACCAGGGCACAAATACCGCAACGGACCCTCCGCACCGATGCCTGGTGGTGGCCACCGCTGCTAACCAATCTCGGGTTATTGGCGTTCATCGTCTATGCGACGACCCGGGCATTCTGGGGCAGCGGCTACTGGGTGGAGAAATACCATTACCTGACGCCCTTCTACTCGCCATGCGTCAGCGCATCGTGCGCCCCGGGCGCTAGCCACCTGGGTGTCTGGTTCGGACATTTCCCGTGGTGGATTCCCTTGGGCGCGATGGTATTACCGTTCCTGCTCGGGTTCCGGATTACCTGCTATTACTACCGCAAGGCCTACTACCGATCGGTGTGGCAGTCGCCGACCGCCTGCGCGGTGCCTGAACCGCGTGCGCACTACACCGGCGAAACCCGGTTTCCCCTGATCATTCAGAACAGCCACCGCTACTTCTTCTACTTCGCGACGATCGTGTCGCTCATCAATACTTACGACGCGATAACGGCGTTCCATTCGCCCACTGGTTTCGGGTTCGGTTTGGGCAACGTGATTTTGGTGGTCAATGTGCTGTTGCTGTGGGCATACACTGTCTCCTGCCATTCCTGCCGGCACGTTACCGGTGGCCGGCTGAAGCATTTCTCCAAACACCCGGTGCGGTACTGGATCTGGACGCAGGTCAGCAAGCTGAATACCCGGCACATGATGTTCGCCTGGATCACGCTGGGCACCCTGTCACTGACCGACTTCTACATCATGCTGGTATCCAGCGGCACCATCACGGATTTCAGATTCATTGGCTGATAAGCCATTTGAACAATTATCAGAATTGAGCTAGCGAGGTTTCATGGTTGAGGTCGAACGGCACTCCTACGACGTGGTCGTGATCGGTGCCGGCGGCGCGGGTTTACGTGCGGTCATCGAGGCGCGCGAACGCGGCCTGAAGGTCGCGGTGGTGTGTAAGTCCCTGTTCGGCAAGGCCCACACGGTGATGGCCGAGGGCGGCTGCGCGGCCGCGATGGGCAACACCAACCCGAAGGACAACTGGAAGACCCACTTCGGCGACACCATGCGCGGTGGGAAATTCCTCAACAACTGGCGGATGGCCGAACTGCACGCCAAGGAGGCTCCGGACCGCGTCTGGGAGCTCGAGACCTACGGTGCCCTGTTCGACCGCACCAAAGACGGCAAGATCAGTCAGCGAAACTTCGGCGGGCACACCTACCCCCGGCTGGCCCACGTCGGCGACCGCACCGGCCTGGAGCTGATCCGCACCATGCAGCAGAAGATCGTGTCGCTGCAACAGGAGGATTACGCCGAACTGGGCGACTACGAGGCCCGGATCAAGGTGTTCGCCGAGTGCACGATCACCGAGCTGATCAAGGACCAGGACAAGATCTCCGGCGCGTTCGGATACTGGCGGGAAAGCGGCCGGTTCATCTTGTTCGAGGCCCCGGCGGTGGTGCTCGCCACCGGCGGAATCGGCAAGTCGTTCAAGGTGACGTCCAACTCCTGGGAATACACCGGCGACGGGCACGCCCTGGCGCTGCGCGCCGGCGCCTCGCTGATCAACATGGAGTTCGTCCAGTTCCACCCGACCGGAATGGTGTGGCCGCCCAGCGTGAAAGGGATTCTGGTCACCGAGGGCGTTCGCGGTGACGGCGGAGTGCTGAAGAACTCCGAGGGCAAGCGGTTCATGTTCGATTACATCCCGCCAGTGTTCAAGGGCCAGTACGCCGAAACCGAGCAAGAAGCCGATCAGTGGCTCAAAGACAACGATTCGGCTCGACGCACCCCCGACCTGCTGCCCCGCGACGAGGTCGCCCGCGCGATCAACTCCGAGGTCAAAGCCAACCGCGGCACCCCGCACGGCGGGGTGTACCTGGACATCGCGTCCCGGCTGACACCCGAGGAGATTCAGCGGCGGCTGCCCTCGATGTACCACCAGTTCAAGGAGCTGGCCGGGGTCGATATCACCAAGGAGCCAATGGAAGTCGGGCCCACCTGTCACTACGTGATGGGCGGTGTCGAGGTCGATGCCGACACCGGCGCGGCCACCGTCCCCGGGCTGTTCGCCGCGGGTGAGTGCTCGGGCGGCATGCACGGTTCCAACCGGCTGGGCGGCAATTCGCTGTCCGATCTGCTGGTCTTCGGGCGACGCGCCGGGCTGGGTGCCGCCGACTACGTGCGGGCACTGAGCAGCCGCCCGTCGGTGTCTCAGGACGCGGTCGACGCGGCGGCCAAGATGGCGCTGAAACCTTTCGAAGGGCCGAAAGACGGTTCGGCACCGGAGAATCCATACGCACTGCAGCTCGACTTGCAGCACGTGATGAACGACCTGGTCGGCATCATCCGCAAAGAGGACGAGATCGCCAAGGCGCTGACGCTGTTGGGCGAGCTATGGAAGCGCTACCAGAATGTGCAGGTCGAAGGTCACCGCCAGTACAACCCGGGCTGGAACCTGGCAATCGACCTGCGCAACATGTTGCTGGTCAGCGAATGCGTGGCACGGGCTGCGTTGCAGCGCACCGAAAGCCGCGGCGGCCACACCCGTGACGACCATCCCAGCATGGACGCCAACTGGCGCAATAGCCTGCTGGCCTGCCGCATCAACAACACCGAGGTCGATGGTGCACACATCAGGATCGATCGGCAGCCGCAGCTACCCATGCGGCCGGACCTGCTGGAACTCTTCGACATTTCCGAGCTGGAGAAGTACTACACCGACGAAGAGTTGGCCGACCATCCAGGACGGAGTGCGTAATGGGCTACAACGCTAGCTTGCAAGTGTGGCGCGGCGACGAAAGTGGCGGCGACCTACGCGATTTCACCGTCGAGGTCAACGAGGGTGAAGTGGTGCTCGACGTCATCCACCGGCTGCAGCAGACGCAGGTGCCCGATCTCGCGGTGCGCTGGAACTGCAAGGCGGGCAAATGTGGATCATGCTCGGCGGAGATCAACGGCAAGCCCCGGCTGATGTGCATGACCCGGATGTCGACGTTCGCCGAGGACGAGGTGGTCACCGTCACCCCGCTGCGTACCTTCCCGGTCATGCGCGACCTGGTCACCGATGTCTCGTTCAACTACGAAAAGGCCCGCGAGATACCGTCTTTCGCGCCACCGAAGGATTTGCAGCCCGGCGAGTACCGGATGGCACAGGTCGACGTGCAGCGCTCGCAGGAGTTCCGCAAGTGCATCGAATGCTTCCTGTGCCAGAACGTCTGCCACGTCGTGCGTGACCACGAAGAGAACAAGCAGGCGTTCGCCGGGCCGCGCTTCCTGATGCGCATCGCCGAGCTCGAGATGCATCCCCTGGATACCCGGGACCGGCGCAACGATGCTCAGGAAGAGCACGGCCTGGGCTACTGCAATATCACCAAGTGCTGCACCGAGGTGTGCCCGGAGAACATCAAGATCACCGACAACGCGTTGATCCCGATGAAAGAACGGGTCGCCGATCGTAAGTACGACCCCGTGGTGTGGCTGGGTAACAAGCTGTTCCGCCGCTAGCGTTCAGTCGGCGGGAGCCAGCCGCTTGGCCGAGTAGGCGGCGGTCAGATTCAGCACGAGGACTGCCACCACCGGCCATAGCGCTTCGTGGTACTGGGCCAGTAGGCCCAGTACCGAACTCAAACCGATCAACCCCGCGCTGATCACCAACTGCCCGAAGGCGATGAGGGAAATCCGCAGCGCCGGGTCGGCATCGTGGGCGATCCAGAGTTGACCGGCCGTGAAGACGCTCTGGTTGGCGATCGAGGCAAGCGCAATCACCAGGCTGATGGCGATGATGTTGGGCCACCATCCGGCCAACTGGAATCCGATGGCGACCACCGCCGCGGCGATGCTGACGAACGCACTGCCGACGAACAACCCGATCAAGCCGAATCTTTGGCGGGTCCGGTTCCACAAGGCGATTCCCGCCAGCAGCCCGACGCAGACGAACAGGACGACGGCGACGACGTTGTCGTGCTGGTCGCCCGGCGTCGCCGCGACCCGGATGCTGTAAAACGAGGACCCCAATACGACCGACCCGAAGAGCAGCTGGACAAGCAGGTAGCGGCGATACCAGCCGGTGGTTCGGACCGTCTCCCACCCGACATGCAGAAGTTTGTGCAGCCGGGGCGCCAAGTGGGCGCCGGGCACGATTTTGTGTGGCAGCGCAAGGCAAACCAGCCCCGAGATCGCCATGGCCACGGCAGCCGTCCAGAGCAAGCGGATATTGTTCGTCAATTGGTTTTCGTGGTGTACGAATGACAACGCCACCGTCGCCATGGCCGTCAACGTGGCCCCCACGCCGGCCTCGGTGAGCAGAATGTGGGCCCGGGCCGTTCGCGACGGCATAGCCGCCACCAAGTCGGCGAATGCGACGAAGGAGAAGGCCGACACCGCTCCTATCAATATCACATTGACCACAAATAGCATTCCGGCGATATTTCCGTTGCCGATAGTCGCCCATAACGCGTTGAGACCGGCCAGGACAGCCAGGAAGAACACGATAATCACCAGGCGCAAGCGCCGCGGAACGGCGGCCAAGGCCGCCGGCGCAAACACGTTCCCTATCGCGCCGCCGGCCGTGAAGGCGGGAAAGATAAGGGCCGCCATCCACAATTCGGCATGCAGTTCCGCCACCACAAAAGGCAGCACAATAGGGACATTGCCAAGCTGCAGCGCGGTCCGGTAGAAACCACTCTGCGTGATGATCAGCCAGATCACACGTCTGCTCGTGCCGTCGACCTGACCGGCCGGATGCGATGTTCCCATTATGCTCTAGCGCATGCTACTTCCTCGAGTGGCCGGGCCGGGAAACTGCGGCGGAACTTCGGCGAATCCTTGCGCAGTGCGGGCGATTCGATCAATTCAGCCATGCTGTCGGTGGATATATCTCCGATGATGATCGTCGAAAGAACACCGGAATCGAACGTGTAAACCTCGCCATTCGCGGAGATGAAGAAATGCGTCCGCGCCCGTCGGTTGACGTCTTGGCCCCAGATTCCGAGTTGCGGGTACAGCTGTTGTAATTGCCGGGCGCGTTTCCGGAAACGGCTGGTGTCCACTTGCATCCGCGCCCGCAGCGCGGGAGTCGCCCGGATGTCCCACCATTGAAAGAGCGACCAGGCCACAACGGCGTCGTACTCGCCCAGCAGCTGCGCCACAGCGTCCAGGTCGTTGATGTTCAAGTTCGTCACGGTGGTATTGATCTTGACCGGAATCGCGTAGTCGCTGCACAGCTCGAGGGTGTGCCTGACCCGCTGGAACAAATCGGCCTTGCCTTTGCGGAAACCGGCGATCACGTCTTGTTGCGAGCCGTCTACCGGAAGACCCAAATAGGAAATTTTCCCGCTGAGCGCTTCGCCCGTTTCCGCGGTAAAGCTGTATCCCACGGTGTCGATGGCAACATCGAGCCCACATTTATGGGCATGCTCGACGAACGGGAGAATATCGTCCCATTCGAGCGGGTCACCACCCGATATCACTAATTCCTCAACCCCGGCGGCGACCAGCTTTTCGACCACCCGCTTGGTGTGGCGCAACGGAAGCGTCTGGGAATTGAAAATGTTGTAACAGCCCACGCACACCAAGGGGCACCGATTGTAGATTCCCCAATTCACCTGGCTCAGCCGGCCGGAGACGGCGGACTCGGATTCCAGCAGCATTGACCGCACGCTGCGCTGGACGTCTCGGGCGCTTTTGCGCAGACCAGCAGAAAGATCGCTGTCCGGCTTCAGCGCACTGGTCAAGAGTTCGTCGGCGCGCCATAACGACGGCCGAGTGGGCATGCATTGCGCAAGGACGGTGGCAAGCTGATAACGAATGGTGTCAGTGGGTGCCACCCGAAGCTGGTCTTCAAGCTCGACCTCCAGCTCCTTGAAACCTGCGATAGTGAAGTTCTCGAAAAGCAGCCGACGGTCAAAGGCGCTGTCGCGATTGACGGACGGCTTCACCCAATCAACCGGCCGTAATAGTGCCGAGGGGACATCGCTTCGATTGATGTCCATCTCGCATGCCCTCCTGTTTGAAAGTGAAAGGAGGTTACTAAGCGGCAAAGGTTCGGCGCCACCAAAGCGCGCACATTCTTTCGCGATTCCAACAGGGCAAAGTGCACTGTTGCGGGTTCAGACGCCGAGGCGGCGGAAGACGCTGCGATGGAAAACGATGGGCGCCACCTCGGCATCCACGGTGACCTCGCTGACCCGCAGCACGACGATGGTGTGGTCCCCGGCCGGGATCAGCTGTTCGATCGCACTCTCCAACCACAGACCCGTGCCTTGGATGAACACCGCCCCGGATTCGCAGGACACCGTCTCCAGCCCGGCGAACCGGTCGCCGGTCTTGGCAGCCAGCGCGCGCGCCGCCTCGTCATGAGCCTCGCCGAGCACACTGATGCCCAGCATGGGTACGCCCTTGAGCTTTGGCCAGGTGGTCGAGATGTTCTGCACACAGAACGACACCAGCGGCGGATCCAGCGAGACTGGAACAAAGGTGCTGGCCGCCAGGCCCTCGCGAACTCCGTCGACCTCAGCCGCGATGGCCACCACCCCGGACGGGAAATGCCCGAAGGCGTCGCGCAGCGACGACGGTGTCAGCTTGCTGTTGGAGTTCATCGGACTTCATTCGCCCCTTGAGCCGAGAACGGGATTCTCGCGCTAGACCCTACCCGCTGAGTATCCATGTGCAGCAGCCACATCCGGGTGCGCTCGCAATCTGCTCTTCCAGGCGTTGCGTCCATAGACGGAGAAGATGGGATCCGACGGGTCCCGGTGCGGCACCGCGTGTGCGGCCAGTTCCGCGGGCAGGGACAGTACCGGTATCTGTGCGTCCAGTCGTGGGTTGAAGAAATAGGGCACCGAAAGCCGGTCGGTGACCCCTCGTTGCAGGTTCACCCGGTGCTCGGTTGCGCGCAGATAGCCACCGGTGGCGATTTCGAGCAACTCGCCGATGTTGACGACGAACGCGCCGTCCAGGGCGGGCACGTCCACCCAGTGATCGCCGCGCCGGACCTGCAGGCCGCGGCTGCCCGGCTCGGCCAGCAACAGCGTGAGCACGCCGGAGTCCCGGTGCGCTCCCACGCCTTGTGAGCTGGCCGCCGAGACGGGGTACCGCACGACTTTGATCAACGTGGCGGGTTCGCCGGCGAACGCCGCGTCGAACACATCGGCTGGACTGCCGAGGGCGGCCGCCCAGTGGCTGAGCAGGGTGCGGGCCACCCCGGACAGCGCGGCATCCCATTCGGCGATGACGCCGGGCAGCTCGGGCAAGGCCGTCGGCCACTGGTTGGGCCCCTGCAGCCAGAGGTAATCCGTCTTGTCCGCACCGCCGATCGGCGCGCGCTCGGGTCCGATGTCGATCTGTTCGCGCCAGTCCACCTCGCCACCGGTCAGCTCGCCGCCCAGCCGGGTGTACCCGCGGAAATGCGGGCTGCGGACCATCGCGATCGCGTCCTTGTCCGGCTGCGGCAGGGCAAAGAACCGTCGCGCCACGTCAAGCACGGCCGCGGCGAGATCGGCGGGAACATCATGGCCGGTCAAATAGAAAAAGCCCACCTCGTGGGCGGCCACCCGAAGGCTATTGCGCAACCGGCCGAAATCCGCGCGAAGATCCACTATCGGAAGGGCCGTGATGTTCCCCACAATCGTCATTGTGCACACCATCGCCCCAGGTCGCAGCGCCTGCTAGGGCAGTGATCAGGGCTGACCCAACCGGTTGGTAGAAATGTGGCTCACGCCAACTTGCGTTGAAGTATCTAGCCGATATATTTTAACAGTGTTACTGGTGGGTAACTTAGCCTGAGTACCCAACCATCATGTGGCATTCTCAACGAGGAGGACCGTAGTGAGCCACTACAAGAGCAACGTCCGCGACCAGGTGTTCAACCTGTTTGAGGTGTTGGGCGTTGACAAAGCTTTGGGTGAAGGCGAGTTCAGCGATCTGGACGTCGACACCGCCCAAGAAATGCTGGCCGAGGTCAGCCGGCTGGCCGAGGGGCCGGTCGCCGAGTCGTTCGTCGAGGGTGACCGCAACCCGCCGGTGTTCGACCCCAAGACGTTCTCGGTCACGCTGCCGGAGTCTTTCAAGAAGTCCGTCAACGCCGTGACCGACGCCGGCTGGAACAAGGCCGGCATCGACGAGGCCCTCGGCGGCATGCCGATGCCCAAGTCGCTGGTCTGGGCGCTGCACGAGCACATCCTGGGCGCCAATCCGGCCGTGTGGATGTATGCCGGCGGCGCCGGCTTCGCCAACATCCTCTACCACCTCGGAACCGAGGAGCAGAAGAAGTGGGCCATCCTGGCCTCCGAGCTCGGCTGGGGTTCGACCATGGTGCTCACCGAGCCGGACGCCGGCTCCGACGTGGGCGCCGGACGGACCAAGGCCGTTCAGCAGGAGGATGGCTCCTGGCACATCGACGGGGTCAAGCGGTTCATCACCTCGGGTGACTCCGGCGACCTCTTCGAGAACATCTTCCACCTGGTGCTGGCCCGTCCGGAGGGCGCCGGCCCCGGTACCAAGGGTCTGTCGCTGTTCTTCGTACCCAAGTTCCTGTTCGACTTCGAGACCGGCGAGCTGGGCGAGCGCAACGGCGTCTTCGTCACCAATGTCGAGCACAAGATGGGCCTGAAGGTTTCCACCACCTGTGAGCTGTCGTTGGGCCAGCACGATGTGCCCGCCAAGGGCTGGCTGGTCGGCGAGGTGCACAACGGCATCGCGCAGATGTTCGAGGTCATCGAGCAGGCCCGGATGATGGTCGGCACCAAGGCCATCGCCACGCTGTCGACGGGCTACCTGAACGCGCTGGAATACGCGAAGTCCCGCGTGCAGGGCGCCGACCTGACCCAGATGACCGACAAGACCGCACCGCGGGTGACGATCACTCACCACCCCGATGTGCGCCGGTCGCTGATGACCCAGAAGGCCTATGCCGAGGGTCTGCGTGCGCTGTACCTCTACACCGCGACGTTCCAGGACGCGTCGGTCGCCGAGGCGGTGCACGGTGTCAGCCCCGAGCTGGCGGTCAAGGTCAACGACCTGATGCTGCCGGTGGTCAAGGGCGTCGGCTCCGAGCAGGCCTACGCCAAGCTCACCGAGAGCCTGCAGACCCTGGGTGGTTCCGGCTTCCTGCAGGACTACCCGATCGAGCAGTACATCCGCGACGCCAAGATCGACTCTCTCTACGAGGGCACCACCGCCATCCAGGCGCAGGACTTCTTCTTCCGCAAGATCGTCCGCGACAAGGGTGTTGCGCTGGCCCACGTGTCGGGTCAAATCCAGGAGTTCGTCGACAGCGAGACCGGTAACGGCCGGCTCAAGACCGAGCGGGCGCTGCTGGCCAAGGCCCTCACCGACGTGCAGGCCATGGCCGCCACGCTGACCGGCTACCTGATGGCCGCTCAGGAGGACGTGACCAGCCTGTACAAAGTGGGGCTGGGTTCGGTGCGCTTCCTGATGAGCGTCGGCGACCTGGTCATCGGCTGGTTGCTGCAGCGTCAGGCCGCCGTCGCCGTGGCCGCACTGGACGCCGGTGCCACCGGTGCCGACCGGTCCTTCTACGAGGGCAAGATCGCGGTGGCATCGTTCTTCGCGAAGAACTTCCTGCCGCTGTTGACCAGCACCCGCGAGGTGATCGACACGCTGGACAACGACATCATGGAACTCGACGAGGCCGCGTTCTAGCCTGCACGTAAAGCGGTCCCCGTTCTCGAGAACGGGGACCGCTTTACGTTTACGGCCGCTCCTCGCGACACATAACGTGGGCACACGACTCGCCGCGAGGCGGGTTCCTGGGTTATATCTCGACGACTTCAGAGCGATCAAACGGGAATCAAAAAGACCGCCGCTGGATCCCCTCAGCCCAGCGGCGGCCCTTTGCGTTCGCCCGTCTCCGCTGACCGGCGGTCGATCTAGGGATTGCCCCGCGTTGCCGTCGGGGTCGGGGGGTCAGACCACAACACGGGGCTATCCGAGCATGCGGATACCCATCTGCTCGCGGCACAAACCATCCGAATCGGAAAATGATTCGCGCGTCCCAAAAAAGTCAGCCTTCAAGAATCGCGGCAACACCTTGGCCGCCGGCGGCGCAGATCGAAATCAGTCCCCGAACCGGGCCGGACCCCTTCTTTTCCGCCTTCTTCTCGGCGATCTGTTTGGCCAGCTGCGCAAGGATCCGCCCGCCGGTGGCCGCGAAGGGGTGCCCGGCCGCCAAGGACGAACCGTTGACATTGAGCTTGGTCCGGTCGATCGACCCGAGTGCGGCGTCGAGTCCAAGGCGTCCCTTGCAGTATTCCTCGGACTCCCAGGCCTGCAGGTGACACAGCACTACCGAGGCGAAGGCTTCGTGGACTTCGTAGAAGTCGAAGTCCTGCAGGCTCAGCCCATTGCGGGCCAGCAGGCGGGGCACCGCGTAGGTGGGCGCCATGAGCAGCCCGTCGCTCCCGTTGACGTAGTCGACCGCAGCGGTTTCGGCATCCACGAAGTAAGCCAGCGGAGCCAGCGAGTGGTCCTGGGCCCACTGCTCGCTGGCCAGTAGCGCCACCGAGGCGCCGTCGGTCAGCGGCGTGGAATTACCCGCGGTCATCGTCGCGTCACCGGCCTTCACACCGAAAACGGGGCGCAGCCCGGCCAGCTTCTCCACGCTGGCGTCCGGACGCAGGTTGTCGTCGCGGTAGAGCCCCAGGAACGGGGTGATCAGGTCGTCGAAGAAGCCGCGGTCGTAGGCGTCGGCCATGTTGCGGTGGCTGGCGACGGCCAGTTCGTCCTGCTCGACGCGTTTGATGCCCATCTGCTTGGCGGTGATGGCGGCGTGCTCGCCCATCGACAGGCCGGTGCGCGGTTCGCTGTTGGCGGGCAGGTCCAGCCCGAGGTTGGCCGGCAGTGCGCCCAACAGCTTCGCCCGTTGCACGTTGGACTTGGACCGGCGCACCTTCAGCAAGGTGCGGCGCAGGTCCTCACCCAGCGCAATCGGCGCGTCCGAGGTGGTGTCCACACCGCCTGCGGCGGCCACTTCATAGCGGCCGGCGGCAATGCCGTCGGCCGCCGCGATGGCGGCTTGCAGGCCGGTGCCGCAGGCCTGCTGGATGTCGAAGGCCGGCGTGTACGACGAGAGCGCGGAACCCAGCACGCATTCACGCATCAGGTTGAAGTCGCGGCTGTGCTTGAGCACCGCGCCGCCGATCACCGCACCCAATCGCTCGCCACCCAGACCGAATCGGTCGACCAGTCCGCCCAGCGCGGCGGTGAACATGTCCTGGTTGGACGCCTCGGCGTATGCGCGGTCGGATCGACCGAATGGGATACGGTTGCCGCCAAGAACGGCCACACGCCGGCTCGGCTCGGAACTTGCAGGGGCCACGTTTCTCTCCGCTAATAGGGGGTTAGTTTTTGGGGTATCCGCCTGCAGGCAATACTACTCACTGTTCTTACTCAGAAGTAAGTTCGTCCCTGACACGGAAGGCAGCCCAGTGGCCCCCAAACGCTCGCCAGATCTGATATCGCAGGTGGTCAACTCCGCACCGGGATCGTTTTTGGCCAAGCAACTCGGACTGCCCCAGCCCGAGGAACTTCGCCGCTACCGCGCGGGTGATCCGGCGCTGGACGGGCCCCTGCTGATCGGCGGGCCAGCGGACCAGCCGGGCCGCGTCGTCGAGCCGCTGCGCACCGCGCTGGACGGCGATTACGAGCTGGTGTCCAACAACCTGGGCGGGCGCTGGGCCGACAAGTTCGCCGGCCTGGTGTTCGACGCCACCGGCATCACCAAACCGGCCGGACTGAAGGCGCTGTACGAGTACTTCACGCCGCTGCTGCGCAACCTCAAACCCTGCGCGCGCCTGGTCGTCGTCGGCACCACGCCCGAAGCTGCCGCCAGCACCGACGAACGCATCGCCCAGCGTGCCCTGGAGGGCTTCACCCGGTCACTGGGCAAGGAACTGCGCAATGGGTCCACCGTGGCGCTGGTGTATCTGGCGCCGGACGCCAAACCGGCCGCGACCGGCCTGGAATCGACCATGCGGTTCATCCTGTCGGCCAAGTCGGCCTACGTCGACGGCCAGGTTTTCTACGTCGGAGCGCAAGACTCCACGCCACCGGCGGACTGGGACAAGCCGCTGGACGGCAAGGTCGCGATCGTGACCGGCGCCGCGCGCGGCATCGGCGCCACGATCGCCGAGGTGTTGGCCCGCGACGGCGCCCGCGTCGTCGCGATCGATGTGGAGTCGGCCGAAGAAGCCTTGGCCGAAACCGCCAACAACGTCGGCGGTACCCCACTGTGGCTGGATGTGACGGCCGAAGATGCCGTGGAAAAGATCACCGAGCACCTACGCGACCACCACGGCGGGCGGGCCGACATCCTGGTCAACAATGCCGGCATCACTCGCGACAAGCTCCTGGTGAACATGGATGACGCGCGCTGGGATGCCGTCCTGGCCGTGAATTTGCTTGCGCCGCTTCGCCTTACCGAGGGCCTGGTAGCCAACGGCACCCTCGGTGAGGGCGGCCGGGTCATCGGTCTGTCGTCGATCGCCGGCATCGCGGGCAACCGCGGGCAAACGAACTACGGCACCACCAAGGCCGGGATGATCGGCATCACCCAGGCGCTGGCACCCGAGCTGGCGAAGAAGGGCATCACGATCAACGCCGTCGCACCGGGATTCATCGAGACCCAGATGACCGCGGCCATTCCGTTGGCCACCCGCGAGGTGGCCCGCCGGATGAACTCGCTGCATCAGGGCGGCCAGCCGGTCGACGTCGCCGAGACCATTGCCTACTTTGCCAGCCCGGCTTCAAACGCGGTGACCGGCAACGTCATTCGCGTCTGCGGTCAGCAGATGCTGGGCGCCTAGCCTTTCCAGGGGGAACACCGTGAACCAGCCAAGCGGCCTGAAGAACCTGCTGCGTGCGGCGGCCGGGGCCTTGCCGGTGATACCGCGCGGCGACAAGCTGCCCGACCGCACGGTGACGGTCGAGGAACTGCCCATCGACCACACCAATGTGGCGGCCTATGCGGCGGTCACCGGCCTGCGCTACGGCAACACCGTTCCGCTGACCTATCCGTTCGCATTGACGTTCCCGTCGGTGATGTCGCTGGTGACCGCCTTCGACTTCCCTTTTGCCGCAATGGGTTCGGTGCACATGGAGAACCACATCACGCAATACCGGCCGATAGCGGTCACCGACACCGTGGGGGTGCGGGTGCATGCGGAGAATCTGCGCGAACACCGCAAGGGTCTGCTGGTCGACATAGTTACCGACGTGAACGTGGGCAACGACACCGCTTGGCATCAGGTGACCACGTTTCTGCACCAGCAGCGCACCAGCCTGTCCGACGAGCCCAAACCCCCGCCGCAAAAGGAGCCCAAGCCGCCTCCGCCCTCCACCGTGCTGCGGATCACGCCCAGCCAGATCCGCCGCTATGCCGCCGTCAGCGGCGACCACAATCCCATCCACACCAATCCGGTGGCCGCCAAGATGTTCGGGTTCCCGACCGTCATTGCGCACGGAATGTTCAGCGCCGCAGCGGTATTGGCCAACATCGAGGGCCGGTTTCCCGATGCGGTGCGGTATTCGGTGCGGTTCGCCAAACCGGTGGTGCTGCCGGCTACCGCCGGGCTCTACGTCGAAGAGAACGAAGGTGGCTGGGATCTGGCACTGCGCAACGTTTCTAAGGGTTACCCGCACCTGACCGGTACCGTTCGACCGCTGCCTTGAGCCGGTCCGCCGCAACGGCGGTAACCAGGAAAAGCAGCAGCAGCCAGATCGGGGGGCGGGCCAGCTCCCAGACGAAGATCGCCGCCCAGACCGGGGAGCCCTGAGTGACGGCGAGCACGCCGGCCGCACCGGCCAGCGAGACCGCCGGCACGTGCAGGTGTGTCCCGGCGGCCGAGTTGATGGCCAGCACCAATAGCGATCCCGCCGCGGCGCCGGTGGCCAGCGACGGCGTCAGCATTCCGCCGGCTCCGCCGGCTCGCAGGAACAGCGCGGTCAGCAGCGGTTTGAGCACCAGGATCACCGCCGCCGCCGACAGCGTCATGCCCGAGGCGAGGCTGACGGTGAGAATGCTTTTGCCGTTGCCGGGAAGTTCGGGCCACCAATGCGAGCAGATGCCGGTCAGCAGGCCCGCGGCCGCAAGCGCGGGGATCAGGACCCAGGACCGCAGCAGGCGAGCCGGGCGCGCTGCGGCCATGATCCGGTTGAAGGCCAACCCCACCGCCATGGCCAGCGGCGCCAGCAGCAGCCCGTGAGCCGTCAGCAGATACGTCGATTCCACGCTGGGCCAGTCGAGTTCGGGGCGATCGTGGGTGACGGCTGAACCGATCGCGACGGCCAGACTGGAAGTGATCAACGCCGCCCCCACCGCGCGTGGCTGCCAGCTGTGCAGCACGATCCGCAGCGCGAAAAGCGCACCCGCCAGCGGAACGGCGTAGACCGCACCCAGGCCGGCCCCCGCGGCGCAGGCGAGCAGGATCTCCCGGTCGCCGGGTGACAGCCGTTTCAGCCAGCCGGTAGCCAAATCGCTTAGGGCCGCGGCGAATTGGCGTGGTGCCCCTTCCCGGCCCAAGGATGCGCCGGAGCCGACCAGCACCACTTGCAGCATGGCGTCGATGCTCCAGGTCAGCCGTGGTACTCGCGCATGACTCACGATGGTGTGGTCCAGCGGCGGCACGTCGGCGCGGCGGCGCAGGATCCACCAGCCCAGCGCGGCCACGGCCCCGCCGATCATCGGGCCCACGGCGCGGCGGACCGGACTGCTGCCGCTGACACCGCCGAGCAGTGAGCCGAAGGTGTAGTGGTAGGTGAGGTGCTCGACGAAGCGCAGCACAACCGTCGTCGACAATCCCGCGACCCCCGCCAGCAGGCCGACTATGACAACTGCGCAAAAGAAGTCCAGGTTCCGATGGGAGGCGGGCAATTCAGTCACGGCGCGAATTTAGCCGGTAGCGGCGCCCCGGCCGACGTCGCGATCAGCCGGCGTGCCCTTGAGACCGAGCCAGAACAGATCGATCATCAACTCGGCCGCCTCGTCCACACCGGTGTCGCCGGCGCTGACCCGGGTGGCCACCGCTTCACCGGCCCCCACCAAAGCGACTGCCATCATTTCGATTTCGGCGTCGGAGCGGGGGCTGCGGGTGCCGGCTCGCACCAGCCCGGCCACCAGGTCGATGATCTGCTCACGGCCCTCGCGCACGGTCTGGGCGAACGCCTGGGAGCTGGTGGCCTGGGTGTACATCACGATCCACGATGCCCGGTTCTCGTCGATGTAACGCAGGAACGAGACAATAGTGTTGCGCAGCAAGTCTTTTGGGCTCTGAGTGAAGTCGATGTCGGCGCGTACCCCGTCGATGAACCTGCTCATCTCTCGGTTCAGGCAGGCACCGAACAGGTCCTCCTTCGAGCCGTAATAGAGGTAGAGCATGGGCTTGGAGATCTGCGCCTCGGCGGCGATCGCGTCCATCGAGGTCTCGTGGTAGCCGTTGACCGAGAACATCTGCACGGCGGCGTCGAGCATCTGCTGCTCGCGGACGGCTCGGGGTAGCCGCTTGGTACCACCTGCCATTTGTCGTGCGCCTCTCTAGCCCGTCTATCTGACTCTAGAGTAAGCGCCCGCTCGCTAGCGTCCGCAGCTTCGGCCCGGACCCTTCATGGTCGCCACCCGCACCACCGACTGGTCGATCGCAGGCGCTTGCAGTTCGCCCGCGTTCAGCGCTTGCTCCAGCCGGTCCAGCACCGCGGGCACCTCTTTGGTGGTGACCCACAGCGCGATATCGGTGCCCGCCTGCAAGGTGCGCAGCACCGCCTCGGTCACGCCGAACCGGTCGGAGATCGCGGCCATGCTGGACACGTCGTCGCTGAACACCGGGCCGTCGAAAGGCGGCGCCCCATAACCGGTTCCGGTACGCAGCAGTTGCACGGCGGCCGGACTCAGGCTGGCCGGATCGGAGCCGGTCAATCCCGGGACCTGCAGATGACCGATCATCACTGCGACCGGGGTCTGGGTCACCAGCGTGCGGTAGGGCACCAGATCGTTGGCCACCAGATCACCCAGTGGCGGCGTGCTGACTCCGCCGGTGTGCGAATCACCCGAGCCGTGCCCGTGGCCGGGGAAATGCTTGAGCACCGGCAACAACCCGGCGTCGCGCAAACCCTGCGCGTAGGCCCCGGCGTAGGCGGTGACCTTCGCCGGGTCCGAGCTGAACGATCGGTCGCCGATGACGGTGTCGTCCGGGGCGTCGCTGACATCGACCACCGGGGCGAAGTCGACGGTGATGCCCAGTTTGCGCATCGCCTCGCCGCGCTGGCGGGCCAGGGCGCGAACCTGGTCGACGGTCTGGGTCTGCCCCAAAACCCGCGCCGACGGCGAGGTTCCGATGATCGACTTCAGCCGGGATACCCGCCCGCCCTCCTCGTCGACGCTCACGGCCAGCGGCAGCGGGCCCGCGCTGTTGATGATGTCGGTCAGCGCGCCGTTGTTGAACATCGACAGGTCGGTCCAGCCGCCGATCATGATGCCGCCGACGTGATAGGTGCTGACCACGGCCTTGGCATCGGCGCCGTCCTGCACGCCCACCATCAGCAGTTGGGCCAGCTTGTCGCGGGTCGACAACGCCGCCGGAACCGCCGTCGGCTCGGCGCACACGGGCGGCACGGCAGCGGCCATGGGCGTGGGGCTACTGGACGACGCAGTCGTCGTCGAGGAAGGCGGTGCGGTCTTGGTGCCGCCGTGTCCGCAGGCCGCCACCAGTGCCGATACCGTGGCGAGCACAGCCAGGGTGCGCGGGAAAGACATCCGGCAATGCTGTCACGGCGGTATTGCGCCGCTCGGCTTGGGTCGCGCGAGCCGGAAAGGCTCTTCTGCTAGGTTGGCGCTATGAACCGGATCATCGCGCCCGCCGCTGCGAGCGTGGTGGTTGGTCTCCTATTGGGTGCGGCTGCGATCTTCGGGATCACCCTGATGGTGCAGCAAGACACCAAGCCGCCGTTGCCCGGCGGCGATCCGTCATCCTCAGTGCTCAACCGGGTCGAGTACGGCAACCGCAGCTAACAATCGATGGTGGCGCCGCTTTCGCGCCGGTGGCTGGTGCTCGTCGCCGCGGTCGCGCTGGCGCTGACCTTCGCTCAAGCCCCCGGCCAGATTTCTCCGGACACCAAACTCGACCTCACCGCCAATCCGCTGCGCTTTCTGGCCCGCGCGACGAACCTGTGGAACAGCGAGCTGCCGTTCGGCCAGGCGCAGAACCAGGCCTACGGCTACCTGTTTCCGCACGGCACCTTCTTTCTGGTCGGCCATCTGCTGGGGGTGCCGGGCTGGATCACTCAGCGGCTGTGGTGGGCGCTGCTGCTCACGGTCGGATTCTGGGGGCTGTTGCGGGTCGCCGAGGCACTCGGGATCGGCAGCCCGGCGTCGCGCGTCCTGGGTGCGACGGCGTTCGCGCTGTCGCCGCGGGTGCTGACCACGCTGGCGTCGATCTCGTCGGAAACGCTGCCGATGATGCTGGCGCCGTGGGTGCTGTTGCCCACCATCCTGGCGTTGCGAGGGACTCGATCTGTCCGGGTACTGGCCGCCCAGGCCGGGCTGGCGGTGGCGTTGATGGGGGCGGTCAACGCCATCGCAACGGCTGCGGCGTGTCTGCCGGCGGTGATCTGGTGGGCCTGTCACCGGCCCAACCGGCGGTGGTGGCGCTACACCGCGTGGTTGCTGCCCGCGGTAGCGCTGGCGGTGCTGTGGTGGGTGGTGGCGCTGGCCGAGCTGCGCGGCATCAGCCCGCCGTTCTTGGACTTCATCGAATCCTCGGGCGTGACCACGCAATGGTCCTCGCTGGTGGAGATGCTGCGTGGGATCGACAGCTGGACACCGTTCGTGGCGCCCAACGCCACCGCGGGGGCGCCGCTGGTGACCGGTTCGGTGGCGATCCTGGGCACCTGCCTGGTCGCCGCGGCCGGATTGGCCGGCCTGGCCAGTCGGGGCATGCCGGCCCGCGGCCGGCTGGTGACGATGCTGCTGGTCGGGGTGGTGTTACTGGCGGTCGGCTACAGCGGCGGGCTGGGTTCGCCACTGGCCCACCAGGTGCAGGCGTTCCTGGACGCCGCCGGCACGCCGCTGCGCAACGTGCACAAGCTGGGCCCGGTGGTGCGGATCCCGCTGGTGCTGGGCTTCGCGGAACTGCTGGGCAAGGTGCGGCTGCGCCTCATCGCCCACCCGGAGCGTGACAAACGGGTCGCGGTCGGAATCGTCGCGCTGGTCGCGCTGATGGTGAGTACCTCGCTGGCCTGGACCGGCCGGCTCACCCCGCCCGGCACGTTCAGCGCGATACCGGGGTATTGGCATGAGGCCGCCGACTGGCTCAGCGCACACCGCAACGGGCGGGTCCTGGTGGTGCCGGGTGCGCCGTTCGCGACCCAAATCTGGGGGAACAGCCACGACGAGCCGCTGCAGGTGCTCGGCGACAGCGCGTGGGGGGTGCGCGACTCCATTCCGCTGACCCCACCGCAAACCATCCGGGCGCTGGATTCGGTGCAACGCCTATTAGCTTCCGGACGGCCGTCGGTAGGGCTGGCCGATACCCTTGCCCGCCAAGGCATTTCGTTCATCGTGCTGCGCAACGACCTGGACCCCGAGACGTCGCGCTCGGCCCGCCCGATCCTGGCGCACCGCACCATCGTGGGATCGCCGGGCCTGGCGAAAGTGGCCGAATTCGGCGCGCCGGTGGGGCCGGGTGCGGTGGCGGGGTTCGTGTCCGACAGCGGACTGCGGCCCCGCTATCCGGCGGTGGAGATTTATCGCGTCGAGGTGGCCGGCCATCCCGGCTCGCCGTACTTCGCCGAAGCCGACCGGCTGTCTCGCGTCGACGGTGGTCCCGAAGTGCTGCTGCGGCTCGACGAGCGGCGGCGGCTGCTGGGCCAGCCTTCGCTGGGCCCGGCTCTGCTGACCGCCGACGCGCGCGCGGCCGGGTTGCCAACGCCGCTGGTTACCGTCACCGACACGCCGGTCGCCCGGGAAACCGACTACGGCCGGGTCGATCACCATTCGTCGGCGATCCGCGCGGTTGGGGACGCCCGGCACACCTACAACCGGGTGCCCGACTACCCGGTTCCGGGCGCCGAGCCGGTTGTCGGCGGCTGGACCGGGGGCCGCATCACGGTGTCGAGTTCGTCGTCGGATTCCACCGCACTACCCGATGTTGCCCCGGCGACCTCTGCGGCCGCGGCGATCGACGGCGACCCGGCGACCTCGTGGGTGTCCAGCGCGCTGCAGTCCGCGGTCGGGCAGTGGCTGCAGGTCGATTTCGACCACCCGGTGACCAACGCCGTGCTCACCCTGACGCCCAGTGCCACGGCCGTCGGCGCTCAGGTCCGCCGCATCGTTGTCGAAACGGTAAACGGCAGCACCACGCTGCGGTTCGACGAGGCCGGCAAGCCGCTGACCGTCGCGCTGCCCTACGGCGAGACGCCGTGGGTACGGGTTACCGCGGCCGCCACCGACGACGGGTCGGCCGGTGTGCAGTTCGGGATCACCGACCTGAGCATCACCCAGTACGACGCGTCCGGGTTCGCCCACCCGGTGCAGCTACACCACACCGTGCTGGTGCCCGGGCCGCCGCCGGATGCGGCCATCGCCGAGTGGGATCTCGGGTCCGAACTGCTGGGCAGGCCGGGCTGCGCGTCGGGGCCCGACAGTGTGCGCTGCGCGGCATCCATGGCGCTGGCCCCCGAGGAGCCGGTCAACTTCAGCCGCACCCTGACCGTGCCGAAGCCGATGTCGGTGACCCCGACGGTGTGGGTACGGCCACGCCAGGGGCCGAAGCTGGCCGATTTGATCGCCGAGCCGAATACCACTCGCGCTTCAGGTGATTCGGATTCGGTCGAAGTGCTCGGTTCGGCCTATGCGGCCACCGACGGCGATCCGGCCACCTCGTGGACGGCGCCCCAACGCGTGGTACAGCACAAGACCCCACCGACGCTGACGCTCACCTTGCCGCACCCCACCGAGGTCACCGGGCTGCGGCTGGCGGCCAGCCGGTCGGCGCTGCCGGCCCATCCGACGATGGTGGCCGTCAACCTGGGCGACGGGCCGCAGATCCGCGCGCTGCAACGCGGCTCCGAGCCGCAGACGTTGACGTTGGCGCCCCGGGTCACCGACACCGTGACGCTCAGCCTGCTCGACTGGGAAGACATCATCGACCGCAACGCGCTGGGCTTCGACCAGCTCAAGCCGCCGGGCCTGGCCGAAGTCGTGGTGCTCGGACCGGGCGGTGCCGCGGTGGCGCCGGCCGACGCGGCCCGCAACCGCGGGCGCGCGGTGAGCGTCGACTGCCAGCACGGCCCGGTGATCGCCGTAGCGGGCCGGTTTGTGCACACCTCGATCCGCACCACGGTGGGCACGCTGCTGGACGGGGCGCCGGTTCCGGCCGTCGCGTGTGACCGCGACCCGATCGCGCTGCCGGCCGGCCAGCAGGAGTTGCTGATCAGCCCCGGTGCGCAATTCGTCGTCGACGGCGCCGAGTTGACGGCTCCCGGTTTTGTTGAATTGCCGAGTGCAGCAACGGATTCCGCTGTTATCGACGCTTGGGGGCCGGACCGGCGCGAAGTGCGGGCGCCCGCGTCGGACCGGTCCCGGATACTGGTCGTGCCCGAAAGCATCAACCCGGGCTGGCAGGCGCGCACCAGCGCCGGGGTCCGGCTGCAGCCGGTCGCGGTCAACGGGTGGCAGCAGGGGTGGCTGGTGCCCGCCGGGAGCGCGGGCACCATCACGCTGACGTTCCCCGCCAACACGGTGTACCGGACGGGACTGGCGGTCGGGCTGGCGTTGCTGCCGCTGCTGGTGTTGCTGGCGTTGTGGCGGCGCAGGGCGTCGTGTGACGATCCCGCGGCTGCCCCTTGGGCTCCCGGCGGCTGGGCCGCGCTCGGCGTGCTGGCGGCCGGCGCCCTGATCGCCGGTCCGGCCGGGGTGGTGGTCATGGGCGCCGCCCTGGGGCTGCGGTATGTGCTGCGCGACCGAGAGCGGTTGCGCGACAACGTCACCGTGGCGTTGAGCGCGGGCGGGCTGATTCTGGCCGGGGCGGCGCTGTCCCGCCATCCGTGGCGGTCGGTGGACGGGTATGCCGGGCATGCCGCGATTGTTCAACTGCTGGCATTGATTTCCGTTGCAGCCGTTGCGGTCTCGGTGATTCGGCTGCGCCGGAGCTAGGCTCGATTTTTCGTCAGGCTGGTCCCCCCGCCCCGCCGTCACCGGCGGTGCCGCCGGGTCCGCCGTCGCCGGGCTCGATACCGACGGGACCAGTACCGGGACTGCCGTTGCCGCCTCCGGTGCCGTTTCCGCCGACGTTGGTGGCAGACGGCCCGCCGTCACCGCCGGCTCCGCCATTGCCGCCTTTCCCGCCGGCGCCGCCGCTGCCGATGCCGGCGCCCAGGCCGCCGTCACCGCCGGCCCCGCCCGGCGCACCATCGCCACCGTCGCCCCCGGCGCCCACGCCAACACTCTTGCCGATGAAGTTGCCGGCGCCGCCAGTGCCGCCGGCGCCGCCAGTACCGCCCTGACCGCCTGCTCCACCGTTGCTGAAACCGCCGCCGGAGTCACCGCCGGCCCCGCCCACGCCCGCGCTGCCGCCCTGACCGCCTTTGCCCCCGGTGTCGACCGCGGACGGCCCGCCGTCGCCGCCGAGTCCGCCGTTACCAGCGTTACCGCCGCTACCTCCGCTGCCGCTGCCACTGCCGCCCCGGCCGCCCGCGCCACCGGAGCCGCCCGCGCCGCCACTGCCGCCGACGCCGCCGACACCGGCGGGGTTGATGTTCTCAGCGCCGGCACTGCCGTTACCGCCGTTGCCCGCGTCGCCGCCCTTGCCGCCATTGCCGCCGCCGGTTTCGCCGACGCCTGCGCCACCGGCCCCACCTGCGCCGCCATTGCCGCCGGCCCCGCCAGCCGCGCCGTTTCTGCCGTCGAAGGCCTGCGCGGACGCGCCGGCGGGACCGCCGTTGCCGCCGTGCCCACCCGCGGCGCCGTGTCCGCCGGTGCCATCGGCACCGTTGGTATCTCCGACCCCGCCGACCCCAGCCGCGCCACCGGCCCCACCGACGCCGCCGTTGCCGCCGGCCCCGCCGGCGGCGTCTTGCAGCGCTTTGCCGCCTTCGCCGCCGTTGCCCGAAGCGCCGCCGTTCCCGCCGTTACCACCGCTACCGGCGATTGCCCCGTTCCCGCCGTTGCCGCCGGCCCCGCCAGCGCCACCCGTTCCACCGTCGCCGCCAGCTCCGCCGGCAGCATTGAATGGATCCTCACCACCGTTGCCCCCGTTGCCCGAGGCGCCGCCGGTTCCGCCGTTACCACCATTGCCGCCGGCCCCGCGCGCACCGTCATGGCCTGAAGCCGCCAGGGCCACGCCGCCGGCTCCGCCGTTGCCGCCGGCCCCGCCGGCACCTCCAACTCCGCCGTCGCCGCCGCGTTGACCGTTCACCTGCGGGACGTCACCGTTGGCACCGCTGACGCCGTCGCCGCCGGTACCGCCGTCGCCGCCCGTACCGCCGCGCCCGCCGTTGCCGCCATTGCCGGCGTCGGTGCCGCCCCGGCCACCGATCCCGCCGTTACCGCCCGTCCCGGCGGCGCCGCCGTCACCGCCGGACGCGCCCGGTTGGTTTCCCGGAGTTCCCGGGGTCCCGGCCGCGCCGTTCCCGCCGTTGCCGCCGTTGCCGCCGTTGGCGTTGCTGACCCCCATCAACCCGGAAGCACCCTGAGTCGAGCCGGCGCCGCCGGTGCCGGCGGCCCCGCCCAAGCCCGCGTTGCCGCCACTGCCGCCAGTCCCGCCGGCGCCACTGTTGAATCCGGTTACTCCCGTTGCGCCATTGCCGCCGTCACCTGGAGCGCCGCCGGCGCCGCCGCTGCCGCCGGCCCCGCCGGCGCCGCGCGTGCCGGTGTGACCGGTTGCCGCGAGCGCCGCACCGCCGGCCCCGCCATTGCCGCCGGCGCCGCCGCCACCGCCGTTCCCGCCGTCGCCGCCGGCTTGCCCGTCGGCGCCGCCGGTGGTCGCGTTGGCGCCGGTAGCGCCGTTGCCCCCGGCTCCGCCGCGGCCGCCATTGCCACCATTGCCGCCGGCACCGCCATCGCCGGCGCCGGTACCGCCGCGGCCGCCCGCGCCGCCATTGCCACCGGCGCCGCCAGCTACGCCGTTGCCGCCGGATGCGCCGGTCGTGGTCGGTGAGGTGCCGTTGGTGCCGAGCGCACCATTACCGCCGTTGCCGCCGTTGCCACCGTTGGCGGTACTCAGTCCCGACAGGCCTGAGAGTCCCGGAGTCGAGCCGGTACCACCGGCCCCGCCGGCGCCACCCAAGCCCGCGTTGCCGCCGTTGCCACCAGCGCCACCTGCGCCGGCGTTGACTCCGGCCGCTCCATTGGCGCCGTTGCCACCAGTACCGGGAGTGCCGCCGGCGCCGCCATCGCCGCCGGCCCCGCCGGTCCCGCGGCTCCCCGCATGACCCGACGCCGACAGCGCCGCTCCGCCGGCCCCGCCGGCGCCCCCGGCTCCGCCGGCGCCGCCGGTGCCGCCATCACCGCCGGCCTGCCCGACATCACCGGCCGTTGTGGCGTTCACGCCGGAGGCGCCAGTGCCCCCCGCCCCGCCGCGGCCACCGTTGCCGCCGGCACCACCGTTGCCGCCATTGCCGCCGTCGCTGCCGCCATGCCCGCCGGCCCCGCCATGACCGCCGGCTCCGCCGCTACCGCCCACGTCGCCGGATGCCCCGGTTGTGGTCGGCGATGCGCCCACGTCGCCGGTAGCGCCGTTGCCCCCGTTGCCGCCGTTGCCGCCGTTGGCGGTGCTGGGCCCGGACAGTCCCGATAGGCCCGGGGTCGAGCCGGCACCTCCGGCCCCGCCGGCCCCACCGGCGCCGGCATTGCCGCCATTGCCGCCATTGCCTCCGGTCGCGCCGTTTCCGCCGGTGACGCCGGTCGCGGCGGCGCCGTTGCCACCGTCACCGGGAGCACCGCCGGCGCCGCCGTCGCCGCCGGTCCCGCCGGCCCCGCGCAAGCCGGCGTGTCCGGACGCCGAAAGTGCCGCCCCACCGGTCCCACCGCTGCCGCCGGCACCCCCGACGCCACCGGCGCCGCCGTCGCCGCCGTCCTGGCCGTCGCCACCTGCGGCTGTGGCGCTGGCACCGTTTGCGCCGTTGCCGCCGACGCCGCCCCTGCCGCCGCTGCCGCCCTTGCCGCC
>NZ_MVHE01000216.1 GCF_002086155.1 Mycobacterium angelicum | reverse complement strand
CGCCCGCACCGCCCCCGCCCCCGCCGCATGCAACGACACCTGCTCCCAGGCAAATGGAACCGATATCTCCATGTCATCAACAGCCACCGCAACCGCATGCAACGCCGCATCGAACACCACCGGATGCAACCCAAACCCGCTTAAGTCAACCCCGGCGTCCTCGGGCACACCAACCTCAGCAAACAATTCCTCACCACGCCGCCACATCGACCTCAACCCACGAAACGCCCGCCCATACACATAACCTCGCCGCGCCAACCGCTCATAACCATCCGAAATATCAACACTGACCGTCCCCTCCGGCGGCCACACCGACAAATCCGCCGCCGGCCCTGCGACCCCACCAGCCCCAAGCCTCCCCTCCGCATGCAACACCCAGTCCGATTCAGCCTCGCCGCCACGTGAATACACCGACACCGGGCGCCCACCAAACTCGCCGACCCCACCCACCACTACCTGAATCCGCACCTGGTCGTGGTCGGGCACCACCAGCGGCGCACCCAAGGTCAGCTCCTCGATAACCCCGCACCCCACCTCATCACCAGCACGAATCACCAACTCCACAAACCCGGTCCCGGGAAACAGCACCACCCCACCCACCACATGATCGGTTAGCCATGGTTGCTCAACCACCGACAACCGGCCCGTCAACACCACCCCGCCAGACTCAGGCTGTGCGACCACCGCACCCAGCAACGGATGCCCGGCCCCATCCAGGCCCGCCGATGCCACATTCCCCACCGGCGTCCCCGACAGCCAGTACCGCTGGTGCTGGAAGGCATATGTCGGCAATTGCACCCGCTGGGGGCGCCAGGGCGCGAATACTGCGGCCCAGTCCACCGTGACCCCGGCGACGTGGGCCTCGGCGAGCGAGGTGACAAAGCGCGGCCAATCGCCTTCGTCGCGGCGCAGTGACCCCAACACCGCCACCGCGTCCGCGCCGCTGGCTTCGACCGTTTCGGTCATCGCCACCGCCAACACCGGATGCGGACCCATCTCGATCAACGCCCGACACCCCTGCGCGATCAGCA
>NZ_MVHE01000215.1 GCF_002086155.1 Mycobacterium angelicum | reverse complement strand
CACCCCCACCTCACCCAACACCACCTCACCCACCCCGGCGCCAAAATCGCCTTCGTCCTCCCCGGCCAAGGCGCCCAATACCCCACCATGGGCACCCAGCTCTACACCCACCACCACGTCTTCACCGAGGCCCTCGACCAAGCCTGCACCGCAATCGACCCCCACCTCGACCTACCACTGCACGAGATCCTCTTCGCCGACCCCGACACCCCCACCGCACAGTTACTGACCCACACCGCCTACGCCCAACCCGCCCTGTTCGCCTACGGCATCGCCATGCACGCCGTCCTCACCCACGCCGGCATCACCCCCGATCTGCTGCTCGGACACTCCATCGGCGAACTGACCGCCGCCCACCTAGCCGGAGTGCTCTCCCTCGAGGACGCCGCCACCCTGGTCACCGCCCGCGGCCGACTCATGCAAGCCTGCGCGCCGGGCGCCATGCTGGCCATCCAAACCACCCCCGAAAACCTCCACACCCTGCTCGGCGACTACCCCGACACCACCCTGGCCGCCATCAACAGCCCCACCTCGGTGGTGGCCGCCGGGCCCTTCGACCAAATCGAGCACCTTCGCCAGCACTGCGAGACCCACCACTACAAGACCACCGCGCTGGCGGTCAGCCACGCCTTCCACTCCCCGGCCATGGACCCCGCACTCGCCGAATTCGAAGCCATCGCCGCCACCCTGAGCTTCCACCCGCCCACCCTGCCGGTGGTGTCCAACCTCACCGGCCAACTCGCCACCCCCGAGCAACTGAGCTCCCCGCACTACTGGGCCCAACACCTACGCCACACCGTGCGCTTCGCCGACAGCATCACCGCACTAACCGCCACCGCCACCCACACCTTCGTCGAACTCTCCCCACACCCCGTCCTGGCCCCAGCCATCACCGACACCCTGACCCACACCAACGCCCACGCCTCAGCCGTGATCACCCCCGCCCACCGCGACCGCCCCAACCTCGACACCCTGACCAGCGCCCTAGCCCAACTGCACACCCACGGCCACAGCCCCACCTGGACCACCCTGACCCCCCA
>NZ_MVHE01000214.1 GCF_002086155.1 Mycobacterium angelicum | reverse complement strand
GCAGGGGGGGTGATGCGGGGCTGTTCGCGTCCAACGGCGGTGTGGGAGGAACCGGCGGTTACGGTGGCGAGGGCCAAGGTGGTGTCGGCGGCGCCGGTGGTACCGGTGGTTTGCTGCTCTCCAACGGTGGTGCGGGCGGTGCCGGGGGACTGAGCGGTTTGGGCACCGGGGGCGTTGGCGGCACCGGAGGCAATGGGGCCCAGCTGCTGGGCAACGGCGGTGCCGGCGGCGCCGGTGGATCCAGCCTCCAGGGCGCGGGCGGGGCCGGCGGTAGCGGTGGGAATGGCGTCGGGATCGGTAACGGTGGTAATGCGGCCAGGGGCGGGGTGGGCCCCGTCGGCACAGGTGCGACGGGGATCGGCGGCATCAGCGGAGTGTTGTTGGGAGCTGACGGCTTCAACGCTCCGGTGAGCGCATCGCCCCTGCATACCGTGCAGCAGCAGGTCGTCGGCGCGATTAATGCGCCTACCGAGGCGCTGCTGAAGCGCCCCTTGATCGGCAACGGTCTGCCGGCTGATGCGGGCAGCGGGCTCCCCGGCACCGCCGGCGGCATCTTGCTCGGCGACGGCGGGGCCGGCGGCTCCGCCGTGGGGGCAGCCAATGGTGGAGCCGGCGGGGCGGCAGGGCTCATCGGCACCGGCGGTGCCGGTGGTTCCGGCGGCAACGTAACCAGCGGTCAGGCCGGAGCTGGCGGCGCTGGCGGGGCCGGTGGCCTGTTGTTCGGTGACGGCGGAGTCGGCGGTTCCGGCGGCGATCCCCTGACGGCCGGCGCTGGCAATGTCGGCGGTGCTGGCGGTTTCGGCGGAACCGGCTACTTGTTCGGTGCCGGCGGTAACGGCGGTGTCGGCGGAGCTGCCGCTGCCGGCGGAGCCGGAGGAAGTGGCGGATTGCTCGGCGGATTCGTCGGTGCTGGCGGAGGCAACGGCGGCGTCGGCGGGATCGGCGGTGGTACCGGTGGCTCCGGTGGTGCCGGCGGGTTAGTCGCGGGCGCCGGCGGTGCCGGCGGCGACGGCGGATTTAGTCTTATCACCCCGGGAGGGGCGGGCG
>NZ_MVHE01000213.1 GCF_002086155.1 Mycobacterium angelicum | reverse complement strand
GGCGCCGCCGGCCCCGCCCGCGCCGCCTGCCCCGGCGTTGCCGCCGGTGCCGCCGGCCCCGCCGGCCCCGGCGTTGACACTCAACGTCCCGGCCGCGCCGTTGCCGCCGTCGCCGGGCGCGCCGCCGGCGCCGCCGTCACCGCCGGCCCCGCCGGCGCCGCGCACACCGTTGTGACCCGAGGCCGCCAGCGCCGCGCCGGCGGCGCCGCCGTTACCGCCGTCGCCGCCTTGGCCGCCAGTGCCGCCGTTACCGCCGGCCTGGCCGGCATCACCCAACGTGACCGCGTTCGCACCTCCGGTGCCGTTACCGCCGACACCGCCGCGCCCGCCGTTGCCGCCGGTTCCGCCGTTGCCGCCGTTGCCGGCGTGTGCCCCGCCATTGCCGCCGGTACCGCCGGCGCCCCCGGCGCCGCCGGTGCCGCCAACGCCCCCGGCCTGGCTGGGGGCCAGCGGCGAAGTGCCGGCCAACCCGGCCGCCCCATCGCCGCCGCGACCACCGGTGCCACCATTTCCGACCAGACCGGCAGCACCGCCCGCGCCGCCGGCACCGCCGTCGGCCCCGGCAGTGGTCGCGCTGCCGCCATTGCCGCCGGCCCCGCCATTGCCGCCGGTGCCGGGCCCGTCGTTGCCGGCGGTCGCGCCCATACCACCGGTATGACCTCCGGTACCGCCGGAAGCCCCACCCGCGCCGCCGACGCCGCCGACGCCGGGGTTGCCGCCGGCACCACCGGCGCCACCGTGCCCGGGCGCCGCTCCGGTGACACCGTTGCCGCCGGCCCCGCCGCTTCCGGCCGCACCGCCCAGCCCGCCGCTACCGCCCGTCCCACCATTGCCCGCAGCACCGGCGTGGCCGAACAGGCCGCCCGCGCCACCGGCTCCGCCGGTGCCGCCGGTGCCGCCGGTGCCGCCGATACCGCCGTCGCCGCCGCTGCCGCCAGTGGCGCCGTTGCCGCCGGTGATTACCGCGCCGTGGCCGCCCAGACCGCCATCACCGCCGGAAGCGCCCGCACCGCCAACCCCGCCAGCACCGCCCGCACCGCCGGCGCCGCCATCACCGATCAAACAACCGCCGA
>NZ_MVHE01000212.1 GCF_002086155.1 Mycobacterium angelicum | reverse complement strand
CACCGGCGGCACCGGCGGTCAAGGCGGCGACGGCGGTACCGGCGCCGACGGCACCAATGCCGCAGCAGGCAGCGGCGCCACCGGCGGGACCGGTTTCGCCGGCGGCGCCGGCGGACAAGGCGGCCAAGGCGGTAACAGTGCCGGCGGCACCAACGGCGCCGGCGGGGCCGGCGGCACCGGCGGCTCCGGCGGAACCGGCGGAACCGGCGGCAGCGGCGCCGACAGCACCACCGGCGTCGGCGGCACCGGCGGCGACGGCGGTATCGGCGGCGCAGCAGGCGCCGGCGGTGGTGGCGGCGGAACTGGCAGCGGCGGAACCGGCGGCACCACCGGCGCCACCGGCAAAGCAGGCACCGGCGGCACCGGCGGTCAAGGCGGCGACGGCGGTACCGGCGCCGACGGCACCGATGCCGCAGCAGGCAGCGGTGCCACCGGCGGCACCGGGTTTGCTGGCGGCGCCGGCGGTCAGGGGGGCCAGGGCGGCGACTCCGGTGCGGGCGGCACCAACGGCTCCGGCGGCGCCGGCGGCGTGGGTGGCAAGGGCGGCACCGGCGGAACCGGCGGCAGGGGTGCCGACAGCACCACCGGCATGGGCGGCACCGGCGGCGACGGCGGGGTCGGCGGCGCGGCCGGCGCCGGCGGTGGTGGCGGCGGCGTAGGTAGCGGTGGCACCGGCGGCAGCACCGGCGCCACCGGCAAGGCCGGTACCGGCGGCACCGGCGGTCAAGGCGGCGATGGCGGCACAGGCGCCGATGGCACCGATGCCGCAGCCGGCAGCGGTCTGACCGGTGGGACCGGCTTCGCCGGCGGCGCCGGCGGTTCTGGCGGTGCCGGCGGCGACTCCGGTGCGGGCGGCACCAACGGCTCCGGCGGCACCGGCGGCGTGGGCGGCAAGGGCGGCACCGGCGGAACCGGCGGCAGCGGTGCCGACAGCACCACCGGCATCGGCGGCACCGGCGGCGACGGCGGTGTCGGCGGCGCAGCCGGCGCCGGCGGTGGCGGCGGCGGGACCGGTAGCGGCGGAACCGGCGGAACCACCGGCGCCACCGGCAAGGCCGGCACCGGCGGCACCGGCGGTCAAGGCGGCGAT
>NZ_MVHE01000211.1 GCF_002086155.1 Mycobacterium angelicum | reverse complement strand
CCGCCGGCCCCGCCGCTGGAGAACATCTGCCCGGTGCCGCCGGTGCCGCCGACCCCGCCGGTCCCGCCGAACCCACCGTCCCCGCCGGCGCCGCCGCCGGCGAACATCCCGCCGGTGCCGCCGGTCCCGCCGGCCCCACCCTTGCCGGTGCTGTTCGCGCCGGGGGTGAAGGAGACGGCGCCATTGCCGCCGTGGCCGGCGGCCCCGGCGAGCATGCCGGCGCTCCCGCCGACCCCGCCGGCCCCGCCGTTGTTCGCGCCCGGTGCCCGTCCGCCGACTCCGCCGGTTCCGCCGGAGCCGAACAGTCCGCCGTTTCCGCCGGTGCCGCCCGCGCCACCGTTGCCGGTCGCCGACGCGCCGCCCGCACCGCCGGCGCCGCCAGCGCCGAACAGTCCTCCGCCGGCCCCGCCGTGCCCACCGGTGGCACCGGCCGCACCGGAACCGCCGACCCCGCCATTGCCGAACAGCAGCCCGCCATCGCCGCCCGCGGTCCCGGTCCCGGCGGCACCGTTGGCGCCGTTCCCGATCAGCGGATGGCCGGTAGCTGCCAGGACGGGTGCGTTAAGCGCGTTGATCGCCTGTTGCTGCATGACGTGCAGCGGGTTAGCGCTCGCCGGAGCGTTGAAGCCGTCCAGACCCAACAGTTGACCGCTGATGCCGCCGGCGCCCAGCGTGCCCTTGGTTGCGCCGAGGCCGCCGTTGCCGCCATTACCGCCGTCGCCGATCAGCACGCCATTGCCACCGGCTCCGCCGGCGCCGCCGGTGCTGCCGGTGGCGGCTTGGCCGGTGCCGCCGCTGCCGCCGTTACCGCCGCTGCCGATCAGCCCGGAGCTGCCGCCGGCGCCGCCGGCACCACCCAGCTTGGTCAGGCCGTCACCGCCGGCGCCGCCCGCGCCGCCGGAGCCGACGAGCATGCCGGCGTTACCGCCGGCCCCGCCCTTGCCGCCATTCGTGGGGCCGAACCCGCCGTCGCCGCCGGCCCCGCCTTCGCCGAAGAACATGCCGGCATTGCCGCCGGCGCCGCCGGCCCCGCCGTTTCCGGTCGCCGCGGTGATGCTTTCGCCGCCAGTGCCGCCGGCGCCGCCGGCTCCGAAACTGAGCATTCCGGCGT
>NZ_MVHE01000210.1 GCF_002086155.1 Mycobacterium angelicum | reverse complement strand
CCCCGCCGTTGCCGCCCGCGCCGCCGGCCCCGCCGCTGCCGTTGACGCCGCCGACGCCGGCGGATCCGCCGGTCCCGCCCTGGCCGCCCTGGCCACCGCTGAATCCGGAGCTGCCGGGGCTGGAGTTGACGCTGCCGTTGCCGCCTTGGCCGCCTTGGCCGCCTTGTCCGCCGTTGCCGGCGTTGCCGGCGACGCCGCCGGTGTTGGCCGCGCCGCCGTCGCCGGCCTGGCCGCCGCTGCCGCCGGCGCCGCCGTCGCCGGCGATTCCGACGGTGCCGGAGCCGCCCTGGCCGCCTTGTCCGCCTTGGCCGCCGTTGCCGCCGTCGCCGCTGGCGGCGCTGCTGAGTTGGTCGCTGTTGAGGCCGCCGACGCCGCCGGCACCGCCGCCGCCGCCGTCGCCACCTTTGGTGCCGGTGGTGTTGGCCGCGCCGTTACCGCCTTGGCCGCCTTGGCCGCCCTGGCCACCGTTGCCGGCTTGTCCGCCGCTGGCGCTCGCGCCCACGCCGGTGCCGGCGTCGCCGCCGTTGCCCCCGACGCCGCCTTGGCCGCCGGCGCCGCCGGCCACACCGGTCGTGCCGGCTTTGCCGTTGCCGCCGTTGCCGCCGAGTCCGCCGGCCCCGCCGTTGCCGTTGACGCCGCCGACGCCGGCGCTACCGCCGGTCCCGCCCTGGCCGCCATTCCCGCCGGCGAATCCGGAGCTGCCGGGGGCGGAGTTGGCGCTGCCGTTGCCGCCTTGGCCGCCCTGGCCGCCCTGGCCGCCGCTGCCGGCGTTGCCGGCGACGCCGCCGGTGTTGGCCGCGCCACCGTCGCCGGCCTGGCCGCCTTGGCCACCGGCGCCGCCGTCGCCGGCGACTCCGACGGTGCCGGCGCCGCCCTGGCCGCCTTGCCCGCCCAGGCCGCCGCTACCGCCGTTACCGCTGGCCGCGCTGGTGAGTTGGTCGCTGTTGAGGCCGCCGACGCCGCCGGTGCCACCGGTGCCACCGTCGCCACCCTGGCCACCGATCGTGTTGGCCGCGCCGTTACCGCCTTGGCCGCCCTGGCCACCCTGGCCGCCGCTGCCGGCTTGCCCGCCGCTGGCACTCGCGCCCACGCCGGTGCCGGCGTCGCCGCCGTCGCCGCCGGCGCCGCCGATCCC
>NZ_MVHE01000209.1 GCF_002086155.1 Mycobacterium angelicum | reverse complement strand
GGCTTCAACGCCACCAGCAGCACCGAGGCCGCCACCAAGGGCGGCGACGGCGGCACCGGTGGCGCCGCCGGCGGAGCCGGCCTGGCCGGCACCGGGGGCACCGGCGGCGCCGCCGGGACCGCGGGTGTCGGCGGCAAGGGTGGCGACGGCGCCCTCGGCGGCAACGGCGCCCAAGGCACCCCCGGCTCCGCGAACAATAACGGCGGAACCGGCAGTGACGGCGCGGCCGGCGGCAATGGCGGGCAGGGCGGGGCCGGCAACGGCGGCACCAACGGCTCCGGCGGCCGCGGCGGTACCGGCGGCCACGGCGGCAACGGCGGCCAGGGCTTCAACGCCACCAGCACCGACGCCGCTACCAAGGGTGGCGACGGCGGCAAGGGCGGCGCAGCTGGCGCGGCCGGCCTGGTCGGCACCGGCGGCCAAGGCGGTACGGCGGGCACGGCTGGTGTCGGCGGCAGGGGCGGCGACGGCGCCCAGGGCGGCAACGGCTTCCAAGGCAGCGCTGGCTCCGCCGGTCTGGACGGCGGAAAAGGCAGCGACGGCGCCGCCGGTGGCAGCGGCGGCCAGGGCGGGGCCGGCAATGGCGGTACCAACGGCTCGGGCGGCAACGGCGGCAATGGCGGTACCGGCGGCAATGGCGGCCAGGGCTTCAACGCCACCAGTAGCGCCCCTGCTACGAAGGGCGGCGACGGTGGCACCGGCGGCGCGGCGGGCGGAGCCGGCCTGGCCGGCACCGGGGGCACCGGCGGCGCCGCCGGGACCGCGGGTGTCGGCGGCAAGGGTGGCGACGGCGCGCTCGGGGGCAACGGGTTCCAAGGCACTGACGGCACCGCAGGTAAGGCCGGCGGTACCGGTAGCGACGGCGCCGCCGGCGGCCAGGGCGGCCAGGGCGGGGCCGGCAACGGCGGCACCAACGGCTCGGGCGGCAATGGCGGCAATGGCGGCATCGGCGGCAACGGCGGCAAAGGCTTCAACGCCACCAGCACCGATGCGGCTACCAAGGGCGGCGACGGCGGCAACGGCGGCGCCGCCGGCGGAGCCGGCCTGGTCGGCACCGGCGGCCAAGGCGGCACCGCGGGCACCGCCGGCACCGGCGGGAAAGGCGGCGACGGCGCGCTCGGCGGCAACGGCGCCCAAGGCACCCCCGGCTCCGCGAACAATAACGGCGGCACCG
>NZ_MVHE01000208.1 GCF_002086155.1 Mycobacterium angelicum | reverse complement strand
CACCCAAACCCTGACCCCACCCCCAACCCCGGCCTGGCAACTGCACACCACCGGCACGGGTTTGACGAACCTGGCCCTGCTCCCCACCCAACCGGCCACCACGTTGGCCCCCGGACAAATCCGGGTCGCCATCCGCGCCGCCGGCCTGAACTTCCGCGATATCCAGGCCGCCCGAGCCGCCACCAACGATCACGGGATCGGCTGCGAAGGCGCCGGCGTCGTCCTCGAAACCGCCCCCGACGTGCCCACCATTGCAGTCGGCGACACCGTGATGGGCCTGTTCCCCCACAACGCGTTTGCCCCCACCGCCGTGACCGACCACCGCCTGGTCACCAAAATCCCCGCCGGCTGGTCCTTCACCCAGGCCGCCTCTGTGCCCGTGGCGTTTTTAACCGCCTACACCGCCCTGGTCGACCACGCCCAACTCGGCGCCGGACAACGCGTCCTCATCCACGCCGCCACCGGCGGTGTCGGCCAGGCCGCCATCCAAATCGCCCACCACCTCGGCGCGGAAATCTTTGCCACCGCCAGCCCCCACAAACACCACATCCTCACCGACCTCGCCATCCCCACCGACCACATCGCCTCCTCACGCACCCCCGAGTTCGCCGACACCTTCAGCCGACGCGGCATCGACGTCGTCCTGAACACCCTCGACCAGTTCAGCGACGCCTCACGCCAACTACTAACCCCCCACGGACACTTCCTCGACCTCACCGACCACCCCACCCACGACCTGACCACCACACCCCCCGACCAACTTCGCCACACCTGGACCACCCTCACCGAGCTATTCACCACCGGCGCCCTGCACCCCCTACCCACCACCAGCTACGGCCTCACCCAAGCCCGCCACGCCTTCACCGACATGGACCAAGCACGACACACCGGAAAAATCGTGCTCACCCCACCCACCACCCTGACCCCCGACGGCACCATCCTGATCACCGGCGGCACCGGCATGCTGGGCAAACTGTTCGCCGAACACCTCATCACCCACCACGGCGCCCGCCACCTGCTACTGGCCTCACGCAGCGGCCCCAACACCCCCGACGCCACCGAACTGCACCACCACCTCACCAACCTCGGCGCCCACGTCACCCTCACCGCCTGCGACACCAGCAACCCCACCGAACTGGCCGCACTGCTCGCCGACATCCCCACCCACCACCCCCTAAC
>NZ_MVHE01000207.1 GCF_002086155.1 Mycobacterium angelicum | reverse complement strand
ACGCCGGTCCATCAACTCAGGGCCCGACTCGTACACCACTCTCGTGGACACAACCCCTACGACGTGTCTCACTTGGTCGAGCACGCCGCGCACTGGCGTGATTTGGCAGCGCGCCGCCGCTCGGTGGTGAGCACCATCAACGCGCAAGCCGACTCGCTGGACTGGGCGGGCCAGGGCGGGGAAGCGATGAAAACCGCAATGGCCCAACACGTGTCCACTGCCGAGGACGAGGCCCAGCTGCTCGACGCCGCTGCGGCAACCGCCCAGGATGGTGCCAGCCTGCTGCACCAACAGCAACAGTCCATCCTGTCCGAAGTCGAGCGCGCCCACCGGTCTGGATTCACCGTCGGCGAGGACTGGTCAGTCATCGATGCACTGTTTACCCCCGCCTCGATGGGCTGGTATGCCCGCCAGCCCACTACCCTGGCCATCGCGGCGAGGCTGCGCACCCAGGTGAGCGCCTTCACCGGCCAGGAGGTACAGACCGCCACCGAGGTGATCCAAGCCGCCGGCGAGCTGGGCGGCGAGGGCGCAGTGCGCGGACACATTCGGGTCGTCCAGGCCGCGGCAAGTACCCCCCCTAACGGAGAATGCGACGACTACGCCGTCACCGCCGCCGGCCCAGCGATTATTGATGCGTTGACTGGTGCCGACCGGCTGATCCACGAAATCTCACCGCCGCCAGTGTCCTCCCCGCCGGCACCGCCCGTGTCGCCGCCACCATCCGGTGGGGCGTTGGCGGGCGGCGGGGCGCTGGTGTGGCCGCTGCCCCCGGTGGGCGGTGTGCTATCCGGTGTCGGTTGTGGTGGCATCGCCGGTGCCGGCCCGGTCGACGGCGCGGCCGGGCTGGGTGGGGGAATGCTCGCAATGGCAACCCAGCTCAGCACCGGCGCGATCTCGATGACCGCCAAAGCGATCGCCACCCCCGCCGATTTGGGCGCTGCCTGGGCAGCCGCGACCGTGCCAACATCGCCGGTGGCCCAGGTCGAATCTCACTCCCTATCGCAGACCCCCGCCCCGCCACCGCCGGTTGTCGATCCCCGACCAGCCCAACACGAGCACGCGCCACCACCCTCGACCTCCGCTGACTCCCCTGGTGCGAATTACCGCCCGCCGCACCAAGCCTCGCCGGCGCAGTCCTCAGCCCCGGCGCCCGTCCCGCCCGCCAGCACCGGTGTCAGC
>NZ_MVHE01000020.1 GCF_002086155.1 Mycobacterium angelicum | reverse complement strand
GGCGGGACGGGACGAGCGTGGATTGCGACGGCGTTGGTCCTGCGTGCGGGCGCACAGGTACTCTCGGAGTGGTCTCAAGTACCCGGACGTGAGTACGGCAAAGGAGCGGCCATGCACTGCCCGTTCTGCCGGCATCCCGATTCCCGCGTGATCGATTCGCGGGAAACCGATGAAGGGCAGGCCATTCGACGGCGCCGGTCGTGTCCCGAATGCGGCCGGAGGTTCACCACCGTGGAAACCGCGGTGCTGGCCGTGGTGAAGCGTAGCGGCGTCACCGAACCTTTCAGTCGCGAAAAGTTGATCAGCGGCGTCCGCCGGGCCTGCCAGGGGCGCCAGGTAGACGACGATGCCCTCAATCTGCTCGCTCAACAGGTGGAAGATTCCGTGCGAGCGGCCGGCTCACCGGAGGTGCCCAGTCACGAGGTTGGCCTGGCAATCCTGGGGCCGTTGCGTGACCTTGACGAGGTCGCCTATCTGCGGTTTGCGTCGGTATACCGCTCCTTTTCCTCGGCTGATGACTTCGAGCGCGAGATCGAGGCACTACGCGCGCACCGTAAGGTATCGGCGTCGAGCTGACCGCCGAGGCTAGGCTCTTAGCATGATTGCTGACCTGCACCGCAATCTCGACGCGCTGGCACCACTGTTGGGTACGTGGGCCGGTCGAGGTGCGGGGGAGTACCCGACGATTCAGCCGTTCGAGTACTTCGAGGAAATCACCTTCTCTCACGTAGGCAAGCCATTCCTGATCTACGGGCAAAAGACGAAGTCGGCCGACGACGGCAAACCGCTGCATGCCGAAGCCGGCTATCTGCGGGTGCCCCAACCTGGACGCATCGAACTGGTCCTGGCTCATCCGAGCGGCATCACCGAAATCGGGGTCGGTACTTACTCGCGCGACGGTGACGTCATCGAGCTGGAGCTGTCCACGAGTGAAGTCGGGACCATCGGACTGACGCCGACGGCCAAAGAAGTGAGCGCGCTTAGTCGGTCCTTCCGTATCGACGGCGACGAGCTTTCGTACTCGCTGCAGATGGGCGCCGTCGGCCAGCCCTTGCAGCACCACCTTGCCGCCGTGCTACACCGAACCAGCTGACCTCAATCGACTTGCCGGACACCGTCATTCACGACCCGGCCGGCCACCCCTACCCAGCCCTCGGGAGTCCAGGTGGTCTGGATTACCGACCCTTTGCCCTGGGTAATGATTAGGTCGCGGCTCAAGTAGTCGGTCAGGCGCATCGCCGCGGAGCCGGTCGCCTCGTCCTCTGTCACGCCAAGGTTGGAGGCGAACATGCGGCAACGTACCGATCCGCTGGGCCGGTCGGTCCACGTCCACAAGTAGTGGGCGACGTCATCGGAAAAATCAGCCGGGTCAGCGGTGGCCACAACGTCAGCCGACTCGATGTCATGAATGGCGAACTCTGGCGCCCAGTCGGCGCGCGCGCTGATAGTGGTGAGCTCGCGGCTGTAGCTCACCGGCCGGGACCTGCAGGGTGTGAACCGGCATGTCGTTGCTGCGCAACCACCACGACGCTCCAACGACCGGGTGTCCGGCAAAGGATAAGTCGGTTCGGGGCGTATAGATGGTGGCGTGTGCGGTGGTCGAGCCGGTGGCGGGCAGGTCGACGAATATGGTTTCGCTGTAACCCAATTGGGCCGCCAGGCGCTGCCGGTCGCGCGGGTGCACCTTGCTGGCGTCGACCACGCCGAGCGGATTTCCGAAATCGCCATGTGGATCGGTGAAGACTCGCAATACGGTGACGTCGATGCCCATGGCCCGACTGTACGACGCCGCAGGGCTGGCTCGATCAGGTAGCGCTGCGTTCGTCGGAGCCCATCGCATTCAGCACGGCGACTCGGGTGTCGACCGGGCCGGTGACGGTGCGTTCGCCACTGCCGGTGCGCAGCAACTGACGCAACGCGATCGGATCGTGTTCGGCGGGCTGAGTGGTGTCGATGAAGCGCTGGACGACGTCGATGAAACGGGCCGGATCGTCGTGAAACGGAAAGTGGCCGGATCGCTCGAAGATCTCCAGCCGCGAGCCGGGCATTGCGGCGTGGGCCATTTCGGCGTGGCGGACGGGCACTACCACGTCGCAATCGCCCCAAATGATCTGCACGGGGATGGCCTCGGTCAAATAGCAGCGGTCGAGCATCGTGACAATCTGCCCGCGCCAGTCGACGACGGCCCGCAGCGTACGGCTGAACGCCGCTGAGGCCGTCGGCTCCGGCAGGTCATCCAAAATCCGCAATACGTTGGGCAAGTCACGCCCCAGGCCCGTGGAGCCGATCGCCCGGCCCGCGATCCGACCGGCCAGCTGGACCGCCGGCAGCACCAAGGGCAGCCGCAGCAGCGCCAGGGCCTCGCTGCCCATCGGCAACGACGCCAGTCGGAACACGACGTTGACATCCTTGGTGACACCGCCGGCGCCCACCAGAACCAGCCGCTCGACCAGTTGCGGGAACTGGTAGGCGAATTGCATGGCCACCCCGCCGCCGAGCGAATGGCCCACGACGGTTACCCGCTCGATGTCGAGAACGCTGAGCAGGTCACGCATCCCGTTGGCGTATGCCGCGACGGAGTAGTCAGCACGGGGTTTGTCGGATTTGCCATGCCCCAACAGGTCCGGGGCGATCACCGTGAACCGCTGGGCGAGCTTGGCGTGGATGACATTCCAGGTGGTCGAGTTGTCGCCGATGCCGTGGATCAGCAGAATCGCCGGCCCGTCGCCGGCGATGCGGAACGCCCGCTTGTAACCGTGGATGGTGCGGAACTGCAGCAGGGGCGCAGTCACTTCTCGCACCGGGCGAAGATTGCGCTTACGCTCGGTCATCTCGGCCAACCTCGGTGTCGGGCCAACTAACGGCGTTTAAGTGTGGTCGTCGTCGTCGAACTTCTTTTCTGCCTGCTGAGCCAGGAACCGCTCGAACTCGGCTCCCAATTCGTCGCCGCTAGGCAGATCTTCGTCACGCGCTAGTAAGGACCTGTTTTCCTGAGCGTCGATGAAGGCATCGTACTGGCGCTCGAGGGCTGCCACCACTTGAGCCACCTCGGCGCTTGCCTGCACCTGATCGTCGATCTTGGCTCGCACCTCGACCGCCGCTTCGGCCAGGGCGGTCAGCGGCAGTTCCAGCGATCCGGTCTTGGCCACCTGTTCGAGCAGCGCCTGGGCGGCGGCGGGGTAGTCGGTCTGGGTGAGGTAGTGCGGCACATGCACGGTGAACCCGACGACTTCGTGGCCGTGCTGGGCCATCCGGTACTCCAGCAGGTTGGAAGCGCTGCCCGGGACCTGAATTTCGGAGATCCACGGCGTGAAATCGGCGATCAGATCGCCGTTGTTGGAGTGCGCGGTCATCGTGATCGGCCGTGTATGTGGAACGGCCATCGGAACGGTGCCCAGGCCGATGGTCTGCCGCACTCCGAGGCGCTCGGCCAGCAGCCGCACCGCGGTGATGAACCGCTCCCACTTCAGATCCGGTTCCATGCCGGCCAGCAGCAGAAACGGGTTGCCGACGGTGTCGCGCAGTGCATACAAGCTGAGTTCGGGGTCGTCGTAGTGGGTGAAGTGATCGGTCTTGAACGTCATCAGCGGCCGCCGCGATCGGTAGTCCAGCAGATCGTCGATGGCGAAGGATGCGACCAGTTCGGTGTCCAGGGCCGCCTTCAGGTGGGTGGCAGCCAGGCGGATGGCATGCCCGGCATCGGAGAAGCCCTCCAGCGCGTGCACCAACACCGGGCCGCGGCCGTCGGGCGTCGACAATATCGGCGCCGGGAACTCCAGCTCGTACATGCCGGCTTGGCCCGGCTGGTAGTCCTGCGCCTCACCGGGGTCATGGTCATGGGCCATGGTGTTGCCTCCTTTCGGGGGTGTTTTCCAGGGTGCCCCACCCAGTGTCCCTCAACCCAGTATTGAAACAGCGGAAAACCAATCGCCCCGTGTGGTTAACGGAACAGCGACAAACGCTATTTCAGCGTCCCGGGTTTGCCTAATTGCGGTTTGCTGGAGCGTCTGTCATCGGATCTGAACTGCGGTGGCGCCCCTGCCGGCCCGCGGTCAGGCATGATGGCAAGCGATGCGCAATGCCACCGCGGCGCTTTGCCTGCCGGTCAGCCTGGCGATGCTGATCGCGTCCTGCGGCCGGCCGGCCGATCGCGCATCGGTCCCGAACCTGCCGATACCACGGGCGAGCATACCGGCCCAGCAGCTCAGCGAGACCCAGCCGGCTCCGGCGGCAGGACCGGTGAACCCCGACCCGCGGATCGGCGCGATTTTCCCCGATGGCGACGATGCGCACTTCTGCACCGCCTCGGTGCTGCATTCGGCGGATGGCGACCTGGTATTGACCGCTGCGCATTGTCTGCTCGGTCAGTCCAAGGTCACGTTTGTTCCCGGTTTCGCGGGGGCGGCCGGGCCGTCGGATCATTGGAGCATCCGCCAGATCTACTTCGATCCGCGCTGGATCAACAGCGCCGATCCGCATGCGGATTACGCGATCGCGCGGGTGATCGGCACTGGTAGCGAATCGCTGGAGCGGCAGGTGGGCTCGGCACTGTCACTGGGCGCAGCGCCTGTCCTGGGCAGCCTGGTCACCGTGACCGGCTATCCGGCCGGCGTGGGCGGCCGGCCCGTCGCCTGTCAGGGCAGCACCGGGCGCACCGACAGCGGCTTTCCTTCCCTATCCTGCGACGGGCTGGTCGGCGGTACCAGTGGTGCGCCCTGGGTCCGCGGATCCACGGTCACCGGCGTGATCGGGGGACTGGAAAGCGGGGGATGCACGGAGAGCATGTCGTATTCGGCGCCGTTCGACGAACACACCGCGGCGTTGTTGGTGCGTGCGGAAGCCGGCGGCCCCGGTGACACGGCGCCGGTCGATTTGGCGGACACCTGTTAGCGCGCGGATCGCTCAGCGCAGGAACTGGTTGAGCGCGCGCATCTTGTTCGTGACGTCAAGCGCGGCGACCTTGTAGGCCTCGGAGAAGGTCGGATAGTTGAAGACGGCGTCGACCAGGTAATCGACCGTGCCGCCGCATCCCATCACCGCCTGCCCGATGTGCACCATTTCGGTGGCGCTGGTACCGAAGATGTGCGCGCCTAGCAGTGTGCGATCGCGGGTGGAGACCAGCAGTTTGAGCATGCCGTAGGAGTCGCCGGCGATCTGGCCGCGCGCCAGTTCGCGATATCGGCATACGCCCACCTCATAGGGAATCGAATCCTTGGTCAGTTCGACCTCGGTGGCGCCGACGTAGGACACCTCGGGAATCGAGTAGATCCCGATCGGTTGCATCGCGGTGATGCCGTCGGTTGGTTCGCCGAATGCGTGGTAGGCGGCCAGCCGGCCCTGATCCATCGAGGTCGCCGCCAGCGCCGGAAAGCCGATGACATCGCCGACGGCGTAGATGTGTTCGACCTTGGTCTGGAATTGGTCGTCGACGAAAATCCTTCCGCGGCTGTCGGTTTCAAGGCCCGTGTTCTCCAGGCCCAGATGTTCGGTCTGGCCTTCGCGGCCCGCTGAGTACATCACCGTTTCGGCGGGAATCTGCTTGCCACTGGCCAAGGTGGTGACCGTGCCCGCGGAGCCGACGTCGACCGCGGTCACTTCCTCGCCGAAGCGGAAGGTCACCGCCAGGTCGCGCAGGTGGAATTTCAGGGCTTCGATAATCTCCGGGTCGCAGAATTCCAACATGTTGTCGCGCTTTTCGACCACAGTCACCTTGGTGCCCAGTGCGGCGAACATCGACGCGTACTCGATCCCGATGACTCCCGCGCCGACCACGACCATCGACGCCGGAAGCGAACGCAGGTCGAGGATGCCGTCGGAGTCCAGCACCCGTTTCTCGTCGAACTCGACGCCCGACGGCCGCACCGGTCTGGTCCCGGTGGCGATGACGATGTAGTCGCCGCTGAGTGTGACGCGCTCGCCCATGGCGTCTTCTTCGACGAGGACGGTATGCGGGTCGATGAAGCGGCCGTGGCCCAGAACCAGGTCGATCCGGTTGCGCATCAATTGCGAGCGCACCACATCGACCTGCTTGCCGATCACGTGCTGGGTTCGCGCCAGTAGGTCGGCCGGGGTGATCTTGTCCTTGACGCGGTAGCTCGCGCCGTAGAGCTCGCGCTGGCTCATCCCGGTGAGGTAAACGACCGCCTCGCGCAACGTCTTTGACGGGATCGTGCCGGTATTCACGCAGACGCCGCCCACCATTCGGCCACGTTCGACGATCGCCACGGACTTGCCCAACTTGGCCGCGGCAATGGCGGCCTTCTGGCCGCCGGGCCCCGAACCGATGACGACCAGGTCGTACTCCCGCATCGAAGTCATGAGATAGACGATAGAGCCCACAGTCGCGACTTTCTCCACAGATGGAGGCTGATTTGCGTTGCGGTAGCACGGACTAGACGGTGGCAATCGTCAGCGTTGGTACTCATGAAAAAGCATGAGCCTGACTTTGCACTCAATCGTCCCGGCGCATTGATCGCCGCGCTCCCGGCTGTTCTCGGTTTCGTCCCGGAGAATTCACTGGTCCTGGTGACCTTGGAAGAGGGCGCGATGGGGTCGGTGATGCGAGCGGACCTGTCGGAGGATCTTGCCGACCGGGTCGAAAATCTCGCCGAAGTGGCCGCCGCGGCGGATCCCGAGGCGGTGATCGCGGTGATCGTCGACGCAGAGGGTGCGCACTGTCCGGTGTGCAACGAGAAGTACCGGCAGCTGTGCGCAGCGCTCGATGCGGCGCTGGAAGAGCGCCATATCGTGTTGTGGGCCGCGCACGTGGTGGATCGGATAGCCGTTGGGGGGCAATGGCATTGCGTGGACAGCTGCGGTTCGGCCGGCACGGTGGAAGACCCGTCGGCCTCGCCGCTGGCGGTGGCTGCGGTGCTGGACGGTCGCCGGCTTTACCGGCGGCGTGCCGACCTGCAGGCGGTGGTCGCCGTGGACGACCCGCGCCGCAGCGCCGAGCTAGCCGCCGCAATTGGACAACGGGCGGCCGCTCGCGAGATCGCGCACAGCGCGGACCCGGCGGGTTGCAGCCGGCGTGAGGTCGAAGCCGCGATGGCCGCCGCCGCACGTGTCGCCGACGGGCAACTCCTGTCCGACGGCGAACTGGCCGAGCTGGCCTGTGCGCTGCCCGACGTGCAGGTGCGCGACACGCTGTATGCCCTTGCTGTCGGCGAGAACGCTGGTGAGGCCGAGTGTTTGTGGGTGCAGCTGGCGCGCGTGCTACCGCAGCCGTGGCGGGTGGAGGCGCTGGTTCTCCTGGCTTTCAGCGCCTACGCGCGCGGCGACGGCCCGCTGACCGGCATCGCGCTGGAAGCCGCGCTGCGTTGCGATCCGGAGCATCGGATGGCCGGCATGCTCGACACGGCCCTGCAGTCCGGGCTGCGGCCGGACGATATCCGCGACCTCGCCGACACCGGGTACCGGCTGGCAAAGCAGCTCGGCGTGCGGCTACCGCCCAGACGGGCGTTCGGCCGCCAAGCCGGATAGGGGGCGGATCAGACCTTCTCGACCTTGACGGCGTGCGCCATCTCGTGCGGCAGGGTGACGTTCTCATGGCCCGGAATGAGGATGGTCACTCCGCCGCCCGAGGTGGTCTCGACGGTCACTCGGGCGTTGGGCACGACGCCGGCGTCCTTGAGGCGGGTGATCAAGTCGATGTCGCCCTGGACATGCTCGGTGAGTTGGCGGACGACGACCGCGACCGGCGACCCGGCCGGCAACTCGGTCAGCCGGACGAGGTTGGCCTCGTCGGCACCGAACTCCGGGCCGACCCCGAGGTCCAGCAGGCCCGGGATCGGATTCCCGAAGGGGGAGGTGGTGGGATTGTTGAGCACCTTGACCAGTCGGCGCTCGACATCCTCGCTCATCACGTGTTCCCACCGGCAGGCCTCGGCGTGCACCTCTTCCCATGGCAATCCGATGACGTCGACCAGGAGCCGCTCGGCCAGCCGGTGCTTGCGCATGACGGAGATGGCCAGGGCCCGGCCCTTGTCGGTGAGCTCCAGATGGCGGTCGCCGGCTACCCGAAGTAACCCGTCGCGCTCCATCCGGGAAACGGTCTGGCTGACGGTGGGTCCGCTCTGTTCGAGTCGTTCGGCGATCCGGGCACGCAGCGGGGTTACGCCCTCTTCTTCGAGGTCGTAAATGGTCCGCAGGTACATCTCGGTGGTATCAACCAACTCGTTCATTAACTAAATCCTCCGTTGCCGCCGAGTCTACTTCGCCAGCCGCGTGAGTGGTTCGTCAAAACACCCCACCGCAGCAGTATGCCCGCCGCTGACGCGGCGGGCACACCGTCTCCTGACAGGCTATTCTTTCCGGCCTCGGCCGGTCACCTCAACTGGCGTAAGAGCGCAGTCGGTCGGCTCGCTCACCGTGGCGCAGCTTGCACATCACATCGCGTTCGATCTGGCGGACCCGCTCACGGGACAGACCGAACAGCTTGCCGATCTGGTCCAGGGTGCGTGGCTGACCGTCGTCCAGGCCGAAGCGTAACCGGATCACCTGGTGCTCGCGCTCATCGAGAGTTGCCAGCACACTGCGGATGTCGGTGTGCAACAGTTCGGCGATGACCGCATTCTCCGCGGACATGGCTTCGGCGTCCTCGATGAAATCACCCAGTGGAGCTTCCTCTTCGGAGCCGACTGGCATGTCCAGGCTCACCGGGTCGCGGCTGTGCTCCAGCAGGTCGTTGATCTTCTCGATGGGAATGCCGGACTCGGCGGCCAGTTCCTCATCGGTTGCCTCGCGGCCGAGGTTCTGGTGCATCTCGCGCTTGATCCGGGCCAGCTTGTTGACCTGCTCGACGAGGTGAACCGGCAGCCGGATGGTGCGGCTCTGGTCCGCCATGCCGCGGGTGATTGCCTGACGAATCCACCAGGTGGCATACGTCGAAAACTTGAAACCCTTTGTGTAGTCGAACTTCTCCATCGCGCGGATCAGGCCCAGGTTGCCTTCCTGAATGAGGTCAAGCAACGGCATGCCCCGGCCGGTGTAGCGCTTGGCCAGCGAAACCACTAGCCGCAGGTTGGCTTCCAGCAGGTGCCGGCGCGCCGCCTCGCCATCGCGCACAACGGCCATCAGATCCCGTTTCCGGTTCTCGCCGAGGCGCTTTCGCGTTTCCAGAAGATGCTCTGCATACAGTCCGGCTTCGATGCGCTTGGCCAGCTCGACTTCACCTGCGGCGTTGAGCAACGCCGTTTTGCCGATGCCGTTCAGATAAACGCGCACCAAATCCGCTGCAGGGCTTTGAGCATCCAAATCGCCTTCACCCCGGCTTGTGGTGGCCCTTGTTGTGGGCTGTGCCATAGCGCCCTCCCGATCGGCTTGTGCTGTCATGTGGTGTAACGAGAGACCCGGGCTTAGAGTTCCCACCCGATCGCCAACTCACACGCCGTGACGTGCACAAATGTGCCAAGGACCTGAGAATGTCCTGAGAAGTCTTGCGAGCGACCGATTAACCGAACGCCGGCTAGCTCTCGCCGTCGATGTCGTGCCACTGCGGTTGCGAAGCTGGATCGTGCCGGGATTCGAGGGCCGGGCGCTCGGCGGTGGGGAACAGCGGGGTACGCCGGCGCGACTCCTCGAAGCGTCGAGGCTCGTTGGCGCCACGCGGCGGCCGGTCGTTGGCGATCAGCACGGCCATCCACGGCAGTGGCACCGACGCGGCCACGATCAGCAGCGAGATCAGGCCGTTGTGCCATGCGCCATAAGCCAGCGCGGCCAGGATGAGCGCAGGGATCCGGAAGGCCATCAGGGTCAGGTATTTACGCACCCGCGCGCGATGCTGCTCTTCGTATGAGGGAGCGGCGGCGGTGATCAATACCGGTCGGCCGTCGTCGTCGAACTTGTCGTCGAAACCCAGCTCGGGGCCGCGCTTCATTCCTCCACTGTCCCACATCGAATCGATTTCGGCTCAGCGGTGTCAGGACGCACCGCAGGAGGCACAATATTGGGCATGCGCACCCAGACGATCGAACGCACCGATACCGACGCACGGGTCGACGACGGGACCGGCAGCGATACCCCCAAATACTTCCACTACGTCAAGAAGGACAAGATCGCCGAGAGCGCGGTCATGGGCACCCACGTGGTTGCGTTGTGCGGTGAGGTGTTTCCGGTCACCAAGGCCGCCAAGCCGGGCTCGCCGGTTTGTCCCGACTGCAAGCAGATCTACGACCGGCTCAAGAAGGGCGATTAGGCGGGCGGCTCTGACCCTACGGGGCTCTGCCGGGCTGTCGACGACATCGTCGGCACGCCGATGCCGGTGCGGTGCTGCAGCCACTTGCGCAGCCGATGGGCGTGCGTCGCAGGCGCCGGCCATTCCTCCTGGATGGCGGCATTGAGTTCGGCGCCGATCATGATCGAGAAGCCGCCGAAGAACGCGAACAACAGGAACGCGATCGGCGTGGAGAGCGCGCCATAGGTGTAGCCGGTGCTGCCGATCCACCTCAGGTAGAACCGCAGGCCCAGGGTGGCGATCGAGAACACGACGGTGGCCAGCACCGTGCCCGGAATCAGCCGATGCGTTGGCAGTGGCACCGGCAATGCCACCCGGTAGAGGACCGTCACCCCGGCCATCAGCGCCAGGATCACCACCGGGTAGTAGCCATAGTGCAGCATGTTGGACAGGGTGTCGGGGATGTGTTCGTTGACCTTGCGCGGGCCCATCACTGCCACCGGCGCGGACACCACTACGAACACCAGCATCATCATGTACAGAAACAGCGCGAAGAACCGTTGTCGCACCGGGTGCCGTAGCGGCGTCTGGTCGTGGGCTTCGACGATGGCATCGACGAACGAGGAGATGGCCGAGGATCCCGCCCACAGTGAGATCAAGAAACCCAGTGAAGCGACCTCGCCACCGGCGGTGGCGGTGATGTCGCGGATGGTGGGCTCGATGATCTCGTTGACCACGCTGGGCGAGAAGAAGCTGCGTGCCGTGGACAACGTGCTCTTGATGATGGCGGGCAAGGTGTCGGCGCCGAAAAGCGGAGCGACGTACGCCAGCGTCCCCAATATCCCCAGCAGCAGCGGCGGCGTGGATAGGCAGGTCCAGAATCCGGCTTCGGCCGACTCCGAAAAGATCGAGTCGTCCCATGCCTTGGACAGGGTCCGCTTGCTGATGTGCCAGATGTGGTGGCGCGACGGTTTCGGAGTCTGGTCAGGAACCTGGTCGCTCATCCCGTCCAGCATTACCGAAGAGTGCTCCCGTGGTCGACATTCCCGCCGGGCGAGTTCGGCCGTCTACTCGGGGCTGACCTCCAGCACCGCGGCCAGCTCCACGAGTTTGGCCTCGTGCTTGTTGGCGTGATGCTGGCAGAAGAGAAGCTCGGCGCCGTTAGGCAGCTTGGCCCGTACCCGGGCCGCCGCACCGCATCGGTCGCAGCGGTCTGCTCTGGTTAGCTCGGGACTGGTCAGAGTTGCATTCATGGCTTCTCCGTTCTGGCTTGTTCTTCACTGTGTCAGACGTTTGGCGTTTTCGCCTTGTTCCCAGACCGTTATCGGGTGTGTCGTTTCTCACGCGTAACCACGCCGTGAAATGGGGAAAGCTGGAAAAGGTGTGCGTTGCGCCAGAGCTGCTAGTCCATATTTGCGGGGTCGCGGATTGGGACCGGGCGCGTGACCGCGGCGGCATCTATCCCGGGCCCGGCGAGGAGTTCATCCACCTCTCCACGCCTGAGCAAGTTCACCTGCCGGCGAATCGGCTCTACCGGGGCCGAGCCGACTTGCTGCTGCTGCACATCGATCCGGCTGCACTCGAGGCACCGGTGCGCTGGGAGCGCGGCGTCGAGATCGACCCGGAGTCGATGCTGTTTCCGCACCTGTACGGTCCCCTCCCGGTGAGCGCCGTGATCAAGGCCGTTGCCTACCAGCCTGGCGCGGACGGCACCTTCCCGGTAGCGACGCCCGGCTAGGCGACCAGATAGGCGTCGGCTTCGATCTCGACCAAGAGCTCCGGAGCTATCAGCGCCGAGACCTCGACCATGGTGGCCACCGGGCGGATCTCCCCGGAGACCTCGGCATGCACTTCGCCGACGTCGCGCCAGCGCGAAATGTCGGTGACGTAGATGCGGGTACGCACCACGTCGGCCAGGCTCGCACCCGCCTTCTCGAGCGCAATCCGTATGCGTCGCAGGGCATCTCGAGTCTGAGCGGCGGCGGTGTCGCCGCTTCCGGTGGTGCCGGCGACCGCCACGTAGGGTCCGATGCGCACCGCGCGCGAGTAGCCGACGGTGGCTTCGAAATCGGATCCGGACGAGACGTTCTGACGGTTGGCTGGCATGCGGCCACAGTACGGCGAAGACTCCGGTTGGGCGGCACCTTTACCTGCGGAGACTCTGCTGGTAGCAGTGCTGTGTGCGGATAACTCCTGCGAGCGCCCTGGTTGCCGTGGCGATCGTGGTCAGCGGCTGCCTGAGCTGGGTGCACAGCTCGGCACCGACCGCCTCGCTGAACGACGAGGTCCGCGACGGCAATTTCGCGTTCACCGTGACGGTGATCGACCTTGGCGTGCAAAAGATCGGCTACCAGGCCCCGCAGGGTGTATTCGTCGTCGTTCACCTCATGGTCAAGAACATCGGCAAGCTGCCGAGAACCGTGTACTGCCAAAACCAGACATTGCGCGACCAGGCCGGCAGGAAGTACGACAACGCCTTGACTGTCGGTAGCCGGGAAGACCAGATCAACATCAACCCCGGCAGCCAGGTTCACGTGAGATGTGCGTTCGACGTGCCTGTCGGCACGCTGCCGGCCACGCTGCAGGTACGCGACTCGCCGTACTCGAAGGGCGCGATCGTGACGTTGTTGGGAGCGCACTGAGGTATTCCGGCGATGCTCGCGGCGGGGCCGTGTTCGGTGTGGCATTCTGCGTGGATGTCCGCGCCTTCGGCGGCTGCTCCTTCGGGTGTTGTGACGTTCCTGTTCACCGACGTTGAGGGTTCGACCGGTCGGTGGGAGGCCGATCCCGATGCGATGCGGGCGGCGCTGGCCGCCCATGACAAGGTCTTGCGCGACGCGATCGAGGCGCACGGCGGCTGGTTTTTCAAGCACACCGGGGACGGTGCGTGTGCAGCATTCTCATCGCCCAAATCCGCGGTCGACGCCGCGGTGGCCGCCCAGCGGCAGCTGGAGTTGCCGGTGCGGATGGGACTCGCGACCGGTGAGGCCGAACTGCGCGATCGGGATTACTTCGGGGCGGTGCTGAATCGTGCTGCGCGGGTGATGGCGGCGGGCCATGGTGGTCAGATCCTGTTGGCCGAGTCGACGGCGGCTCTGCTTAGTGGAGTAGACCTGGTGGATCTGGGGCGGCGACGGTTGAGGGGTGTCCCAGTCGCGGTCGAGGTGTTCCAGGTGCGAGCAGCCGGACTGCCAACGGAGTTTCCGCCACTGCGGGCGCTCGATACGACGCAGGGAAATCTGCGCCCCGCGCCGACGAGATTGATCGGGCGCGAATCCGAGGTCGGTGAGATCGAAGCGACGCTCAAGGCGCATCGTTTGGTGACACTCACCGGCGTGGGTGGAGTGGGTAAGACCCGCCTCGGGTTAGAAGTCGCGGCGCGGCTAATCGATGAATTTCCGGACGGGGTATGGGTTTTCGAGCTGGCTGCGGTTACCGATCCGGCAGCTGTTCCCGACGCGGTGGCCGCGGTGATGGGCATCACCCAGCAGCCGGATAAGAGCGTGAGCGAGTCGGTGGCCGCCGCGTTGGAGGGTCGAGTCCGGTTGTTAGTGATCGACAACTGCGAGCACGTGCTCGACGCCGCCGCCGATTTGATCGAAGCCATCCTGCGCCACTCGCCGACGGTGACAATCCTGGCCACCAGCCGAGAAGGACTCGGCGTCCCCAACGAGCAGGTATGGCCCGTGCCGTCACTAGACGTGAGACCCGGAATCGACTCGTCGGCGGTGTCGCTCTTCCTCGAACGCGCCCAAGGCCTGGCCCCACACTTCGTGCCGACCACCCAGGAGGCCGACGCGATCGTGGAGATCTGTCGGCGTCTGGACGGGATTCCGTTGGCCATCGAATTGGCCGCCTCGCGTATGTCGTCGATGACCGCCGGTGAGATGCGTGACCGCCTGGGTCAACCCTTCCGCCTACTTGTCGGATCACGGCGGAGCCTGGAACGTCACCACACGCTGCGACACGCGGTGCAGTGGTCGTATGACCTACTCCACGACGCGGAGAAGGCGCTGCTGGACCGGTGTTCGGTGTTCGCGGGCGGATTCGACATCCAAAGTGCCTGCGCCGTATCCGGATTCGATGAGGCCGATGATTCCCGTGATTACGTCGTGCTGGATCTGGTCGACGCTCTGGTGCGCAAATCGCTGTTGGTCGCCGACCGGTCTGCGGAACGCACCCGGTTCTCGATGCTGGAAACGATCCGCCAGTTCGGCGAAGAACAACTCGTGGCCAAGGGTGAGGCTGACGATGCACGTGCAGCGCAGGCCCGTTACTTCGCCGGCCGCGAAGACGACATCCTCGCGCTCTGGGGCAGCCCCCGTCAGCGCGACGCGTACGACTGGTTAGCAACCGAGTTGGCGAACTTGCGAACGGCGTTTCGCTGGGCAGCCGACCGCGGCGATCTTGATGTTGCCGCCCCAATTGCAACGTATGCGGCATGGTTCGGCTTTCTCACCGAGAATTACGAACCGATCGCGTGGGCCGAAGAGCTGATCGAGCCGGCACGCGCCACTGACGACCCCCGGCTCACGGCCCTGTATGTGCTGGCGTCGAATTGCTACATGGCCGGACGGATCGATCCGGGCATTCGCTACACCGAGGCCGCCGAGCGGCTGATTACCCGTGCGAGCGAGTTCGTTCCGTACGGCGCCGAGGGCTTCGTTGGCGCTGGCTACGTTGCTGTTGGTCAGCCGGAACGGTGGATTCGTTGTTGTCGTGCTCAGCTCGGACGCAGTCGCGAGGACCACACGCTCACCAGGGCGTGCCTGGTCAACGCGCTGGGGGTTACCGGTTCGGTTGACGAGGCGATGGTCGCCGCGAACGGTTTGATCGACGCCGCCCAAGCGACCGGCAACCCGTTTGCACTTTCCTGGGCACTCAGCGCCTTCGGCTTCGTCTTCTATGACGCCGACCCTGTCGGCTCGCTCATTTCCCTGCGACGTGGCCTGGCGATCGCCCAGGACAGCGGAAACCGCTTCAATCTGTCGATCCTTGCCTACAACCTGGGTCGCGTCGAGGCCGAACACGGCGACCCGCTGGCTGCCTTCGACTGCTTCACCCTGGCGATCGGTAACTTTCACGACTCGGGCAACACATACATGATTCGCACCCCGCTGGGGTTTCTGGCCGCGTTTTTCGACCGGCTCGAACGATACGAACCGGCGGCGACCATCGCCGGGTTCGCCGTCACAAGCCCGCTGGCCGCGCTTCCCGTTATGGCAGAGTTCGAGACCGCGATCGCTCATCTTCGCAATGTGCTCGGTGAGGCGACTTACACATCGCTCGCACGCAAGGGTGAGGCGATGACCACCGCCCAGATGGTGAGGTATGCCTACGACCAAATCGACCAGGCTCGAACAGAATTGGAACGTCCGGACTGACGGCGTCTCAGTCCAGGTAGTCGCGAAGTACCTGAGAACGGCTGGGGTGGCGCAACTTTGACATCGTCTTCGACTCGATCTGACGGATGCGCTCGCGCGTCACGCCGTAGACCTGGCCAATCTCGTCGAGGGTGCGTGGCTGGCCGTCGGTGAGGCCGAAGCGCAGCCGTACTACGCCGGCCTCGCGCTCGGAAAGCGTGTCCAGCACCGACTGCAGCTGGTCTTGCAGCAGCGTGAACGACACCGCGTCGACGGCCACCACGGCTTCGCTGTCCTCGATGAAGTCGCCGAGCTGGCTGTCGCCCTCGTCGCCGATGGTCTGGTCCAGCGAGATCGGCTCACGGGCATACTGCTGGATCTCCAGCACCTTCTCCGGCGTGATGTCCATTTCCTTGGCCAGCTCCTCGGGCGTGGGCTCGCGGCCCAGGTCCTGCAGCAGCTCGCGCTGGATACGGCCCAGTTTGTTGATCACCTCGACCATGTGCACCGGGATGCGGATGGTGCGGGCCTGGTCGGCCATCGCGCGGGTGATCGCCTGGCGAATCCACCACGTGGCGTAGGTGGAGAACTTGTAGCCCTTGGTGTAGTCGAACTTTTCGACCGCACGGATCAGGCCCAGGTTCCCTTCCTGGATCAGGTCGAGAAACGCCATGCCCCGGCCGGTGTAGCGCTTGGCCAGCGAGACCACCAGCCGCAGGTTGGCTTCCAGCAGGTGGTTCTTGGCGCGATCGCCGTCGCGGCAGATCCACACCATGTCCCGACGCTGCGCGGCGGGCAGCTTCTCGCCGCGATCGTTGAGTTCGGACATCAGCTGGGTTGCGTACAGACCCGCCTCGATGCGCTTGGCCAGCTCAACTTCTTCTTCGGCGTTGAGTAGTGCCACCTTGCCGATCTGCTTCAGGTAGGCGCGAACCGAGTCCGCCGATGCGGTGAGTTCGGCGTCCTTGCGCGCCTGTCGCAGTGCTTCGGACTCGTCTTCGTCCCACACGAAATCGCCGGAGGCCTTGTCCTTTTCGGAGGGCTCGGCGATCTCCTCGTCTTCTTCAGCGGCAGCCGCACCGGGCGCGGCAGCCGCGGTCGCCTCGCCGTCTTCGGACTCCTCGGTGTCACCGGCGTCGAGCTCGCCGTCGTCGCCTTCGGACGCGACATCCTCCAAGTCGTCGAGGCTGAGATCTGTGTCGATGTCGAGATCGTCGCCCGGCTCGACGTCGATTTCCGGGTCGATGTCAAGGTCCTCGGCGGCCTCCAGGGCGCCGTCGGCGTCGGTCGTTACCTCGCCGGAATCCCCGGCCGCTTTGGTCGCCGCGCCGCGCCCGGCGGCCTTTGCTGGGCCTTTGGCTGGGCGGGCTTTCTTGGTGGCGTCGGCGGGCTCGGTTTCCTCGTGAGACTTGGCCGCCCGGGTTGCCGTCTTAGTGGCCCGCTTGGCGGGGGCGGCGCCGTTGGCGGCCTTTGCTGGTGCTCGCTTTGCGGGGGCCTTGGCCGGAGACTTGGTGGCGGTGCGCTTTACCGGTTCGTCAGTCGCCGGGCTTGCCTTGGTCGCTGCCACATACACCCCTTCGGTTGGACTCACTTCCGGTGGGTCTGGGCATGCGTAACCGAAAGTGTCTGCTATGTCGAATGTCGGCGTTGATATCAGCGTGAGTACTCGCGCGCTATCGGTTGGGCGGCCGCCGACGACCATTGTAACTTCACTGGGCACTTGTACTGCCCGAGCGGGCAAAATCAGTGCGTCACGTCCGTGACTGAAGCCATGGCCGCGCCCACTATCCCGGCGGCGTTTTGCAGGGTGGCAGGGACCACCGGAGTGCGGTTTTCCAGCAGTGGCACCCATTTGTCGGCCTTGCGGCTGATACCGCCGCCGGCGATGAACAGGTCCGGCCAGATGGCGTTCTCAATGGCGACGAGCACGCGTGTCACCTGTTTGGCCCACTTCTGATAGCTCCAGTCGTAGCGCTCTTTGACCGATGATGCGGCCCTTTGTTCGGCTTCCTTGCCGCCGACCTCGAGATGGCCGAACTCGGTGTTAGGGATTAGTACGCCGTTGTGGATGAGCGCCGATCCGATTCCGGTTCCGAAGGTGAGCAGCACAACCAGGCCAGAGTTGTTGCGGCCCGCGCCGTAGCGTTCTTCGGCCAGCCCGGCCGCGTCGGCGTCGTTGAGAATCGTGACCTGCTGGCCGTCCAGTTCGGCGCTGATGACGTCGTGCGCGTTGGTTCCGATCCAGGATTTATCCACGTTGGCCGCCGTCTGCACGACGCCGTGGGTCACCACCCCGGGATAGGTCACCCCGAGCGGACCCGTCCAGCCGAACCCGTTGACGACCTCGGCGATGGTCTTCGCGACCGCCGAGGGAGTGGCGGGTTGCGGGGTCAACAGCTTGAGCCGCTCGCCGATCAACTGGCCGGTGTCCAGGTCGACGATTCCGCCCTTGATGCCGCTTCCGCCGACGTCGATGCCGAAGCCGCGACGCTGGGGCGTGTCGTTACCGAGCTCGCTGCTGGTCATCGAATCTCCTCGGCGAGATTGTGCTGTCGGCCCACCTTAAGCCGTGTGATGCGATAGTCCGGTGACCCCACCCCACAATGAACCCGCACAGCTGCGCTCGGTGGCCGAAACCCTTGCCGCAGAGGCGGCTGCGTTCGTGCGGGATCGGCGCGCGGAGGTTTTCGGCGCGTCTGCCGAGGCCGCCGAAAGCGGTGCGGTGCGAACAAAGACCACTCCTACCGATCCGGTGACGGTGGTCGACACCGAAACCGAACGGCTGTTGCGGGACCGGTTGGCTCGACTGCGGCCTGGTGATCCGATTCTCGGCGAGGAGGGCGGCGGGCCCGATTCTGCTGTCGCCGACACGGTCACCTGGGTGCTTGATCCCATCGACGGCACAGTGAATTTCGTGTACGGCATAGCCGCGTACGCGGTGTCGATCGGAGCTCAGGTCAGCGGCGTCTCGGTGGCCGGCGCGGTTGCCGACGTCGTGGCCGGCAAGGTGTATTCGGCGGCATCCGGCCTGGGCGCGCATGTCAGTGACGAGCAGGGGACCCGGGCATTGTCATGCAACGGCGTCGACGAGTTGTCGATGGCGTTGCTGGGTACCGGGTTCGGGTACTCACCGCGGCGCCGCGCCGTTCAGGCAGCGCTGCTGGCCCGGATGATCCCGGTGGTGCGCGATGTGCGTCGCATCGGCTCGGCGGCGCTGGATTTGTGCATGGTCGCCGCGGGCCAGCTGGACGCCTACTACGAACACGGGCTGCAGCCGTGGGATTCGGCGGCGGGCGCATTGATCGCGGCCGAGGCCGGCGCACGGGTCGTGTTGCCGTCGCCGAATGTGAACGGCGCCGGATTGGTGGTTGCTGCGGCGCCGGGAATCGCCGACGAACTGCTAGCGGCCCTGGAGCGATTCGACGGCCTGGACCCGATCCTGGACTGAGCCGTCAGCAGCTATTCGCGTGGATCTTTGCCAGTAGCGCGTGATCTGCCGGCTCTGTCGCTCCCGGGCGCAACGTGGCCAGCACCGCGTCGATGTTGTCGCTGTGCGCCAGCGAGCTGAAGTCGGTGCCCAGAGCGAGGTCGACGGAGTCGTCGGCGCGACTGTCGTGGAACAGCTCGGTGCACGGCGCGACGAGCCATACCGCAGCGGCGGCTGCTTGGCCGGCGGTGCCGAAGCGGATCTGGCCTTGGCAGTTCAGTCGGGTGCCGGCATAAAGCGGGTCGTTGGCCGATGTCGGCTGGGCGAACCCGAGATCCTGCAGTGCGCCGGCGATGTCGGCCGCCTGACCGCCGCGCCCGCTGGCATTGAGCACGCGGACCTTGGTGTCGCTGAGTTTGGCCGGCGAGACGTCGGTCATTTCGCTGCGTGGCACCTGCTCGCCGAGCCTGGTCGGTCCCGCATCGGCGGCTTGCGGCGGCGGGTTGCACACGGCGGCTTCGCGAACATCCACCGGTCGAGTCAGCGCGACCGTCCACACCACACCCGTCACCACCACCAGGAAAATGACCACGACGATGGCAGGACGAGGGTTGCGCCGCCGGAATGGGCGACCGTGCTTGTCAAAGGCGGTACCCTCGGTGATTTGTGCGACCACACGTGCACTTTAATCTGCCGACGATGCGTGCCGGCACGGCACGTTGAGGAGGCGGATCATCGGGCTCAAGTCTGCCGACGATGCGTGCCGGCACGGCACGTTGAGGAGGCGGATCATCGGGCTCAAGTCTGCCGACGATGCGTGCCGGCACGGCACGTTGAGGAGGCGGATCATCGGGCTCAAGTCTGCCGACGATGCGTGCCGGCACGGCACGTTGAGGAGGCGGACGGTGAGGTGAAACCGCACGCGAAGCGCACCGTTAAAGGCCGAGCACAAGGGTCAAGTCAGGGGTGTGACGTAAATCACAGTCGAATCTCCCGAGATACGGGCACGAATCATTTGGTGGATGCGTTCGACGCTGGTACAAAGCGTTGCTTGAACTTTATGAGGGCATGTGAGGGGACAGGACAATGCCTACCGACTATGACGCTCCGCGGCGCACCGAGACCGACGAAGTCTCGGAGGATTCGCTGGAGGAACTCAAAGCACGCCGGAACGAGGCGGCATCGGCAGTCGTCGACGTGGATGAATCAGAATCCGCGGAATCTTTCGAATTGCCCGGCGCCGACTTGTCCGGCGAAGAGCTGTCGGTGCGCGTCATTCCCAAGCAGGCCGACGAGTTCACCTGCTCGAGCTGCTTCTTGGTGCAGCACCGCAGCCGGTTGGCCAGCGAGAAGAACGGCGTGATGATCTGTACCGACTGCGCGGCCTGAGAGCCGCACTCAGCTTCTCAGTGCCGACAGCACCCGCTCCGGGTGGCGGCAGCTCACCAGCCAGTACGGCGTCGGATCGTCGGGGTCGTCAAGTACCAGCAGAATCATCGGGCCGACCCATGCTCGGTGCAGAACGAAGGCCGCCGGGTCGAGCTGGCGGCCCAAGGCCGCCGACTTGGCGGTGCGCGCGACTTCGGCGGATCGGGTGATCACCGTGACCGGCAGATGCGCCTCGGCGGCCCAGAGTTCGACACCGTCTGATCCGGCGGTGACCCGAATCTCGATGCGGCCCAGCCATAGCAGTGCACCGGCCGCGACGGCGAACAGCGTGATGAACGGCAGCCAGTCAGGCAGGGCGGGAACTCCCTGGTTGACTTCGGTCGCGATCAGCGCCGCCAGCGCCAGCGCCAGCGGCCACCACCACCACGGCACCCAGAGTCGCTCGCGATATCGCACGTTATGCGGCGCGACGCGGGTATTAGACATCCGGTCAAGGGTAGTCTGTGCCCCCGTGTCGACCACTCTTGCCGTTGTTCGCCTAGATCCAGGGCTGCCGATGCCCAACCGTGCTCACGACGGCGACGCCGGAGTCGATCTCTACAGCGCAGAAGACATCGAGCTGGCTCCGGGACACCGCGCCTTGGTCCGCACGGGTGTGGCTGTCGCCGTCCCGTACGGCATGGTGGGGCTGGTCCATCCGCGGTCGGGTTTGGCTTCGCGGGTAGGGCTGTCGATCGTCAACAGCCCCGGCACCATCGATGCGGGCTACCGTGGCGAGATCAAGGTCGCACTGATCAACCTCGACCCCGCGACGCCGATCAAGGTGAATCGCGGCGACCGTATCGCCCAGTTGCTGGTGCAGCGGGTTGAATTGGTAGAGCTGGTTGAGGTGTCGTCCTTCGACGAGGCCGGGCTGGCCCAGACATCCCGTGGCGACGGTGGTCACGGTTCCTCCGGCGGACATGCGAGTTTGTGAATGGCATTCGGTAGACGCAAAGGCGACAACGACAGCACTGCCGGCAAGCCGGTAGAACCCGACGTCGAGGCGCCAGTTGACGCCGACGACACCGACGATGAGCTGCAGGGGCCCTTCGACATCGAAGACTTCGACGACCCGTCGGCCGCGGAGTTGGCCCGGCTCGACCTGGGGTCGGTGCTGATTCCCATGCCGGCCGCGGGTCAGGTGCAGGTCGAGCTGACCGAGACCGGGGTGCCCAGCGCGGTGTGGGTCGTCACGCCCAACGGGCGTTTCACGATCGCGGCGTACGCGGCGCCCAAGAGCGCCGGTCTGTGGCGGGAGGTGGCCAGCGAGCTCGCCGACTCGCTGCGCAAGGACTCCGCCCAGGTCTCCATCAAGGACGGCCCGTGGGGCCGCGAAGTGATCGGCACCGCGTCCGGCGTGGTGCGCTTCATCGGCGTCGACGGCTACCGCTGGATGATCCGCTGCGTCGTCAACGGGCCGCACGAGACCATCGACGCGCTGACCGACGAGGCGCGGGAGGCGTTGGCGGACACCGTCGTTCGCCGTGGCGATACCCCGCTGCCGGTTCGCACGCCGCTGCCGGTTCAGTTGCCCGAACCCATGGTGCAGCAGCTCCGCGAAGCGGCGGCCCAACAGGCCGCAGAGCAAACCGCTGAACAGGGATCAGCACAACAGGAATCCAGTGAACCGGCCCCGCGTCGCGGCGCCGAGGGATCGGCGATGCAGCAGCTGCGCAGCACCGGCGGCGGTTAAGGCAGTTCGATCGCCGCAAGAGCGGCCAGGCAGGCCGCGCCCAACGCGGCGGTGTCCGCGCCGATTTCGTCGAGGGTGACCGTCCGCAGCGCGGCATGAGGCGCGGCGCTCACCCAGTCGAGACCGACCTGTAGCGGGTGGATCGGATCGTCGATGGCGGCGGCCACCCCCAGCGGCGTAGCCAGCCGGGCCAGCTCGGCGTGGCTGGGCCCCCCGTAGCCGGCCGCCTCCTCCATTGCGTCGGGCAAATGCGGCCACTGGGCCTGCCACGATCGCGTCAACTCCGCGGCCAGCCAGGGCGGGCTGGAGGCGCGCATCTTCGCCGTCGTCGCCGCCAAACCGTCACTGCGTAGCTGCGCGGCGGTGTACCGCGCGGCCTGCGCAGCCGGCGCCGATTCGGGCGATCCCGTCCACGGCGGCAGCGCGGCCAGAACGGCGACCACCCGATCGGGATGAGCCAGAGCCCACGCGGCGGCCACGGCGGCTCCGATCGACACTCCGCCGACGCCGATCGGGCCGCTGCGCGCGGCGTCGTCCAAGACGGCCAGATAGCCGCTGACTAGCTGATCCGGCTCTGGCGGCGGGGTGACCACGACCGCGCCGACCGCCCGCAGTGGGCCGGAAAACGCCCGGTAGACGTAGCCGTCGTCGGAGCCGGTACCGGGCAACAAGACGGTCGTGACACCGCGCAGATCGACAACCACCCCCTGATAGTGCATGGTGCCCAGAACTGGGCCAAAATCACAGTTTGGTCTGCCTGGCGGACGGGAACCAACAGGTCTACGGTGACCGTTGGCATGATGGAATGCCAATCGCTAACAGTCATTCCGTACCGACGGTGAAGTGTCAGGAGAGGCCATGAAGGCCCAGGGTTATTTGCGCCGGCTCACCCGTCGTTTGACGGAGGACCCGGAGCAGCGCGACGTCGAAGAACTCTCCGACGAGGTAGCCAATACCGGCGCGCAGCGCGTCATCGATTGCCAGCGCGGCCAGGAGGTCACGATGGTGGGCATGTTGCGCAGTGTGGAAACCAACGGCAAGGGATGCTCAGGCGGTGTGCGCGCCGAACTGTTCGACGGCACCGACACGGTGACGCTGGTGTGGCTGGGGCAGCGCCGGATACCCGGCATCGACTCCGGCCGCACGCTGCGGGTCCGGGGCCGGTTGGGCAAGCTGGAGAACGGCACCAAGGCCATCTACAACCCGCATTACGAAATTCAGCGGTGAACATCCTTAACCGTGAACGCTAGTCGCATCAGCGCTGATCGCCTGCTGGCGCAGGCCGGGGGCGTCAGCGGTCTCATTTACTCCTCGTTGCCGGTTGTGATCTTCGTCATTGCCTCCAGCGTTTCGGGCCTGTTGGTGGCCATCGGATCGGCGCTGGGCGCGGCCGCGTTGGTGTTGCTCTGGCGGCTCATCCGGCGGGAATCCGCCCAGCCGGCGATTTCGGGTTTCTTCGGCGTCGCAGTATGTGCGCTGATCGCTTATCTGGTGGGGCAATCCAAGGGCTATTTCCTGCTGGGCATTTGGATGTCGTTGTTCTGGGCGGTGGTTTTCGCCGCCTCGGTCCTCATCCGCCGGCCCGCGGTTGGCTACCTGTGGAGCTGGGCCAGCGGACGCGATCGCAGCTGGCGCGAGGTACCCCGCGCCGTCTATGCGTTCGACATCGCCACGCTGGGCTGGACGCTGGTGTTCGGTGCCCGGTTCGTCGTCCAGCACATGCTGTACGACGCCGACAAGACCGGCTGGCTGGGCGTGGCACGAATCGGGATGGGCTGGCCGCTTACCGCGATGGCCGCCCTGGCTACCTATATCGCGGTCAAGGGCGTGCAGCGTGCCATGCCGGCCGAAATCGCGGAAGCCGAAGTCGAAGCAGACGCGATCGACGTAGATGCTCGGCGCGAACAGCCGTAGTGGCTATGCAGTCAGCTGGTCGGCAGGAACAGCCGGCTCAGTTCCTCCTCCGCCTCGGTGACCGCGACGAAGAGCAACTCGTCGCCGCCCTCCAGCGGTTCGTCGGCTTCGGGAACGATCACCCGCGGTCCGCGCAGAATCGTCACCAGCACGGCATCGCGCGGCAGCTGCAGTTTGCGCACCGGCTTGCCGCCCCAGGGGGTGTCGTCGGGCAGGGTGATCTCGACCAGATTGGCCTGACCACGGCGGAACTCCATCAAACGCACCAGATCGCCGACGGCCACCGCCTCCTCGATCAGCGAGGCGAGCATGCGCGGGGTGGACACCGCCACATCCACGCCCCAGGCGTCGGTGAACAGCCACTCGTTGCGGGGATCATTGACCCGCGCAACCACCCGGGGCACGGCGAATTCCGTCTTGGCCAGCAGGCTGAGCACGACGTTGGCTTTGTCGTCACCGGTCGCGGCAACGACGACGTCGAAATCCTCGAGGTGTATCGATTCCAGCAGGCTGAGCTCGCACGCATCGCCCAGCCGCCAGTGTGCGGCCGGAATGGCGTCCGGGTCGAGGTGCTCGGCGTTTCGCTCGATCAGCGTGATTTCGTGGCCGTTGTCCACCAGCTCGCGGGTGACTGAACGGCCGACGGCACCCGCGCCGGCTACCGCGACCTTCATTTACCGGGTCCCGTCTCGACGTCCTCGCTCGGGGGCAAGGCCGCGATGGCTACCGCCTCGGCGGCCCGCCCGGAGATGGCGGCCACATAGACCTGGTCGCCGGCCTGCAGAACGGTCTTCGGTTCGGGCAGGATTCCGGTGCCGAAGCGGATCATGAACGCCACCCGGGCGCCGGTGGCCTGCTCCAAATCGGTGGCCCGGTGCCCCACCCAGTCCTCGTGCAAGACGACCTCGGAGACCGCGACGGTTCCGGTTGGGTCCCGCCACTTGGCGGTTTCGGTCTCCCGGGTGAGCGCGTTGAGCAGACGATCGGTGGTCCAGGGCACCGTGGCAATGGTGGGGATGCCCAGCCGTTCGTACACCTCGGCGCGTTTTGCATCGTAAATACGGGCCACCACGCGCTTTACGCCGAAGGTTTCCCGGGCCAGCCGGGCAGAGATGATGTTGGAGTTGTCTCCGGAGGACACCGCTGCGAACGCGTCGGCGCCTTCGATGCCCGCTCGCAGCAGCACATCCCGGTCGAAACCCTGGCCCAGCACTCGCTCGCCGGCGAACTCTGGGCTGAGCCGGTTGAAGGCCGCACTGTCCCGGTCGATAACCGCGACATCATGGCCTATCCGGGACAGGCCGTCGGCCACCGAGGACCCGACTCGGCCGCACCCCATCACAACCACCCGCACTTGAGGTCCTTTCGGCTGTGTCCTGCGTGTTGTGTTCGGTGAAAGTTCTCGCTAGGGAACGCTACCGTCAAACCCACGTGGGCTTACTCTTGGCTCTCGTGTCCAAACTTTCAACCGCTGCGCGCCGGCTGCTCATCGGCCGGCCGTTTCGCAGCGACCGGTTGAGCCACACGCTGCTGCCCAAGCGCATCGCCCTGCCGGTATTCGCCTCCGACGCGCTGTCCTCGGTGGCGTATGCGCCGGAGGAAATCTTCCTGATGCTTTCGGTGGGCGGCTTGGCGGCGTACACGTTGTCGCCGTGGATCGGCCTGGCGGTGGCCGCCGTGATGCTGGTCGTGGTGGCCAGCTACCGGCAGAACGTGCATGCCTACCCGTCCGGTGGTGGTGACTATGAAGTAGTCACCACCAATCTCGGTGGCAACGCGGGCCTGGTTGTGGCCAGCGCCCTGATGGTGGATTACGTTCTCACCGTTGCTGTTTCGACGGCCTCAGCGATGTCGAACATCGGCTCGGCCGTTCCGATCGTGGCTCAGCACAAGGTGTGGTTCTGCGTGGCCGCGATCCTGTTGGTGACGTCGATGAATCTGCGCGGGGTACGAGAGTCGGGATTGGCGTTCGCCATCCCGACGTATGCCTTCATCATCGGTGTGACGGGCATGATCGGCTGGGGATTCTTCCGGATCTTCGTGCTGGGAAATCCATTGCGGGCCGAATCGGCAGGTTTTCAGATGCATTCCGAGCACGGAAAGATCCTCGGTTTCGCGCTGGTGTTCCTGGTGGCGCGGTCGTTCTCGTCGGGCTGCGCGGCACTGACCGGGGTGGAGGCCATCAGCAACGGGGTGCCGGCGTTCCAGAAACCCAAGTCGCGCAATGCCGCAACGACACTGCTGATGCTGGGCGGCATCGCGGTGGCCTTGCTGATGGGCATCATCTTGCTGTCCAAGGAGATCGGGGTGCAGCTGGTCAGCGACCCAGCGACGCAGCTGTCCGGTGCCCCCGCCGGCTACTACCAGAAGACGCTGGTCACCCAGCTGGCGCAGACGGTGTTCGGCAGCTTCCACATCGGGTTCGTGCTGATCACGACGGTCACCGCGCTGATCTTGGTGCTGGCGGCCAACACCGCGTTCAACGGATTCCCGGTGCTCGGCTCCGTGCTGTCACAGCACAGTTACCTGCCTCGCCAGTTCCACACCCGCGGCGACCGATTGGCCTTCTCCAATGGAATCGGATTTCTGTCGGTAGCGGCGCTGCTGGCGATCGTCGCGTTTCGCGCCGAGTTGTCGGCGTTGATCCAGTTGTACATCGTCGGCGTGTTCATTTCATTCACGCTGAGTCAGATCGGCATGGTGCGGCACTGGACCAGGCTGCTGCGCACCGAGACCGACCCGTCGGCGCGGCGCAAGATGATGCGCTCCCGGGTGGTCAACACGATCGGATTCATCGCCACCGGCACGGTGTTGCTGGTGGTGCTGGTCACCAAGTTTCTGGCCGGGGCGTGGATCGCCATCGTCGCAATGAGCATGCTGTTCATGCTGATGAAACTGATCCGCCGGCACTACGACGGGGTCACCCGGGAATTGGCGGAGCAAGCCGCCGCCCACGAGGACGAGATGGTATTGCCCAGCCGCAACCACGCCGTGGTGCTGGTGTCCAAGCTGCATCTGCCGACCCTGCGCGCGCTGGCCTACGCGCGAGCGACTCGTCCCGACGTGCTTGAAGCCCTCACGGTCAGCGTCGACGATGCCGAAACCCGTGAGCTGGTGCACCAGTGGGAGGAAAGCGACATCACCGTGCCGCTGAAGGTCATCGCTTCCCCCTACCGCGAGATCACCCGCCCGGTGCTCGATTACGTCAAGCGCGTCAGCAAGGAATCGCCGCGCACGGTTGTCACGGTGTTCATTCCGGAGTACGTGGTTGGCCGCTGGTGGGAACAGTTGCTGCACAACCAGAGTGCGCTGCGGCTCAAGGGCCGGCTGCTGTTCATGCCCGGGGTGATGGTGACTTCGGTTCCCTGGCAACTGACTTCCTCGGAACGGGTGAACGCGTTGCAGCCGCACGCCGCACCAGGCGACGCACGCCGGGGCATCTTCGATTGACCCGCGCCGGCGACGATGCAGTGGGGGCACCCCCGGCCGCGCAGCGGCGAGGGGGACGAAGCGATGAGGTGGGGGTACCACCCGCTTGCGGGGGAGAGTGGCGCCATTGGGCGCGCCGGCGACGATCCTCCCGCGGAACTGACGTTGGTCGCCGGCGCCCCCGCCAACGGCGGCAGCTGCGTGGCGCACCACGAAGGCCGAGTGGTCTTCGTCCGCTACGCGTTGCCCGGCGAGCGGGCGCGAGTCCGAGTCATCGCGGACCACGGAACTTATTGGCATGCAGCGGCTTTCGAGATCCTGGATGCGTCTCCCAGCCGTACGGAGTCACTGTGCCCCATCGCGGGCGTCGACGGCGCCGGATGCTGCGACCTGGCGTTCGCTGAACCCGAGGCCGCCCGGGAACTCAAGGCGCAAGTGGTGGCCAACCAGCTGCAACGGCTTGGCGGGTACAGCTGGCAGGGCGAGGCGCAACCGCTGTCGGATGCCGGCCCGACGGGGTGGCGCACCCGGGTCCGGCTCAGTGTGGGAGCAGACGGCCGCGCCGGCTTTCACCGCTACCACAGCGACGCACTGGTGACCGATCTGCGCTGCGGGCAATTACCCGACGGCATGCTGGATGGCCTGGATGCGTCAGACTGGCCGCTGGGCGCGCAGCTGCATGTCGCCGTCGACGACGATGGCACACGCCATGTGGTGCGCACCCTGCGCCAGGGCCCACGCAACAGAACCCGGACCGCGACAAAGGTTTTCGAGGGTGACTATCATGCGCTGCAGCGGGTGGGCCGGCGCACCTGGCGGGTGCCGGTGACGGCGTTCTGGCAGGCACATCGCGACGCGGCCGGCGTCTACAGCGGCTTGGTCGCAGACTGGGCACAGCCCGCCACGGGCATGACGGCCTGGGATTTCTATGGTGGCGCAGGGGTTTTCGCCGCAGTGCTGGGGGAGGCGGTGGGGAAGTCCGGACGGGTGCTGTCGGTCGATACCGCACGCGCGGCGACGGGAGCTGCGCGTGCCGCGCTGGCTGATCTGCCGCAGGTCGATGTCGTCACCGACTCGGTTCGCCGCGTGCTGGCGGCGCAACGAGCCGCCGCGGACGTGGCGGTGCTGGACCCGCCGCGAGCGGGTGCCGGACGCGACGTGATCGACCCGCTTGCCGCGGCCGGGGTGCCGCGGGTGGTGCATATCGGTTGCGAGGCAGCGTCTTTCGCGCGCGACATCGGGTTGTATCTCGAACGCGGCTACACCGTCGAGAAGATCAGGGTGTTCGACGCCTTCCCGTTGACGCACCACGTCGAGTGCGTCGCGCTGCTCACGCGCTAGTACTCAGGCGGGCACCTTGCCGAGGATGGCGCGCGCGATGCCGAGGATGGCCTGCTGGGCATCCTCGGTGATAGCGGCGCCCGAATAGGACAACACCAAGTCGATGACAATGTTGGCTTTGGCGGCAATCGCGCGCAGTGTCCGGACCGGCATGCCCGGAGTGGTCTGAACCATTGTCGTAATGCCGTCGCCGGCGTCGCTGGGAGGGCTGAGCGACATCGTCGCCGAAAGGCCGCCGGTAAAAGTCACCGTGACGCTGGTGCCGCCGCATTGACGCCACTGTGCCTGCAATTTGGCCAGTTGCGCGGTTGCCGCCGGCGCGTCGCGAAACGCTGCGACACCCTGGATGACCTGAAGGATGTTGCGGGCGTCTCGGATGTCGGCGAACGCCGCGGCGTAAAAGCCGAGGACGTCCTTGATGTCGTAGGCCTCGGGGGTGCCGGGCGCGATGGCTCCGTAGCACTCGGGACGGTCTATCGTTCCGTCCCGCTCCGACCTGGCGATCTGGTGCCACGCCTTGCCGGCCGTCAACCTGGGATCGCCGGTGATCTCCTTGAGGGCGTCCAGGCCGGCCAACAAGCTGGGTATATCGTTGGACGCCACCGTGGGCTGAGCCGGTGTCGTCGTGACGGCGGTGGACGCTTTGCTGCTGGCAGTCGTGGCGGATGGGGTTGCGCTCTGGTTGGCCGAGTCGTCGCCCAGCGTTGCCCATACGACCAGCCCGATGATCACCAGGGTGACGAGCACCAGCGACGCGGTCGCCAGGATCTTGACGCGCCGGTGCTGAGGCCGGGGTTCGTCGGGCGGATATTCGAAGATTGGGCCGGAATCAAATGGGTTGGGTCCATGTGTCATTACTCGACCTCAGTTCCACACGAAGTAGCGCAGCCATAAGTAGATCGCCGAAAGTCCAACGGAGACAACTGTGACGATGGCGCCTTTGCGGGTGAACTCCCAGAACGAGATGGGAGTGCCCGCGCGCCGGGCGATTCCCAGCATGACGACGTTGGCGCTGGCGCCGACAGCCGTCAGGTTACCGCCGAAGTCGGCGCCCAGCGCCAGCGCCCACCAGAACGTGCCGGGGCTGACGTGGCCCGGCAGGGAGGCCACCAGTTGAGCGACGATCGGTGTCATGGTGGCGACATAGGGGATGTTGTCGATGATCCCTGAGATCGGTGCCGAGACGCCGAGAATCAAGCCAGCGGTGAGCAATTCGTGCCCGCCGGTCAAGGCCGTAGCCGACCGCGCGAGGTCGTTGACCACACCGGTCTTGACCAGCGCCCCGACCATGATGAACAGTCCGGCGAAGAACAGCAACGTGTCCCACTCCACGCTGGACAGGTAATCGGAGCGCTGCAGCCGCGAGATCACGATCAGCACGCCGGCGCCCAGCAGCGCGACGATCGATGGCTGCATGTGCAGCAGCGGGTGCGCGATGAAGGCGGTGAACACCAGCAGCAAAACCACGCCGCACTTGATCAGCAGCCCCCGATCACGGATCGCCTCACGCTCGTCCAGCGACATCACCTCGGCGACGTTTTCGGGTGCGGCCGTGATCGAGCCGAACAGCGGGCGCAACAGGGCAATGAAGACCGCCAACACGATCAACACGATCGGCGCCATGTGGATCAGGAAGTCGTTGAACGTCAACCCCGCTCGGCTGGCGATCATGATGTTGGGCGGGTCGCCGACCAGGGTCGCCGCGCCGCCGATATTGGCGGCGAACACCTCGGCCATGAGAAACGGAACTGGATTGATCGCCAGCCGTTCACACACCAACAGCGTCACCGGCGCCACCAGCAACACCGTCGTGACGTTGTCGAGCAGGGCCGAGCCGAAAGCCATCACCAGCACCAGCAGGATCATGATCCGCAGTGGTGAGCCCTTGGCGCGTTTGGCAGCCCAGATCGCGATGTATTCGAACACGCCGGTCTGCCGCAGCACTCCGACGATCACCATCATGCCGAACAGCAAAAAGATTACGTCCCAATCGATCCCGGTCTCATGGGAGTAGAAGACGTCGTGGGAACTGATGATCGGCAGGGTTACCACGATGGCCGCACCGCCCAGCGCCGCAAGGGTTTTATGGACGCGGTCACTGGCGATCAGGACATAGGCGACGACGAATACGACGATCGCGATCACGCTCATGCGCTGCCCACCGCGAAATAGCGCAGCCAAAGGTAGAGCCCCGCCAAACCGAATGACATGACCGTGACCACTGTGCCCTTGCGGGTGAATTCCCAAAAGGAGATGGGATTGTCTGCGGCCCTGGCGATTCCGAGGACCACGACGTTGGCACTGGCGCCGACGGCGGTGAGGTTCCCGCCGAAGTCGGTGCCCAGGGCCAGGGCCCACCACAGCACGTCGGGGTTGACGTGGTCGCGCACCGATGGCACGAGGTCGGCGACGATAGGTGCCATTGCCGCGGCGTAGGGAACGTTGTTGACGAAGCCGCTGATCACCAGCGAGGCGGCCAGAATCACCATCGTCGTGAGCAAGGCATTGCCGCCGGTCACGGTGACGGTCAACTTGGCGAACTGCTTGACCACCCCAGTTTTCACCAGAGCCCCGACGACGATGAACAGCCCGGCGAAGAACAGCAGGGTGTCCCACTCGACGCTGGACAGATAGTCGGCGCGCTCCAGCCGGGAAATCACGATGAGCATGCCGGCGCCCAGCATCGCCACGAGCGAGGGTTCCAGGTGGATCTGTGCGTGTGCGACGAATGCGGCGAATACCGCCACCAGGACCGCGCCGCATTTGATCAACAGAGCGGGATCGCGAATGGCCTCCCGCTCTTCCAGCGACATCACATCGGCGACGCGCTCTGGATCGACGGTGAACGCGCCGGGGAAAAGTCGCGGCAGCATGAGGATCAATACGGCCGTCACGATGAGCACGATCGGCGCCAGGTGAACCAGGAAGTCGTTGAACGACAGATCGCCCTTGCTGGCGATCAGAATGTTGGGCGGGTCACCCACCAGCGTCGCGGTACCGCCGATGTTGGAGGCGAAGGCCTCAGCCATCAAGAAGGGCGCCGCGCTGATCGCCAGCCGATCGCAGACCAGCAGCGTGACCGGGGCGATCAACAACACCGTGGTGACGTTGTCCAACAGCGCCGACGCCAGCGCGGTGACTGCCACCAGCAGGATCATGATGCGCAGCGGCGAGCCCTTGGCGCGCTTGGCGGCCCAGATCGCGACATACTCGAACACACCGGTTTGCCGCAGCACTCCGACGATGATCATCATGCCGAGCAGCAAAAAGACTACGTCCCAGTCGATTCCGGTCTCATGGGAGTAGAAGACGTCGTGCGAGTTGATGATCGGCAGGGTGACCACGATGGCCGCGCCGGTAAGGGCGACCAGAGTCTTGTTGACGCGGTCGTTGGCGATCAACGCGAACGCCACCACGAATACGGTGCCCGCGACAGCACTCATCGGGCTCATGGGTTACGGGATCAAACCTTCAGCGCTGCCGCGAGCAGGCGGGAGGCGGTGATCACTCCGTGCAATGTGCCGTCCTTGACCACGGCGATCAGTGGGCTTCTGAGCCGGGCCATCAGCGCGGCGACTTCGATGATGGTGTCGTCGGCATTGGCCGGGGAAATGTCGACCAGGTGATCGGGCAACACATCGCGGACCGTTTTGCCGCTCAACTTCTCCGCGGCACGATCGGCCATGGATTCGTTGAGGACGCCGGCGAGCGAGGGATCGTCCTGGACGTAGCGCGGCACGATGAACCGCACCACCTGGGAGGCCGGCAGCACCGCGTAGGGATTGCCTGACGTATCGGTGACCAACAAGCCGGGCAGCCGGTGCTCGGCCAGCATCCGGGCGGCATCCAGGGCGTTGGAGTCGATGCTGATGACCGGAAACTCTTCGACGATGTCCTCGGCGCGCATAGGGCGACGATACGACCGAATGGTGAGGCCGGTGTGATCGATGTGTGGGCTCAGGACATACTCCCGGGTCGCAGGGGTCGCGTTGCAATGACTGCCGACCAGGCTTCCCGGCACACCGGCACTTACCGTACCAATCGGGCCGTACCAATCGGGCACCTACTTTTCGTCCCAACACAGGGGGTGTGAATTAGCGGTTGCTGCGTAGACTGACGGGATGCTGGAACAGATCCGCGGACCCGCTGATCTGCAGCACCTCTCCCAGCAGCAGTTACGGGACCTGGCTGCCGAGATTCGCGAATTCCTGATTCACAAGGTGGCTGCCACGGGCGGACACCTGGGGCCGAATCTAGGTGTGGTCGAGCTGACGCTGGCGCTGCACCGGGTCTTCGACTCCCCGCACGATCCGATCATCTTCGACACCGGTCATCAGGCCTATGTCCACAAGATGCTGACCGGACGCTGTCAGGAGTTCGAAACGCTGCGCAAGAAGGGTGGGCTGTCGGGCTATCCGTGCCGGGCTGAGAGCGAACATGACTGGGTCGAGTCGAGCCACGCCAGCGCAGCCTTGTCGTATGCCGACGGCCTGGCCAAGGCGTTCGAGCTGACCGGTCACCGCAACCGGCATGTGGTCGCCGTCGTCGGCGACGGCGCGCTCACCGGCGGCATGTGCTGGGAGGCGCTGAACAACATCGCCGCCTCGCGCCGGCCGGTGATCATCGTCGTCAACGACAACGGCCGCAGCTACGCGCCCACGATCGGTGGCGTGGCCGATCACCTGGCCACACTGCGGCTGCAGCCAAGCTACGAGAAGTTCCTGGAAAAGGGCCGCGACGCCATGCTGTCGGTGCCGGTGGTGGGCGATGTGTTCTACCGCTTTGCGCACAGCGTCAAGGCCGGTCTCAAGGACTCGCTGTCACCACAGCTGCTGTTCACTGACCTCGGGCTGAAATACATCGGTCCGGTCGACGGCCATGACGAACGGGCGGTGGAGGTCGCGCTGCGCAGTGCCCGCGGCTTCGGGGGCCCGGTGATCGTGCACGTGGTCACCCGCAAGGGGATGGGCTACGCGCCGGCCGAAGCCGACCAGGCCGAGCAGATGCATTCCACCGTGCCGATCGATCCGGTCACCGGGGCAGCGACCAAGATCGCGGGCCCGGGCTGGACGACGACGTTTACCGATGCGCTCATCGGTTACGCCGAGAAACGCCGCGACATCGTGGCTATTACCGCCGCCATGCCCGGACCTACCGGGCTGACGGCTTTTGGAGAGCGCTTTCCGGACCGGCTGTTCGACGTCGGCATCGCCGAGCAACACGCGATGACGTCGGCGGCCGGGCTGGCGATGGGCGGCATGCATCCGGTGGTGGCCATCTATTCGACGTTCCTGAACCGGGCGTTCGACCAGATCATGATGGACGTCGCGTTGCACAAGCTGCCGGTCACCATGGTCTTGGACCGGGCCGGAATCACCGGTTCGGACGGCCCCAGCCACAACGGCATGTGGGATTTGTCGATGCTGGGCATCGTGCCGGGCATCCGGGTCGCCGCGCCCCGCGACGCCACCCGGTTGCGTGAGGAGCTGGGCGAGGCGCTCGACACCGACGACGGGCCGACGGCGTTGCGGTTCCCCAAAGGCGATGTGGGAGAAGATATTCCGGCGCTGGAGCGGCGTTCAGGTATCGATGTGCTGGCGGTGCCGGCTGGCGGCTTGAACCACGATGTGCTGCTGATAGCGGTCGGCGCGTTCGCGTCGATGGCGCTGGAGGTGGCCAAGCGGCTGCACAACCAGGGCATCGGCGTTACGGTGATCGACCCACGCTGGGTGTTGCCGGTGTCCGACGGGGTGCGTGAACTGGCGGCCCAGCACAAGCTGCTGGTCACCCTGGAAGACAACGGGCAGGCCGGTGGTGTGGGTTCGGCCGTGTCGGCAGCGCTGCGGCAGGCCGAGATCGATGTGCCCTGCCGCGATGTCGGGCTGCCGCAGGAGTTCTACCAGCATGGCTCGCGCGGTGAGGTGCTGGCCGAGTTGGGGCTCACCGATCAGGACGTGGCGCGCCGGATTACCGGTTGGGTTGCCGCGCTGGGAGCCTGTGCATCCGACAACCGGGCAGTAGCCGAGATCCGCGAGCAGCTGGACTAGTTGTTATCGGCTTTGGCGTCGGCTTTGGGGTCGGTTTGGGCCGGGTGCGTCACCGCGGTTGCCAGCACCTCGACCACCAGTTCGCATTGCCACGTTCGCGCATGGCCGGTCCGCAAGTAGGTATCGACCGCTTCGACCGGGGCCCGTGCGCCCTCCCAGTCCCAGCACAGCCGTCGCACCAGGTCCGGGGCGACCAGGTTCTCCGTCGGCACGCCGACCCGTTGGGATACCTTCGCCAACCCCGAGCGGGCCGCCTCCAGCCGGGCGGCGGCCTCGGGCTTGCGCCGGCTCCAACGGGCCGGGGGTGGCGGCCCATTGGGCGCCTCACCCACTTCGGGTAGATCCTGGTTTTCTCGCGCCGCTTCCAATGCCGCCAACCACATTGCGGCGCTGCGGCGTTGGTTGCGCCCGCCGAACACCGGCAGCGCGGTCAGGTCGTCGACAGTCTTGGGGTCCGCAATGGCGGCGTCGATGATGGCCGAGTCCGGCAGGATGCGCCGGGGCGCGATGTCGCGGCGCTGGGCGATGCGGTCGCGCGCCGTCCACAACTCGCGCACCGCCGCGAGGGCGCGCCGATCGTGCACCTTGTGGATGCCCGACGTGCGTCGCCAGCGGTCTCGCCGGCCCGGAGCCGGGAGGGTCCGATCCTCATAGGTGCGTAAGTGCTCGAATTCCTCTGCGGCCCAATCGGCTTTGCCCTGGCCGGCAAGTACGTCCGAGACCGCCGCGCGCAGCTCGATGAGCAACTCCACGTCCAGAGCGGCGTAGTTGAGCCAGGCCGCGGGCAGCGGGCGCTTGGACCAGTCCGCCGCGCCGTGGCCCTTGGCCAACCCCATGCCCAGCAGGCGATGGACCATGGCGGCCAGATTGACCCGATCGAAACCGGCCAGGCGGCCGGCGAGCTCGGTGTCGTAGAGCGCCGACGGCCGCATGCCGACCTCGGCCAGACACGGCAGATCCTGATCGGCGGAGTGCAGAATCCATTCGTCTTCACGCAGCACTTCGGCGACCGGCCGCAGCACGGTCAGCGGGTCGCCGCCGTGGCTGACCGGGTCGATGAGGACGGTACCGGCGTCGGCCCGCCGTATCTGGATCAGGTAGGCGCGGTTGGAATACCGAAATCCCGACGCCCGCTCGGCATCGACGGCAAAAGGTCCACGCCCGCCGGCCAGTAGTTCTGCGGCCGCCTTGATCTGGCGCGGGCTCACCGAGAGCTGGGGCACGCCGCTGGCCGGATGCAGCAGCAGCGTCGGTTCGGGGTCGTCCTCCTCGGCCCGATCGGCCTCTGGTTCGCTCATGTCAAGCGCGTGACCGCGAGCCGAGGTCGACGACCCCGGCCGGCGGCAGGCCCGCGGCGTGCTCCAGTACCTCGCAGAAGGCCTCGACATGGCTGCTCACGTCGGGGTTGGTGGCCGTCCATGAGGCCCGTAATTCCAGCTGGTGGGCGCGCGGTGGTCCGGAGATGTCGCCGTAGCGAACCGATGTGGTGGCGGTAACGGTGCCGCCCAGTGCGGTCACATGCTCGGTGCGCGTCTCCAGCGCCTCCGCCAGCCAGCTCCACGCCACCTCTGGCAGCAGCGGGTCGATGGCCTCGTGGGAGTCGAGGTCGGCCTGGATGTATGCGACCAGGCGGATGGTGCCGTCCCAGGCATCGGAGCCATCCGGGTCGTACAGCAGAATCAGCCGGCCGAACGCGTCGCCCTCTGATCGCTCCGGGACGATGTCGAGGTCGGGATGTTTGACTTCGGCGCCCAGGGCGTAGCTGTAGGGCGCCAGCCGCTGCGGCGGGCGGATGGGGCCGAGCTCGATTTCCGGCCGAACGGTGACGGCGTTCATCGCCGCTACCGCGTCGCGGAATGGGGCCGGTTCTGCTGAAGTCATGCGCCACTCCTCAGCATCGCTGCGCTCTGCATCGTCGTTGGCGGGGTCATGCGCCACTCCTCAGCATCGCTGCGCTCTGCATCGTCGTTGGCGGGGAACTCACAGTTTCCGACGGTAGACCTATCGTCCGACACGCGAAATCAGGCGCGCCGAATCGCGGTCAGCTGTCGGAGCCGTCAACAAATCGCGCTGGGCGCTTCTCGCGGTGCGCAGCCAGACCTTCGCGCACGTCGGGGCCGCCGAACCCGATGAATTCCAGGCCAAGCGACGTTTCGAAGGCCGGCCCGAACATCCGGTACCAGTGATTGAGGCTGCGTTTGGTCCAGCGGATGGCGTTTTGGGCGCCGCCGGCCAGATTGTCGGCAAGCCTGGTTGCGGTGGCCAGCACCTCGTCGTCGTCGACGCAGGTCGAGACCAGGCCAATGCGCTCGGCTTCTTCGCCGGAGAGAACCTCGCAGGTCAGCAGGTAGTACTTGGCCTTGGCCATGCCGACCAGCAGCGGCCAGCAAATCGCGGCGTGGTCACCGGCGGCGACCCCGAGTTTGGTATGTCCGTCGATGATCTTGGCGGTCCGGCCTGCCACCGAGATGTCGGCAAGCAAGGCAACCACCAAACCGGCGCCGACGGCGGGACCCTTGATGGCCGAGACCACCGGTTTGTCGAAGTTGACCAGGTTGAGCACCAGATCGCGGGCCTCGCGCAGGATGCGGATCCGGCCCTCGTAGTCATTGATGGTCTCGTCGATCAGATCGAAGCTGCCGCCGGACGAGAACGCCTTGCCTTCACCGCGGACCAGGACCACTCTTACCGCGGGGTCGCGATCGATCGCCGGCCAGATGTCGGCAAGGTCGCGGTGCATCTGCGGTCCCACCGAGTTCAGCCCGGGGGCATCGAGGACCAGTTCCAGCACGCCGTTCTCTCGGGTTTGGCAGCGCAGGCTGGGGAAGTCGTCGTAGCTGACCGGCATCGGATCGATGTTACGCAAGGGCCGCACGGCGCCCGTGGCAGCATTGACGTCGATGAGTACGCGTCGCGACCTTACCCAGTCGCCCTATCTGGCCGCGGTCGGCGGCCGCAAACCGAGCCGGGTGCCGGTGTGGTTTATGCGCCAGGCCGGGCGTTCGTTGCCCGAATACCGGGCGCTGCGCGAACAGCGCAGCATGCTGGCCGCCTGCTTCGAGCCGGAGATGGCCTGTGAGATCACCCTGCAGCCGATCCGACGCTACGACGTCGACGCGGCGATCCTGTTCTCCGACATCGTGGTGCCGCTGCGCGCCGCCGGAGTCGATCTGGACATCGTCGCCGACGTCGGACCGGTGATCGCGCAGCCGGTGCGCACCGACGCCGACATCGCTGCCATGAAACCCCTTGACCCCCAAGCGATCCAACCCGTCTACGAGACCATTGGGCTGTTGGTTGGCGCGCTGGGGGAGGTGCCGCTGATCGGTTTCGCCGGTGCGCCGTTCACGTTGGCGTCCTATCTGGTCGAAGGTGGCCCGAGCCGCCACCACGCCCGCACCAAGGCGATGATGCTGTCCGAACCGGCGAGCTGGCATGCGCTGATGACCAAGCTGACCGACCTCACCATCGCGTTCCTGCGTGGCCAGATCCACGCCGGGGTGGACGCGATCCAGGTGTTCGACTCGTGGGCGGGCACGCTGTCGCTGGCCGACTACCGGCAGTACGTGTTGCCGCACAGTGCGCGGGTGTTCGGCGCGCTGGCCGAACATGGGCTGCCGATGACCCACTTCGGCGTGGGGACCGCGGAGTTGCTGGGTGCGATGTCGGAAGCGGGCGCCACAGTCGTCGGCGTCGACTGGCGAACCGCACTGACCGACGCCGCCGCCAGGGTGGTGCCCGGCACCGCGTTGCAGGGCAACCTGGATCCGGTGGTGGTGCTGGCGGGCTGGCCGGCGGTGGAACGGGCCGCGCGCGCCGTAGTCGACGACGGCCGCCGGGCGGTGGATTCCGGGGCGGGCGGTCACGTCTTCAACCTGGGCCACGGTGTGCTACCGGAGACCGATCCCGGCGTGTTGACCGATCTGGTGTCGCTGGTTCACTCGCTGTGACCTCCTATTGCGTTGTGGGCGGCGGCATTTCGGGGTTGACGGCCGCCTACCGACTGCGCATGGCGGTCGGGGACGACGCGACCATCACCGTGTTCGAGCCCGGCGACCGGCTCGGCGGGGTGCTGCGCACCGAGACCGTCGGCGGCCAGCCCATGGATGTCGGCGCCGAGGCTTTCGTGCGGCGCCGCCCCGAGATCCCGGCGCTACTGGCCGAGCTCGGGCTATCGGGGTTGCAACTGGACACCACCGGCGTTCGGCCGCTGATCTACAGCCAGGGGCGGCTACACCCGCTGCCGTCGGAGACGGTGGTGGGAATTCCGTCGTCGGCGGCATCGGTTGCCGGGCTGGTCGACGATGCCACGATGGCGCGCATCGAGGCCGAGCCCGCGCGTGCGTTCAGTTGGCAACCGGGCAGCGATCCGGCGGTGGCCGAGTTGGTGGCCGACCGGTTCGGCGAACAGGTGGTGGCCCGGTCGGTGGACCCGTTGCTGAGTGGGGTGTATGCGGGTTCGGCGGCGACGATCGGGCTGCGCGCGGCGGCCCCCAGCGTGGCGGCGGCCCTCGATCGCGGTGCGGCGTCGTTGACCGACGCGGCGCGCCAGGCATTGCCGTCCGCGACCGGGGCTCCGGTGTTCGGCGCTTTGGCCGGCGGCTACCAGGTGCTGGTCGACGAGCTGGTCGCGCGCAGCCGGCTGCAGTGGGTGCGGGCCGCGATCGCCCGGGTCGAACCCGGTTGGGTCCTGCGCGATGAAACCGGTGCGGGCTGGCCCGCCGACGCGGTGATCCTGGCTGTCCCGGCCGCGCAGCTGGTGCGGCTTCTGGGTGAGCTGGCGCCGCGTACGTGTGCGGCCGCGAACCGGGTGGTGAGCGCCTCGTCGGCGGTCGTGGCTCTTGCGGTACCCGCCGAGACCGCATTCCCGCAGTGCTCCGGGGTGCTGGCGGCAAGCGGCGAGCCGCTGCGCTCCAAGGCGATCACGTTGTCGTCGCGCAAATGGGGGCGGCACGGGGACGTGCAGCTGTTGCGACTGTCGTTCGGGCGGTTTGGCGACGATCTGGCTACGACCGCTTCCGATGACGAACTGCTGGGGTGGGCGTTGAGCGACCTCGTCGATGTATTCGATCTGGCCGTCGACCCGGTCGACGCTCGTGTGCAGCGCTGGATCGGTGCGATGCCGCAGTATGGGCCCGGCCACGCGGAGCTGGTTGCCGAGGTGCGCGCCGGCCTGCCGCCGGGCCTGGCCGTAGCCGGCAGTTATCTGGACGGAATCGGCGTACCCGCCTGTGTCGGGGCGGCGGGGCGTGCGATCGAAGCGCTCGAAGCGGAAGTGGCACGATAGGTTTCATGGCCAAACTCGACTTCGATGCTCTCAACTCGACCATTCGCTACCTGATGTTTTCGGTGTTTTCGGTGCGGCCGGGCGCACTGGGCGATCAGCGTGAGGCCGTCGTCGACGATGCCGCAACGTTCTTCAAGCAGCAGGAAGAGCGCGGCGTCGTGGTGCGCGGCCTCTATGACGTCGCGGGCTTGCGCGCAGACGCCGATTTCATGATCTGGACCCACGCCGAGCGTGTCGAAGCGCTGCAGTCCACCTACGCCGATTTCCGGCGCACCACGACGCTGGGCCAAGTCTGCACACCCGTGTGGAGCAGCGTGGCGCTGCATAGGCCGGCGGAATTCAACAAGAGCCACATCCCGGCGTTTCTGGCCGGCGAAGAGGCCGGGGCCTACATCTGCGTGTATCCCTTTGTGCGGTCTTACGAGTGGTACCTGCTGCCCGATGAGGAACGCCGCCGCATGCTCTCCGAACACGGCATGGCCGCCCGTGAATACAAGGATGTGCGGGCCAACACGGTGCCGGCGTTCGCGTTGGGCGACTACGAATGGATCCTGGCCTTCGAGGCCCCGGAATTGCATCGCATCGTCGACCTGATGCGGGAACTGCGGGCCACTGATGCCCGGCGCCACACCCGCGAAGAGACGCCGTTTTTCACCGGTCCGCGGGTGCCGGTCGAGCAGCTGGTGAACTCGCTGCCATGACAGCCGTCGACGGCGACGATGCAGTGGGGGCACCTCCCGCTTGCGGGGGACGCAGCGATGAGGAGAAGCGTCGCAATGGCTGAATTCGACCCCACCGACCCCGCCCGCTTCGAGGAGATGTACCGCGATGCGCGGGTCTCGCACGGCTTGCCGGTGGCCACGCCGTGGGACATCGGCGGCCCGCAGCCGGTGGTCCAGCAACTCGTCGCCGTCGGCGCCATCAAGGGCGAAGTGCTCGACCCGGGTACCGGCCCCGGTCACCACGCGATCTACTACGCATCAAAGGGTTTTTCGGCCACCGGTATCGACGGTTCCGCGGCCGCCATCGAGCGTGCTCACGCCAATGCCCGCAAGGCCGGGGTTGCAGTCGATTTCGAGGTGGCCGACGCGACCAAGCTGGACGGGTTCGAAGGGCGCTTCGACACCGTCGTCGACTGCGCCTTCTTCCACACCTTCAGTACCGCACCGGACCTGCAGAAGTCCTATGTGCAGGCGTTGCGGCGGGCCACCAAGCCCGGAGCGCGGCTGTACATGTTCGAGTTCGGCGCGCACGACGTCAACGGGTTCACCATGTTGCGCTCGTTGTCGGCCGACGATTTTCACCGGGTGCTGCCCGCCGGCGGCTGGGAGATCACCTACCTGGGGCCCACCACTTACCAGGTCAACGTCAGCACCGAGTCGATCGAGATGATGGCGGCGCGAAATCCCGACCTGGCCGACCAGGCCCAGGAATTGCTGGAACGGTTCCGGGTGATGGAACCGTGGCTGAACAACGGTCGGGTGCACGCCCCGTTCTGGGAAGTGCACGCCACGCGGGTGGACTAGCTTCGCCGAAACTGTAGTTAACGCGGATAAGTGCGAGAGTGCGGGCCGCGCTAACTACAGGCTCGCGGTCCTTAGACAGCGCCGGGGACCAGCTTCAGCGAGATCGAGTTGATGCAATAGCGCTTGTCGGTTGGGGTGGGGTAGCCCTCGCCCTCGAACACGTGGCCCAGGTGGCTGTCGCAGTTGGCGCACAGCACCTCGATGCGCTTCATACCCAGCGAGTAGTCGGTGCGCAGGAACACCGCGCTGGATTTCGCCGGGTCGAAGAACGACGGCCAGCCGCAATGTGAGTCGAATTTCTCTGTGCTGCGGAACAATTCGGCGCCACACGCCCGGCATTGGTAGACGCCCTGGGTCTTGGTGTCGGTGTACTCACCGGTGAAGGGGCGTTCGGTGCCGGCTTGGCGCAGCACGGAAAACTCCTCCGGGGTGAGCTTCTTACGCCACTCGTCGTCGGTGAGCCGCAGCTTGGGGGTCATGCGTCTACGCTAGCGCGATCCAGGCCGTCGTCCAGCCGGTTCTCCGCCTTGGCGTCCAAGTAGCGGAAGTACAGCACGGTGAAAGTGACGATCAGCAGCAGCGACCAGCCGTAGGTGATCTTCAGGTATTCCAGCGCCCGGCCCCAGCGCATCCAGTTGAAGAGCAGCCAGCGGTCCAGCGTCATGAAGCCGTAGATTCCCAGCCACGCCGGCCAGTTGCGGATCACCGAGTTGGGCAGCACGACCGTCATCAGGAACGGGAACAGCATCATCGAGTAGTAGCCCTGCGCCAGCGACATCACCAGCCATGACCACAGCAACAGCACGCCCGACGACGTGGTGAACCAGAACAGCGGGTCTCGGGTGCGGTAGTAGCGGTACAGCAGCCACAGCGCGCCGACGGCAAGAGCGGTGAACAGCAGCCGCAGCACGATGATCAGCCAGGTGGGTAGGCCGAAGTACACGCCGTTGCCCTGGATCGAGCTGTTGAAGTAGTCGCGGGTGCCCAGGATGTAGGGCAGTGTGCGGGTGAAGAAGTCCATCGGGTGGGGCACCACCGGGAGCGCCGCCAGGTTGACGACGACGGGAATGCCGATGGCGGCCACCAATGCCCGCCACTGGCGGTTGAGCAGCGGGAGTAACAGCAGCGGGCCGAGCAGGGGTTTGAGCACCAGCGTCAGCCCGATGGCCAGGCCCGCCCACCACTGACGGCTGGCCCGGCCGTCCAGCAGCCACCGGAGGAACAAAACCTCCAGCAGCAGAATGCAGCCGTTGATGTTGGTGAACACCAGTGTGTTGGTGACGGTTTCGGTGCAGAACATGGCCAGGATCAGCGCGGGCGCGGCCACCGAGGACAGGGTGAAGTTGAACATCCGCAGCAGCAGATACGCGGCGACCAGGATGGCCACGGTGTTGATCGAGATGAACAGGTAGCGCGACGGCGCGAACGGCAGGTACCCGAAGGGTGCCATCAGCAGCGTCCCCCCCGGCGGATACAGATAGTGCGGGTCGACGTAGTCGAAGTGCTCGTTGTAGATGTCCAACCCGTGCCGAAAGTTCGACACCGCCCGGTAGACCGGCTTGAAATCATCGGTGATGTTGCCGTTGGTCGTCAGCACGATGCTGCGGTGCAATACCGACAGAATGGCCGCGGGCCACAGCACTGCCCGCAGAATGGATGCGGTGCTCGGGGGGCCGGTTCGGGTCGAGTCAGCTGCCGTCACCAGCGCACCGTACCCCGCCCGAACTCTCAGGCGGGACAGTAGGTGTCGGTGCCGGGCAGCTTGCCGCTGTCCAGATAGCCGACGATCGGCGGCACCGCGCACGCCGAATAGATGCTGGCGCCGTGGCCGATGCCCTGCCACATCACCCGCTTGCTGGCCGCGTTGGCGTTGATGACGGTGGCCGCCGTCGCGGCGACGCCGTCGTTGCCGACGATCGGGTCGTTCTGCACGCCCAGCAGCAAGACGTCGACCTTGAGCTGTTTGGGTGCTTGCGCCGGCGAGCCGCTGGGCCAGTGCAGGCACTTGACCAGGTTGAGCGCGGCGACCGTCCCGAACTGCGGATAGAGCTTGGCCCAGGCGACCACGAGTTCGCGCACCCGGTCCGGGGTCGGACGGTTGATCGCGTCGCTGCAGACGTTGACGAATTGCCCGTCGGTGTCCTGCATGGCATCGGCGCGGTTGATCAAGTTGGACAGCGGGTTGATGTCGCCGGAGTTGGCGGCCGCCAGCGCATTGGCCAGGGTCGTGGTGTTGTTGACGCGGTCGCCGGCGGGGAAGCCCAATGCGATGGTGATCGCGTTGGCGATGGACGCCACCGACGTGCGCCCGGGCGCCTTGCCGGCCTTGGCGGAGTTCAGCAGGGCACTGACGGCGGCTTTGGGATCGGGGCCCAGCGGGCAGTTCACGGCGACGCATTGCGCGGCGAAGGCGTCGAGTGCGGCCTGCTGCCCCTTGACCTGTTGTTCGGCGGCGGCTTCGGCGTTGACCCCCAACGCAACCGGCGAATCCAGGATCAGCCTGGCCACCTTGTCGGGACGCGACCCGGCGTAGGTCAGTGCCACCTGGGCGCCGTTACCGATGCCGACGAGGGCTAGCGCGGGAACATCCCAGATGTTGCGCAGTCGCTCGATGTCGGAGGCGGCGTGCGCGTTGTCGTAAGCGGAGTCGCCCGGAGCGATCGCGTCGGTGCAGTTCGTGGTGGCGGTGTTGGAGATTTCGGAGAGGTTGGCCACCGGGTCGTCGCCGGATTGGAACTGGGCCTGGTCGCGCATCTCCTCGCGGTCGAAGTGGTCGCGGCAGTCGATGGGACTCGACATGCCCATGCCGCGGCGGTCGACGGCGACGATCGGGTGGCCCTTGAGCACGTCGGCGCCGGCATGCGACAGCCAGACCGGCAGTTGGGTCGACGAGGGTAGGTCGGAACCGGTGGTGAAGACCAGCGGACCCGCATCCTTGGGCGTCTGCGCGGAGCGGGCGCGGACCACGCCGATGCTCACCGATCCGGAACCGCCGTTGACCGGGTCGAGATCGGCGTCATAGCTGGCGCAGTCCAGCTTGACGCCCGGGGCGGCCGGGACACCGGCGTCGGCGTTGACCCGTGACGTGCAGTCGCGCCAGGACAAGTCGTTCTTGGGAGCGGCGATCGGTGGGGGACCGCTGGGCTTGGGCGTCGTGGTCGCTGCGCCCTGCGGCTTTGCGCCGGAGTTGGTGGCAAAGCGCGGGTCGGCACCGAACACCGGGACGCAGGCTGTCAGCACCGTGGTGACCGCGACGACGACCGTGGCAGCCCTGATGCGCCGACTCATGCCGACCACAGTAGCGGGGCCTACCGTCAGGCCTTGACGTAGCGGGTGTAGAGATAGCCCGCATCGTCGGTGAGGACGTGCGCACAGCGCATCCGGGTCAACAGCTGGGTCTGACCCGTCACAATCCGGCGCGACAGGCCGCCGACCACGCAGGGCGAGATGGTCAGACACAGCTCGTCGAGCAGCCCGCGCTCGATGAACGCGCCGAGCAGCATCGGCCCGCCTTCGGTCAAGATGCGGCTCAGCCCGCGGGCCTGAAGCCGGGCCAGGACGGCGGCCTCGTCAACGCTGTGTGGATCGCCGGCGGAGCAGTCGATCACCTCTGCCAGGCCCGCGAGCCGCCGGCGGGTTTCGTCGGTGACTGCCGTACAGGTGAGCACCAGGGGCGGCACCTCGGTCCGGGTGAACACCGCCAGGTCGCGGTCGAGGCGACCGGACTTGGTGACGATGGCCAGGGGCGGCAGCTCACCCTGGTTCCGTGCTACCCGTTGCTGGCGCTGAGCGACGCTCAGCTGTGCACCCGAGTAGCCCTCGAGGCGCACGGTGCCCGCGCCGACCACGATGACGTCGGCCAGTTCGCGCAACACGATGAAGACGGCGCGGTCTCCGGGGCCCGCCAAGGTGCCGCTGAGGCCTTCGACGGTGGCCGCGCCGTCCAGGCTGGTGATGAAATTCGCCCGCAACCACGTGCCGTTTAGATCGGCCGGATATGCGTAGAACGCGGGCAGTTCGTGGTTGGCGAGCTCGCGATCCGAGCCGAGCAGCGTCAGGGAGGTCTCGGCGGCCAGGCCCGCGGCGATGCCGGCCTCGAAGTCGGGCATGAACTCGATTGCAACACGCCGCTACAGTGCGTGCATGCATGGGGTGGGCCACCTGGTTGATCGGCATCCCTCGGTTTCGCCGGAGCGGTTGATCGCCCAACTGCGCCCGCCGCCGACGTTCGCCGAGGTGAGCTTCGCGACGTATCGGCCCGACCCGGCCGAGCCCACGCAGGCCGCGGCCGTCGACGCCTGCCAGTACTTTTGCCGGCAGGCCGTCGAGCGCCGGGCGGGGCGCAAGAAGCTGTTCGGCAAGCGGGAGGCGCTGCCCGGTGTCGGGCTGTACCTCGACGGCGGGTTCGGTGTGGGCAAGACACACCTGCTCGCCTCGGCCTACTACCAGTTGCCTGACGTGCCCGAGCATCCCACCGCGTTTGCGACATTCGGCGAGCTGACCCAACTGGCCGGGGTGTTCGGTTTCACCGAATGCATCGATCTGCTGGCCGGCTACACCGCGGTGTGCATCGACGAATTCGAGCTCGACGATCCCGGCAACACCACGCTGATTTCGCGGATGCTGTCCTCACTGGTCGAGCGGGGCGTGTCGGTGGCCGCCACCTCCAACACGCTGCCCGAGCAGCTCGGCGAGGGACGGTTTGCGGCGCAGGACTTCATACGCGAAATCAACACGCTGGCAAGGATTTTCACCACGGTGCGCATCGAAGGGCCGGACTACCGGCACCGCGACCTGCCGCCGGCGCCGCCGCCGCGGTCCGACGAGGAGGTCGCCGGGCGCGCCGCTGCGGTAGCAGGTGCGACGATCGACGACTTCGACGCTTTGTGCGCACATCTGGCGACCATGCATCCGTCGCGCTATCTGACCCTGATCGAGGGCGTGACCGCGGTGTTCATCACCGGGGTGCACGGCATCGACGATCAGAACGTCGCGTTGCGGTTGGTGGCCCTGACCGATCGGCTCTATGACGCCGGTATCCCGGTGGTGGCCTCGGGGGCCAAGCTGGACACCATTTTCAGTGCGGAGATGCTGGCCGGCGGCTACCGGAAGAAATATCTGCGGGCCACTTCCCGGCTGCTGGCCCTCACGGCCGGTCCAGTTTCCGAACCATGACGTAGTCGTTTTCCAGGTTGTCGCCGAGTTGAAACGTCCTGGTGCCGCTGATGGTGAAGCCGCTCTTTGTGTAAAAGCGTTGTGCGCGTGCGTTTTCCTGGTTGACGCCCAGCCAGATGTGGTCCAGGCCCCAGTCGGCGCCGAGGGCCAGCGCGGCATCCATCAGCATTGTGGCGACGCCCTGGCCGTGAAAGTCGGCCAGTACGTAGAGCTTTGACAGCTCGGCGGCGTTGTCGTCGGAACCGTCGCGAACGAGCATGGCATAGCCGACGATTCGCCCGTCACGGCGTGCGGTGACAATGGCGCGCCGGGGGTCGTTCAAAAACTCGGCGAAGCGCGCCGCGGACAGATTGGCGTCGATGAACGCGGCGATGTTCTCGGGTGTGGTTGACGTGGGGCAGGCCAGCGGAAAGGCTTGTGCGGCAACGGCGGCGAGTTCTTCGGCGTCGACGGATTCCGTCGTGGCGAGCTGGACGGTCAGGTCAGAGATTCCACTGCGCCAGGTGCTCGCCGGTCTTGCGGTCCAGCAGCACGACAACGGAGACCGGATCGCGGTAGGCGTCCCAGTACACCCCGCCGCGAACGATCGCGCCCTGCGGGGCATTGCCCAAAGCCGCGTCCAGCCAATCGGGCGCGTCGCACGGCCGCGGCTTGTAGGCATCGGCGAAGGGCGTCACTCCGTTGAAACTGAAGTTGGTGGCCATGATGTAGGAGTTGGGCACCCGGACCGCGCGGACCGTCACGTCGGCGCGGGCCACCGAGCTGTCGGGGAAGCTTTTCACCGGCACGCCGCTGCGGGTGTAACCGAAGCCGGGTGGCGGGTCGACCGGGACCACATTGCTGACCGTGACGTCGGCGACGTAGGTTCCGGTGTCCACCCGCAGCGTGTCGCCGATGTGGCCGATGGGCGCGTCGCCGGCCCACGCGCGCGGCGCGGCGACGTTGACGGCCAAGACCCCCGCGGCGGCGACGAGGAAGGTGTACAGCACGATCAGCCAGCGGCGCATCTTCGCATGATTACACATGCGGTGACGCCAAGGGGAGGGGTCGTGAAGGGTTAAGCGGGGATTAGCTGACACCTTCCTCCCAGGAAGTGCTGCCAGGCTGATCGCCATGCACGTCGACCCGGGCCCGCTGACATTGGTTTCCGCCGTTTCCGCCTGGCATCTGGACGCCAGTTCCGCGGCCGTTATCGTGGCGCTGGCCGCCGGCTACCTCTGGGCTTACCGGCACGGCGCCACAGTTGCGCGCGGCCAGGCTTGGTCCTGGGGAAGTGGCATCGTGTTGTGGATCATCGCCACGCTGAGCGCGGTCGGGGAATACGCGTACTTCTTGTTCTGGGTCCGCGCGTTGCAGGTGCTGCTGCTGCTTTTCGTGGTGCCGTTTCTGCTGGCGCAGGGCCGGCCGGTCACCGCGCTGCGCGACGCTGTAGGGCCGAGCGGCCGTGATCGCATCGATCGGCTGCTGTCGACCAGGTGGGCACGCATACTGCTACATCCGCTGACCACCTCACTGGCAATGCTGGCCACGCCGTGGCTGCTCTACATGACACCCTGGTACACCGCGGCCCTGCAGCAGGAGTGGATCGGCGCTGTAACCCGGATTCTGTTGGTAGTCATCGGTTTCGGCTACTTCTATGCCCGGCTGCAGGCCGACCCGGTGCCGCGCAGGTATTCGCAGTTGATTTCTTTGCTTATCTCGGTCGCCGAGACGCTCGGTGACGGGGTGCTGGGTTTGGTCGTGTGGCAGGGGCCGTTGATTGCGACGGCGTATTACTCAGGGCTGCATCGGCTTTGGGGTCCCGATCAGCGGCTGGATCAGACTATTGGCGCCGGCGTGCTGTGGATTCTCGGCGACGTCGTCGGGCTGCCGTTTGTGCTGCTGCTGATGCGTGCGCTCTCCCACGACGAAAAGAAGCAGGCGGTTCAGGTGGACGCCGAATTGGACCGCGCGCAGGCGGTGGCGACTACGACGCAGTCGACGCTGTGGTGGGAGAACGATCCGCAACTCAGTGAGCGCTTCCGCTCCCGCCGGTGATCGATTCCAGTGCGGCGATCAGATCCGTCTCGACTTGCTCTTTGTTCGCGCCGCACTGATGTAGCGGCCCGGCTCCGTCTTCGAGTTCCAGCAGCGCCAGCAGCAGATGTTCGGTGCCGATGTAGTTGTGGCCCAACCGAAGTGCCTCACGGAAGGTCAGTTCGAGCACCTTGCGTGCCGGGCCGCTGAATGGGATCAGCTCGGGGGTTTCGGCCCCGGCCGGGGGTAGCTGCACGGCGGCGCGCAAGGCTTCGGTGTCGATTTTCTGTCGTTGCAACAGCACGGTGGCCAGCGCGGCCGAATCGCTGAGTGTGCCCAGCACCAGATGGTCAGGGGTGATCTCGGTGTTGCCCGCTTCGTGCGCGGCGTTCTGGGCGGCAACGACGGCGTTGCGCGCCCGCGCGGTGAACCGCCCGAAGCCCTGATTGGGGTCCAAGGTGGTGGCCTCGGCCTTGGGGACGAAGCGCTTTTGCGCGGCCTGTTTGGTGACGCCCATGGCCTTGCCGATCTCGGTCCAGGAGGCTCCCGAGCGGCGTGCCTGATCGACGAAGTGCCCGATCAGGTGGTCGGCGACCTCGCCCAGGCTCTCGGCCGCCAAGACGGCGTCGGCGAGTTGATCCAGCGCGTCCGGATGCACTTGCTTGATCGCGTTGATCAATTCGTCGAGGCGTACGGGGTAGGCGATCTTCGTCGGTTCGACCATGGCGTCAACAGTAGGTTGACGCCCACGGCGGTGTCAACCTCGGGTTGACGTGAGCTTTGTGGCCGGGTATTCCGGCAGAATTCACGCGCCGTTCGCCGCAGCAGCGACGCGCTCGGCAGCGCTTTGGAACAATCACGGGGTCATGAAGCTTCTGCTAACAGTGGCCGGCGTCGCCGCGGTGATCGGCTTGGCCGCACCGGCGCGCGCCGACGTCAACCAAGATCAAGCGTTTCTGGTGGCGCTGGGCAGTGCCGGCATTACCTACCAGAGCGCCGACAACGCCGTAAAAGCCGGCAAAAGCGTGTGCGACATGGCGAAGTCGGGCAAGCCGGCCATCGACGTCGTCAAGGTCCTGCAAGACGGGAACCCGGGGCTCAGCCAGACCAATGCGGCGAAGTTCACCGCGATCTCGGCCGGTGTGTACTGCCCGGATCAACTGCCCGACAGCAGCAAAGGCGGCTAGGCCTGCGGGTCAACTCAAGGTGCGCATCAGGTCGCAGAATTCCGCGGCGGTGTAGTTGCGGTGCCACTGATCGAGGTAGACGTCCTTCGGGAGGATGAGGACGTCGACGTCGCCTTCTGCGACGACCGTGGCGTTTCGAACATCGCCCCGGATCACCCCGGTGATGCCCAGTGGCTCCCAGGGATGGACGCAAAACGAGTCGTAGCCTCCCGACGGGTGGCCACAGAGCCCGGGCGCCAATGGTATGTACACGAACGTCGCCCTTGCGCCGACTTCGGTCAGGCACTCGCCGGGGGACAGGTGTCCCAGGCGCGCGTTGCGGAAGCCGAGATCGGGATCGATGTGTTCGGTCTTGTAGCCGCGGGTTGCGACGTTGCGCAGCAAGGTGATTCGCTGCTCACGGTCCCATTCGATCGCGTTTGCGGCGAGAAAACGTCGGCGTTCCGGCTCGGGAGCGCTGCGCAGCGATGGAACGCACAGCACGCGGTCGGCGAGGCCGGGACTGCGGGCAATCACGACGTCGGCGACCAATGTCGCGAATTCGGGATTGTCCTCGGTGTGCTCGAGTAGCACACGGGCGTCGTTGGCACCCGCCACGCCGGCGAAGCTTTCGACCACGTCGGACTGGATGTCGTCGACGACGACGGCAGCGTTGCGCACCGCGCGGCGCATCGCCTCGCCCGATCCGAAGCTGCCGTGAAAGAAGGCGAAGCGCAGATGGCCTTCGGGGGTGATCTCGGATACCTCGATGTTGGCCTCGCCGGCATTCAGTGCGTTGTCTGCCTCGAGCAGGAAAGTCCGCCCGTCGCTGTCGTGCAGGGCGTAGACGGCGTTGGCGGTTTTCTGGTCGATGAAGATCTGGTAGCTACCGGAGGTACGCAAGTGGGTGCCTCGTTGCCGCAGCGCGTCGGCGCAGCGCAGACAGCGAATCGTGTCGATGACGTCGAGAACGAATTCCTGGGCCTCGGGGTCGGTGGCCTGCAACCAGGAAAATGCGGTGCGGTCGAAGTCGGCGTAGTGGCGATCGAGCACGGCCTTGCGGTGCTCTGCCAGCGCCGCGGCGCCGGCGACCTGCTGCAAGGCGGCTTCGTGATGAGCTCGTTCGTCCTGGGTACGGGCCTTGTCGCGGAGCTTCTGGTGATACAGGGCCTCCAGTGGATGGCTCAAGACGTAGCGCATCAAGTCGCGTAGCGCGGTGGTGTCGTTCAGCTTGGCGGGGGGCACGGCGCTCTTGCTGTGAGCGTAGGCCAGCGCGGCGAGCTCCCGCATGATCCGCTGTGGTGGCCCTTCGAGGATGCCGGCGCTGGTCATCCGTAGCACGTGCCAGGCCAGGTTCCCGGTGTTCTCCGTCCAGAGGATGTCGACGATCTCGTCGAAGGCCGGCCCGAAAGGTTCCTGGGCGGCGAACTCCGCGTGGACTAGTCGTCCGAACGGATTCACGTCGGACATGCCGATGTCATGGACGTAGGCGAGCAGGCAGCCGTAGCTCGTCATGCGTTGCCGGCGCAGCGGCGTGCGCTCAGAGACCTTGACTCCCAACACATTCCCGATCACGCCGACGATGCGGTGAGCGACGTCGCGCGCGTGAATGACACCGTGATCGGTGAACAGCGCCAGGTGGCTCAGCGGATCCTTGAGGAAGCCGGGATCGGTTGCCGCCTCTTCGAGAGTGAGGCTGGCGTTGACCTTCGAGTAGTAGTTCTGCTCCAGCAGCTCACGGATGCGCGGGGCAAGCAGCAGATCCAGTGGGGGTTCGGTATCCGGCCGCGTCATACCGCTTTCACCAAGCTGTCGGGTCGAGCCGCTCACTTCGCCAAGTGGCCGGCGACGAGCATTCGTGCTCGACGATCTCACGTTCGGACAGTCCGGTCCAGGTGTTTGACGGACATAGGCCGCGATGACGCCGTTGTCGGGCCGGGACAATTCTGTGCAGCGCCGTTGTCGGTTTCCGGCAAACACCGCGGCGCCGGCTCACCCCACCATGGAATTACCAATCCAAATTTCAGTTGCGGAGGTGTGTGTCTGATGGGCGGCGTCGAGCGAATTGACGGCGGACCCAGGTCGGCGATCGTGATCGGTGCCGGCATCGCCGGATTGTCAACGGCGTGGTTTCTACAGGAGCGCGGAGTCGACGTCACGGTGGTAGACCGCACCGGCGTTGCGGCCGGTGCGTCCTGGGGCAACGCCGGCTGGATCGCTCCCGGGCTGACTCTTCCGCTGAACTCCCCATCGGTGCTTCGCGGCGGGCTGCGTTCGGTGTTCGACCCGACCGCCCCGTTGCATATGCCGCTGACGACCGACGCGGACCTCGGTGCCTTCTTGATGCGTTTCGTCGCCAACTGTCGGCGATCGTCGTGGCAGCGGGCGCTGCGGGCCAACGTAGCGCTCAACGAGGAATGCATCGAAGCATTCGACGTCCTGATCGCCAACGGGGTCGATGCTCCGGTGACCGACTCGCCGATCACCGCCGTATTTCGCGAGACCGCGTCAGCGCAGCGGCTGATGGCAATGTTGCGCCAGCTCGAAAAGGCCGGCCAGACAATAGATGTCATCGCGCTGGCGGGTGAGGCGTTGCGCGAGCAGGTGCCGCTGGCGTCGCCGGCGGTCACCGCGGGGCTGAACATCAACGGTCAGCGTTTCCTCGACCCACGGCGATTTGTGGAAGCCCTGGGCCGCTCGGTGGTGGCCCGGGGGGCCGTGGTGCGCGGGCTGGAAGTCGACGATGTCGTCAGCTCACGCAACGGCGCGGTGGTCTATGCGCGCCGCAGCGACCCGCTGACCGCGGACGCGGCCGTGATCGCGACCGGGGCGCGGTTGTCGCGGCTGGCGGGCCGGTGGTTGCATGTCCCGGTGGCCGCCGGTCACGGCTACTCGTTTACGGTGCCGGTGGATCGCCCGATGCCAGGGCCCATTTATTTTCCGGACGCGCGGGTGGCGTGCACGCCCTACAAAGGCGCGCTGCGGGTTTCGGGCACAGTGCAATTCCGTCACCCGCATGAACCCCGTGCAACCCAGCGGGTGGATGCCATCGTCGCCGCCGTCAGCCCCATGCTGGACGGGGTGCGCTGGGACGTGCGGAGCAACCTGTGGGTTGGAGCGCGCGCGGTCACCCCCGATGGCCGGCCGTTGATCGGTGAAGTGGCGCGTGATGTTTACGTGGCCGGCGGTCACGGCATGTGGGGATTGGCGCACGGGCCGGTGACCGGTCGGCTTTTGGCCGAACAAATCACCACCGGCAAGCAACCACAAGGTCTGGCCGAGTTCGATCCGTTGCGCCGGACCGGCCGCAGCATGTCCCGGTAGCCCGACCGGGACGTGCTGCGGCCTCGGGCGACACTCTGTTCGATACGTAAGGGAACTCATTGAAAATGACCAGAAGCCAACGCATCTGGATGACGCGGCAGGCCTGTCCCTGTCTGCACAGCGAACTCGCCGAGCTGCGTTCGCGGCGCAGCATCGAGGTGCCCGACGACTTGATGGATTACCACGCGAGTGTCGGGGCCGGCTATTCGGCGCGACGAGCGCGCATCCGCGAGCTTCAAGAGGTGTTGAACGACGCGGATGCCAGCGAACCCGCGGACCAATGTGGCTGCGCGCTATGAAGGGAACGGAAATGACTGACGCGAGATGTGCGCGGATTTCGCCGCAAGCCTACGAGCGGCTGAAAAGGGAACTGGCCACGCTGCGTCAGATGTATTCGGGGCCAGTGGCTGACGGCGGCGCCGACGAAAGCAAGGCCGCTGTCCAACGGGCGTGGCGGTTGCGGATTAAACGGATCCAGGATCTGTTGGTCAACGCCGCCGTGGGCGAGGACCGCCGCGATGAGGCGACCGAGCCGGGCACGGTTTTGACCGTCCCCTACGACGACACTGCCGACACCGAGGTCTTCCTGCTACGGGTGCGCGGCGCTGAACGCGGCGACGTGCAGGCTTACTCGAACCGATCCCCTCTCGGGGCTGCCATTGAGGGCGCACGCAGTGGCGCACGCCGCATGTGCACCCTGCCCAGTGGGGCTGACGTCACCGTCACTTTGCTCAAAGCCGGTCCGTACGGCGTTCGCACGGCTGGTGGGGTGTAGAGCTTCGGTTACCCACGCGCACAAGCGATTTAAGGGAGAGGGGGGATCGCGCGATGTTTGACTTGATTGAGCCGGCGGCGATGATATTGCTTCTCATGGCGGGGTATTTCCTGGTCATGGGCGTTGTTGCCGGACGCAGGTAGCGAATTACGTTGAACGACAAATTGACCGCAGGAGCGACACGGTTTGGCACCCATCAAGTCTTAACGCTACCGGTCAATTAACGACTCAGGACGCTCGTGCGCTGTCGCTAGCTTGCGGTCTGTTGTGACACGCCGAGGGTGGCCGCCCTAATCCCTTACGGGCGCTTCGCGTTTGGCTGCTGGTCGGCGGCGGTGGTTTCGTATGGCCAGGTATGCGCCGTTGCCGGCCATTGCCGCGCCGGCGACGATCTGCAGCACCGATGCTACGTCGGTGGAGCCGTACCACCCGCCGACGATCAGGATGAAGCCGCATCCAAGAGAAATTGACGGCGCCATGCGCTTGAATTGTTCTGTCGCGTCGAGATCGGACCGAACAACAAGGCGCACCAAACCCACAATCAGTATCCCGACAACAACGACTGCCGCAGAAATCTCTAGCGCTATCAAGATCGCCAACGTGTTACCTCACTCCCCGGAAACAGGTATATGGCCGTCACCAGGCTCGGCGACAGCGAGCCGGTAACCGGCTATCAGCAGGCCGATACCCGCAGCGCCCATCGCAAGGGGTCCGCCGGAAGGGGAGAGAGCGGCTCCAATAAGAGCAGCTTCGAAACCCCCCATACGCTGCAGTAACTCGGCTCCGTCGACATTGCCTCCGTGGGTTTTGTTGAACCACGCGACGAACTTGTCGTAGTCGATGTTCTGCCGGATGAGGGCAAGTCGTAGCTGGTCGGCGGTGACATTGGGTGCCGGCGGGTCCGGGATCGGCCGATCATGGAGCTGGTAGTCGGTGAAGTCTTGGAGAGGTTTTGGCAATCCCGTGGGTGGTCCGGGTGGAGGTTTAGCCGGGTTACCAGCGGCCGGAGGTGGTTTCCCGTCGGGTGTGTCCCACGGTGCAAATGGCGGGGGCTGGTCACCATGTTCGTTGAAGTCGACCAACTGCACCCCGTTGCCGGCCGCGGCAATACCTGCGCTTTCCCAGACCGGCTCTGCCCGCGGTCAACTGGCCAGCAACTTTCGAGTCTGCGCCCTCCAATTGCTCTGCGCGCAGCCGGATGTCAGCGGCGAACGCTTCCGCTTGGGCTTGGCGCATGGCGTGTTCTGCTGGGTTAGTGCTGCGGGTGTCGGTGACCGACAAGTCCTCTCCGACAATGAATCCCGCAGTTTGCGCGTCTTCGACTCCATACAGGACGCGCCGCTGGGCCGCGCTGATGTCACCGGCGCCGTTGCGGGCTACTCCGGCTGCCTGCCGTAGCTGGTCGGCTTTGGCGCGGACGACGGATAGATCGGTTGCGGTGCGTTGCCGCAGCGCGTCGCCGCCGGCGCCGTGCCAGGTGATCGTATGGGACTGGTTGCGCATCGTTATGAATGCGTCCTCCCACCGGTCGGCGGTCTCATTTCAATAGCGGGCGGCGTCGATGAGATGTTCGGTACTCCACGCCTGGATCTGCGAGAGTGTGGCGGGCATCTATACCTCCGTCACCGGTGTCACGGCGGCCAGCGCGCCCACCGATGTGGCCTCCTGGCTGGTGTATCCCGCTGCCGCCGTGGTCATCCCGGCGGCCGTTGCCTTTGTCCGCGCTGTAAAGGCCGCTGCGGCAACGCCGAGCGCCGCGTTGATACCGTCTACGGCCGCAGTGGTGGCCTGGAATGGTTGCCCAGGCGACGGCGCCGCGTCCGCCAGTTGGGAGGTAAGCGTTTCCCACTGGCCGGCCGTAGCTTCCAGCTCCGCGCGGACGACCTGCACTGCATCTTGGCCCATAACCGCACGAGGTTACGCGGCCCCACACATGGATTGCTATTTCAGACCGGATGCGGCATCCCATGACCAGCCGCCGGCGTCGCGGTACCTCAGTGACCGCGGATGCATTACTCGATTTCCACCGGGTTGAGCACTTAGGAACCGGGGCGGGAGCAATGATCAGAGGTCTGTGGATGAGCCTCGGCGAGGCGGCGTGAATGGGCCCATCTTCCCGGGGATGATCTGAAGTCCGATTGTCTGACCGAGGACCGGCGTTGGCGCGCTGGTTCGGGAAGGTACGCCCATGCTCACGGTAGTTCACGATGTTGATGAGTCCAATGACGACACCGTCGCTTCGGGCGTCTCGGTTCTCGATGAGATCGTGCGGGACGGTGCCCGCAAGATGCTCGCGACGGCGCTGAAGGCCGAAGTTGCGGCCTATCGCGCAGTTCAGCGATCACGTTGATGAGCGCGGGCATCGGCTGGTGGTGCGCAATGGCCACCATGACGAGCGCACCGCGTTGACGGCCGCCGGTGCGGTGCCGGTTAGGGCCCCGCGGGTCAACGACTAACGCGTTGACGCTGACACCAGTAAGCGGTGCCGGTTTTCGTCGGCGATCTTGCCGGCCTGGGCGCGTAAATCACCGCAGATGAGCCGAGGTGTTGCCGCTGCTGCACCTACACGGACTGTCCAGCGGGGATTTTGGGTCTGCCCTCAAGCAGTTCCTGGGCACTGGTGCGGGACTGTCGGCGTCGGCGATCACCCGGCTGACCGCCCAGTGGCAGGATGAAGCCAAAGCATTTGGCGCAAGCGATTTGTCGGGCACCGATTACGTCTACCTGTGGGTGGACGGTATTCAACTCAAGGTCCGAGTGGAGGACGAGAAACTTTGTTTGCTGGCGATGATCGGGGTGCGCGCTGATGGCCGCAAGGATCTCGTCGCACTGGCCGACGGCTTTAGTGAATCCAGCGTGTTGTGGGCTGATCTGCTGCGCGATTGCCGCCCCCGCGGCATGACCGCGCCGGTGCTCGCGGTCGGCGACGGCGCCCTGGGCTTCTGAAAGGCGCCCTTGAGGCCAAGCTGAACCGGCAGGCTGCCCGGCCTGGGCGCCTCAGATGGTTTGGTGGCGCCCAAAGAATTCGTGGTCCTCGTTGTAGCCGCCGTGGCCGCTGCCCAGCTCGCCGTAGTGTGCGACAAACTCAATGCCCTTTATCCACTTGACATGTCGGAAGCCATGTTGCAGTTCATTGCGTAGCCGCAGCGGCGCGCCGTGGCCATAGCTCACCGGTTCGCCGTTCATGTCGTAGGCAAGCATGCTCAGGTGGTGACTCATCTGCTCGATCGGGTGTGCGACGTAGTAGATTCCGCCATCGGCGCCGGGACCCAGGGAGTAGAACACCACCCATTTCGCCTCGGGTAGCGGCTTGACGATGTCCATGACCGTCTGCATCGACACGCCACCCCATTTGGCGACACCCGACCAGCCCTGAATGCAGAAGTGCTGGGTGATTTGTTCGTGGTAGGGCAGATCATGCAAGTCGGCCAGCGAGAACTCGGTCGGGTGTTCGACGAGGCCGTAGACCCGTAGTCGCCAATCCACGAAGTTGTTTTTCTCCAACTCCTTGTATTCGACGGTCTCCGGGTAGGTGCCGTTGTGCCAAAAGTACGGTGAGACATCCTTTTCGGTGAAGGCACCCGGCTTTGGGTTCGCGTACTCGAACAGCCGCTGCAGCGGCCCGATGAGGGCGTAACCGACGCGCTGCACCACGCGGGGGTGGCGGAAGGTGAAAGGCGTTGCGGCGACCCAGCCGATGGCCACCACCACCATGGCCGCGGTGAAGATGGCGAACCCGACCCAGCTGTTGTCGTCGCGCGCGGCGAACATGTGGTTGAGGTTGCGCAAAGCTTCGGTGGCGAAGACCAACGTGACGTGGACGACGATGAAGAACAGGAAGTACACCAGCACCAGGAAATGCAGCGAGCGTGCGGTCTGGATGCTCAGGCGCTTGCTGATCGCGGTCAGGCGCATCGACAGGGCCGGCGACATGCCGAGGCCGGTGACAACGGCCAGCGGCGCGGCGACGAAGACGGTGACGAAGTAGGCCAGTAACTGCAGCGCGTTGTAGGCCACCCAGGTGTTGTCTGTCGGCCAGCTCAGCGAAAGATATTGGAGTGCAACCGATATGGCATTTGGGAAAACATCCCAGCTGGTCGGCACGATGTGTCGCCATTGGCCGGTAGCGAACAACAGCACGTAAAAGACCGCACCATTGGACAACCACAAGACATCCACGCCGAGGTGCCACCACCGCGCCAGCCCAATGGAATGGCGAATACCAGGCAATCCCAATTGACCGGGCAGACCAACCGAATCGTCCTTGGCCGTCCACAGCGGGTCATCGGGCACCGGCTTGGCCACACGCAACCACTCGTCTTTGCCGGGAGTGGCGTTGCGGCTGAAGTAAAGCCGCGGATGATCGCACAGGATCTGAATCCCCGACCGGATGATGAACATCATCAAGAAAAGGTTGAAAAAGTGCGTCCAGCCGACCCACGCGGGTATGCCCGGACTGACCCCGGAAGGCACATGGCTACCGGGATGGCGCTGAATGAACTCCTGCACGGCAGGTACGTTGTGCAGGCCTTTGCCGATCGCCACCGCAGCGACGAGCAGGGCGAACCCGATGGGAATCAGCCACAGCAGGTTCAGCCATTTGTCTCGACCGACGCGCAGCCGCGGCGCGATCGCGCGCTTGTCTTCCAGCCCGCCGGCCCAGGTTTCTGGGTTGACGATGTCCTCGGCAAGGTGCAATTCGTTGCGATAGGCCACCGCCTGCTGCCCGTTGTGGGCGGGGTTGTTTGACTTGAGCTTTTCGGTGTCGTGCGCGGCGGTGACAGTTCCCTGGGAATCGACGCTGTGGCTGTTATCGGGGGAGTGCTGGACGTGGAATATATTGCCGGCCATCGGATCTCGCTCGGTTATTTTGTACAAAGGGTATTTGTATAAACTCTACGCCTGGCTTAGGTGATCGGGAACCCGGGTGTAGGCGTGATGGTCAACACATGCATGCTTTGGTGGAGTGCTTGGGTGGTGGTTGGTCTGCGTCTTCGAGGCCAGCGGCTGGTGCGATGAGTGCGGCGGCCTGACCGAGGAGGGCTTGCGTCTGCTGAGGGCATCGACCGGGTCCGTGTCGGTGCTGGCTCGGTATGCGCCGGCGTTGTGAAATGGCGTGCGCGACTGTGGCGGCCAGCTTGTGCAGGGCCCGCCAAAGTGGGATCGCGCGAGGCCGTATTTGGGCCGAAGCGCGCCGCTCGCACCAGGCCACCTCACCAACCACCTGACCAAAGTCTTCGCCGACGGAAGGCCGATTCAAGGTGGTCACGGTCTGCGCCCTCCGCGACCATCGCCTCGATTAGCTCGCGACGGGGTCGTACCCATCCCCCCGCAGGGCGGGGGCGCTCGCCTGAGCATCTTTGATCAGCAACATCAAGTGCAGTGGGTCGGTGGGGGATGGTTCGAAGTTGTACCGGAGGTAGAAGTTGCGCGCGTCGTCGTGGAGTGCGTGTACGAGGATGGCGCGGACGCCGATCTGCTCGGCGGCTCGCACCGCCCGCGCGATGGCGTCGCGCAGCAGACTCTCTCCCAGCCCGCGGCCTTGGTGTTTGCGGTCGATCGCGAGGCGGGACAGCAAGATCACTGGTATCGGGTCCGGCATGTTGCGACGGAATTTGCCGGCGCAACCCGAGTGGGACACCGCCCCAGACGCCAAGGCGTAGTAGCCGACGATTCGGCCATCGTGCAAGGTGACGAAACAACGCGATGCGCCGCCGACGTGGTTGGCCAGCGCACGATGACGCAGATAGTTGTCGAGCGTGGGTTCACCACTGTCGAACGCGGCGGTGTCATCTGTCTCGGTGATCGGTCGCGGGACGCTGTAACCGCTCACGCGTCGGGATCAAACAGGGATGGCTTGGCGAACAGCTTGGTCAAGGCAGGCTTGATCTGGACGGGCCGGTCGAGAAGGACGTTGAACTCGGTCCACGCGGCGTCGTCGAGTAAGAAGTGTCGGCGGTCGGCTAGTACCTCGCGGGCGTGCGCGACGGTAGCGCTGACACAGAAAGTAGTGAGGTCGGTCCCTTCGACCTCGGCGGCATGGCGAATAAGTGCGTCCTGCCAGGGGGTCAGGCGCACCGCGAAACGTTCAGACTTCGTAGCCATGCATCCATTGTGTGCCTGATAGGCGTACACGTCAATCATATGGGCTTTCAAGCGCGGACTGCGCCGGTCGCAAATAGGGAGTGCACGAAATCTGGCGAGGGCCTTGCGAAATAGCCGCTGACCTGCGTCGCAGCTGGTGCGCGATACTGGGATTGAACCAGTGACCTCTTCCGTGTCAGGGAAGCGCTCTCCCGCTGAGCTAATCGCGCTGTGGGGATCGAAGCTGGAGGTGGAGACGGGAATCGAACCCGTGTGCACGGCTTTGCAGGCCGTTGCCTCACCACTCGGCCACTCCACCGCTGGGGATTGATGCCACTTGCACCTTCGAGCGGACGACGGGATTCGAACCCGCGACCCTCACCTTGGCAAGGTGATGCGCTACCAACTGCGCTACGTCCGCGCGCAACGGGCGAGATCGTCGCCCGGTGCGAAGCACGACGATAGTCCACGTGAGCGGGCGCACACAAATCTTCTGCAGCGTTGCGTGTCTAGGTGAGCGCTCGCCCAGGTAGCGCGTTCGGTGGTGTCGCCACTCGTGCTAGTCTTCGACCTCGTTCGCCTCTCGGCGCCGGTCCCGTGGCTCAGTGGAAGAGCGTCCGCTTCACACGCGGAAGGTCGCTGGTTCGATCCCAGCCGGGACCACAAGTTGTTTTCGCAGTTCAGAGGCGGTTTTCGCCTAGCACGCGAGGCCGTTTGGGCTATCCATGGGCTATCTCGCCTCGCCTGGCGGGTTTGCTGGCGATCCGCCCCGCCCATCGACCGGCGGGGGGAGTGCTTTTGAGTTACATCAGTGGCATTTAGGTGCCAACAGAGGTAGTCTGATATGACACCCTGTGGCGCTCAGGTTAAAAAGCTCGCGAGCCTTTCGCAAATCCCGATGTATAAGCGAAAGGTTCGCATCATGTCTAATCCAGTATCTAATTTATCAACTAATTCTCGATATCTTTCGACCGCTGAAGCGGCTGCCTACCTAGGTGTATCCCAAAACACGCTGCGGTCCTATGTTCACAAAAAGATAGTTCCGGTCCATCGTCTGGGGCCAAGATTATTTAAATACGATGCTAACGAACTAGACGTTGTTGTGAAGACGATGGGACTATAGAAAAAATTTTGTTGCCGCTCGGTTATTTGGAATCGGACGGCCCGCGATCCGCACCGCGCCCGTTGCAAGGGCTGGCTGTCCTGCTATCTGGCAATACGTAGTCAACGCCCGCGTGCTATGGGAGCATCAACGGTCGAATAGCTTGCAACACACTGTTTTTAGCGCCGTTGACCCATGATGGCGGAGTAGGATTCGCCGCAATTGGCTTTGAACATTTTCCTATTGCTGAAAACATAGGCAGGGTTTGAAAATGAACGCACTTACTGCACACACCGCCGCCTTGGCGGCATATCCGATTTTCGGCGGCACTCAACCCCACTATGGAATCAACGTCCACGGTGATGTTCTCGTTAACCGCCTCAACGATGGCACTGATCTCAACGATATGTGGGACGAGTGGCGCGAACTACTCAACATTTGGAACAGCGAAAAGACGAAGCTTACTGATCTTCTGATCTTCAGAACCACGGTCAGCGGTGAAGCTGTCCCGCAGGACATGACGATCGGATCGTTTGAAGAGGCAACTGATTTGGGTGTTCCTAAGTCGATCGGGTCGCCCAACGCTTTGCCCCTCGGGTACAAGTTCGGTGATTTTGACCTGGCCTCTAGATTTTCTTGGCGGTTCCTGCGCGATGCTGATATCCGTCAGGTTGAAGCTGTGATGAACGGTATTTTGGCTGCTGACAACCAGCTCGTGACCGGCACGATTTTGCGCAGGCTGTTCGATCCCGCCGAGAAGCGCAACGAACACCAGATGCGCGTGTTCGGCCTGTGGAACGGCACCGATGGTCTGACCCCGCCCAGCTACATGGGCCGCACGTTCAGCCAGAACACCACGCACTACATCCCGAGCCAGGCATCACAGATCGACGCTGCCGATATCGAAGATGCAATTCGACTCATCGTTCGCAAAGGTTATGGCACGTCGACAAACTCAAAGCTCTTGATCCTTGCCAACAGTGACGAAAGTGAGCTGATTCAAGCGTGGCGGGCAGGTGAGCCGAGTCGCCCGAGCGGTCCCGATGCTTCGTATGATTTTATTCCGGCCAACGATGCGCCGCCTTGGATCACGCAAACCGGTGAGCTGGTCGGCCAACCGGTGCCAGGTGAGATTTGGGGCCTGAAAGTCGAGGGCAGTTACGGGCCAGCGCTGTTGATTCAAAGCGATTTCATTCCATCGGGGTATGTGGCTGTTGTGGCGTCGTCGGGGCCGAACAGTGTGAATAATGTTATGGGTTTCCGTCAGCATCCCAACACCGCATACCAAGGGCTGCGTCATATTCCTGGTGAAGGTCAGTACCCGATTGTCGGAAGTTATTCGCAACGGTCATTCGGTGTTGGTGTGCGTCAGCGCGGCGCTGCTGCGGTAATTCAGGTCACCAATTCCAGCAGCTACACCGCGCCGACCGCGACCCAGATTCCGGTGTAACCGTGAGCGGTCAGCTTTCCCCGTGGTTTGCCGAACAGATTTTGTGCGCCAAGAGCCGCGCACGGGTTCTGCAACGGAATCGGGCCAGTGAGTTTTCTCACGGAAAGGGTTTGACCCCAATGGGTTTGGAAGATGCCCCGCCCTCCGAAGGTGGTAGGTATCACGGTCGCACGCCACCACCGAACCGCCCTGGTGGTAATCGGCGTAAGCACGGTTAGGAGACTGTCGATGGCGTCCCGCAAGCAGAAGGCGCATCGCGCGAAGTTTGCCAAGGCCGCGAGAGCTAAGGGAAATACCAAAATCGGTCGGCGTGCGAAATCGACTGCGCACCAACGTAAGAAGCGCTAGCGAGTCTCGTGATGTCTCGACGCCGGCCAAAAGCACCAAGGGTTAGCCAGACCGCAACGCGGTCAGTCCGAAGCTACGTCAGGGATGCCCGTGGCCGGTTCGCTGCGACCGGCACCACGTCTGAGGTATCCACCGAAGCTGCCGATCTCAAGCGCCGTGTGCGTCGTCGTCGGGCCGTGATGGCCGGTACGGCGGCTGTGACAGCCCTCGCGGCCAGTCAGGTGCATCCGGCCAGCCGTACCCGTACGGCGGTTGCCCGTCGCAAGCTGGTGAAGCGTCACGTGGCCCGTGCGGCCTCCGATCATCGGAAGTCGGTCACTAGGCGCGCTCGCGTTCTGCCTCATCGTGTGACACCTGGGGCGGCGTTTCCGAAGTCAGCTCGCAAGGCCGCGACGGCTGAGGCGCGGAAGCTGAGCAAGGGGTACCGCCGTCAGCTCAAGCGGACCCGTAAGGCGCGACGGCGGTCCCGGTGAGTGCCTATGACCGGCCAGAGCTGCCGTATAGCTGCCAACCGGCACCGCTGCGACCGCGACTAAACCGGCCCCCGAGGAATCCCAACGGCACCGCACCAAGGCCGATCACACCGGCGAGACCGGGCTAGGTCGGCGCCCTGCACTACCGTCTCGATGATGACCGCTTTCGTCAGCTATACCGCTGAGCCAAACGTCACCATCGTTCAGCACAACCCTGTACCCGATGCGTTGCAGATAGCCGCAGCGTGCGGCACAGCTTTGGGCGCACTCGGCGTGATCGCGGCGGTTGCCACGTTTTGGTTCCAGTGGTTCAAATCCCGGCGAGAGCGGGAAGACCGAAAGACACGAGATCGCACCGAACTTCAGCGCCACGAAGCGCAGATTGCGGTGTTGAGACAAGCTGAAGACGATCGGCTCGCCGCCCAGGCGCGCAGAATCGTTCCAGCGATCTTTCGAGGTGACGTTGTCAGTAATACGCTGTGGAACCTCAGGGTCGATAATTGGAGCACAGACGTAGTTTCCGATATGAAGATCGACATTATTATCTGCGACCGCGCTGGCAATACTGTTCCGCACGGCTATCGTCTCGCTAACAGAGCAGGGCTCGCTGAAACCATGATTAATATTTTCACACCGGTATTCTCACAGGTTATGGATGCTCTTGCCGTGAGATTCAACCAATACATCGAGGCTATGAAGGCAACAGTAATGTCGTTGCCTGATCCGAATGACACCACACAAATTGACGCGATTAATGCGCAATTTGCCGCCGGGCTTGAAAATATGGGCCCACAACTGAATGAGCAAACAGCCGCAAACCTCCAAGCGCAAGTTAACCACGCGGTTCAAACGCGATTAACCGACGAGTGGCAGACGATCTTAGCGCCGGGACAATTCACGGCAATGGCTATTGAGACAACGCAAGCTGATTACAGGCCTCATCTGCAAATACAGTTCGAGGATGCGTCGGGTTACCGCTGGGGCAGAACAGACACCGAAGGGCCAAAGCGGATTCACGAGGGCGCCCAGCGGGGCTAGCGCCGGACCGGGCTAGTCGGTTGCCCGACGAATTGCATCTCGGATGGCGACGTTGATCTGGCTGCCGATGTCGCCAACAACCTGTTGGACTGCAAGCAGAGGGTCTATAAGACCCTCTGGCAGCTCGTCAGCCGCCAGCACTTCTCGCCAAACCGGAGCCATCACAGCGGACTTGATCTGAAGGGCCACATCATCGGCGCGGGCATCGATCTGGGCCTGCTGACCAACCTCGGACAGGAACCGCTTCGCCGCCGCGTCAACCGCATCGTGGAACTCAGGCGTGTCGAGGGCTTTGCGTACCGCTGCTCGTATGGCGTCGGTGAGAGCTTCGATGGCTGGGCGTGAGGGGTCGCTCATGGCCTCGATGCTATGCGCCAGCTCACCGCAGAGCGACACAACCAGAGGTCGCTGCTGCCCATGGCTTCGCTCCGAGAAGTCAAATAACAAGAAAGCAGACAGAATCAATTTGAATTAGGGGCTCTTCTTATTTCACCGGCCCACCACTAGGAGCTGCTTGAGAAATTCGCCCGAGACACTTGCGCCATGTGTAGTGCTGGGGTAATACTCAGATAACGCCATTGAGGCGAGTATTTACAAAATGCAAATCTTGTACGGTAATTCGCAAAGGAATACACCTATGTCCGCTGACCCCATTCCCAAACGGGTGAATGAAACGAAACCCCTGATGCAAATTGCTCCCGATGCGCAGGCCGAAAGATCAGCTTATTCGTCAAGTCCTAATATCAAGGGGTTAGAGCAAGCGGTCAAACGTATCAAAGAACTGTTTGGTGTAGATGTCACGGTTCGCTATCTGCGTTCTGCGATCACACAAGGCAGGCTTAATCGCCACTACATCGCGCACCACGTCTACCTTTCCGATCAAAACCTGTATGACTTCATTGTTTTAGGAACGAAGCGCACTAGCGCCTAACCAAAATCTTAGAACCGAAAGGATTTCACGATGACTACTATGACGCTGTTGAACGATGCTGAACGACGAATCTACGATTTGTCGATAGCGCAAAAATACGATCCAGAGAGAGCGGTTCTAGCTCACAGAAAGATCCAGAAGATCACTGATCCAGAAAGCGGGGAACGTCAACGACGTGCATTGACCGGCGTCGTTCTTCCGGTTGATCCCGATGATCAGGATAGCGTTCAATTCGTTACGTATTCCAAAGCAATAGCAGATCAGCTAGAAGCCGCACGACGCCAGGCTGAGAGCTGGGTTGAGCAGTATTACGAGAAGATCGCGCCAGGGCTGTTGGGCGTTCATCTACTGTTTGGTGCTGAACCACGGCTACGCCAAATCGTCGCGAAAGCTCTTGCGGCATATCATAATTTCTTTGCTGATCCCGCGCACTTGCCCGCGCGGTATGTCGGAGGGGTTGGAGCCCCCATCGTCTACGCGACGAGCAGACCGAGTGAGCGTTTTTTGATTCGCGGCGACCGAACTTTCGACTCGGTGGTCAATGATTTGAAAGATGACATCTGGTGCGATCTGGACATCAACGGCAACGGTCACTGCATTCAAGCAATGCACTACGCACACGAGAACATGCGCTACGCGAACGAAACCATCGATCTCAACGTGTCATTGCTGGCACCGATTGCGTTAGGTGACATGGCGATCTTTGCGCGGTTCTGCAATACATGTTGGAAAACCTTCACTGCTCGACAGAGTATTGAGCGTGATGCTTGCGAAATAGTTACGCCATTCGTCGATGGTTTCGGCCAAGTCGGCTAAAGAATCACGGATTGCACATGAAACGAAATGGCTTCATGTATCCGGCGCGGTTGGGCCGAATTGCGGCGCGCCTGGCGAATGCCATTCCGACCCGACGGTCATGATTTGCGCCGGGTTGGTCGCCTGGGCGGACAGGGCCAAGGCGATCTCGGCATCGCGACCGCTGACCATGTGCTGATACCGCAAGCTGGCGCTCTGTGTCGTGTGTCCGAGGTGGTTCATTGTCTCCACCAGGTTGCCGACGCGCGCCACCTGGGTACCGGCGAAGTGGCGCAAATCGTGTAGGCGCATACCCGAGATATCAGCAGCGGCGCAAGCATCACGGAAGGCGGGTCGCACAACGCGATCCATGACATGACAGCCACCACGAACCGGCACAAACAACCGGCCACCCTCCTGACCGCCTTGCGCGTGAGCTTTTGAAAATGGCGACCGACGACAACGTTTCAGATGCGGTGAAGCTCAACGCAATTCGTGATGCATTGGATCGCGGCGGAGTTGGTGTCAAAGCTGAGATTGAACTGTCTGCAAAGCCTTACGAAAATATCGCTGACCAGATCGAGACGATGCGTGGTGGTTCGCGCGCAGCACACCGTACAGGTGTCCCAGACGTTCAACCTCACGCATTACCCGCCGCCAACGACAATGCAATTGACGCTGAGCTAGTCGTTGATCCAAACGACGACGATGCCCCGATTGATTTATGTGACGTAGGTCCACTCGATTTGTACGGCACTGACCAATCGATCACACCAGGCGACGACGAACGTCGCTCTGTGTTCGGCACAGCACCGCCGAACGATGGTCTGATGACGATGGAGGACAGCATGGATGAGATAGCCCGGTTGCGACGTGAGGCGGTACAACGCACCCGCCAAGAGCAGCGGGCGTTGCCACCGGGCCGAAGCGACCGGTAAATAGCCCGCGCATAGCCCAAATCGGGGTTGCCAAGCACAAGAAAGCCTCTGAGCTGCATAAATGCCGACAATGTCGGCTGGTATTGCAACAGCCGGGCGGTTTTTGTCGACGTGTTGGGGCGGTAAGCCTGTCGGTCAGTTGGCTTACGATCGACCTCCCCCGGAAGGGGACAACAACGCCCTGTCGCGCTGGAAAGGATTGCGGGAAATGCAGCTCTGGAATCGAAGGACGATATGACACGTGGTTGGGGCTTGCCCGAGGAATATTTTCGAGCGTTTCTTGACAGTGAACACAAAAGATTGCGAAAGAAAGAAAAAGTACGAGATGTTTCTGCGCCGGTACTTTCGGACGAAGATGCGCGCGTAATAATAGATCAGTACATCAAAACAGGACAAGGCATTGAAGCCCTCCAGACGCTTGGTCGGCGCGTTGTGAAGGATGCAAAAAAGCAACGCGAATCTTACGTAAAACGGAGGGAAAAGGAGCTTTCGTCGTTCGCAGCAGTTTGTGAATGTCCCGCGTGCGGGTGTTTCGATGTCCACTGGCTCACATCATCAGGAAGAGAGTGCAAGCAGTGCGAACACCGCTGGGACCAGCAACTCAGGTCATGATTTGCGCCGGGTTGGTCGCGAGGGCGGACAAGGCCAAGGCGATCTCGGCATCGCGACCGCTGACCATGTGCTGATACCGCAAGCTGGCGCTCTGTGTCGTGTGTCCGAGGTGGTTCATGGTCTCCACCAGGTTGCCGACGCGCGCCACCTGGGTACCGGCGAAGTGGCGCAAATCGTGTAGGCGCATACCCGAGATATCAGCAGCGGCGCAAGCATCACGGAAGGCGGGTCGCACAACGCGATCCATGACATGACAGCCTCCGCGAACCGGCACAAACAACCGGCCACCCTCAGATTCAGGCTCGGCGAACCGCTCCAAATGCTCATGGATTGCAGCAGCGATATGCGGCGGAATTCCGACCTTGCGCGTGCGATGTGTTTTCGGCGTGGATAGGTGACAACCTTTGCGATGGCTTACGCCGCGAGCAACCACGATGATGCCTGGCACTGCGGAGTCGTCGGCATTTACGTAACGGATATCCTTGCGGCGCAGCTCTGTTACCTCACCGAACCTCAGGCCACACCACGCCGAAATCAGTACCAGCGCTTGAAATTTTGCTTCGATCTTGTCTGCGATGATCGCTAGTTGCTCTGGTGTCGGTATGACGGCTTCATGGTTGTTTTCCACCACAGTTGCGCGTTCGATGTTGCACGGATTCTGCTGTAGCAGTTCATCTATCACTGCCGTCTTGCAAATCGTGTTGAGCAATCCGTAAGCGTTAGCACGTGTCTTTTGATGAGCTGGGTCTAGGTCGCTATACCATGTGCGAATCGCAGCGGGACGCAGGTTGCTTACCAGGATCGAACCGAGCTTCGGCGCGATGTATTTATCAAAGCTGGCCTGGTACTGGATCCGAGTATTTTCTTTGATCTGGCGGTGCTCGATCCAGTCTTTTGCATACTCGGAGAGCGTAGGTTGTGACTTCAATTTTTGATTCGCAACCACGCTGCGTTGCGCTGGGCTCATCCATTGCAGTTCAGCCGATACGTTGCTTGCCGTCACGGATCGCAACCCCGCCTTAGCGTTCTGGATATCGCGGCGCTCTGCGGTCAGCCATTCCTCGGCTTCGATCTTGAGTTCAAAGGTTTCCGGCGCGAAGTGCCGCACGTTGTCGGGGCCGATGTATGACGCCTGGTAGCGACCGCTAGAGCGTTTTCTAATCCATCCCCACCCGCGATGGTTTTTCCTACCGGGCATCGAAACCCCAACTGATTGCGCTGGCAAGGCTAGGCGACCAATATTGCCGATCTTCCGTGGGTTTCCATCGAAGCGAACCAGGATGTTCCGGAAACAAGAGATAGGTCGCGCCGGGTTGATACTTGCGGGGTTGGATGAACGGCCACGGAAGTTTCTGCCCATTCCGGTACAACTTTGTCAGTTCGTCTTCGGCATCCCCACCCAATCCGATCACAAGCACCGGCTGCACTATCGCGAGTTCGTCACGCAGGAAGTGATGACAGCTGTCGATCCACTCCTGTTCTGATGGCGCATCATTGAGCGGGTGGCAATGAACAACGTTGGTGATGAAAATTTGTCGCTTCTTCTTGTCCGCGAGTTCTAGAGCCTTATCGATGTACGTTCCGCTGCCGCCTGTGAACGGAATTTTCGTCTCCATGCACTTACGGCACAAACTCTGGCCAACGATCGCGATGGGGGAGTCAACGGAACCGTAGCCGGGTGCCGACTCGGTTTTGCCGGGTTCGTTCATCCCGTCGCAGTCGCGGCAGTACGCGATTTGGTCGGCGAGGAGATTCATGCGTTGTCGTTTCACACCGGACATGAACTTGATTTCCTCTCGCTTACAACTTGAAGTCATCTAGTTTGCTGATATCCCAGCGGTGAAACCGTGTTGAACTGGAGGTTTGCAGTGCCGGGCTATCCATGGGCTATACGAAACAGCATACCGCTGGTGTGCGCTGGTGTCTCTTGTTACGAGGGAAGAGGCTTAAAATGCTGCAACACAAGGTAATCCGCTGATCATCGGGGTACCTTCTCAGCAAACAAATCTAGTTCGATCCCAGCCGGGACCACTCGGTTTATGTAGGCTCCGACACGTCTTCGTCAGCCGGAGCCGACTTGGACGAAATGACCACGACGGCCGCGACGGCAGCCACCGCGAGGATCGCGATCGAAACGGCGATGGTGGTGTGAAAGCCGGTCAGAAATGCCTTCTGCGCCTCGAGACGGATCTGTTCGGCCAACGCGGGTGCGCTGGTTTGGCCGGCGAGGTGTTGGGCGTTACGGATCGACTCGCGCGCAGATGACAGCTGGTCCGGGTTCAGACCACGAATCGGCCGGAACGCGGCGGTATAGCCAGCGGTGAGGACCGAACCGAGCACCGCGATGCCTAGCCCGCCGCCGAGGTCGTAGGCGACCTCTTCAACGCCGGCGGCTTGGCCGATGTAGTCCTGCGAGACGGCGGAGACGATGGCGTCGTTCGCGCAGACCACCACGACATCGAGCACAAACCCGACCACGGCCAGCGAGCCGGCGAACACCAAAGGTTGTTCGTGCGCGCCCAGGGTCAGCAACGGGATCAGCGCCAGCGCCGCGAGCCCTAGACCACAACCGATCGCGACACGAGTGCCGCAGCGATCCACGATCAGGTGCGCCGAGAGCGACCCCACAACAGTGGTTGCCGCCATCGGCGTCAGTCGCAATGCCGCTTCGACAGGCGTCAGACCCAGGAAATTCTGCAGATACTGGGCGAACACCAGGTTCAACCCGACGATGCAAAACACCGCCAGCACCACCGATGCGACCGCAACGCTGAACGACGCGCGCATGAAAAGGCGCACGTTCAACAGCGGTTCGATCCCGCGGTTTTGCCTATTCGACTGGCGGCGGATGAAACACCACAGCCCGCCACCCGCGACGACAAGGCACCCGAGTGCAGCGGCGTCAACACCGTGCCGAGTCACCTGCTTGATAGCCAGCGCAAAAGCGAGCACGCCCACGATCGACAAGACGACGCTGAGCCCGTCCAGCACCAGACGGGCCTGCGAGCGTGATTCGGGGACCAGCCGCCACACCAACAGCAGCACCAGCAGCGCCAGGGGGGCATTGACGAGAAACACTGCGCCCCAATAGAAGTACTCGACCAGCAGTCCGCCGATCACCGGGCCGATCGCGGCGCCAACGGCCGACACCGCCGACCAGATCCCAATCACACGCAGTCTTTCCCTGCGCTCGGGAAACGCGACCCGCAGCAGCGAGACCGTAGCGGGAAGGATCATCGCCGCGCCCACCGCCATCACCGAGCGGGCCAAAATCAGCAGCAACGGAGTGCTCGCGAACGCCGCCGGGATCGACACCACCGCAAAGATCGTCAGGCCCGCCATGAGGAGCCGCTTGCGGCCGAATCGATCACCCGCGACCGCGGCGATCAGCATCAGTGAGGCCATCACCAGCGGGTAAATGTCGACGATCCAAAGGAATTCAGTCGCTGACGGATTCAGGCCCTCCGCGATTTTCGGTGCGGCGACGTGCAGCACGGTGACGTCGACCACGACCAGAAACAGCGCGGCGCAGACGGTGAACAACACCGCACCCGCGCGTCCCGTCACCGGTTTGGCCGCAAGCTGCTCGGTTGTCACAGCAGTCCGAGCAGTCGCAGGTCGGTGACGTACTTGGTGATGATCTGCGGCGTGAGGTGTGGAATGTCTTTGTCGGGGCCGACTTTCGCGTCCTGGACTGCCGCGCGGAATCGGTCGGTAGGTATCACAGCCCCGTTGAAAGGCGTCTCGGGCCGCCGGTAGTTGTGCAGTAGCGGCAATAGTGAACCGTGGCGCTGCTTTTCGGGCAGCGCATGCAGGCTGGTCTCGAACCGCCGCAGCCACTCGGCGTAGTCGTCGATCCGCTCGATCGAGCAGCCATAAGAGATGAGCCAGTCGACGAACTCGTCGAATCCGATGCCGTCGGCGTAGGGGTTCATCGCGTGGTAGGTCTCAAACCCGCTCAGCCCCTGCGCATCTCGAACCTCGCCCAGGGTGGCGCCCAACGTGGAAATCGCCTCGGCCATGAACTCCACCGGTAGGCCGTCGTGGTGTGCCCTCTGCCGAGCGCCGTCGGCGTCCAGTTCGTAGAACGAACCGGGCGCGACGCCGGCGGCAACCAGGCTCAGCATCATCCGGGTGAACATGTCGGGCAGGTTGAGCTGACCGGCGTAGCTGGTGTCGGCCAGGATCATCCCGCAACGAAACACCGCGACCGGCAGGCCGCACAAATCGTGGGCCTCGCGCAGCAATACCTCGCCGGCCCACTTGCTGTTGCCGTAGCCGTTGGCGTAGCTGTCGTCGATCCGCCGGGTCGGGCTGATTTCCCGGACGTCGGCGTCCTCAATGAACGCGTCGGACCGGATCTGGTCGCCCACGCTGATCGTCGACACGTAGATGTAGGGCTTTTGCTTGCCGCTCAAGGCAATTCGGATCAGCTCGGCGGTGCCCATCGTGTTCGGGCCGAACAATTCGCTGTACGGCAACACGTGGTTGACCAGAGCGGCCGAGTCGAGGATCAGATCGACGCTGTCGGCCAGTCGCTGCCAGGTCTGGGTGTCCAGGCCGAGATTGGCCTCGCCCTTGTCGCCGGCGACGATCTCGAGATGCCGGGCGGCCAGCTCCTGATAGTGCGCCAGCAGCTTCGGGTCACCGCTATCGAAGGTACGGTCCAACCGTGCCCGCGCCTCTTCGTCGGACTTGGCCCGCACCAGGGCAATCACTTTCCCTTCGACCAGGTTCATCCGTTCCAGCCATTCCAGCGCCAGGTAGCGGCCCAGAAAGCCGGTGGCTCCGGTCAACAGCACGGTGCGCACCTGGGCGCGGGGTCCGGGCACGGTGGGGGCCGCGGCCAGTGTGGCGGCGTCGAGGAACTTGTCGAGCGTGAGGTCGCGGGCGTGCACCTCGGTGGCACCTGACCCGTGTACCGCGGCGAAGGTGGGTCGCACGGCGCCGGGCTTGCGCTCGGCCTCGATGTAGTCGGCAATGGCCTGCAGGTCGTTGGCCGGGCTGACGATCACGCTTACGGGTACCTCGACGTCGAAGATCTCCTGCAGCAGGTTGCCGAATGTCAACGCCGACAACGAGTCTCCGCCAAGCTGGGTGAAGTGCGTATCCGGCTGCACATCGTCGGCGCCTGAGCTGCCCAGCAGCGCCTCGGCGGCGCGGCTGACGGTTTCCAGCACGGGCGCGTCGGCGCCGCGCAGGCGCAACGCGCGTAGCTCGACGGCCTGGCCATCTTCGAGATCGGTGTAGAGCTGTTCCAGACGCTGGCCGTAGTGCTTTTTCAGCTGCGGCCGGGCCGGCTTGCGGGTGCCGGTGAGCAGGCCGTTCTCCAGCGTCCAGGGTGTGGTCTCGATGAGGAAATCGCGCGGGATCTCGTAGGACTGCAGGCCGGCCTTTTTGGCGACTTGCTGTAGGGACTCCATGATCCGCGCCTTGAGCTCGTCTGGGTCGAAGCGGGTCAGTGCGTCCTCGGCCGGGACGATCACGGCCAGCAGGTAAGCGCGTGCGCTGTTGCCGTAGACGTAGGCCTGCCGGATCAGCGGGCTGTCGGCGAACAACGGCTCCAGCTTGGAGACGGCGACGAACTCGCCCTGCGCGAGCTTCAGTACGTTGTTGCGACGGTCGAGGTAGACCAGACTGTCGGGGCCGACCTGGGCCATCACGTCGCCGGTGCGGTAGAAGCCGTCAGCGTCGAACACCTCGGCACTGACCTCTGGGCGCTGGTAGTAACCGGTGAACATGCCTTCGGTCTTGACCAGCAGCTCGCCGCGCGGAAACGGCTGGTCGGTAAGGAAATAACCCAGGTCCGGCACGTCAACCAGCTTGTAAGCGAGCACCGGCGGACGCTGCACCTGGCCGTCCATCCAGATCATTCCGGTTTCCGTCGAGCCGTACGCGTCGGCGACATGCATTTCCAGCAAGTACTCCAACCGCGCCTTCAATTCCGCAGTGCTGGGGGCTGAACTGGTGAGCGCCGCCACGAACCGGCCGCCGAGCAGGTTCTGCCGCAGCTCGGCCTTGACCTGTTCCGCTACGGCTTCGGGGTTGCATCGATCGCCCCCGCCGGCTAGGCGCCGGTCGACCCGAGTCTGGAATTCGGCGCAGATCATTTCCCACGCGCGCGGCACGAAGTCCAGCTCGGTAGGCCGCACCAGCGCGAGGTCCTCGAACAGCGTCGACAAATCATTCTTTGCCACGAAATATGCGGTACCGCCGTTGGCCAGCGTCCCGTACAGCACCTCGCGGCCCATCACGTGGCTCATCGGCATGAAGTTGAGGGTGATCGACGGATGGCTGCTCTGGGCGATGTAGGCATCCGACTTGCGCCAGAATTTCGTGACTCGACTGCGCGGGTAGATGACGCCCTTGGATGAGCCGGTGCTGCCGGACGTGTAGATCAGCAGCGCCGGCAGATCGCCGGACGGCTCGACTGGCGGCTCAGAAGAAGGCACGCGCCGCAACGTATTCCCGCGCTCAATCGCCTCGGCAAGCGTTTCGACGATCACCCCGCTGTCGGCCAGTTGTGCGCGTGCGTCGGCCAGAGCGGCGCGCTGGTCGTCGGCCTCGCCGCGGTAGTCGAACACGACCAGCCGGTGCGGCGCATGCGCGGTTAGCGCCAATTCCACTGCATCAGCGAGGCTTTCGATGCTCGAGGCGATCATAGTCGGCGTGGTCTCGGCGACACTGGCCCGAAGTTGGCTGATCGGGGCGCTGGTCTGCAGCGGAACGGGCAAGGCCGCCATTCGAATCAGGGCTAGGTCGACGATCGTGTAGTCCACGCTCGCGCGCCCGAGCAGGCAAACACGGTCGCCGACACCGACTTCCGTCGATGACGCGGTTGCGAAGGCGCGGGCGCGGTCCCATAGCTGGCGGTAACTGAGCGTCTCGAAGTGGGGCAGCAGCTGCTGTGTCCGGCGGCCGGTGTCCGGATCGAGGCTGAATTGGACCGCGCGCTGGGCCAGCGCGGGGCGATCGGCATAACCCTCCATGACCGTGCGAATGATCTGCAGGAGCGGCACTTCGGGCCGTTCGACCGCCCGGGTGATCGCGTCGCTGGGCTTGGCGGCAGCGAACTGCGCGTCGGTGGCGTACAAGTGCGCGATACGGGCAGCAAGCCGCTCGGCGCGCGAATCGGTCGACAAGAAAAGCCCCTTCGGACGGATTAATTTAGGGAAAACAGACCGTTGGGAATGGTGATCGCCAAACGGGGATGCTGGACCTATTCTCGGGCATAAAAGCCATTTCGCTGATGTGAGATGCTTCACGGTAGTCTGTGCGTGACATCACATTGACCGGTAATATTCAAGTCCCGTAATTGGAAATGAATTTGCCAGTGAATTTCAGGCGACATTCGATGGAACACTGGCTTGGTTGGGTGAGTCGAAGCTCAGCGGGGGAGGCCGGCCGGTCAACAAGGGCTGGTTCGAACACCGAGTTGCTGGCTCAAAGCGGCTGTCAGAGAACGTGATTCGAGACAGGTGGGAAGCCGCTTTATCGACGTGATCGCCGTTGGGCGTGCCCTACTGCGGGTCGAATCGCAGCCCATGGCGCGCACGCCCAATCCACCGAATCACGTCATCGTGGCAACCGAACCGGGTGCGTCAATCAATCAATACGTGAAAATTATCAACGGCCCCGGAGTGTCAAAATCGCAAACCGGGCACAGTCATTCTTCAGGAAGATTCCAGGAACATCAGAATGTGCACAGCCATATCCCAGCGTCGGCGGTTTTGATCAAGCTCGGCAACCTCGCCGTCTACGAAAGGTCAGCAACGATGCGTTCCCACGCCGTCTTATGGACAGCGGAAAGTCAGCAGTCAGAAGACTCGCTAGTCACTTACGCGCTGGATCGAGACGAGGCCGTAGCGTTACGCAATCTCTCGCAGGAGTGTGTTCAGCAATATGGCGGTGCGGAAAACCAGCGTTTGCATGCCGACGCACCGGTGATTGCCGCAGAACTGCCACGCGCTCTTCGTGTGGCGGCCAACAATGCACGCTATTGCGATCGCCTGCATGCCTTTGTGGTGCGCAATGTCGTAATCAATCCAGAGCTGGAATCGACGCCCGCGCATTGGGCGACAGCTCAGAGCGGCGGCAGTAGCTCAGAATCGGTGGCGCTACTGCTGATTGCTGCCCTTCTCGGCGACACGATCGGCTGGCAGACCCAGCAGGACGGCCGGCTCGTTACCGATGTCCTGCCGATCAAGGGCCTTGAGAACTCGTTGGTGAGTTCGTCGAGTCTGACCGAACTGGGCTGGCATACCGAGGACGCCTTCTCGCCGTATCGTGCCGATTACGTGGGATTGCTCTGCTTGCGACGGCCCAGCCAGGTTGCTACGACCATCTCCGGAGTGGACCCCAGCCGGATTCCGGGCGACATCCGGGACACCCTACGCGAAGAGCGATTCATCATCCGCCCGGATTCGTCACACACCGCGCAATTCAACGTTTCTCACCATCGCGACAGCAGCTTCGGTCATCTTCGAGACATCTATGAACAGCCGCCAAGAGTCGCCATTCTCAGCGGTTCCCCGTATTGTCCGGTGCTCAGAATCGATCGTGACTTCACCGAGGCCCAGCCCGGAGATGTGGTCGCGGAAATGGCTCTCGAGTGGATTATCGATCACCTCGACAGCCGCTTATACGATCTGCCGCTGAATCCAGGAGAAGCGGTATTCCTGAACAACAACAACGTCGTGCATGGGCGGCGCCCATTCCAGCCACGCTTCGACGGAACCGATCGTTGGCTCAAACGCGTCAACATCGTCACCGACCTGCGACGTACGCGCCAGGGACGGCTCGGCGATGCAAGCCGAGTGATAACCCACAGCGCGAATTGACCGGCAACGGGGTTGGCACAGTGGGTCTTTCACGCCAACCAGTCGAACGATGGGGCGGCGCCGAACAGTATGCCGCCGCTGCCGGCCTTCCCGCGTGCGCCGTTACCGTTGGGTCCTAAGCCTGGGCTACCGCCGGCACCGCCGCTGCCGATCAGGACGGCGTTGCCGCCATTGCCGCCGTCGGCGCCGGTGGCGTTCAGGTTCTGACCACCGGCCCCGCCCGCGCCGCCGTCGCCGATCAGCGCGGCCTTACCGCCAAGACCACCGACGCCGGGGCCAACGCCGCCGACCCCGCCGGCACCACCGGTGCCGCCGGAGCCGATGAACAGGCCCGCGTTACCGGCGGCCCCGCCGGCTCCGCCGATAGCGGCGCCGAAGCCGGCGGTGCCGCCGGCCCCGCCGTGACCGAACAGGCCGATGGCGTTGCCGCCGGCCCCGCCGATCCCGCCGACGCCCGTCCCGGTTTCGGCGCCGACTCCGGCGTGGCCACCGGCGCCGCCGTTGCCGGCCAGCATGCCGCCGGTGCCGCCGGCGCCGCCGGCGCCCCCGGACAAGAAGGCACCCGAACCGACGCCGCCGGCACCGCCCTCGCCGAATAAGCCTGCGGCGCCGCCGATTCCGCCGCTGCCACCGTTGGCGGCAGCGCCGGCGTTGGGCCCGCCCGGGCCACCGGCGCCGCCATTTCCAACGACCAGGCCGCCATGGCCGCCGTGCCCGCCGGTTCCACCGGTGCCCCCGGCGCCGACGTTGGCCCCGCCGGCAGCGCCGTTGCCGCCGTTGCCCAGGAGCAGACCGCCGTGGCCGCCGTCGCCGCCAACCGCGCCGAGGCCGGCGCTCTGCCCCAGTCCGCCGATACCGCCGGCACCGCCGTCGCCGAATACGCCTGCGGCGCCGCCTATTCCGCCGGCCCCGCCCAGGCCGGTGCTGCTGTTGCCGCCCAGGCCGCCGACCCCGCCGCGACCGGCCAGCAGGCCACCGGAACCGCCGCTGCCGCCGGTCCCCGCGGAACCGCTAGTGACGCTGTAGCCGGCGCCGCCGGCGCCGCCGTTGCCGAACAATCCGGCTGCCCCGCCATTTCCGCCGCCGGCGTGCGACGGCCCACCCGATCCACCGCTGCCGCCGTTGCCGTACAAGATCCCGCCCGGCGCGCCGTCGGCACCGCTGCCCGGAGTTGCTGAGGTGCCGTTGCCGATCAGCGGGCGGTTCAGCAACGCCTCGGTGGGCGCGTTGATCACCTTGAGCAGATCCTGCTGCACTGGACATATTCCGCCGGTGCCGGCGGCGCCGTGGGCGCCGTCGCCGCTGGGGCCGATGCCGGGGCTGCCCCCGACACCGCCATTGCCGATCAGGACTGCGTTGCCGCCACTGCCGCCGTTGGCCCCGGTTCCGGTGGCGTTCAGGTTCTGTCCGCCGGCGCCGCCATTGCCGCCGTCGCCGATCAGTGCGGCCTTGCCGCCAAGGCCGCCGATACCGGCGGCAATGC
>NZ_MVHE01000206.1 GCF_002086155.1 Mycobacterium angelicum | reverse complement strand
GTCGGTTACCTAGGTCCAGGTGGGGACGGCGGGGCCGGCGGGAGCGGCGGGCTGCTGAGCCCCGGCGGCACCGGCGGCACCGGCGCGCTGGGCATCACCACGGGCGGACATGGTGGGTCTGGCGGGACCGGCGGGCTGTTCAGCACCGGCGGAACCGGCGGCACTGGCGGTAGTGGCCTCGTCGCGGGCGGGGCAGGCGGGGCCGGCGGAAACGGGGCACTGATCGGTAGCGGAGGCTCCGGCGGTATCGGTGGGCAAGGTGCCCACATCGCCGGGGCCGGCGGCAACGGCGGAGACGCCGGCGCGATTGCCGGTTCCGGCGGCGCGGGCGGCGAGGGCGGGTCTGCACTGGGCAATGGCACCTCCGTCGGCGAGGGCGGAACCGGTGGGTCCGGCGGAAACGCCGGCATTCTCTACGGTTCCGGCGGAGCGGGTGGCGTCGGTGGTTTCAGCTCCGACGGCACCGGCGGCCACGGCGGCGCCGGGGGCACTGGCGGATGGATCGGCAATGGCGGTAATGGCGGTACCGGTGGTGCCTCCGCACCAGCCGAAGGCGGTCATGGCGGGACCGGCGGGGCGGCCAAGTTGATTGGCAATGGCGGAAATGGCGGCGCCGGCGGAACAGGTACCGCCACGGGTAACGCCGGCGCTGGTGGCAGTGGCGGCATGCTGCTCGGCGCGGCTGGGTTCAACGGAGACGGCACCATGCCGGCACCCGCTTCCCCGGTGCAGCAAACGGCACTCGGCCTTATCAATGCACCGGCTCAGACAATGTTCGGGCGACCCCTGATTGGCAACGGCATCAACGGCGCGCCGGGCACGGGAGCGGACGGCCTGCCGGGTGGAATTCTGATTGGCAATGGCGGTAACGGCGGCGCCGGCGCTGCCGGCCACAACGGCGGAACGGGCGGCGCTAGCGGCCTGCTCATGGGCTCCGGCGGCGCGGGCGGGGCCGGCGGCGACGGGACCACAACCGGCGGCGCCGGCGGAGCCGGCAGGCTCTTCGGCCTTGGCGGGGCCGGCGGACCCGGTGGATACAACGCCGGCGGCGTCGGCGGGGCAGGCGGTGCGGGCGGCAACACGTGGCTGTTCGGCACCGGCGGTGCAGGCGGTAGTGGCGGCCAAGGCAGCAGCATCGGCGGAGACGGCGGCAACGGTGGGGTCGGCGGCTACTTCGGTGGGGCCGGTGG
>NZ_MVHE01000205.1 GCF_002086155.1 Mycobacterium angelicum | reverse complement strand
TACCGGTCCCGCCGCCGTCACCGCCGGCTCCGGCCGCGCCGCCGACACCGCCGTCACCGCCTGTACCGCCCACACCAGTGGTGCTGTCGGCACCTGAACCGCCGCCACCACCGGTGCCGCCCTTACCGCCGACGCCACCGGCCCCGCCCGAACCGTTGGTGCCACCAAAGCCGGACTCGCCGCCGGCACCGCCGGCACCGCCGGCACCGCCAGCGAATCCTGTACCACCCGTGAGACCACTTCCGGCGGCCGCGTCCGCTCCTGCCCCGCCGGTCCCGCCGGCGCCGCCCTCACCGCCGGTGCCCCCCACACCCGCGTTGCCCGTTACGCCTACACCGCCGCCACTGCCGCCAGAGCCAGCCGCGCCGCCGGCGCCGCCCGCACCGGCGGCTCCACCAACGCCGCCGGCGCCGCCCGTCGCGCCAATCCCGCTGAGGTTGTCCGCACCAGACCCGCCAGCGCCGCCGACTCCACCTTTTCCGCCGATCCCGCCGGTGCCGCCAGTGCCGTTGGTGCCGCCCAAACCGGAACCGCCGCCGGCACCGCCGGCACCGCCCGCCCCGCCGGCGAATCCGCTACCGCCCGTCAGGCCGCTGCCGGCGGCGCTGTTAGTGCCGTCACCGCCGGCGCCACCGACGCCACCAGTGCCGCCCATACCGCCGATACCCGCGTTACCCGCCGCTCCGCCGGTGCCACCGGTTCCGATCGCGCCGCCCGCCCCCGCGCTGCCGCCGGCTCCGCCGACGCCGCCGACGCCACCCACGCCGCTGAGGTTGTCCGCCCCAGCACCGCCGACTCCGCCGGCGCCACCGGTGCCGCCAACTCCGCCGGTGCCGTTGACACCGCCGATGCTGTCGCCGCCGGCACCCCCGGCGCCGCCAGCCCCGCCGGCAAAGCCCGGCCCGCCGGTGGCGCCGGAAGTAACCGCGTCGGTGCCGCCGGCGCCGGCCCCGCCGGCTCCGCCATGTCCGCCGGTTCCACCGGTGCCCGCGCTCCCGGCCGCGCCGCCCGTGCCGCCGGACCCCGCCGCGCCTCCAGCTCCGGCGATACCACCCGCTCCACCGTCGCCTCCGGTGCCGCCAACACCGGTAAGGCTGTCGGCCCCGGCTCCGCCGATCCCACCTCTGCCGCCGGCGCCACCAGTGCCTCCGGATCCGTTAAGCCCACCGGCCACCGCGTTGCCGCCGGCCCCGCC
>NZ_MVHE01000204.1 GCF_002086155.1 Mycobacterium angelicum | reverse complement strand
GTACAGCAGGCCGCCCGTGCCGCCGGCCCCGCCGTTGCCACCGACCGCGTCGTCGGCCTGTCCGCCGTCGCCGCCGGCTCCGCCGGCACCGAACAGTCCGGCGGCCCCGCCGACCCCGCCGACCCCGCCGAACTGGTGTGCGCTGACCCCGCCGACACCACCTTTGCCGCCGGAGCCGAATAAGCCGGCGGCCCCACCGGCGCCGCCGGTACCGCCGTTTCCGTCCAAAGAGCCGCCGCCGGTGCCACCGTTTCCTCCGTTGCCGAATAGCCCGCCTGCGCCGCCGGCCCCACCGGCCCCGCCGGGTCCACCCGGCAGCCCGAATCCGCCGGCGCCGCCGGCCCCGCCGGTACCCAATAGCCCTGCGGCCCCGCCGTTTCCGCCGCTCTTGCCGGGCGCGCCGGAACCCCCCGCGCCGCCGTTGCCGATCAAGATGCCGCCCGCTCCGCCGTCGGCGCCGGTGCCCGGCGCGCCGTTTACACCGTTGCCGATCAGCGGCCGGCCGAACAGGGTTTGCGTGGGGGCATTGACGAGGCTGAGCACGCTGGCGGCCTCGGTGCCGGCGTAGGCGTTCGCGCCCACGGCAAGGGTTTGCGCGAACCGGTCGTGAAACACGGTCGCCTGGGCGCTCAATGCTTGATAGGCCTCGGCGTGAGCCCCGAATATCGCGGCGATGGCGGCCGATACCTCGTCCCCGGCTGCGGCGAGCAAGCCGGTGGTCGGAATCGCCGCGGCGGCATTGGCCGCGTTGAGCATGGTGTTGATACGTGCCAAATCGGCGGCCGCCGCTGCCAGCAACTCCGGCGCCACGATCACAAGCGACACGCTAGCGCGGCGGTGGCCGCCTAATTGACGGTTTTGGCAATATCACGGCGACCCGTTGATGCCCGGCTGACCGAACAACAAACCGCCGGCGCCGCCGCCACCGACGTCGCCGGTACCCGTCGTGCCGTCCCCACGATTGCCGCCGTTGCCGCCGTTGCCGACGAGTCCGGCATTGCCGCCATGGCCGCCGTCGCTGCTCAAGCTGCCCAGGAATACCGCGTCGCCGCCGGCACCGCCTTCGCCGCCATTGCCGATCATCCCGGCGTTACCGCCGGCCCCGCCCACTCCGCCGGCGCCGGTGAAGGCGAAGCCGCCCGAGCCGCCGCGGCCGCCGGTTCCGCCGTCGCCGAACAGCGCGCCGGCGGAGTGGGCGGGGCCGG
>NZ_MVHE01000203.1 GCF_002086155.1 Mycobacterium angelicum | reverse complement strand
CCGGCTTTGATGCCGAGTTCTTCGGGATTTCGGCGCGTGAGGCCACCGCGATGGACCCGCAGCAGCGGCTGTTGTTGGAGGTGTGTTGGGAAGCGTTGGAAACCGCCGGGATCGACCCAGCCGCCCTTGAGGGCACCGATACCGGTGTCTTCGCCGGAGCCTGGGCACAACCGGGAGCCGGCGGCGCCGACGGGGCCGAGGGTTATGGGCTGACCGGGATCGCCACGAGTGTGGCGTCGGGGCGGGTGGCGTATGTGTTGGGGTTGCAGGGTCCGGCGATCACCGTGGATACGGCCTGTTCGTCGTCGTTGGTGGCCACGCATTTGGCGTGTCAGTCGTTGCGTAACGGCGAATCCAGTCTGGCGTTGGCCGGCGGAGTCACCGTCATGACCACCCCCGCACCCTTTATCGAGTTCGCTCGTCAGCGTGGGTTGTCGGTGGACGGGCGGTGTAAGGCGTTTGCCGCGGCCGCCGATGGCACCGGGTGGGGCGAGGGCGCGGCGATCGTGGTGTTGGAACGCCTCAGTGAGGCTCAGCGCCAAGGACATCCGGTGTTAGCGGTAATCGCGGGCTCAGCGGTCAACCAGGACGGCGCCTCCAACGGATTGACCGCCCCCAACGGCCCCGCCCAACAACGAGTGATCACTCAAGCCGCCGCCAACGCCGGTGTGGGATTGGATCAGGTCGATGTCGTCGAGGCCCACGGCACCGGCACCACCCTGGGGGATCCGATCGAAGCCGGCGCCTTGTTGGCCACCTATGGCGCGGGCCGCGCCGCTGAGCGGCCGTTGTGGCTGGGCTCGGTCAAATCCAACATCGGCCACACCCAGGCCGCCGCGGGCGCAGCGGGGTTGATCAAGATGATCACCGCCCTGCAGCACGCGGTATTGCCGCCAACACTGCACGTGGATCAACCCAGCCCGCACATCGACTGGTCAGCCGGAGCAGTCCAGTTGTTGACCGAGGCGATGCCCTGGCCCGAATCCGCGCATCCGCGCACAGCAGCAGTGTCGTCGTTCGGGATCAGCGGCACCAACGCGCACGTGATCGTCCAACAGGCTCCCAGCCCACCACCGGCCGATCCCGCTGCCGCAACCAAAGGCCCGGCCCCGCTGCGGTTTTGGCCGCTGTCGGCTCGCAGCCCTGCCGCACTGCGCGCCCAAAGCGCCCGACTGCATCAGCATCTGCTCGATCACCCCGACATTGATCTGACCGATCTGGCCTACAGCCTGGCCACCACCCGCACCCACCACCC
>NZ_MVHE01000202.1 GCF_002086155.1 Mycobacterium angelicum | reverse complement strand
CACCAATGCCGCAGCAGGCAGCGGCGCCACCGGCGGCACCGGTTTCGCCGGCGGCGCCGGCGGACAAGGCGGCCAAGGCGGTAACAGTGCCGGCGGCACCAACGGCTCCGGCGGCGCCGGCGGCGTCGGCGGCACCGGCGGAACCGGCGGAACCGGCGGCAGCGGTGCCGACAGCACCACCGGCGTGGGCGGCACCGGCGGCGACGGCGGTATCGGCGGCGCAGCCGGCGCCGGCGGTGGCGGCGGTGGGACCGGTAGCGGCGGCACCGGCGGCACCACTGGCGCCACGGGCAAAGCAGGCACCGGCGGCACCGGCGGTCAAGGCGGCGACGGCGGTACCGGCGCCGACGGCACCAATGCCGCAGCAGGCAGCGGTGCCACCGGCGGGACCGGGTTTGCCGGCGGCCAAGGCGGACAAGGCGGACAGGGCGGCGACTCCGGTGCCGGTGGCACCAACGGCTCCGGCGGCGCCGGCGGCGTGGGCGGCAAGGGCGGCACCGGCGGAACCGGCGGCAGCGGCGCCGACAGCACCACCGGCGTGGGCGGCACCGGCGGCGACGGCGGTGTCGGCGGCGCGGCCGGCGCCGGCGGTGGTGGCGGCGGCGTAGGTAGCGGTGGCACCGGCGGCAGCACCGGCGCGGCCGGCAAGGCCGGTACCGGCGGCACCGGCGGTCAAGGCGGCGACGGCGGTACCGGCGCAGACGGCACCGATGCCGCAGCAGGCAGCGGCGCCACCGGTAGTGCTGGGTTTGCTGGCGGCGCCGGCGGACAAGGCGGCCAGGGCGGCGACTCCGGTGTGGGCGGGACCAACGGCTCCGGCGGCGCCGGCGGCGTGGGCGGCAAGGGCGGCAGTGGCGGAACCGGCGGCAGCGGTGCCGACAGCACCACCGGAGTCGGTGGCACCGGCGGCGACGGCGGTGTCGGCGGCGCGGCCGGCGCCGGCGGTGGCGGCGGCGGCGTAGGTAGCGGTGGCACCGGCGGCACTACCGGCGCCACCGGCAAAGCGGGCACCGGCGGCACCGGCGGTGTGGGTGGCGCCGGAGGCGGTGGCGGCGCAGGCACGGATGCCGCAGCAGGCAGCGGCGCCACCGGCGGCACCGGTTTCGCCGGCGGCGCCGGCGGACAAGGCGGACAGGGCGGCGACTCCGGTGCCGGTGGCACCAACGGCTCCGGCGGCGCCGGCGGGGTCGGTGGCAAGGGCGGCAGTGGCGGTGCCGGCGGTTCGGGTGCCGACAGCACCACCGGAGTCGGCGGCACCGGCGGCGACGGCGGTGTCGGCG
>NZ_MVHE01000201.1 GCF_002086155.1 Mycobacterium angelicum | reverse complement strand
GAGTTTCAATACGGGGTGGGGGAACAGTGGGAGCGGGAATTTCGGGTTCGGGAATCAGGGGCATAATAATGTGGGGATCGGGCTGACCGGGGATCATCAGGTTGGGTTCGGGGGCTGGAATTCGGGGTCGGGGAATGTGGGGTTGTTCAATTCCGGTAGTAATATTGTGGGGTTCTTCAATTCCGGGACCGGGAACTTCGGGATCGGTAACTCCGGTGAGTTCAATACCGGGATCGCCAACAGCGGCATGGCCAACAGTGGGGTGTTCAACTCCGGTGTGTTGAACACCGGGTGGGCCAACGCGGGCAGTTACAACTCGGGTGGCTTCAACGCCGGCAGTTTGAACACCGGATCGTTTAATCCCGGGCATACCAATACCGGCAGCTACAACACCGGCGATCTCAACACCGGGTACGCCAATACCGGGGATCTGAACACCGGGGCGTTTAACTCCGGAGACGCCAACAACGGGTTGTTCTGGCGTGGTCAGGGCCAGGGCCTGATGCAGGCCGATTACACCCTGAACATCCCGCCCATCCCACTGACCCTGGGCGCCAGCGGCATCCTCAAACTCCCCATCACCGGCAACATCACCGGCCTGTCGGTCAACCCCTTCACCATCCACGGCGACACCACCACCGGTATCCCGCTGAACGTCACGTTCACCCTGCTCGGGCACACGGGCGGTACCAGCGTCTTCGTCGGCATTCCCAAGACCGACCTCGGATTCACGGTGAATGTGCCGCAACTGCCCGTATCCATCCTGGTGGACGTCAATGATTCGATAAGTTCAATCACCACTCCGCGCATCAGGATCAACACCTTCGATTTCCATGATTTTGTGGTTGGTGGTGATACGACGTCGTTGGTGGCGAATGTGGGTGGCACGGTGGGTGGGGTCTCGGTGCCGGTTTTCCATTTCCCTGCGGCGCCGGGGTTTGGGAATACGACGGATGCTCCGTCGTCGGGGTTCTTTAATTCTGGTGAGGGGAGTGCTTCGGGGTTTGGGAATATCGGCAAGACGGTGTCGGGGTTCTGGAACAATGGGTCGCTGGCTTCGGGGTATAAGAATGTCGGGGGCTTGTTGTCGGGGCTGACCAACATGGGTGAGTCGTTGTCGGGGGCGGGTAACACCAATGTGTTGGGTCTGGTGACGTCGGGTGTGGGGAATGCCGGGGAGAACTTGTCGGGGTTGTTCTTCTCTGGTGCCGGGGTGAGTGTGTTCAATGCGGGGTTGGCGGATGTGGGCACGGGCAATGTGGGGTTGGGGAATGTGGGGAGTTGGAA
>NZ_MVHE01000200.1 GCF_002086155.1 Mycobacterium angelicum | reverse complement strand
GAGTTTCAATACGGGGTGGGGGAACAGTGGGAGCGGGAATTTCGGGTTCGGGAATCAGGGGCATAATAATGTGGGGATCGGGCTGACCGGGGATCATCAGGTTGGGTTCGGGGGCTGGAATTCGGGGTCGGGGAATGTGGGGTTGTTCAATTCCGGTAGTAATAATGTGGGGTTCTTCAATTCCGGGACCGGGAACTTCGGGATCGGTAACTCCGGTGAGTTCAATACCGGGATCGCCAACAGCGGCATGGCCAACAGTGGGGTGTTCAACTCCGGTGTGTTGAACACCGGGTGGGCCAACGCGGGCAGTTACAACTCGGGTGGCTTCAACGCCGGCAGTTTGAACACCGGATCGTTTAATCCCGGGCATACCAATACCGGCAGCTACAACACCGGGGATCTCAACACCGGGTACGCCAATACCGGGGATCTGAACACCGGGGCGTTTAACTCCGGAGACGCCAACAACGGGTTGTTCTGGCGTGGTCAGGGCCAGGGCCTGATGCAGGCCGATTACACCCTGAACATCCCACCCATCCCACTGACCCTGGGCGCCAGCGGCATCCTCAAACTCCCCATCACCGGCAACATCACCGGCCTGTCCGTCGACCCCTTCACCGTGCATGGGACCGATGGTGGCGGAATTCCGCTGAATCTCGATGTCACGATCAACACGTTCCAAACCGGTGCGTTGAGCGTGAACGTCCACATCCCCGTCGTCGACGTCAACGTCGCGGTTCCGATACCGCCGCTGCCGCTGGTCTTGGGCTTGACGATCGACAATCGCCTGAGCGTTATCACCACTCCGCGGATCACATTCAATGTCATCGATTTCAACGGATTTGTGGTTGGTGGTGATACGACGTCGTTGGTGGCGAATGTGGGTGGCACGGTGGGTGGGGTCTCGGTGCCGGTTTTCCATTTCCCTGCGGCGCCGGGGTTTGGGAATACGACGGATGCTCCGTCGTCGGGGTTCTTTAATTCTGGTGAGGGGAGTGCTTCGGGGTTTGGGAATATCGGCAAGACGGTGTCGGGGTTCTGGAACAATGGGTCGCTGGCTTCGGGGTATAAGAATGTCGGGGGCTTGTTGTCGGGGCTGACCAACATGGGTGAGTCGTTGTCGGGGGCGGGTAACACCAATGTGTTGGGTCTGGCGACGTCGGGTGTGGGGAATGCCGGGGAGAACTTGTCGGGGTTGTTCTTCTCTGGTGCCGGGGTGAGTGTGTTCAATGCGGGGTTGGCGGATGTGGGCACGGGCAATGTGGGGTTGGGGAATGTGGGGAGTTGGAA
>NZ_MVHE01000199.1 GCF_002086155.1 Mycobacterium angelicum | reverse complement strand
GTCAGACCACTGCCGGCAGCCGCATCCGTGCCTGCGCCGCCACCGCCTCCGGCGCCACCCACACCGCCGGTGCCGCCGGTACCGGCCTTGCCGGTGGCGCCGGTGCCGCCGCCGGTGCCACCGCTACCAGTTCCGCCGCCGCCACCGCCGGCGCCTGCTGCGCCGCCGGTACCGCCGTCGCCGCCGGTGCCGCCCACTCCGGTGGTGCTGTCCGCACCCGAACCGCCGCCACCGCCGGTGCCGCCCTTGCCGCCCATGCCGCCGGCGCCGCCGGAGCCGTTGATGCCGCCCGCGCTGTTGCCGCCCGTACCGCCCTGACCGCCTTGACCGCCGGCAAACCCGATCCCACCGGTGGCGCCGCTGCCTGGTGCGGCATCGGTGCCGTCAGCGCCGGTACCGCCATCGCCACCTTGACCGCCGGTGCCGCCGGTGCCGGCCTTGCCGGTGGTGCCGGTGGCGCCGCCGGTGCCGCCGCTACCAGTTCCGCCGCCGCCACCGCCCGCGCCGGCCGCGCCGCCGACCCCGCCGTCGCCGCCGGTGCCACCAACTCCGGTGGTGCTGTCGGCACCGCTGCCGCCGGCGCCGCCACTGCCGCCCTTACCGCCCACACCGCCGGCGCCGCCGGAGCCGTTGGTGCCACCCACACCGGAGTCGCCGCCCTGTCCGCCTTGTCCGCCGGCGCCGCCGGCAAACCCGGTCCCACCGGTCAGACCACTGCCGGCAGCCGCATCCGTGCCTGCGCCGCCACCGCCTCCGGCGCCACCCACACCGCCGGTGCCGCCGGTACCGGCCTTGCCGGTGGCGCCGGTGCCGCCGCCGGTGCCACCGCTACCAGTTCCGCCGCCGCCACCGCCGGCGCCTGCTGCGCCGCCGGTACCGCCGTCGCCGCCGGTGCCACCGACTCCGGTGGTGCTGTCGGCGCCGGAGCCGCCGCCACCGCCAGTGCCGCCCTTGCCGCCCACGCCGCCGGCGCCGCCGGAGCCGTTGATGCCGCCCGCGCTGTTGCCGCCCGTACCGCCCTGACCGCCTTGACCGCCGGCGAATCCGGCGCCGCCGGTAGTACCGCTGCCCGCGGCAGCATCGACACCCGCGCCGCCGGCACCGCCGCCACCGCCTTGACCACCGGTGCCACCGGCGCCGGCGCTACCGGTCGCCCCGCCGCTACCGCCTGCTCCGACCGCACCGCCCGTGCCTGCGTTGCCGCCGACGCCGCCGACCCCACCGGTGCCGCCGACACTGCTTCCGCTTGATCCGCCTGCGCCG
>NZ_MVHE01000198.1 GCF_002086155.1 Mycobacterium angelicum | reverse complement strand
GTGGCGGGGTCGCGGGCGCCGCGGGTAACGGCGGGCACGGCGGTAATGGTGGCAACGGCGCTGAGGTTACCGGCGCTGGCGGCGACGGCGGCAATGGCGGCGACGGCGGCGCGGGCGGCAATAGCGGTTTCGGCGGCACAAACGGCAGCGGTGGTAATGGCGGCGTCGGGGCCAGCGGCACCAACGGCGCCGGCGGTACGGGCGATGCCGCTGGGCAGGACGGCGGCGCCGGCGGACGGGGCGGCAACGGGGGCGCTGCCGGCACTGGGGGCAACGGCGGCGTTGTCGGCAACGGGGGCCGCGGTGGCGACGGCGGCGCCGGCGGCAGTGCGCAGAACACCTCATCGGTGAGCGCCAACGGCGCGGGCAACGCGGGTCTGGCAGGCGGCGCCGGCGGCGCGGGCGGGGCCGGCGGCAATAGCGGCGCTGGTGGCGTCAACGGTAGCGGCGGCCATGGCGGCAACGGGGGTGCCGGGGGTAATGGCGCCGACGGCAGCTCGGGGGTCGGTCTCGGTGCGGCGGGCGCCGCCGGCGGCGACGGCGGTGCGGGTGGCAACGCCGGAGCGGGCGGCGGCGCCGGTACTGGCGGCGACGGCGGCATCGCGGGTAGTGGCGGCAATGGCGGGGCCGGCGGCAATGGCGGACTCGGTGGCGCCGGCGACAATGCGAGCGGCGTGATGGCCACCGGTATCGGTGCGGCGGGCCTCAACGGCGGAGCCGGCGGCAACGGTGGTCACGGCGGCAGCGCCGGCGCCGCCGGCCACGCCGAGAGCGGCGGTACCAGCGGTGCCGTCGGCACCAACGGCAACGGCGGTCTGGGCGGCAACGGCGGCGCCGGGGGCGCCGGCGCCGCCGGCAAGTCCGGTGTGGGCCTGGGCGCCGCGGGCTACGACGGCGGCCAGGGCGGCACCGGCGGCACCGCGGGCTCCGGCGGCCAGGCCGGCACCGGGGGCACCGGCGGCACGAACGGCGCCGGCGGCACCGGCGGCACCGGAGGCACCGGCGGCACCGGCGGCACCGGCGACAACGTCACCACCGTCGCAGCCGACGGCACCGCCGGCACCGGGCTGGCCGGCGGAGCCGGGGGCGCCGGCGGCGCCGGCGGCAACAGCGGTTTTGACGGCACCAACGGCACCGGCGGCCAAGGCGGCACCGGCGGCGCGGGCGGCAACGGCGCCGCCGGCAAGGCCACCGTCGTCGAAACGCGGCCTTGGCAGGAAACCGTCGTGGGCGGCACCGGCGGCACCGGCGGCACCGGCGGTGCCGGCGGGGCGGGCGGCCAGGTCGGCACCGGCGGCACCGGGGGCCACAAC